>NZ_JBBORU010000001.1:0-62500 GCF_038004765.1 Bacillus sp. FSL R5-0576
AGCTAAACCCAGCTCATTGAGCTGGGTTTTTTGTATTTTGGTTTATTGGTATCATAAAATTCCACTTAACTGTATAATATAATAACTTTATACCGAATTTTAAATCAGCTATCAGGTTTTGTGGACCGGGAAAATGGAAATAATAAAGGATAGAGCGAGAAAGTTGAAAATTCTCGAGAAACGGCTTATAGTAAGATTAAAGTCAAATATAGTCAAAGTCAGTAAAGGAGGGGGTTGAGTGGGACATAATATTTCTGACATCATTGAACAATATTTAAAACGAGTGTTAGATCAAAATGGCAAGGAAATTTTAGAGATTAAACGAAGTGAAATTGCAGATAAATTTC
The DNA here is from genome assembly GCF_038004765.1 of Bacillus sp. FSL R5-0576. Taxonomy (NCBI): domain Bacteria; kingdom Bacillati; phylum Bacillota; class Bacilli; order Caryophanales; family Bacillaceae; genus Bacillus; species Bacillus sp. FSL R5-0576. The sequence goes on from NZ_JBBORU010000001.1 coordinate 348, forward strand.
AATGCGTTCCTTCCCAAATAAATTATGTCATCAACACCAGATTTACAAGCGAAAGAGGATATATTGTTGAGAGCAAACGCGGGGGCGGCGGTTATATCAGAATCATTAAAATTAAAATGAACAATGAAGTTGTCCTGATCAATAATATTATTTCTCAAATTAATACCCATTTGTCTCAAGCAGCCTCTGATGACATTATTTTAAGGCTATTAGAAGACAAGGTAATTTCAGAAAGAGAAGCAAAAATGATGGTCAGCGTAATGGACCGCTCAGTTTTACACATTGACTTGCCTGAACGTGATGAATTAAGAGCGAGAATGATGAAGGCAATGCTGACTTCTTTAAAATTAAAATAAGCGGGTGAAAAGATTGATTTGTCAAGAGTGCCACGAGAGACCAGCCACTTTTCACTTTACAAAGGTTGTTAACGGAGAAAAAATAGAAGTTCATATTTGTGAACAATGTGCCAAAGAAAATAGTGATTCATATGGTATAAGTGCAAATCAGGGTTTCTCTATTCATAATTTACTTTCGGGTTTACTGAACATGGATTCTTCATTTCAAAATGCAGGAACTCAAATGTTCAGTCACTCGGAGCAAATATCTGCTTGTCCGAAATGCGGAATGACTTTTCAGCAATTCAGAAAAATTGGCCGTTTTGGATGTTCTGAATGTTACAAAACATTTCATAGCAACATTACACCAATCCTACGTAAAGTGCACAGCGGAAACACTGTGCATGCAGGTAAGATACCGAAACGAATAGGCGGCAATCTTCATGTCAGACGGCAGATTGATATGCTAAAAAAGGAATTAGAATCCTTAATCCATCAAGAAGAATTTGAAAATGCAGCTCATGTAAGAGATCAAATTCGTTCATTAGAACAATCACTCAAAAGTACAGATAGTGAGGAGGAACAGGGGTAATGTCGCTAAAGCATTTTATTCAGGACGCACTAAGCAGTTGGATGAAGCAGAAAGGACCTGAAAGTGACATTGTACTCAGCAGCCGCATACGTTTAGCAAGGAACTTTGAGCATATTCGGTTCCCTACGCGGTATTCCAATGAAGAAGCCTCATCCATCATACAGCAATTTGAAGATCAGTTTTCAGAGCAAGAAATTCCCGGAATCGGCAAATTTGTTTTGATTAGAATGAATGATGCACAGCCTTTAGAAAAGCGTGTACTTGTTGAAAAACATCTAATCAGTCCTAATCTGACAGAGTCTCCTTTTGGCGGCTGTTTGCTTTCTGAAAATGAGGAAGTAAGCGTCATGCTAAATGAAGAGGACCATATTAGAATTCAGTGTCTTTTCCCTGGATTTCAGCTTTTAGAAGCAATGAAAGCCGCAAACCAGGTCGACGACTGGATTGAAGAAAAAGTTGATTATGCATTCAATGAGCAAAGAGGATACTTAACCAGCTGTCCTACAAACGTAGGTACAGGTTTAAGGGCTTCGGTCATGATGCATCTGCCGGCACTGGTTTTAACTAGGCAAATAAATCGAATTATACCGGCAATTAATCAATTAGGCTTAGTTGTTAGAGGAATTTATGGGGAAGGCAGCGAAGCAGTAGGGAATATCTTTCAAATTTCAAATCAGATCACGCTTGGTAAGTCAGAGCAGGATATTGTAGAGGATCTTAACAGTGTTGCTGCTCAGTTGATTGAACAAGAACGATCTGCCCGAGAAGCGATTTATCAAACTTCTAAAATCGAACTTGAGGATCGGGTATATCGGTCTTATGGGGTCTTGTCTAATTGCCGGATGATAGAATCGAAAGAAACTGCAAAGTGCCTTTCAGATGTTCGGTTAGGCATAGACCTAGGTATTATAAAAGGACTTTCAAGCAACATACTTAACGAACTTATGATTTTGACGCAGCCAGGGTTTTTACAGCAATACTCGGGAGGCGCTTTGCGTCCGAACGAAAGGGACATTCGAAGAGCGGCTCTCATCAGAGAACGGCTTCACTTAGAAATGAATGGGAAAAGACAGGAGGATGAATCGATATGATGTTTGGAAGATTTACAGAACGAGCTCAAAAAGTACTGGCGCTAGCACAGGAAGAAGCACTTCGGTTAGGTCATAATAACATTGGCACTGAGCATATTTTATTAGGACTGGTAAGAGAAGGAGAGGGCATTGCTGCTAAAGCTCTTCAAGCGCTTGGACTCGGTTCAGATAAAATTCAGAAAGAAGTAGAAAGTTTGATCGGGCGCGGGCAGGAAATGTCTCAAACGATTCATTATACTCCTAGAGCTAAAAAAGTCATTGAGCTTTCAATGGATGAGGCAAGAAAACTCGGTCATTCTTATGTCGGAACAGAACATATTCTTCTTGGTCTGATTCGTGAAGGAGAAGGCGTTGCTGCGAGAGTTCTGAATAATCTCGGTGTCAGCTTAAATAAAGCAAGACAGCAGGTGCTCCAGCTTCTAGGAAGTAATGAAACAGGATCATCAGCGGCAGGAACAAACAGCAATGCGAATACGCCTACGCTTGACAGCTTGGCAAGAGACTTAACTGCTATTGCGAAGGAAGACAGCCTTGACCCTGTAATCGGCAGAAGCAAGGAGATCCAGCGTGTGATTGAAGTATTAAGCCGCAGAACGAAAAACAACCCTGTTCTCATTGGGGAACCAGGTGTAGGTAAAACGGCTATCGCAGAAGGTTTGGCACAGCAAATTATCAATAATGAAGTACCCGAAATTTTGCGTGATAAACGTGTGATGACATTAGACATGGGAACAGTTGTTGCCGGCACAAAATACCGCGGAGAATTTGAGGATCGCCTGAAGAAGGTCATGGATGAAATTCGCCAGGCAGGAAATATCATTCTATTCATCGATGAGCTCCATACATTAATCGGGGCAGGCGGAGCAGAAGGTGCTATTGATGCATCTAATATTTTAAAACCTTCACTTGCTCGCGGCGAACTCCAATGTATTGGTGCAACGACTCTTGATGAGTACCGTAAATATATTGAAAAAGATGCAGCACTGGAACGCCGTTTTCAGCCGATTCAGGTTGATCAGCCATCTGTAGATGAAAGTATTCAAATTTTACAAGGTCTGCGTGACAGATACGAAGCCCACCACCGCGTTTCTATCACTGATGATGCCATTGAAGCTGCGGTTAAGCTTTCTGACAGATATATTTCTGACCGCTTCCTTCCGGATAAAGCAATTGACTTGATCGATGAAGCAGGTTCAAAGGTGAGACTGCGCTCATTTACAACGCCTCCTAACTTAAAAGAGCTTGAGCAGAAGCTTGATGAGGTTCGTAAAGAGAAAGATGCGGCAGTGCAAAGCCAAGAGTTTGAAAAAGCTGCTTCCTTGCGTGATACTGAACAACGCCTGCGCGAGCAAGTAGAGGATACGAAGAAATCATGGAAAGAGAAGCAAGGGCAGGAAAACTCAGAGGTTACTGTGGATGATATCGCGATGGTTGTATCCAGCTGGACCGGTGTGCCTGTATCTAAAATTGCCCAAACTGAAACTGATAAGCTTCTCAATATGGAAAACATTCTTCACTCCCGCGTCATCGGCCAGGATGAGGCAGTTGTAGCTGTTGCAAAAGCCGTCAGACGTGCGAGAGCAGGATTAAAAGATCCTAAACGCCCAATCGGCTCATTCATTTTCTTAGGCCCTACAGGTGTAGGTAAAACAGAACTTGCACGAGCACTTGCTGAATCCATTTTTGGCGATGAAGAATCCATGATCAGAATTGATATGTCTGAATACATGGAAAAACACTCAACTTCAAGACTTGTTGGTTCACCTCCGGGATATGTGGGATATGATGAAGGCGGTCAATTGACAGAGAAAGTCAGAAGAAAACCTTACTCTGTCGTGCTTCTTGATGAGATCGAGAAAGCGCACCCTGATGTCTTCAATATCCTTCTGCAAGTTCTTGAAGACGGGCGATTGACTGATTCTAAAGGACGCACAGTCGATTTCCGCAATACCATTCTGATCATGACATCAAACGTCGGAGCAAGTGAGCTGAAACGCAATAAATATGTCGGCTTTAACGTTCAGGATGAAACTCAAAATCATAAAGACATGAAAGATAAAGTGATGGGTGAATTGAAACGAGCGTTCAGACCTGAGTTCATCAACCGTATTGATGAAATCATTGTCTTCCATTCACTTGAGAAAAAACATCTTACTGAAATTGTGTCATTAATGTCTGATCAATTAACGAAACGCCTGAAAGAACAAGATCTTTCTATCGAATTGACAGATGCTGCAAAAGCGAAAGTCGCGGAAGAGGGCGTTGACCTGGAATACGGTGCCCGTCCGTTAAGAAGAGCGATCCAAAAACATGTCGAGGATCGTTTATCTGAAGAACTCCTCAGAGGAAATATTCATAAAGGACAGCATATTGTTCTTGATGTAGAAGATGGCGAATTTGTCGTAAAAACGACTGCTAAAACGAATTAATATAGAAGACGGAAATGAGGCATACAGCATGTAAGTGTATGCCTCACTTTCATATCAAGAAATAGAACAAGGGAGAGGTCTTACACTATATATGGCTAAAACAAAATCGAAATTCATCTGCCAATCCTGCGGCTACGAGTCTCCAAAATGGATGGGGAAATGTCCGGGCTGCGGTGCTTGGAATACAATGGTGGAAGAAATGATTAAAAAAGCACCGGCCAATCGGAGAGCGGCTTTTTCTCATTCTGTTCAAACTGTACAGAAACCTTCACCTATTACATCAATCGAAACATCAGAAGAACCCCGCGTCAAAACCCAGCTTGGCGAGTTTAACAGAGTACTCGGCGGAGGTGTCGTTAAAGGCTCCCTCGTTTTAATTGGCGGTGATCCTGGTATCGGAAAGTCAACGCTATTACTGCAGGTTTCCGCTCAATTATCAGGCTCATCAAACAGTGTCCTGTATATTTCGGGAGAAGAATCTGTAAAGCAAACGAAGCTGCGAGCAGACCGTCTCGGCATTAATAATCCGTCACTGCATGTTTTATCTGAAACCGATATGGAGTATATTTCGTCTGCTATACAAGAGATGAATCCAGCGTTTGTCGTTGTTGACTCTATTCAAACGGTTTACCAAAGCGATATTACATCGGCTCCAGGCAGTGTGTCACAGGTCAGAGAATGTACCGCTGAGCTGATGAAAATTGCAAAAACAAAAGGTATTCCGATTTTTATCGTAGGGCACGTGACGAAAGAAGGGTCTATTGCAGGTCCGAGACTGTTGGAGCATATGGTTGACACTGTTTTATATTTTGAAGGAGAACGCCACCATACTTTCCGTATTTTGCGGGCTGTAAAAAACCGTTTCGGATCTACAAACGAAATGGGCATTTTCGAAATGCGGGAAGAGGGGCTCACTGAGGTTTTGAATCCTTCGGAAATTTTCTTAGAAGAACGCTCTGCTGGTTCCGCAGGCTCGAGTATCACTGCCTCTATGGAGGGCACTAGACCGATTCTCGTTGAAATTCAGGCGCTCATCTCGCCAACAAGTTTTGGCAACCCAAGGCGTATGGCAACGGGAATAGACCATAACAGGGTTTCTCTGTTAATGGCTGTGTTAGAAAAAAGAGTAGGGCTGCTGCTGCAAAATCAGGATGCTTATTTGAAAGTGGCTGGCGGCGTTAAGCTTGATGAACCGGCAATTGATCTTGCCATTGCGATTAGTATCGCATCAAGCTTTAGAGACACACCTCCAAATCCTGCAGATTGTTTTATTGGAGAAGTGGGATTAACCGGAGAAGTCCGGCGGGTTTCAAGAATTGAACAGCGTGTGAAAGAAGCGGCAAAGCTTGGTTTTAAACGCATGATCATACCCGCGGCAAATCTGGATGGATGGACAAAACCAAAAGGGATTGAGGTTATCGGAGTAGCAAATGTTGCAGAAGCGCTTCGTACTTCATTAGGAGGATAATAGATGGAAAAAGAGAAAAAAGGGGCGAAACACGAGTTAGACCTGTCATCTATATTGCAGTTTGTTGCTCCGGGTACACCGCTCAGAGCGGGGATGGAAAACGTCTTGAGAGCAAATACAGGCGGTCTGATTGTTGTTGGATATAATGATAAAGTAAAAGAAGTAGTGGACGGCGGCTTTCACATAAACACGGCTTTTTCTCCGGCGCATTTATATGAGCTGGCTAAAATGGATGGAGCGATCATTTTAAGTGATTCTGGTCAAAAGATCCTCTACGCGAATACTCAGCTGATGCCGGATGCCACAATTTCTTCATCAGAAACAGGAATGCGGCACAGAACTGCCGAAAGAGTAGCTAAGCAAACTGGCTGTCTTGTAATCGCTATTTCTGAAAGAAGAAATGTCATAACGTTATATCAGGAAAACATGAAGTATACACTAAAAGACATAGGATTTATTTTAACCAAGGCGAACCAAGCCATTCAAACACTTGAAAAATATAAGACAATCCTCGATAAAACGATTAATGCACTGAACGCGTTAGAGTTTGAGGAACTTGTTACCTTCAGTGATGTCTTGTCTGTCATGCATCGTTATGAAATGGTACTGAGAATCAAAAACGAAATTAATATGTATATCAAAGAGCTGGGGACAGAAGGACATTTGATCAAACTGCAAGTCATTGAATTGATTACGGATATGGAAGAAGAGGCCGCTTTATTTATTAAGGACTATGTAAAAGAAAAGATTAAAGATCCGTTTGTTCTCTTGAAGGAGCTGCAGGATATGTCCAGTTATGATCTGCTGGATGATTCCATTGTGTATAAGCTTCTCGGTTACCCTGCTTCTACTAATCTTGATGATTATGTATTGCCGAGAGGATACAGGCTGTTAAATAAGATACCGCGTCTTCCGATGCCGATTGTTGAAAATGTTGTAGAAGCATTTGGAGTCCTACCAAGGATTATTGAGGCGAGTGCAGAAGAATTAGATGAAGTAGAGGGAATCGGTGAAGTACGAGCCCAAAAAATCAAAAAAGGATTAAAACGCCTGCAAGAGAAGCATTATTTAGACAGACAACTGTGATTTCGGTTAAAACCTTATGAATACGGGTATATTAATGTTGGTTTTTGTTTATTCTGATATTCGTAGGATGCATAAGACTTTGTGAAATTAAAATGTTAAAAAAGGAGGTGGGGGTATGTTAAAACGAATAGTTCAGGCGTTCTTCATTATTTTTGGCGGCGTTGTTGGTATATTTTTGATACCTGAATTGTTTGTACTGTTAAATATACAGGACATACCTTTAATAACAAACGCATATACGTCTGCGGCAATAGGAGCAATTATCTTTTTTCTCATCAGTATATGGGGTACAGAATACGTTGTGAACTGGGTGAAGTGGATAGAGGATTCATTGTTAAAAGCGCCGGTTCCAGATTTGTTATTTGGAAGTCTTGGCTTAGTTTTTGGACTTATAATTGCTTATCTTATCGTAAATGTTATTCCTTTAGACAATATACCTTACCGCATATTCAGCACAATAATTCCTGTATTTTTGGCTTTCTTCCTCGGTTATCTCGGCTTCCAGGTGGGCTTTAAGAAAAAGGATGAATTGATCAGCCTGTTTTCCATTTCCGCCAGAATGCAAAAGAAAAAAGGAACAGCTGATGAAGAACATGAGGTTCAAGACAAGAAGCTGAAAATTTTGGACACTAGTGTTATTATTGATGGGAGAATAGCAGATATTTGTCAGACTGGTTTTTTAGAGGGAGTTATCGTGATTCCGCAGTTTGTCCTTGAGGAATTGCAGCATATTGCAGACTCTTCAGATGTTTTAAAACGAAACAGAGGACGCCGCGGTCTTGATATCCTGAACCGCATTCAGAAAGAATTAGACATTGAAGTTGAAATTTACGAAGGCGACTTTGAAGATATTCAGGAGGTTGACAGCAAGCTCGTCAAACTTGCTAAGCTGACATCCGGGGTCGTCGTGACGAATGATTTTAATTTAAATAAAGTGTGCGAGCTTCAGAAGGTAGCAGTATTAAACATTAATGACCTTGCCAATGCGGTCAAGCCTGTTGTGCTTCCTGGCGAGGAAATGAATGTTCAGGTCATTAAGGACGGGAAAGAGCATAATCAGGGAGTTGCCTACTTGGATGACGGTACGATGATTGTCGTTGAAGAAGGACGGAATTATATCGGCAAGCATATTGATGTACTTGTCACAAGTGTGCTGCAGACAGCAGCGGGACGAATGATTTTTGCGAAGCCTAAGCTGTTGGAGAAGGCGCTCTAAAGGGAGAAGAAACAATGAGTTATGATGTGGTGATTCCTGCAGCCGGACAGGGAAAGCGGATGAAGGCAGGGAGAAATAAACTGTTCATTGAGCTGAAAGGAGACCCGGTGATCATACACACGTTAAGAGTGTTTGACAGCCACCGGCAGTGCGATAAAATCATTTTGGTGATTAACGAACAGGAGCGGGAGCACTTTCAGCAATTGCTGTGCGATTACCCGTTTCAAACTTCAATTGAGCTTGTTGCAGGCGGAGAAGAGCGTCAGCACAGTGTGTATAAGGGGCTGAAAGCCGTAAAGCAAGAAAAGATTGTCCTTGTACATGACGGTGCCCGCCCATTTATAAAACATGAACAAATTGACGAACTGATCGCAGAGGCGGAACAGACAGGAGCGGCCATCCTTGCTGTTCCGGTAAAAGATACGATTAAACGCGTTCAAGATTTACAAGTCAGTGAGACGATTGAACGTTCAAGCTTGTGGGCTGTCCAAACGCCACAAGCTTTTCGTCTTTCTTTATTGATGAAGGCTCACGCTGAGGCCGAGCGCAAGGGATTTTTAGGGACGGATGACGCCAGCCTCGTTGAACAGATGGAGGGCGGTTCGGTCCGTGTTGTAGAAGGCAGCTATACAAATATTAAGCTGACGACGCCAGACGATTTGACGTCAGCTGAAGCTATCATGGAATCAGAAAGTGGGAATAAACATGTTTAGAATTGGACAAGGATTTGATGTGCATCAATTAGTGGAGGGCCGTCCTCTCATTATTGGCGGAATTGAAATCCCGTACGAAAAAGGGCTGCTTGGCCATTCTGATGCAGACGTATTGCTGCATACTGTCGCTGACGCCTGCCTGGGAGCTGTGGGTGAAGGAGACATCGGCAAGCATTTTCCTGACACAGATCCCGAGTTCAAGGACGCAGATTCTTTCAAATTACTTCAGCATGTCTGGGGAATCGTGAAACAGAAGGGGTATGTCCTTGGGAACATTGATTGCACCATCATAGCGCAAAAGCCGAAGATGCTGCCGTACATAGAAGATATGAGAAAAAGAATTGCTGAAGGCCTTGAGGCAGATGTTTCTCAAGTAAATGTAAAAGCAACAACGACAGAAAAGCTTGGATTTACAGGCCGGGCGGAAGGAATAGCGGCACAGGCGACAGTACTGATACAAAAAGGCTAACTTGTTTTGATGCCGGGTCTATTTGGTGGTAGAATAGATTCATACATTTTTGCCTGAGGCCATACATGACATGAAAGGAAGTATTTGAAAATGGGAAACGAAGTACGCGTCCGTTATGCACCGAGTCCAACCGGACATTTGCATATTGGAAATGCCAGAACGGCGCTTTTTAATTATTTATTTGCCCGCAATCAAGGCGGAAAGTTTATCATTCGAGTTGAGGATACAGATAAAAAGCGCAATATTGAGGGCGGAGAACAAAGCCAGCTGAATTATCTGAAGTGGCTAGGTATTGACTGGGATGAGAGTGTGGATGTCGGAGGAGAGTACGGCCCATACCGTCAGTCAGAGCGTAACGATATCTATAAAGTGTACTATGAAGAGCTTCTTGAAAAAGGGCTTGCTTATAAATGTTACTGTACGGAAGAAGAGCTTGAAAAAGAGCGTGAAGAACAGATTGCCCGCGGAGAAATGCCTCGTTATTCCGGAAAACACAGAGACCTGACTCAGGAAGAACAGGAGAAATTTATCGCTGAAGGCAGAAAACCAAGTATTCGTTTCCGCGTGCCGGAAGGAAAAATTATCGCCTTCAATGATATCGTAAAAGGCGAAATTTCTTTTGAATCAGATGGCATCGGCGACTTCGTTATTGTTAAAAAGGACGGAACGCCTACTTATAACTTCGCGGTAGCGATTGATGACTACTTAATGAAAATGACACACGTGCTGCGCGGTGAGGATCATATTTCTAACACACCGAAACAGATTATGATCTATCAAGCATTCGGGTGGGATATTCCTCAGTTCGGACACATGACGCTGATCGTAAACGAAAGCCGTAAAAAGCTCAGCAAACGTGATGAATCCATTATTCAATTCATCGAGCAGTACAAAGAGCTTGGCTACTTGCCAGAAGCGCTGTTCAACTTTATCGGACTGCTAGGCTGGTCACCGGTTGGAGAAGAAGAGCTTTTCACAAAAGAGCAGTTTATTGAAATTTTTGATGTAAATCGTTTATCTAAATCACCAGCTTTGTTTGATATGCATAAGCTAAAATGGGTTAACAACCAATATGTGAAGAAGCTGGATCTTGATCAGGTTGTTGAACTGACGCTTCCGCATTTGCAAAAAGCGGGCAAAGTTGGCACTGAGCTTTCTGCTGAAGAACAAGAGTGGGTTCGTAAACTGATTTCCCTGTATCATGAGCAATTAAGCTACGGTGCGGAAATTGTTGAGCTGACTGATTTGTTCTTTACGGATGAGATCGAGTATAATCAAGAAGCGAAAGCTGTTCTGGAAGAAGAACAGGTTCCTGAAGTGCTCAGTACATTCGCAGCGAAGCTTGAAGAGCTTGAGGAGTTCACTCCGGATAACATCAAAGCATCGATCAAAGCAGTGCAGAAAGAAACTGGCCATAAAGGGAAAAAACTGTTTATGCCGATTCGTGTTGCTGTAACAGGGCAAACTCACGGTCCGGAACTGCCGCAATCAATTGAATTGATCGGTAAAGAGACTGCAATTCAGCGTTTAAAAAATATCTAAATAAATGATTGTTGACAGGGAAGAGTATAAAGCTTTAGGCCATTACAGAAAGGATCTCCATTGGCTGAGAGAGATCCATGAGCCGGGTTTTAGAAGTGCGCCCTTAAGACCTTTGAAGAACGTTTTTTGAAACCAGTATTCAAAGGCGGCCGCCGCCGTTACAGGCTGAAGTTGGGAGAGCAGAAGTCTGCTTTTCAAACAGAGTGGAACCGCGCGGTTAAAGCGTCTCTGTCATGTTTACATGCAGAGGCGCTTTTTTTATTGGGTAGAGGAAATCAGATAGAGAAACGGGGGGAAGCATGTGTTTTTTAGAATGCTCAAAGAAGACATTGATACTGTGTTCGATCAAGATCCCGCAGCAAGAAGCTATTTTGAAGTGATTTTAACTTATTCCGGTTTACATGCTATATGGGCGCATCGGATTGCACATGCTTTATATAAACGAAAATTTTATTTCCTTGCACGCCTTATATCTCAAGTAAGCCGATTTTTTACCGGGATAGAAATCCACCCCGGCGCTACAATCGGGAGAAGATTTTTCATAGACCACGGCATGGGGGTTGTCATTGGGGAGACATGTGAAATCGGCAATAACGTAACCGTTTTTCAGGGGGTTACCCTCGGGGGAACGGGGAAAGAAAAGGGAAAAAGGCACCCAACGATTAAAGATGACGCATTGATAGCCACAGGTGCTAAAGTGCTCGGTTCTATTACGGTCGGTGAAGGCTCAAAGATTGGGGCTGGTTCAGTAGTGCTGCATGATGTTCCTGATTTTTCAACAGTTGTCGGTATCCCTGGACGGGTCGTTGTACAAAATGGCAAAAAAGTAAGACGCGATTTAAACCATCAGGATTTGCCCGATCCAGTTGCTGACCGCTTTAAGTCTTTGGAACAGCAGATTTTAGAGCTGAAGGCAGAACTTGAAGACAGAAAAGAAAGGATCAACCAAAAATGACAATCACACTTTATAATACATTGACTAGACAGAAGGAAACATTTGTTCCTCTTGAAGAGGGAAAAGTGAAAATGTATGTATGCGGACCCACGGTTTACAATTATATTCATATCGGGAACGCGCGTCCGGCAATCGTTTACGATACGGTTCGAAACTATTTAGAGTATAAAGGCTATGATGTGCAGTATGTCTCTAACTTCACAGACGTAGACGATAAATTAATTAAAGCGGCAAATGAACTCGGTGAGGATGTACCCACCATTTCAGAGCGTTTTATTAAAGCATACTTTGAAGACGTGGGTGCGCTCGGCTGCCGAAAAGCCGACCTTCATCCGCGAGTAATGGAGAACATGGATGCCATTATCGAATTCGTAGATCAGCTCGTGAAAAAGGGCTACGCATATGAATCAGAAGGTGACGTATATTTCAAAACCAGAGCGTTTGAAGGGTACGGAAAGCTTTCTCAGCAATCAATCGATGAACTTAGATCAGGTGCACGCATCCGAGTCGGCGAGAAAAAAGAAGATGCTCTTGATTTCGCACTGTGGAAAGCGGCAAAAGAAGGAGAAATCTCTTGGGATAGCCCTTGGGGGAAAGGACGTCCGGGCTGGCACATTGAGTGCTCAGCAATGGTGAAAAAGTATCTCGGTGACCAGATTGATATCCATGCGGGCGGACAGGATTTAACATTCCCTCACCATGAAAACGAAATTGCGCAATCTGAGGCGCTGACAGGCAAAACGTTTGCGAAGTACTGGCTTCATAATGGTTATATCAATATTGATAATGAAAAAATGTCAAAATCACTAGGCAACTTTGTGCTTGTGCATGACATCATTAAACAGCATGATCCTCAGCTTTTGAGATTCTTTATGCTATCTGTTCATTATCGCCATCCGATTAACTATTCGGAAGAGCTTCTGGAGAATACGAAAAGCGCGTTCAACCGTTTAAAAACAGCGTACAGCAATCTTCAGCACCGTCTGAACAGCAGTACGAATTTAACCGAAGATGACGATCAATGGCTTGAAAAAGTTGAAGAACACCGCAAAGCATTCGAAGAAGCGATGGACGATGATTTTAATACGGCGAATGCCATTTCAGTCTTGTTTGACTTAGCGAAACACGCCAATTATTATCTTCAGAAAGATCATACGGCTGATCATGTGATTACGGCGTTTATTGAGATGTTTGACCGCATTGTTTCTGTCCTCGGTTTTTCGTTGGGTGAGCAGGAACTTCTCGATCAAGAGATTGAAGACTTAATCGAAAAGCGAAATGAAGCGCGCCGGAATCGCGATTTTGGATTGTCAGACCAGATCCGCGACCAGCTGAAAAGCATGAATATCATTCTTGAAGATACGGCTCAAGGCACTCGCTGGAAACGGGGAGAATAACAGATGCTTGAATTTGATACGATAAAAGATTCTAAGCACCTTAACGGTCTTGCGCTTGCTTATATAGGTGATGCCATTTTTGAAGTGTATGTCAGGCATCACCTGCTTAAGCAGGGCTTTACCAAACCAAATGATCTTCATAAGAAATCAAGCCGGATTGTTTCAGCAAAGTCACAGGCTGAGATCCTATTTTTTCTGCAGAATCAATCATTTTTTACGGAAGAAGAGGAAGCGGTGCTGAAAAGAGGCAGAAATGCCAAGTCAGGGACAACACCTAAAAATACAGATGTTCAGACGTACCGCTACAGTACAGCATTTGAAGCGCTTCTGGGCTACCTTTTTCTAGAGAAAAAAGAGGAACGACTTAGTCAGCTCGTAGCCGAAGCTATACAATTCGGGACGTCAGGGAGGAAAACAAATGAGTCAGCAACATGATTACGTCATAGGGAAAAATGCAGTGATCGAGACGTTAAAATCTGATCGGAAGCTGTATAAGCTGTGGATGGCGGAAAACACCGTAAAGGGACAAGCACAGCAAGTGATTGAGCTTGCCAAAAAGCAGGGAATCACGATTCAATACGTCCCGAGAAAAAAACTCGATCAAATGGTGACAGGACAGCATCAGGGCGTAGTGGCACAGGTTGCAGCGTATGAATATGCAGAACTGGACGATTTATATAAAGCAGCCGAAGAAAAAAATGAACAGCCTTTCTTCCTCATTCTGGACGAGCTTGAAGACCCTCATAATCTTGGTTCCATTATGAGGACAGCAGATGCGGTCGGCGCTCATGGCATCGTCATTCCAAAACGGAGAGCTGTCGGGCTGACAACAACAGTGGCAAAAGCTTCAACAGGAGCAATTGAGCACATTCCTGTAGCAAGAGTCACCAATTTGGCACGGACGTTAGAAGAGATGAAAGAGCGGGGAATCTGGGTTGTCGGAACGGATGCGTCCGCGCGTGAGGATTACCGCAATATGGACGGCAATATGCCTTTGGCTCTAGTCATCGGAAGTGAAGGAAAAGGGATGGGCCGTCTTGTAAAGGAAAAGTGCGATTTTCTCATTAAACTCCCGATGGCCGGAAAGGTAACTTCACTAAATGCATCTGTCGCGGCTGGTCTTTTGATGTATGAAGTCTACCGGAAACGAAACCCTCTGGGAGAATAAAGACCCATGGATATCCTGTTAGTAGACGGGTACAACATGATTGGAGCCTGGCCGCAGCTGAAGGATTTAAAAGCGAACAGTTTTGAAGAGGCGAGAGACGTACTGATTCAGAAAATGGCGGAATATCAATCGTATACAGGAAACAGGGTTATTGTTGTTTTTGACGCGCATCTCGTAAAAGGGCTTGAGAAAAAACAGACCAACCATAGAGTTGAAGTAATTTTTACAAAAGAAAATGAGACGGCTGATGAGCGGATAGAAAAGCTCGCTCAGGCTTTGAATAATATTGCGACTCAAATTCACGTTGCGACCTCTGACTATACTGAGCAGTGGGCGATTTTCGGACAGGGGGCATTGCGGAAATCGGCCCGGGAGCTTTTGAGAGAGGTAGAAACGATTGAAAGGCGAATAGAGAGACGGGTAAGAAAAATCACTTCCGAAAAGCCGGCGGGTAAAATTGCTTTATCGGAAGAGGTTTTGAAAACGTTTGAAAAGTGGAGGCGGGGAGACTTAGATTAAGTTGACGCTTTTTTGCCCAATACTGTATAATATTTCTATCTACGTGCGCCGGGGGGATCGGAGTGAATCTACAGAACAACAAGGGAAAATTCAACAAAGAGCAGTTTTGCCAGTTGGAGGACGAGCAGGTCATTGAAAAGGTTCATGTTGGGGACAGTGATGCGTTAGATTACTTGATTACGAAGTACCGAAACTTTGTTCGGGCAAAAGCAAGATCCTATTTCTTAATAGGGGCGGACAGAGAGGATATTGTTCAGGAAGGCATGATAGGCCTCTATAAGTCTATTCGTGACTTCAAAGAGGACAAGCTTACCTCATTCAAAGCTTTCGCAGAATTATGTATTACCCGCCAAATTATTACCGCAATAAAGACAGCTACTCGCCAGAAACACATTCCTTTGAATTCCTACGTCTCATTAGATAAACCGATTTTTGATGAAGAATCAGACCGAACACTGCTGGATGTCATTTCAGGAGCGAAAACCTTAAATCCTGAGGAAATGATCATTAATCAGGAAGAATTTGATGATATTGAAATGAAAATGGGAGAACTTTTAAGTGATTTAGAGAGAAAAGTACTCGTCTTATATCTCGATGGGAGAAGTTACCAAGAGATTTCTGATGAACTGAACCGACATGTGAAATCGATCGACAATGCCCTTCAGCGTGTGAAACGCAAGCTGGAGAAGTACTTGGAAATTCGCGAAATCAGTTTGTAATAGCAATTTATGCTATATTGACAGTATTTTTCTGACTATGATATGTTACTAAAGATAAGAACTAATGTCTATTTAGAAAAAGGTGTAATGACATGAGAAAAAAGATTACGTTAGCATGCAAGACATGCGGAAACCGTAATTATACGACTATGAAGAGCTCTGCATCAGCGGCTGAGCGATTAGAAGTAAAGAAATACTGCAGTACTTGCAATTCACATACAGCTCATCTTGAAACAAAATAGTTTTTGCGCTTTTAAATTGTGGAGGTCTTTTACATGCGTATTATGAAATTCTTTAAAGATGTTGGGAAAGAAATGAAAAAGGTAAGCTGGCCTAAAGGAAAAGAGTTAACGCGTTATACCATTACGGTAATTTCAACAGTTATCTTTTTTGTTATCTTTTTTGCCCTCCTTGACACAGGAATTTCTCAATTAATTCGTTTAATAGTTGAATAATGATCAGCAATACGTGCTATAATAGATCATAATATTACTTGCCAAAACCCGTTCAGCGGGTTTTTTATTGTGGCTTAAAATGATAGTTATCATAGGCTTGCCGCCTATTTTTTGAAGCGTTATGGTAATTCACTAAAACCAAATGCGGGGAGGGAAGGACTGGACAGTCCTGAATAGAATGGAAAAGAATTGGTATGTTGTTCACACGTACTCTGGTTATGAGAATAAAGTAAAAGCCAACTTGGAAAAACGTGTTGAATCAATGGGGATGCAGGATAAAATTTTCCGTGTAGTCGTACCCGAAGAAGAAGAAACAGATATCAAAAACGGCAAGAAAAAAGTCGTGAAAAAGAAAGTATTCCCTGGTTATGTGCTTGTTGAAATTGTAATGACAGACGACTCTTGGTATGTTGTCCGCAACACGCCGGGCGTTACTGGATTCGTAGGATCTGCCGGGTCAGGTTCAAAACCGACGCCGCTTCTTCCGGGCGAAGCAGAAACCATTCTGAAGAGAATGGGCATGGATGAACGAAAAACTGATATTGACTTTGAACTGAAAGAGACAGTGAAAGTAATAGACGGACCTTTTGCTAACTTTACAGGATCAATTGAAGAGATTGATTATGATAAAAGCAAGGTCAAAGTTTTCGTTAATATGTTTGGCCGTGAAACGCCAGTTGAGCTGGAATTTACCCAAATCGATAAATTGTAATGTGAAAAAACTTGAAATTGCTATATATAAATGATAATATAGCAAAGGTACGTCTTGGACTTATCCAAGGCAACTAGCATGATATTTCGTCATTCATATAAAGAATGAAACCTTGAGTGGGAGGGTTTACCCTATTACCACATCACGGACTTAAGGAGGTGTGTCTCGTGGCTAAAAAAGTAGTTAAAGTTGTAAAATTGCAAATTCCTGCTGGAAAAGCTAACCCAGCACCACCAGTTGGACCTGCACTTGGTCAAGCCGGTGTTAACATCATGGGATTCTGTAAGGAGTTTAACGCTCGTACAGCTGACCAAGCTGGTTTAATCATTCCTGTTGAAATTTCGGTTTACGAAGACCGTTCATTTACATTTATTACAAAAACTCCACCTGCTGCAGTATTGCTTAAAAAAGCAGCTGGAATTGAGTCTGGTTCTGGTGAACCAAACCGTAATAAAGTGGCAACCGTTAAGCGCGATAAAGTACGCGAAATCGCTGAAACGAAAATGCCTGACTTAAACGCAGCAGACGTTGAAGCGGCAATGCGCATGGTTGAAGGTACTGCCCGCAGTATGGGTATTGTAATCGAGGATTAATTTGTTTCTTGTCGGGTTGCGAGTTTTAACAAGTTCGCAACCCTTATTCGTGGGAGGTTATTCCGCTATAACCACATAAGGAGGAAATTTTAAAATGGCTAAAAAAGGTAAAAAGTACGTTGAAGCTGCTAAGCTTGTAGACCGTTCTAAAGCTTACGACGTCTCTGAAGCAGTAGCTCTCGTTAAAAAAACAAACACAGCTAAATTCGACGCTACAGTTGAAGTGGCTTTCCGTTTAGGGGTTGACCCTCGTAAAAACGACCAGCAAATCCGTGGAGCAGTTGTGCTTCCAAACGGAACTGGTAAAACTCAGCGCGTTCTCGTTTTCGCAAAAGGCGAAAAAGCGAAAGAAGCTGAAGCTGCTGGTGCAGATTTCGTAGGCGATACTGACTACATCAACAAAATTCAACAAGGCTGGTTCGATTTCGATGTTATCGTAGCTACACCTGACATGATGGGTGAAGTTGGTAAAATCGGTCGTGTACTTGGACCAAAAGGTTTAATGCCAAACCCTAAAACTGGTACAGTTACTTTCGAAGTTGAAAAAGCGATCGGCGAAATCAAAGCTGGTAAAGTTGAATACCGTGTTGATAAAGCTGGAAACATTCATGTTCCTATCGGTAAAGTTTCTTTCGAGGATGAAAAACTTGTTGAGAACTTCACAACAATGTACGATACAATCCTTAAAGCTAAACCTGCTGCAGCTAAAGGCGTTTACGTGAAAAACGTTGCTGTAACTTCTACTATGGGACCTGGTGTCAAAGTAGACTCTTCAACTTTTAACGTAAAATAATATTGACATGACATCAACATTCTGATATTATTCAAAATGTTGTAAAATAGAATATCATTTATACCGTAGACAGTAGGGGCCTAACCGCTTAATTATCCTACCGAGGTGTATATTATCACAGCTATTACGTTACGTATGCTTGTATATACAGCCTCCATGTCTCATGGAGGCTTTTTATATGGAATCCGTCGTCTCAGTCGTGATCACCTAACGGTATAAGTGTTACACAAGAATCTACAGGAGGTGTAACCATGAGCAGCGCAATTGAAACAAAAAAAGTTGTTGTTGAAGAAATTGCTTCTAAACTGAAAGAAAGTAAATCAACGATCATCGTTGACTATCGCGGACTTAACGTTTCTGAAGTAACTGAACTTCGTAAACAGCTTCGCGAAGCTAACGTTGAGTTCAAAGTTTACAAAAATACGATGACTCGCCGTGCGGTTGAACAAGCTGAGCTTAATGGTTTGAATGATTTCTTAACTGGACCGAACGCGATCGCATTCAGCACTGAAGATGTTGTCGCTCCGGCTAAAGTTCTTAATGACTTCGCTAAAAATCACGAAGCTCTTGAAATCAAAGCTGGCGTTATCGAAGGTAAAGTTTCTACTGTTGAAGAAGTGAAAGCTCTTGCTGAACTTCCATCACGCGAAGGCTTGCTTTCTATGTTGCTTAGCGTACTTCAAGCTCCAGTTCGCAACCTTGCTCTTGCTGCAAAAGCTGTGGCAGAACAAAAGGAAGAACAAGGCGCTTAATCTAATCAGTTTTTCATAAATTAAAACAAAATGGAGGAATTACAAATGGCTTTAAATATCGAAGAAATCATTGCTTCCGTTAAAGAAGCAACTGTACTTGAATTGAACGACCTAGTAAAAGCAATCGAAGAAGAATTTGGCGTAACTGCTGCTGCTCCTGTAGCTGTAGCTGGCGGAGCTGCTGCTGGCGGAGCTGCTGAAGAGCAAAGCGAATTCGATCTTATCCTTGCTGGTGCAGGATCTCAAAAAATCAAAGTTATCAAAGTTGTACGTGAAATCACTGGTCTTGGCTTGAAAGAAGCTAAAGAGCTTGTTGACAACACTCCAAAACCACTTAAAGAAGGTATTGCTAAAGAAGAAGCTGAAGAGCTTAAAGCTAAACTTGAAGAAGTTGGCGCTTCTGTAGAAGTTAAGTAATCTTCACTTACCTGTAGGGGAAGCTCGCTTTTATGAGGCGAGCTTTTTCTTTGCCATTCTTTAAGCCATGAAAAAAGGAGGTTCTAATAATGAGTGAGCACTATTATTCAGAAAAACCTTCAGTAAAAAGCAACAAGCAAACCTGGTCTTTTAGGCTTCGGAATAAAGATTTCACGTTTACCAGCGACAGCGGGGTTTTTTCTAAAAAAGAAGTTGATTTCGGCTCCCGCCTGCTGATTGATTCTTTTGAAGAGCCTGAGGTTGAGGGCGGCATTTTAGATGTAGGCTGCGGATACGGCCCGATTGGTTTATCGCTCGCCAGCGACTTTAAAGACCGGACTATCCACATGATTGACGTTAATGAGAGAGCCGTAGAACTATCAAATGAAAATGCGGAACAAAACGGAATAACAAACGTTAAGATTTATCAAAGCGATTTGTTTTCAAACGTTGATTCTGCTCAAACATTTGCTTCTATTCTTACAAATCCCCCAATCCGAGCCGGAAAAAAAGTTGTCCATGCTATCTTTGAGAAAAGCGCTGAACACTTAAAAGCTTCAGGTGAGTTGTGGATCGTCATACAGAAAAAGCAGGGCGCGCCTTCTGCCATTGAAAAGCTCGAGGAACTGTTCGATGAAGTTTCCGTCGTTCAAAAAAAGAAAGGCTATTATATCATAAAAGCAAAAAAAGTTTGACTCGGTATTTTAACTATGTTAATATTGTAAAATGCCAATGTATATATTTTGCTTGATATGATGAATTGTCAATATCTATGTATAAATTATACAAGTATGGAAATGCTAATAAAATCGGTATTTGTTTTTGGATGTGGTTTTCTTAATTAGAAACCCTTTTTTCTTTTGTCTTGTAAAAGTATTTTCTTTCTTTGGAAGAAATGCTTATTACACATATAATACGCATGATTTGAGGGGTGAATCAGTTGACAGGTCAACTAGTTCAGTATGGACGACACCGCCAGCGCAGAAGCTATGCTCGCATTAGCGAAGTGTTAGAATTACCAAATCTCATTGAAATTCAAACCTCTTCTTATCAGTGGTTTCTTGATGAGGGTCTTAGAGAGATGTTTCAAGACATATCACCAATTGAGGATTTCACTGGTAACCTCTCTCTTGAGTTCATTGATTATAGTTTAGGTGAGCCTAAATATCCTGTAGAGGAATCAAAAGAACGTGATGTGACTTACTCAGCTCCGCTAAGAGTGAAGGTTCGTTTAATTAACAAAGAAACTGGAGAGGTAAAAGACCAAGATGTCTTCATGGGTGATTTCCCTATTATGACAGATACAGGTACTTTTATCATTAACGGTGCGGAACGCGTTATCGTTTCCCAGCTTGTTCGGTCTCCAAGTGTATATTTCAGTGGTAAAGTAGACAAAAACGGTAAAAAAGGTTTTACCGCAACTGTCATTCCAAACCGTGGCGCATGGTTAGAATACGAAACTGATGCGAAAGATGTTGTTTATGTCCGCATTGATCGCACACGTAAGTTGCCGGTTACGGTTCTTTTGCGTGCTCTCGGCTTCGGCTCCGATCAAGAGATTCTTGATCTCATAGGAGAAAACGAATACCTGCGAAATACGCTTGATAAAGATAACACAGAAAACAGCGACAAAGCGTTGCTGGAAATTTACGAGCGTCTCCGTCCTGGAGAGCCGCCTACAGTAGAAAATGCGAAAAGCTTGCTTGATTCTCGTTTCTTTGATCCGAAACGATACGATCTTGCCAATGTAGGACGCTATAAAATTAATAAAAAACTTCATATTAAGAATCGCCTCTTCAATCAGAGACTTGCTGAAACGCTTGTTGATCCTGAAACAGGAGAAATCCTTGCTGAAAAAGGTCAGATTCTTGATAGAAGAACACTTGATAAAGTACTGCCATACTTAGAAAACGGAATCGGTTTCAGAAAGCTGTATCCGAATGGCGGCGTTGTTGAAGATGAAGTGACTCTTCAATCAATTAAAATCTTTGCTCCGACTGATCAAGAAGGAGAACAGGTTATTAATGTAATCGGCAATGCTTACATCGAAGAAGAGATTAAAAACATCACGCCTGCTGATATTATTTCTTCAATCAGCTACTTCTTCAACCTGCTGCACGGAGTAGGCGACACAGATGATATCGATCATCTTGGGAACCGCCGTTTACGTTCTGTAGGCGAGCTTCTCCAGAATCAATTCCGTATCGGTTTAAGCCGTATGGAGCGTGTGGTTCGTGAGAGAATGTCAATTCAAGATACGAATACAATTACGCCTCAGCAGCTGATCAATATTCGTCCTGTTATTGCGTCCATTAAAGAGTTCTTTGGAAGCTCACAGCTTTCTCAATTCATGGATCAGACGAACCCGCTTGCTGAATTAACGCACAAGCGTCGTCTGTCAGCATTAGGACCGGGCGGATTGACACGTGAGCGTGCCGGAATGGAAGTGCGTGACGTTCACTACTCCCACTATGGCCGTATGTGTCCGATTGAAACGCCTGAGGGCCCGAACATCGGTTTGATCAACTCACTATCATCTTATGCAAAAGTAAACCGTTTTGGCTTTATTGAAACGCCATATCGCCGCGTTGACCCTGAAACAGGGAAGGTAACGGGCAGAATCGATTACTTAACTGCTGATGAAGAGGATAACTATGTTGTCGCTCAAGCGAATGCTCGTCTTGATGACGAAGGCGCCTTTATTGATGACAGCATCGTAGCTCGTTTCCGCGGGGAGAACACCGTTGTTTCCAGAAATCGTGTAGACTACATGGATGTATCGCCTAAGCAGGTTGTATCTGCTGCGACAGCATGTATCCCGTTCTTAGAAAACGATGACTCCAACCGTGCCCTCATGGGAGCGAACATGCAGCGTCAGGCTGTGCCTTTGATGCAGCCGGAAGCGCCATTTGTTGGAACTGGTATGGAATACGTATCAGGAAAAGACTCTGGTGCCGCTGTTATTTGTAAACACCCTGGTATCGTTGAACGCGTAGAAGCGAAAAACGTTTGGGTTCGCCGTTATGAAGAAGTAGACGGTCAAAAAGTAAAAGGAAACCTGGATAAATACAGCCTGCTGAAATTTGTCCGCTCTAACCAAGGTACGTGCTACAACCAGCGTCCGATCGTAAGTGTCGGCGATGAAGTGGTAAAAGGAGAAATCCTTGCTGACGGTCCTTCTATGGAGCTTGGTGAACTTGCACTTGGCCGTAACGTAATGGTCGGCTTCATGACATGGGATGGCTACAACTATGAGGATGCCATCATCATGAGTGAACGCCTAGTGAAGGATGATGTTTATACATCTATCCACATTGAAGAATACGAATCAGAAGCACGTGATACGAAACTTGGACCTGAAGAAATCACTCGCGATATTCCAAACGTCGGTGAAGATGCGCTTCGCAACCTTGATGACCGCGGAATCATCCGTATTGGGGCAGAAGTAAAAGACGGAGATCTTCTTGTTGGTAAAGTAACGCCTAAAGGCGTAACTGAACTGACTGCAGAAGAACGCCTTCTTCACGCCATTTTTGGCGAGAAAGCCCGCGAGGTTCGTGATACTTCTCTTCGTGTGCCTCACGGCGGCGGCGGAATTATCCATGACGTTAAAGTCTTCAACCGTGAAGACGGAGACGAACTTCCTCCAGGTGTTAACCAGTTAGTACGCGTATATATCGTTCAGAAACGTAAGATTTCTGAAGGGGATAAAATGGCCGGTCGTCACGGTAACAAAGGTGTTATCTCTAAGATTCTTCCTGAAGAGGATATGCCTTACCTTCCTGACGGCACACCAATTGATATCATGCTTAACCCGCTGGGCGTACCATCACGTATGAACATCGGGCAGGTATTGGAACTTCACATGGGTATGGCCGCTCGTTACCTTGGCATTCACATTGCATCTCCTGTATTTGACGGAGCGCGAGAAGAGGATGTCTGGGAAACACTTGAAGAAGCCGGCATGTCTCGTGACGCCAAAACAGTGCTTTACGACGGACGTACTGGAGAGCCGTTTGATAACCGTGTATCTGTCGGTATCATGTACATGATCAAACTAGCTCACATGGTTGACGATAAACTTCATGCACGCTCTACAGGTCCTTACTCACTTGTTACGCAGCAGCCTCTTGGCGGTAAAGCGCAATTTGGCGGACAGCGTTTTGGTGAGATGGAGGTTTGGGCACTTGAAGCTTACGGTGCGGCTTATACTCTTCAAGAAATTCTGACTGTTAAGTCTGATGACGTGGTTGGACGTGTGAAAACATACGAAGCCATCGTTAAAGGCGACAATGTTCCTGAACCAGGTGTTCCGGAATCATTCAAAGTATTAATCAAAGAACTTCAAAGCTTAGGTATGGATGTCAAAATCCTTTCTGGTGATGAAGAAGAAATAGAAATGAGAGATTTAGAAGACGAAGAAGATGCGAAACAAGCTGACGGCCTGGCATTATCAGGTGATGAAGAGCCGGAAGAAACAGCATCTGCAGACGTTGAACGCGATGTAGTAACAAAAGAATAATCTCTAGTTATAAAGGCAAGTGACATCGGTTAATCCGAAGATAAAAAGGGAGGTAGGCCCCTTGCTAGATGTGAACAATTTTGAGTATATGAACATCGGTCTTGCTTCACCGGATAAAATCCGTTCATGGTCTTTTGGTGAAGTGAAAAAGCCTGAAACGATAAACTATCGTACGTTAAAACCTGAAAAGGACGGTCTATTCTGCGAACGCATTTTCGGACCGACTAAGGACTGGGAATGTCATTGCGGGAAGTACAAGCGAGTTCGTTATAAAGGCGTAGTTTGTGACCGCTGCGGAGTCGAAGTAACACGGGCTAAAGTCCGTCGTGAGAGAATGGGGCACATTGAACTGGCTGCCCCAGTTTCCCACATTTGGTATTTCAAAGGTATTCCAAGCCGTATGGGTCTTGTGCTGGATATGTCACCTCGTGCTTTAGAAGAAGTCATTTACTTTGCTTCTTACGTTGTAACTGATCCGGCGAATACACCGCTTGAAAAGAAACAGCTTCTGTCTGAGAAAGAATATCGTGCTTATCTTGATAAATACGGTAATAAATTCCAAGCATCTATGGGTGCTGAAGCAATTCATAAACTTCTTCAAGATATCGATCTTGTCAAAGAAGTTGATATGTTAAAAGAAGAGCTGAAAACTTCACAAGGACAACGCCGTACTCGTGCGATCAAACGTCTTGAAGTTTTAGAAGCCTTCCGTAACTCAGGAAACAAGCCTTCTTGGATGATCCTTGATGTGCTTCCTGTTATTCCTCCGGAGCTTAGACCGATGGTTCAGCTAGATGGCGGACGTTTTGCGACTTCTGATTTGAATGACCTTTATCGTCGTGTCATCAACCGTAACAATCGTTTGAAACGCCTTTTGGACCTTGGTGCGCCTAGCATCATCGTTCAAAACGAAAAGCGTATGCTTCAAGAGGCTGTCGATGCCCTAATTGACAACGGCCGCCGCGGACGCCCTGTAACAGGTCCTGGTAACAGACCGTTAAAATCTCTTTCTCACATGCTGAAAGGGAAGCAAGGCCGTTTCCGTCAAAACCTTCTTGGTAAACGTGTCGATTACTCCGGACGTTCTGTAATCGTTGTTGGTCCTCATTTGAAAATGTACCAATGCGGATTACCGAAGGAAATGGCGCTTGAACTTTTCAAGCCTTTCGTTATGAAAGAACTTGTTGAAAAAGGTCTTGCTCACAACATTAAGAGTGCGAAACGCAAAATTGAGCGCGTACAGCCTGAAGTTTGGGATGTACTAGAATCAGTTATTAAGGAGCATCCGGTACTGCTGAACCGTGCCCCTACACTTCACAGATTAGGTATCCAGGCGTTTGAACCAACGCTTGTTGAAGGACGCGCAATCCGTCTTCACCCGCTCGTATGTACAGCTTACAACGCTGACTTTGACGGTGACCAAATGGCGGTTCACGTACCATTATCTGCTGAAGCACAAGCTGAAGCACGCATCTTGATGCTTGCTGCTCAAAACATCTTGAACCCTAAAGATGGTAAACCGGTTGTAACACCGTCTCAGGATATGGTACTAGGTAACTATTACCTGACACTTGAGCGTGCCGGTGCTGTCGGTGAAGGTATGGTCTTCAAGAATACAGACGAAGCGCTTCTTGCTTATCAAAACGGATATGTTCACCTTCATACGAGAGTAGCTGTTGCAGCTAACTCACTTAAGAATGTGACATTTACCGAAGAACAGCGCTCAAAATTGTTAATTACAACTGTCGGTAAGCTTGTCTTCAATGAAATTCTTCCGGAATCATTCCCTTACATGAATGAACCAACGAAGAGCAACATTGAAGAGAAAACACCTGACCGTTTCTTCTTAGAAAAAGGTGCTGACGTTAAAGCTGTTATCGCACAGCAGCCAATCAATGCGCCGTTTAAAAAAGGCATTCTGGGTAAAATCATCGCGGAAATCTTTAAACGATTCCATATTACGGAAACGTCTAAAATGCTTGACCGCATGAAAAACCTAGGCTTCAAATATTCAACTAAAGCTGGTATTACAGTTGGGGTTTCTGACATCGTCGTACTCGATGATAAACAAGAAATTCTTGAGGAAGCGCAAAGCAAAGTTGACAACGTTATGAAGCAGTTCCGCCGCGGTCTTATCACTGAAGAAGAACGCTATGAGAGAGTCATCTCTATCTGGAGTGCTGCAAAAGACGTTATCCAAGGCAAACTGATGAAATCACTTGATGAACTCAACCCGATCTACATGATGAGTGACTCTGGTGCCCGTGGTAACGCATCTAACTTTACGCAGCTTGCCGGAATGCGCGGCCTGATGGCCAACCCGGCTGGACGTATCATTGAGTTGCCGATCAAATCAAGTTTCCGTGAAGGTCTGACAGTATTGGAGTACTTTATCTCCACACACGGTGCGCGTAAAGGTCTTGCCGATACCGCTCTTAAAACTGCTGACTCAGGTTACCTTACACGCCGTCTCGTTGACGTTGCGCAGGATGTTATCATCCGTGAAACTGATTGCGGAACTGACCGAGGCATTCTTGCTAAGCCTCTTAAAGAAGGAACTGAAACAATTGAGCGCTTAGAAGAACGCTTAATCGGACGTTTTGCAAGAAAACAAGTGAAGCACCCTGAAACAGGTGAAGTGCTTGTGAATGAAAACGAACTGATCGATGAAGATAAAGCACTGGAGATTGTCGAAGCCGGCATTGAAGAAGTGTGGATCCGTTCTGCCTTCACATGTAATACGCCTCATGGTGTATGTAAACGATGCTATGGCCGAAATCTTGCAACTGGCTCCGATGTTGAAGTCGGTGAAGCTGTCGGAATCATTGCTGCCCAATCAATCGGTGAGCCTGGTACACAGTTAACAATGCGTACATTCCATACAGGCGGGGTTGCTGGAGACGACATCACACAGGGTCTTCCGCGTATCCAAGAGCTTTTCGAAGCGCGTAATCCGAAAGGTCAGGCAACAATTACAGAAATCGACGGTACAGTCGTTGAGATCAATGAAGTTCGTGACAAGCAACAGGAAATTGTGGTTCAAGGCGCAGTGGAAACACGTTCTTATACGGCACCTTACAACTCCCGCCTGAAAGTAGCGGAAGGAGATAAAATTACTCGAGGCCAAGTACTGACAGAAGGTTCAATCGATCCGAAAGAACTTCTTAAAGTGACTGACCTGACAACTGTTCAAGAGTATCTTCTCCATGAGGTTCAAAAGGTTTACCGTATGCAGGGTGTTGAAATCGGTGATAAACACGTAGAAGTAATGGTTCGCCAGATGCTTCGCAAAGTACGCGTAATTGATGCCGGTGACACTGATGTGCTTCCAGGTACATTGCTTGATATTCACCAATTTACTGAAGCGAACAAAAAGGTATTGCTTGAAGGCAATCGACCTGCTACAGGCCGTCCTGTCTTACTCGGTATTACAAAAGCATCTCTTGAAACTGATTCATTCTTATCTGCTGCTTCCTTCCAGGAAACAACACGTGTCCTTACAGATGCAGCGATCAAAGGTAAGCGTGACGAGCTTCTCGGCTTGAAAGAGAATGTTATCATCGGTAAGCTTGTTCCAGCTGGTACAGGAATGATGAAATACCGTAAAGTAAAACCAGTATCAAATGTTCAGCCGACTGACGATATGGTCCCGGTTGAATAACTGATTTAATGCTGCTGAAAGACTGCAAAAACAGTCTTTCAGCAGATATATTTATGAAAAAGTCACTCTATGAGAAGAACGAAACTAAAAAATGTCATACCTTGTTGACATTCGTCTCCTAGAATGATAATATAACCAAGGTGCTCGAAATTAACCTGTTACTTTGGAGGATATGTTTATGTCTTATGATAAAGTATCACAGGCCAAATCAATTATTATTGGTACGAAGCAAACAGTGAAAGCTCTAAAGCGAGGTTCAGTAAAGGAAGTAGTCGTTGCAAAAGACGCAGATCCGATACTCACGTCAAGTGTTGTTTCACTTGCTGAAGATCAAGGTATCTCTGTCTCAATGGTTGAATCCATGAAAAAGCTCGGCAAAGCCTGCGGAATTGAGGTAGGAGCAGCCGCTGTTGCCATTATTTTATAACGTACTTTTGTTTTTGCGTAAGATTCCATCTTGTGTAAAGACATTGTTTTTTGCCTTTTGATGAACCACCTGGGTATGTGGGTTATAAAACGTAATGAAGGGAGGAAAAATTCATGCCTACAATTAATCAGCTAATTCGCAAAGGACGCGTGAGTAAAGTAGAAAACTCAAAGTCTCCTGCACTTAACAAAGGATACAACAGCTTTAAAAAAGAGCACACTAACGTATCTTCTCCACAAAAACGCGGGGTATGTACTCGTGTTGGTACAATGACACCGAAAAAACCGAACTCAGCACTTCGTAAATATGCTCGTGTTCGTTTGACTAACGGAATCGAGGTTACTGCTTACATTCCTGGTATCGGTCACAACCTACAAGAGCACAGTGTTGTACTTATCCGCGGCGGACGTGTAAAAGACTTACCAGGGGTACGTTACCACATCGTTCGTGGTGCGCTTGATACTGCTGGAGTTGAAAACCGTGCACAAGGCCGTTCTAAATACGGTACGAAAAAACCTAAAGCAAAATAATATACGAAAATACGCATAATTGATGAAGGGAGGATATTCAGATGCCACGTAAAGGTCCTGTAGCAAAAAGAGATGTTTTACCTGATCCGATTTACAACTCTAAGCTTGTATCTCGTCTAATCAACAAAATGATGATCGATGGTAAAAAAGGTAAGTCTCAAACAATCCTATACAAGTCATTCGATATCATTAAAGAACGTACTGGCAATGATGCAATGGAGGTTTTCGAACAAGCATTGAAAAACATCATGCCTGTACTTGAAGTAAAAGCACGCCGTGTAGGTGGTGCGAACTACCAAGTTCCTGTAGAAGTTCGTCCTGAACGTCGTACGACTCTTGGACTTCGCTGGTTAGTTAACTACGCTCGTCTTCGCGGAGAAAAAACGATGGAAGAGCGTTTAGCTAACGAAATCCTTGACGCAGCTAACAACACTGGTGCTGCTGTTAAGAAACGTGAAGACACTCATAAGATGGCTGAAGCAAACAAAGCATTTGCTCACTATCGCTGGTAGGATTTATAGATTAACAAAACACAATTTCCTAATAAGGAAGGAGAAATTACCCAATGGCAAGAGAGTTCTCCTTAGAAAAAACTCGTAATATCGGTATCATGGCTCACATCGATGCCGGTAAAACGACAACTACAGAACGTATCTTGTTCTATACTGGTCGTATCCACAAAATTGGTGAAACTCATGAAGGAGCTTCACAAATGGACTGGATGGAGCAGGAACAAGAACGTGGTATCACAATCACTTCCGCTGCAACAACTGCACAGTGGAAAGGATATCGCGTAAACATCATCGATACTCCAGGACACGTAGACTTCACAGTTGAAGTTGAACGTTCTCTTCGTGTACTTGATGGTGCTGTTGCTGTACTTGACGCGCAATCAGGCGTTGAGCCTCAAACAGAAACTGTTTGGCGTCAGGCAACAACTTATGGAGTACCGCGTATCGTTTTTGTTAACAAAATGGACAAAATCGGTGCAGACTTCCTTTACTCTGTAGGAACTTTAAGAGACCGTCTTCAAGCAAACGCTCATGCAATTCAATTGCCGATCGGTGCTGAAGATAACTTCGAAGGTATCATCGACCTTGTAGAAAACGTTGCGTATTTCTACGAAGATGACCTCGGAACTCGTTCTGATGCAAAAGAAATCCCTGAAGAGTACAAAGAGCAAGCTGAAGAGCTTCGCAACAGCCTTATTGAAGCTGTATGTGAGCTTGATGAAGAGCTTATGGATAAGTACCTTGAGGGTGAAGAAATTACAATTGACGAGTTAAAAGCAGGAATTCGTAAAGGTACATTAAATGTTGAATTCTACCCTGTTCTTGTTGGTTCTGCTTTCAAAAACAAAGGTGTTCAACTAGTACTTGATGCTGTTCTTGACTACCTTCCTGCACCAACTGACGTTGCTGCAATCAAAGGTACACGTCCTGATACAAATGAAGAGATTGAGCGTCATTCTTCTGACGAAGAGCCATTCTCTGCATTAGCATTTAAAGTTATGACTGACCCTTACGTTGGTAAGTTGACGTTCTTCCGTGTGTACTCTGGAACACTTGATTCTGGTTCATACGTGAAAAACTCTACTAAAGGCAAACGTGAGCGTGTTGGACGTATTCTTCAAATGCACGCTAACAGCCGTGAAGAAATCTCTACTGTATACGCAGGGGATATCGCAGCTGCTGTAGGTCTAAAAGATACAACTACTGGAGATACTCTATGTGATGAGAAGGATCTTGTTATCCTTGAGTCAATGGAATTCCCAGAACCAGTTATCGACGTTGCTATTGAGCCTAAATCAAAAGCTGACCAAGATAAAATGGGTATCGCTTTAGCGAAACTTGCTGAAGAAGATCCTACATTCCGTACTCAAACAAACCCAGAAACTGGCCAAACGATCATCTCTGGTATGGGTGAACTTCACCTTGATATCATTGTTGACCGTATGAAACGCGAATTTAAAGTAGAAGCCAACGTTGGTGCTCCTCAAGTTGCGTACCGTGAAACATTCCGTACCGGTGCAAAAGTTGAAGGTAAATTCGTACGTCAGTCTGGTGGACGCGGTCAGTTCGGACACGTTTGGATCGAATTCGAACCAAACGAAGAAGGCGCTGGCTTTGAATTTGAAAATGCGATTGTCGGTGGGGTCGTTCCTCGTGAATATATCCCAGCTGTTCAAGCAGGTCTGGAAGATGCACTTGAAAATGGTGTACTAGCAGGCTTCCCGCTTATCGACATTAAAGCTAAACTTTTCGACGGTTCTTACCATGATGTTGACTCAAACGAAATGGCATTTAAAGTTGCTGCTTCTATGGCATTGAAAAATGCAGTCAGCAAATGTAACCCAGTTCTTCTTGAACCAATCATGAAAGTAGAAGTGGTTATTCCAGAAGAATACATGGGAGATATCATGGGTGATATCACTTCACGTCGCGGACGCGTAGAAGGTATGGAAGCACGCGGTAACGCTCAAGTTGTTCGCGCTATGGTTCCTCTTGCTGAAATGTTCGGTTACGCTACTGCACTTCGTTCTAATACGCAAGGTCGCGGTACGTTCACTATGCACATGGATCACTACGAAGAAGTGCCGAAGAGCGTCGCAGAAGAAATTATCAAAAAAAATAAAGGCGAATAATTGATTTTGCCTCTTAACTCAAGTATAACTACTATTGTAAGATGAGGAAGTGAAAGCTTTCTTTCACTTCCTATCACTCTATACATTACTAATTAAAAGCTCTTAAGGAGGATTTTAGAATGGCTAAAGAAAAATTCGACCGTTCCAAATCACATGCCAATATTGGTACAATTGGACACGTTGACCATGGTAAAACAACTTTAACTGCTGCTATCACAACAGTACTTCATAAGAAATCTGGTAAAGGTACAGCTATGGCGTACGATCAAATTGATGGTGCTCCAGAAGAACGTGAGCGCGGTATCACAATCTCTACTGCACACGTTGAGTACGAAACTGAAACTCGTCACTATGCACACGTTGACTGCCCAGGACACGCTGACTATGTTAAAAACATGATCACTGGTGCTGCGCAAATGGACGGAGCTATCCTTGTAGTATCTGCTGCTGATGGCCCAATGCCACAAACTCGTGAGCACATCCTTCTTTCTAAAAACGTTGGTGTACCATACATCGTTGTATTCTTAAACAAATGCGACATGGTAGACGACGAAGAGCTTCTTGAACTAGTTGAAATGGAAGTTCGCGATCTTCTTAGCGAATACGACTTCCCTGGTGATGATGTACCAGTAATCAAAGGCTCTGCTCTTAAAGCTCTTGAAGGTGACGCTGAGTACGAAGCGAAAATCTTCGAACTTATGGATGCGGTTGATGAGTACATCCCAACTCCAGAACGCGACACTGAAAAACCATTCATGATGCCAGTTGAGGACGTATTCTCAATCACTGGTCGTGGTACAGTTGCTACTGGCCGTGTAGAACGCGGACAAGTTAAAGTCGGTGACGAAGTTGAAATCATCGGTCTTCAAGATGAGAACAAGAAAACAACTGTTACAGGTGTTGAAATGTTCCGTAAGCTTCTTGATTACGCTGAAGCTGGTGACAACATTGGTGCCCTTCTTCGCGGTGTATCTCGTGAAGAAATCCAACGTGGTCAAGTACTTGCTAAACCAGGTACAATCACTCCACACAGCAAATTCAAAGCTGAAGTTTACGTTCTTTCTAAAGAAGAGGGTGGACGTCATACTCCATTCTTCTCTAACTACCGTCCTCAGTTCTACTTCCGTACAACTGACGTAACTGGTATCATCCATCTTCCAGAAGGCGTAGAAATGGTTATGCCTGGAGATAACACTGAAATGAACGTTGAACTTATTTCTACAATCGCTATCGAAGAAGGAACTCGTTTCTCTATTCGTGAAGGCGGACGTACTGTTGGTTCAGGCGTTGTTTCTACAATCACTGAGTAATAGTATGATTTTAAACGAGACCCCTGCGGGTCTCGTTTTTTGTTTGCTTATCTTTTTCTTGTATAATAGGATCTATCATATTCGAGGGGTTAATATTTATGATTCCTGAAAAGAAATCAATCGCAATCATGAAAGAACTAAGCATTGGAAATACAAAGCAAATGCTGATGATTAATGGAGTTGACGTGAAAAAACCATTGCTGCTTTTTTTACATGGCGGGCCGGGAACGTCGCAAATCGGATATGTTAGACATTATCAAAAAGAGCTGGAACAGTATTTTACAGTAGTTCATTGGGATCAGAGAGGATCGGGGCTTTCTTATTCTAAGCGAATTTCGCATCACTCTATGACAATAAATCTCTTCATTAAAGATACAATCCAAGTCACTCAATGGCTTTTAGCTCATTTTTCAAAATCAAAACTTTACCTAGCCGGTCATTCTTGGGGATCAATAGTGGCGCTTCATGTGCTGCAGCAGCGTCCTGATTTATTTTACACGTATTATGGAATCAGCCAGGTTGTTAACCCGCAAGATGAAGAATCAACTGCTTATCAACATATTCGTGAAATTTCCGAATCAAAAAAAGCCAGCATATTATCTTTCCTCACACGTTTCATTGGTGCTCCGCCTTGGAAGCAGGATATCCAGCACCTTATCTATCGGTTTTGTGTTGAGCTGAGCAGGGGAGGATTCACTCACCGTCATCGTCAATCTCTAGCTGTATTATTTCAAATGCTTACTGGCAATGAGTATGGAGTACGGAACATGCACAGCTTCCTCAATGGATTGCGCTTCAGTAAAAAACATTTAACTGATGAGTTGTACCGGTTTAATGCTTTTACATCAGTTCCTTCTATTAAAGTACCGTGTGTTTTCATTTCAGGGAAACATGACTTAATTGTTCCTGCAGAAATATCGAAACAGTATTATCAAGAACTTGAGGCACCTGAAAAGCGCTGGTTTCAATTTGAGAATTCAGCTCACACCCCGCATATTGAGGAGCCATCATTATTCGCGAACACATTAAGTCGGCATGCACGACACCATTTATGATAGATCCTTGATAAATAAGAAAAACCCCTGTATAATAAAAAAAGTGTGCAAACCATGCATATTTTAAATAAGTCTTGCAACATGCGCCTATTTTCTGTATAATGGTGTATGTTGGTCTTTGACTGCGATGAAGTGAGAGGTTGCTGACACACCCGGCCGCTTTGCCATGGCAAGGTGTTCAGGTTTTTCTCACGGAGAACTGTCTAACGTGATGTAGGCGAAAAGGAGGGAAAATAATGGCAAAACAAAAAATTCGTATTCGTTTGAAAGCATATGATCATAGAATCCTTGATCAATCTGCAGAGAAGATTGTTGAAACGGCAAAACGTTCTGGTGCCAGCGTATCTGGTCCGATTCCGTTGCCAACTGAAAAATCAGTTTACACAATCCTTCGTGCGGTGCACAAATACAAAGATTCTCGTGAGCAATTTGAAATGCGTACACATAAACGTTTAATCGACATTGTGAACCCAACACCACAAACTGTTGATGCTCTTATGCGATTAGACTTACCATCTGGTGTCGATATCGAAATTAAACTTTAATTCTAAAATATAGAATGATCTTAATAGGAGGTGTGACGAATGACCAAAGGAATCTTAGGAAGAAAAATTGGTATGACGCAAGTATTCGCTGAGAATGGTGATCTTATTCCGGTAACTGTTATCGAGGCTGCTCCAAACGTTGTTCTTCAAAAGAAAACAGCTGAAAACGACGGTTACGAAGCAATCCAGCTTGGTTTTGACGACAAGCGTGAAAAGCTTTCTAACAAACCTGAAAAAGGGCACGTTGCAAAAGCGGAAACTGCTCCTAAGCGCTTCGTTAAAGAATTACGCGGAGTGGAAATGGATGCGTATGAAGTTGGTCAGGAAGTCAAGGTTGAAATTTTCTCTGCTGGAGAAATCGTAGATGTAACAGGAGTATCTAAAGGTAAAGGTTTCCAAGGTGCGATCAAGCGCCACGGACAATCTCGCGGACCTATGTCTCACGGTTCACGCTACCACCGTCGTCCTGGTTCAATGGGACCTGTAGATCCTAACCGTGTATTCAAAGGTAAATTATTACCTGGACGTATGGGCGGAGAGCAAATCACTGTTCAAAACCTTGAAATCGTAAAAGTTGATGCAGAACGCAATCTTCTTTTGATCAAAGGTAACGTACCTGGTGCGAAGAAATCTTTAATCACTGTTAAAAGTGCTGTTAAATCTAAATAATTCTCTTAGGAAAGGAGGAAATTGATTATGCCAAAAGTAGCATTATACAACCAAAACGGTTCTACTGCTGGTGACATCGAATTAAACGCTTCTGTATTTGGTATCGAACCAAATGAGAGTGTTGTATTCGACGCTATTCTTATGCAAAGAGCTTCCTTACGTCAAGGAACTCACAAAGTAAAAAATCGTTCTGAAGTACGCGGCGGAGGTCGTAAACCATGGCGTCAAAAAGGTACTGGACGTGCCCGTCAAGGTTCAATCCGTTCACCGCAATGGCGCGGAGGTGGTGTCGTATTCGGCCCAACACCACGCAGCTATTCTTATAAATTACCTAAAAAAGTTCGCCGCTTGGCAATCAAATCAGTATTGTCTTCTAAAGTGATCGACAACAACATCATCGTTCTTGAAGATCTTACTCTTGATACGGCTAAAACAAAAGAAATGGCAGCTATCCTTAAAGGATTATCTGTTGAGAAAAAAGCTTTAATCGTAACTGCGGATGCAAACGAAGCAGTAGCATTATCTGCTCGTAACATTCCTGGAGTTACTGTTGTTGAAGCTAACGGAATCAACGTTTTAGACGTTGTCAACCACGAGAAGCTTCTGATTACAAAAGCAGCGGTTGAAAAAGTAGAGGAGGTGCTTGCATAATGAAAGATCCTCGTGATGTTCTAAAGCGCCCCGTCATTACTGAACGTTCTGCTGATTTAATGACTGAAAAAAAATATACTTTTGAAGTTGATGTAAGAGCTAACAAAACAGAAGTGAAAGACGCGGTTGAAAGCATCTTTGGAGTGAAAGTTGATAAAGTCAACATCATGAACTACAAAGGCAAATCAAAACGTGTCGGACGCTACACTGGTATGACTAGCCGTCGCAGAAAAGCGATCGTAAAACTTACTGCAGACAGCAAAGAAATCGAAATTTTTGAAGCTTAATTATCTGTAAAAAGAAGGAGGGAAATTCAAAATGGCGATTAAAAAGTATAAACCGACCTCTAATGGACGTCGTGGCATGACAACTTCAGATTTTGCTGAAATCACGACTGACAAGCCGGAAAAATCCTTGCTTGCTCCCCTTCACAAAAAAGGCGGACGTAACAACCAAGGTAAATTGACTGTACGTCACCAAGGTGGCGGACATAAACGCCAATACCGTGTTATCGACTTCAAACGCGATAAAGATGGTATACCTGGACGCGTTGCTACAGTTGAATACGATCCAAACCGTTCAGCTAACATCGCTCTAATCAACTATGCAGACGGAGAAAAACGTTACATTCTTGCTCCTAAAGGAATTCAAGTAGGTACTGAAATCATGTCAGGTCCTGAAGCTGACATTAAAGTAGGTAATGCACTTCCACTTATCAACATCCCTGTTGGTACAGTTGTGCATAACATTGAATTAAAACCTGGTAAAGGCGGACAGCTTGTACGTTCGGCTGGTACATCTGCTCAGGTTCTTGGTAAAGAAGGTAAATACGTTCTTGTACGTCTTAACTCTGGTGAAGTTCGCATGATCCTTTCTGCTTGCCGTGCTTCTATCGGTCAAGTAGGTAACGAACAGCACGAACTTATCAACATTGGTAAAGCTGGACGTTCTCGCTGGAAAGGCATCCGTCCTACAGTTCGTGGTTCTGTAATGAACCCTAACGATCACCCACACGGTGGTGGTGAAGGACGTGCGCCAATCGGACGTAAATCACCAATGTCTCCATGGGGCAAACCAACTCTTGGATTCAAGACTCGTAAGAAAAAGAACAAATCCGATAAATTTATCGTACGTCGTCGTAAAAATAAATAACGGGGTTGTCTACGGTTCTTTTCGGACCGTAGTGCAATCACGAAGGGAGGTTCCAAAATGGCTCGCAGCTTAAAAAAAGGACCATTTGTCGATGGACACTTGATGACTAAAATCGAGAAATTAAATGAAACAGACAAGAAACAAGTCGTAAAAACTTGGTCTCGTCGTTCTACTATTTTCCCACAGTTTATTGGTCACACAATCGCAGTCTATGACGGACGTAAACACGTGCCTGTATTCATCTCTGAAGATATGGTAGGGCACAAGTTGGGTGAATTCGCTCCAACTCGTACGTACAAAGGTCATGCTAGTGATGACAAAAAAACAAGACGCTAAGAGAGGAGGCTTTTAAATGCAAGCTAAAGCTGTTGCAAGAACAGTCCGTATTGCTCCTCGTAAAGCACGTCTAGTAATGGACCTGATTCGAGGCAAGCAAGTAGGTGAGGCAGTATCAATCTTGAACCTTACACCAAGAGCTGCTTCTCCAATTATCGAGAAAGTATTAAAATCCGCTATTGCAAATGCTGAGCATAACTATGAAATGGACGCTAACAACCTGGTTATTTCTCAAGCATTCGTTGACGAAGGCCCTACGTTAAAAAGATTTCGCCCACGTGCTATGGGACGTGCGAGCCAAATCAACAAACGTACGAGCCACATTACAATCGTTGTATCAGAAAAGAAGGAGGGATAAGTAGTGGGTCAAAAGGTAAATCCAGTCGGTCTTCGTATCGGAGTCATTCGTGATTGGGAATCTAAGTGGTACGCTGGTAAAGATTACGCTGACTTCCTGCACGAAGATTTAAAAATTCGTGAATACATTAGCAAACGCCTTTCTGACGCTTCTGTTTCTAAAGTAGAAATTGAGCGTGCAGCAAACCGCGTTAACATTACGATCCACACAGCTAAGCCTGGTATGGTTATCGGTAAAGGCGGTTCTGAAGTCGAAGCACTTCGCAAAGCCCTTAACAGCCTTACTGGCAAGCGTGTACACATTAACATTCTTGAAATCAAAAGAGCAGATCTTGATGCACAGCTAGTTGCTGACAACATCGCTCGTCAATTAGAAAACCGTGTTTCTTTCCGCCGTGCGCAGAAACAACAAATCCAACGTACTATGCGTGCTGGAGCACAAGGTGTGAAAACAATGGTTTCTGGTCGTCTTGGCGGTGCAGATATCGCTCGTTCTGAATACTACAGTGAAGGAACTGTTCCATTGCACACATTGCGTGCGGACATTGACTATGCAACATCTGAAGCTGATACTACTTACGGTAAGCTTGGTGTAAAAGTCTGGATCTATCGTGGAGAGGTTCTTCCTACTAAGAAGAAAACTGAGGAAGGAGGAAAATAATATGTTATTACCAAAACGCGTTAAATATCGCAGAGAGCATCGCGGAAAAATGCGTGGCCGTGCGAAAGGCGGTACTGAAGTACATTTCGGAGAATTCGGTATCCAAGCTCTTGAAGCTTCTTGGATTACTAACCGTCAAATCGAAGCTGCACGTATTGCGATGACTCGTTACATGAAACGTGGCGGTAAAGTTTGGATCAAAATTTTCCCTTCTAAACCTTACACTGCTAAACCACTTGAGGTACGTATGGGATCCGGTAAAGGGGCTCCAGAAGGTTGGGTAGCTGTTGTAAAACCGGGCAAAGTTTTATTTGAAATTTCTGGTGTGTCTGAAGAGGTTGCTCGTGAAGCGCTTCGCCTTGCATCTCACAAATTGCCAATTAAAACGAAGTTCGTAAAACGTGAAGAAATTGGTGGTGAATCAAATGAAAGCTAATGAAATTCGTGACCTTACCACTGCTGAAATTGAACAAAAAGTAAAGTCTCTTAAAGAAGAACTTTTCAATCTTCGCTTTCAATTAGCGACAGGACAACTTGAAAATACTGCTCGCATTCGTGAAGTGCGCAAAGCTATCGCGCGCATGAAAACTGTGATTCGTGAAAGAGAAATTGCTGCTAATAAATAATCACTGAGGGGAGGTCGTGAGCATGAGCGAACGTAACCAACGCAAAGTTTACCAAGGCCGTGTTGTTTCTGACAAAATGGATAAAACCATTACTGTTGTTGTTGAGACATACAAAAAACATACACTTTACGGTAAACGCGTAAAATACTCAAAAAAATTCAAAGCACATGATGAAAATAATCAAGCTAAAATCGGTGACATCGTTAAGATTATGGAAACTCGTCCTTTGTCTGCAACTAAGCGTTTCCGTCTAGTTGAAGTTGTCGAAGAAGCTGTTATTATCTAATAAAGTTCGGAATTCTTTTTCCGAAGGGAGGTAACAAATAATGATTCAACAAGAGACTCGTTTAAAAGTAGCTGACAACTCTGGCGCACGTGAAGTACTTACTATTAAAGTTCTTGGTGGTTCTGGACGTAAAACAGCTAACATTGGTGATGTAATTGTTTGCACGGTTAAACAAGCAACACCAGGAGGCGTTGTCAAAAAAGGTGAAGTCGTAAAAGCTGTTATCGTTCGCACTAAAAGCGGAGCGCGCAGAAGTGACGGTTCATACATCAGCTTCGATGAGAATGCATGTGTTATCATCCGTGACGACAAGAGCCCACGCGGAACTCGTATCTTCGGACCAGTTGCTCGTGAATTGCGTGAAAACAACTTTATGAAAATTGTTTCTCTAGCTCCAGAAGTTATCTAATGAAATAAATGCCTTACTCAAGGAGGTGCGATCAGGATGCATGTAAAAAAAGGCGATAAAGTTATGGTTATCTCTGGTAAAGATAAAGGCAAACAAGGAACAATCCTTGCTGCTTTCCCTAAAAAGGACCGCGTTTTAGTTGAAGGTGTTAACATGGTAAAGAAACACTCTAAACCAACTCAAGCTAACCCTCAAGGCGGTATTTCTAATCAAGAGGCGCCAATTCATGTATCAAACGTTATGCCGCTCGATCCTAAAACAGGTGAAGTGACTCGCGTAGGATACAAAGTGGAAGATGGCAAAAAAGTTCGTGTAGCAAAAAAATCTGGGCAAGTTCTAGATAAATAGTATTAAAAGGAAGGGAGGTCTATCTCATGAACCGCCTTAAAGAAAAGTACAATAAAGAAATTGCACCTGCTTTAATGACTAAGTTCAACTACGATTCAGTCATGCAAGTGCCTAAAATCGAAAAAATCGTAATCAACATGGGTGTTGGTGACGCTGTTCAAAACGCCAAAGCAATCGACAGTGCTGTTGAAGAATTAACGTTTATCGCAGGTCAAAAACCTGTCGTTACTCGTGCGAAGAAATCAATTGCTGGATTCCGTCTTCGTGAGGGAATGCCTATCGGTGCGAAAGTAACTCTTCGCGGAGAGCGCATGTATGATTTCCTTGATAAACTTATTTCTGTATCTTTACCGCGTGTACGTGACTTCCGCGGGGTTTCTAAAAAATCTTTCGACGGTCGCGGTAACTACACACTTGGTATCAAAGAACAGTTAATCTTCCCTGAAATTGACTACGATAAAGTAACAAAGGTTCGCGGAATGGACATCGTTATCGTAACAACAGCTAATACTGACGAAGAAGCTCGTGAGCTATTAACTCAAGTAGGTATGCCGTTCCAGAAATAATCAATGAAAGGGAGGCGAAATCGTGGCTAAAAAGTCTATGATTGCGAAACAACAACGTACACCAAAGTTTAAAGTACAAGAGTACACACGCTGTGAACGCTGCGGACGTCCGCATTCAGTCATTCGTAAATTTAAACTTTGCCGTATTTGTTTCCGTGAGCTTGCATATAAAGGACAAATTCCTGGCGTGAAAAAAGCCAGCTGGTAATCCCCAAGAAAGGGAAGGAGGTAATTATATAATGGTTATGACAGATCCAATTGCAGATATGCTAACTCGTATTCGCAATGCAAACATGGTACGTCATGAGAAGCTTGAAATTCCTGCTTCTAAATTGAAAAGAGAAATTGCTGAAATTTTAAAGCGTGAAGGTTTCATTCGTGACGTTGAGTTCGTAGAAGACAGCAAACAAGGTATCATCCGCGTTTTCTTGAAATACGGACAAAACAACGAGCGCGTTATCACTGGTCTTAAAAGAATCAGCAAGCCTGGTTTGCGTGTTTATGCTAAATCTAATGAAGTACCTCGCGTACTTAACGGTCTTGGAATCGCGATTATTTCTACATCACAAGGTGTTTTAACGGACAAAGAAGCCCGTGCAAAACAAGCTGGTGGAGAAGTTCTAGCATACGTTTGGTAAGAAGTTTAACATGAATGGAGGTGTTTGGTATGTCTCGTGTAGGTAAGAAGCTACTTGAGATTCCTTCTGATGTTACAGTAACGTTAAATGATAACAACACTGTAGCTGTGAAAGGACCAAAAGGAGAATTAACTCGTACGTTTCACCCTGATATGGAGATTAAAGTAGAGGACAATGTGCTTACAGTTGCTCGTCCTTCTGATCAAAAAGAGCACCGTGCCCTGCATGGTACGACTCGCAGTCTGCTTGGCAACATGGTTGAAGGTGTATCTAAAGGATTTGAAAGAGGTTTGGAATTAGTCGGTGTCGGTTACCGTGCTTCTAAATCCGGAAATAAACTTGTTTTAAACGTTGGATACTCTCATCCTGTTGAGATCGTTCCTGAAGAAGGCATCGAAATCGAAGTTCCTTCTCAAACAAAAGTAGTTGTAAAAGGTACAGACAAAGAACGCGTAGGAGCTATTGCTGCTAACATCCGCGCTGTACGTTCTCCAGAGCCTTACAAAGGTAAAGGAATCCGCTACGAAGGTGAAGTTGTTCGCCGTAAAGAAGGTAAATCTGCTAAGTAAGATCGCTTAAAGTGAAGAAAGGAGTGACCTAGATGATTACGAAAACTAGCAAAAATGCTGCTCGTCTTAAAAGACACGCTCGTGTTCGCGCTAAACTTTCCGGTACTGCTGAAAGACCGCGCCTGAACGTTTTCCGTTCTAACAAGCACATTTACGCTCAAATCATCGATGATGTAAATGGTGTAACACTTGCTAGTGCATCTACTCTCGATAAAGACTTGAACGTTGAAAGCACTGGAGATACTTCTGCTGCTACTAAAGTTGGAGAATTAGTTGCAAAACGCGCTGCTGAAAAAGGCATTTCTGACGTAGTATTTGACCGTGGCGGATACTTATACCATGGACGTGTAAAAGCTTTGGCTGATGCCGCTCGTGAAGCTGGACTTAAATTTTAATAAAAGAAGGAGGGACACATGATTATGCGTCGTATTGACCCAAGCAAATTAGAGTTAGAAGAACGCTTAGTTACGGTTAACCGCGTAGCGAAAGTTGTTAAAGGTGGTCGTCGTTTCCGCTTCGCAGCTCTAGTCGTTGTCGGTGACAAAAACGGACACGTAGGATTCGGTACTGGTAAAGCACAAGAAGTACCAGAAGCGATCCGCAAAGCTGTTGAAGATGCGAAAAAGAATTTGATTGAAGTACCAATGGTTGGAACTACAATTCCACACGAAATCATCGGACGTTTCGGTGCAGGTAACATCTTGTTAAAACCTGCTTCTGAAGGTACTGGAGTTATCGCTGGAGGCCCTGTACGTGCGGTACTTGAGCTAGCTGGTGTAGCTGATATCCTTTCTAAGTCTTTAGGTTCTAACACACCGATCAACATGATTCGTGCAACACTTCAAGGTTTAAGTGAACTTAAACGTGCTGAAGACGTTGCGAAGCTTCGTGGAAAATCTGTAGAAGAACTGTTAGGATAAGGAGGGAACATTAATGGCTAAATTAGAAATTACCCTCAAACGAAGTGTAATCGGTCGCCCGGAAGACCAACGCGTTACTGTAAGAACACTTGGTTTAAAGAAAACAAACCAAACTGTTGTTCATGAAGACAACGCTGCGATCCGTGGTATGATTAATAAAGTATCTCATTTAGTTTCTGTTAAAGAACAATAAAAATATTTGATCGGATAAGGAGGTGTCCTAATGAAACTTCATGAATTAAAACCTTCAGAAGGTTCACGCAAAACGCGTAATCGCGTAGGTCGTGGTATTGGTTCTGGCAACGGTAAAACAGCTGGTAAAGGTCACAAAGGTCAAAACGCTCGTTCTGGCGGCGGTGTACGCCCTGGATTCGAGGGGGGACAAATGCCTTTATTCCAACGTCTTCCTAAACGCGGTTTCACTAACATCAACCGCAAGGAATACGCTGTAGTCAACCTAGACAAATTGAACGGTTTTGCAGAAGGAACGGAAGTCACTCCTGAACTTCTTCTAGAGACTGGTGTTATTAGCAAACTTAATGCAGGAGTAAAGATTCTTGGCAACGGTAAATTAGAGAAAAAATTAACTGTAAAAGCCAATAAATTCTCTGCTTCTGCGAAAGAAGCTGTTGAAGCTGCTGGCGGTACAGCTGAGGTGATCTAACTTGTTTAAAACAATCTCCAACTTTATGCGTGTGAGTGATATCAGGAATAAAATCATATTCACTTTACTCATGCTTATCGTCTTTCGCATAGGTGCGTTTATTCCTGTGCCTTACGTTAACGCTGAAGCGTTACAGACGCAGTCTCAAATGGGTGTTTTTGATCTCCTTAATACATTTGGCGGCGGTGCGCTTTACCAATTTTCCATTTTCGCAATGGGAATTACTCCTTATATCACGGCTTCGATCATCATTCAGCTGCTTCAGATGGATGTTGTACCGAAGTTTACCGAGTGGTCTAAGCAAGGTGAAGTTGGCCGCCGTAAATTAGCTCAGTTCACAAGGTACTTTACGATTGTGCTTGGTTTCATCCAAGCATTAGGTATGTCATATGGATTTAACAATCTGGCAAACGGTATGCTGATCGAAAAATCCGGTGTATCGACATATATTATCATTGCTTTAGTACTCACTGGCGGAACTGCCTTTTTAATGTGGCTTGGGGAACAAATTACTTCTCATGGAGTAGGCAACGGAATATCGATCATTATCTTCGCGGGGATTGTGTCTAGTATTCCAAAAACAATTGGGCAAATATATGAGACTCAATTTGTCGGTAGCAACGATCAGTTGTTTATTCATATTGTGAAAATCGCACTTCTTGTGATTGCGATTTTAGCAGTTATTGTTGGAGTTATTTTCATTCAGCAAGCCGTACGGAAAATTGCGATTCAATATGCTAAAGGCACAGGTCGTTCACCTGCTGGCGGAGGTCAGTCTACACACCTTCCATTGAAAGTGAATCCTGCAGGGGTTATTCCGGTAATCTTTGCGGTTGCGTTTTTGATAACGCCGCGGACGATCGCGTCATTCTTTGGAACAAACGATGTGACAAAGTGGATTCAAAACAACTTTGATAATACGCATCCGGTGGGTATGGCGATATATGTTGC
Source organism: Bacillus sp. FSL R5-0576 (assembly GCF_038004765.1). Lineage (NCBI taxonomy): Bacteria > Bacillati > Bacillota > Bacilli > Caryophanales > Bacillaceae > Bacillus > Bacillus sp. FSL R5-0576. Next base: position 44,266 of record NZ_JBBORU010000001.1, read on the forward strand.
GTTGATTATTGCCTTTACGTACTTTTATGCTTTTGTACAGGTAAACCCTGAACAAATGGCTGATAACCTTAAAAAACAGGGTGGCTATATCCCGGGGGTTCGTCCAGGGAAAATGACTCAAGATAGAATTACGAGCATTTTGTATCGACTTACGTTTGTGGGTTCTATATTCTTAGCCGTGATTTCCATTCTTCCTATCTTTTTCATTCAATTCGCTGGATTGCCTCAAAGTGCACAAATTGGCGGAACATCTTTGTTAATTGTTGTCGGGGTAGCCTTGGAGACAATGAAACAACTAGAAAGCCAGTTGGTGAAACGAAACTACCGTGGATTTATGAAAAACTAGAGGAAATGGATTTATCCATTCCCTCTTAATAAAGAGAGGACGGGGGGAAATCCGAATGAACTTAGTCTTAATGGGGCTTCCTGGTGCCGGTAAAGGCACACAGGGCGAACGAATTGTTGAGGATTATGGGATTCCTCATATCTCAACAGGAGATATGTTCCGTGCTGCTATGAAAGAAGAAACACCACTCGGACTCGAAGCAAAATCTTATATTGATAAGGGAGAGCTCGTACCTGACGAAGTCACAATCGGAATTGTAAAAGAGAGACTTGGCAAAGATGATTGTGAAAGAGGTTTTCTTCTGGACGGATTTCCGCGAACAGTCGCTCAAGCCGAAGCTCTTGAAGAAATTCTTGAGGAATACGGCAAGCCGATTGATTATGTCATTAACATTGAAGTCGACAAAGACGCTCTTATGGAACGTCTGACTGGACGCAGAATTTGCAGTGTTTGCGGCACAACCTATCATTTAGTCTTTAATCCGCCGAAAACGCCGGGTATTTGTGATAAAGACGGAGGCGAACTCTATCAACGGGCAGATGATAATGAGGAAACAGTCTCTAAACGGCTTGAGGTAAACATGAAGCAAACTCAGCCTTTACTCGATTTCTATTCAGAGAAAGGTTATCTTGCAAACGTGAATGGCCAGCAGGACATTCAAGACGTTTATGCAGATGTGAAGGATCTTCTTGGAGGATTAAAAAAATGATTATCTGTAAAACCCCACGTGAACTTGGTATCATGCGGGAAGCAGGGCGAATCGTGGCTTTAACTCATGAAGAGTTAAAAAAGCACATTAAACCAGGAATCTCGACAAAAGAATTGGATCAAATTGCCGAACGTTTTATTAAGAAGCAGGGTGCAATCCCATCTTTTAAGGGGTATAATGGGTTTCGCGGGAGCATTTGCGTATCAGTTAATGAAGAACTCGTTCACGGCATACCTGGCAGCAGGGTGCTGAAGGACGGTGACATCATCAGTATTGATATCGGTGCTAAATTAAATGGTTATCATGGTGACTCTGCATGGACATATCCGGTAGGAAACATCAGCGATGATGACAAAAAACTTCTGGAAGTGACAGAGGAGTCTTTATATAAAGGCTTGCAGGAAGCAAAACCAGGTGAACGTTTGTCGAATATTTCCCACGCAATACAAACGTATGTCGAAAATGAGCAGTTTTCAGTTGTTAGGGAGTATGTCGGACATGGTGTTGGTCAAGACTTGCATGAGGACCCGCAAATTCCTCATTACGGTCCGCCCAACAAAGGACCACGGCTTAAACCTGGCATGGTTCTCGCTATTGAACCTATGGTGAACGCTGGCAGCCGCTACGTGAAAACATTGGCTGATAACTGGACGGTTGTAACGGTAGATGGGAAAAAGTGTGCTCATTTTGAACATACGATTGCGATTACGGAAACGGGTTTTGATATACTGACGAGAGTCTAGATGATGAAAATAATTCCGAAGACAGATGTTTTTCAAGCTTGATAGGGCAGAAAGCTTGGGTGAACATTGGCAAGACCGAATTCATCTTGCTGCTTGTCGTTGGAATTTTAACCATCATCAATGTACTAACAGCAGACGGAGAAAAGCGTACATTTCATTCTCCTAAGAAAAAGAATATCAATCATTTAACCCTTTATGATTGCGTATCTCCGGAAGTTCAGAACAGTATAAACGAAACAGGGCGTGTGACAAACTTCTTTTGAAATTTGTCAGAAAGCAAGTTACTGATTTGAAGAAGGGAGAACACTTGAATGGCGAAAGACGATGTAATTGAAGTGGAAGGTACTATAGTCGAAACACTGCCAAACGCGATGTTCAAAGTTGAACTTGAAAATGGCCACACTGTTTTGGCTCATGTATCTGGTAAAATCCGCATGCACTTCATTCGCATTTTACCTGGAGACAAAGTTACGGTAGAATTATCTCCATATGACTTAACTCGTGGCAGGATTACGTACCGTTACAAATAAAGCACTCCGGAAACTGAAGGAGGTTGGAAACACATGAAAGTGAGACCATCAGTTAAACCAATCTGCGAAAAATGTAAAGTTATTCGCAGAAAAGGAAAAGTAATGGTGATCTGTGAAAATCCAAAGCATAAACAAAAACAAGGATAATTTATAAGGAGGTGCCCAGAGAATGGCTCGTATTGCTGGTGTAGATATCCCACGTGACAAACGTGTTGTTATTTCTTTAACATACATCTTCGGAATTGGCCGCACAACGGCTCAGCAAGTTTTAAAAGAAGCTGGAGTTTCAGAAGATACTCGTGTGCGCGATCTTACTGAAGAAGAACTTGGTAAAATCCGTGATATTATTGACAAACTGAAAGTAGAAGGTGACCTTCGCCGTGAAGTTTCTCTTAATATCAAACGTCTGATCGAAATCGGAAGCTACCGCGGAATCCGTCATCGCAGAGGATTACCTGTTCGCGGACAAAACTCTAAAAACAACGCGCGTACTCGTAAAGGTCCGCGTCGTACTGTAGCTAACAAGAAAAAATAAGTAAGGGAGGTTCTTAAACAATGGCTGCTGCTCGTAAATCTAACACGCGTAAACGTCGCGTGAAAAAGAATATTGAGTCTGGAATTGCTCATATTCGTTCAACTTTCAATAACACGATCGTTACGATCACTGACACTCATGGTAATGCTATTTCTTGGTCTAGTGCCGGAGCTTTAGGATTCAGAGGTTCTCGTAAATCTACTCCTTTTGCTGCGCAAATGGCTGCAGAAACAGCTGCTAAAGGTTCAATCGAACATGGTCTTAAAACTCTAGAGGTTACTGTTAAAGGACCTGGTTCAGGCCGTGAAGCTGCAATCCGTGCACTTCAAGCTGCTGGACTAGAAGTCACTGCTATCAGAGACGTAACTCCTGTTCCTCATAACGGATGCCGTCCACCAAAACGTCGCCGCGTGTAATTTGTTTGTATAGATTTTGTGTCCCTGTCAATAATGGGTTATGATACAGTTATTTATGAAACGAATGCACCGACTCGTTGCCTGAGCACATACGGGACTAAACAATGGGGAATTTCGGATGGAATCTCATATGATTCTATTCGAGGTTTCGACGTTTTGAAGGAGGGTTTTAAGTAATGATCGAGATTGAAAAACCAAAAATCGAAACGGTTGAAATCAGCGACGATGCCAAATTTGGTAAGTTTGTCGTAGAGCCACTTGAGCGTGGATATGGTACAACTCTGGGTAACTCCTTACGTCGTATCCTCTTATCCTCACTCCCTGGTGCCGCTGTAACATCAATCCAGATAGATGGTGTACTGCACGAATTCTCGACAATTGAAGGCGTTGTGGAAGATGTTACAACGATTATCTTACACATTAAAAAGCTTGCATTGAAAATCTACTCTGATGAAGAGAAGACGCTAGAAATTGATGTACAGGGTGAAGGAACTGTAACGGCAGCTGATATTACACACGATAGTGATGTAGAGATCTTAAATCCTGATCTTCATATCGCGACTCTTGGTGAGAATGCGAGTTTCCGAGTTCGCCTTACTGCTCAAAGAGGACGTGGGTATACGCCTGCTGACGCAAACAAGAGAGACGATCAGCCAATCGGCGTGATTCCGATCGATTCTATCTATACGCCAGTTTCTCGTGTATCTTATCAGGTAGAGAACACTCGTGTAGGCCAAGTTGCAAACTATGATAAACTTACACTTGATGTTTGGACTGATGGAAGCACTGGACCGAAAGAAGCAATTGCGCTTGGTTCAAAGATTTTAACTGAACACCTTAATATATTCGTTGGTTTAACTGACGAAGCTCAACATGCTGAAATCATGGTTGAAAAAGAAGAAGATCAAAAAGAGAAAGTTCTTGAAATGACAATTGAAGAATTGGATCTTTCTGTTCGTTCTTACAACTGCTTAAAGCGTGCGGGTATTAACACGGTTCAAGAGCTTGCGAACAAGACGGAAGAAGATATGATGAAAGTTCGAAATCTAGGACGCAAATCACTTGAAGAAGTGAAAGCGAAACTAGAAGAACTTGGACTCGGACTTCGCAAAGACGATTGACTAGTTTCCCTTGTGAACTAGGATTTTCGTGTGTTTATTATTCAGAAACAGCATTCCAATAAAGGAGGGGACATCACATGTCATACAGAAAACTAGGACGTACGAGTGCACAGCGTAAAGCTATGCTTCGTGATCTTACAACTGATTTGATCATCAACGAAAGAATCGAAACAACTGAAACACGTGCGAAAGAACTTCGCTCTGTAGTTGAAAAAATGATCACGCTTGGCAAACGCGGTGATCTTCACGCTCGCCGTCAAGCTGCTGCATACATCCGCAACGAGGTTGCAAACGAAGAAAATAACCAAGATGCACTTCAAAAATTATTCTCTGACATTGCAACTCGTTACGAGGAGCGCCAAGGCGGATACACACGTATTATGAAGCTTGGTCCTCGCCGTGGTGACGGAGCACCAATGGCAATTATCGAATTGGTTTAATCACATATTTTTGTGTATCTAAAGAAGGGCGGGACAGTTTCTAACTGGATCTATGCCCTTTTTTTAGATACTGCAACTTTTAATATAGAGAGAAAAGCAGAGCATTAGCTGAGAGGAGGCCGGTTTTCCATGAATCAAAATCAGTTGATATCGGTAGAGGATATCGTATTTCGATATCGGAAGGACGCAGAAAGACGAGCACTAGACGGCGTCTCCCTGCAGGTGTATGAGGGTGAATGGCTTGCAATCGTAGGTCATAACGGTTCAGGGAAATCAACACTGGCCCGGGCATTGAATGGTTTAATTCTTCCTGAATCAGGCGACATTGAGGTTGCCGGGATTCAATTAACAGAGGAATCTGTTTGGGAAGTGCGTAAGAAGATAGGTATGGTCTTTCAAAATCCGGATAACCAATTTGTCGGAACGACTGTTCGCGATGATGTGGCTTTTGGTTTAGAAAACAATGGTGTACCGCGGGAAGAAATGATTGAGAGAGTAGACTGGGCAGTAAAACAGGTGAATATGCAAGATTTTCTCGATCAAGAGCCGCACCATCTCTCCGGAGGCCAAAAGCAGAGAGTTGCGATTGCGGGGGTTATTGCCGCACGTCCTGATATTATTATCTTAGATGAAGCAACATCCATGCTTGATCCGATCGGGCGAGAAGAAGTGCTTGAAACGGTAAGACATTTAAAAGAGCAGGGAATGGCGACTGTCATATCCATTACACATGATCTGGATGAGGCAGCAAAAGCAGACAGGATCATTGTCATGAATGGCGGTAAAAAATATGCTGAAGGGCCGCCTAAAGAGATTTTTAAATTGAATAAAGAACTTGTTCGAATCGGGCTTGATTTACCCTTCTCATTCCAGCTTAGCCAGCTTTTAAGAGAAAATGGACTGGCTTTGGAAGAAAACCATTTGACTCAGGAAGGGCTGGTGAAAGAGCTGTGGACATTACAATCAAAGATGTAGAGCATCGCTATCAGATGAAGACGCCGTTTGAGCGCCTAGCACTGTATGATATCAATGCATCGATTAAAGAAGGAAGCTACGTAGCAGTTATCGGGCATACAGGCTCTGGCAAGTCCACTCTTCTTCAGCACCTAAATGGTCTCCTAAAGCCGACGAAGGGACAGATATCACTAGGCAGCACTGTCATTCAGGCAGGGAGAAAGAATAAAGATCTGAAAAAACTTCGTAAAAAAGTCGGAATCGTTTTCCAATTTCCTGAGCATCAATTATTCGAAGAAACAGTTCTTAAAGATATTTCATTCGGACCGATGAACTTTGGTGTTAAAAAAGAAGATGCTGAACAAAAAGCGAGAGAGATGCTGCAGCTTGTAGGTTTATCAGAAGAGCTTTTGGACAGGTCACCCTTTGAATTAAGCGGGGGACAAATGCGCAGAGTTGCAATTGCCGGCGTACTTGCAATGGACCCTGAAGTGCTTGTTCTGGATGAACCGACTGCAGGATTGGACCCAAGAGGGCGAAAAGAGATTATGGACATGTTTTATGAGCTTCATCAACGTGGGAACTTGACGACGATCCTTGTGACACACAGCATGGAGGATGCAGCTGCATACGCTGATGAAATGATTGTTATGCATAAAGGAACGATACAAGCATCAGGCAGTCCGCGTGATCTGTTTTTAAAGGGTGAAGAGATGGCCGGCTGGGGGCTGGATCTTCCTGAAACAATAAAATTCCAAAGACACCTTGAAGCTGCACTGGGTGTGAGATTTAATGAGCCTATGCTCACAATCGAAGATGCCGCTGCCGAAATCCGTGCTCTTTTTCAGGGAGAGAAGACTTTATGATGGACAGCATGATTATCGGCAAGTATGTACCGGGGACTTCACTTGTGCACCGGCTTGACCCCAGAACAAAACTGATCACGATCTTTTTATTTGTCTGCATTGTATTCTTAGCCAATAATGTTCAGACATATGCGTTGCTTGGTTTATTTACAATTGGCGTCGTTTCTTTAACAAGAGTTCCTTTCTCTTTTTTAATGAAAGGGCTGAAGCCAATCATCTGGATTGTCCTTTTTACGTTCCTTCTTCACATTCTTATGACACATGAAGGACCGATTATCTTTCAAATAAGTTTTTTCAAAGTCTATGAGGGCGGTCTGGTTCAGGGGATATTCATTTCTCTTAGATTCGTCTATTTGATTTTAATCACAACCTTATTAACGCTTACGACTACACCGATTGAGATTACCGATGGAATGGAGCAGCTGCTGAACCCATTGAAAAAATTAAAGCTTCCTGTTCATGAGCTGGCTCTTATGATGTCAATTTCTTTACGGTTTATTCCGACACTGATGGAGGAGACAGATAAGATCATGAAGGCTCAGATGGCGCGAGGCGTTGATTTTACAAGCGGGCCTGTCAAAGAAAGAGTGAAGGCTATTGTCCCGCTTCTTGTCCCGCTCTTCGTCAGCGCATTTAAACGCGCCGAAGAGCTTGCGGTGGCAATGGAAGCAAGAGGCTATCAAGGCGGAGAAGGACGTACGAAATATAGAAAGCTTGTATGGACAGGAAAAGACACTTCTGTCATTGTCAGCTTAATTGTATTAGCTGCTTTGTTATTTTTCTTAAGGGCTTAGAGGTGCTGTATGAGACTGAAATGCACGATTTCTTATGACGGACATTTGTTTAACGGTTATCAGGTTCAGCCGGGCAAAAGAACGGTTCAGGATGAACTGGAGAAAGCTTTGGCTGTCCTGCATAAGTCAAAAGACAGAATTCCGGTCGTTTCGTCTGGAAGAACAGACAGCGGGGTTCACGCAGCCGGACAGGTGATTCATTTTGACACTCCGCTGTCTATCCCGGCTGAGAGATGGCCATATGCCTTAAATGCACTGCTTCCGGACGATATCGCAGTCAAACAGGCAGAAATTGCGGATGATGGGTTCCATGCACGATTTAGCGCAGTCAAAAAAGAATATCGCTACTTTGTATACACGGAGAAACACCCGGACGTATTTAAACGGCATTACGCTTACCATTTTTCATATCGCCTTAATGTGCAGGACATGAGAGAAGCGGCAAAGCATCTTATAGGGACACATGATTTTACGAGCTTTTGCGCGGCTAAAACAGAAGTGCAGGACAAGGTAAGAACGATATACGAACTTGATTGGACTGAGACGGCTGACGGCCTGCAAATGCGGATCACAGGCAGCGGTTTCTTATATAATATGGTCAGAATTATTGCGGGTACTTTGCTTGATGCAGGTATTGGAAAAATTTCTCACGATGAGGTGAAATCCATGCTGGAAGCGAAGGATCGCGAAGCGGCAGGGCGCACAGCGCCGGGACACGGGCTATATTTATGGAACGTTTACTATGACAACTAAACCAGGTGTATAATATTTTCTTGACAGAGTCTGCATAAAGTTATAAGATATCATATGGTATGTATTTCAACCCCACGATAAGCCCCGGAACTTATTGTGTTGTGAAATAGAACGTAATCGAAGTTTATTGAAAATGACAGATCATTTAGGAGGGAAATTCAATGCGTACAACACCTATGGCTAACGCAAGTACTATTGAACGCAAGTGGTTAGTTGTTGATGCTGCTGGCAAGACTTTAGGTCGTCTTTCTTCAGAAGTTGCAGCTATCCTTCGCGGAAAACACAAACCAACTTACACACCACACGTTGATACTGGAGATCATGTGATCATCATCAACGCTGAAAAAATCGAGTTAACTGGTAAAAAGTTAACTGACAAAATCTACTACCGTCACACTCAACATCCAGGCGGATTAAAATCAAGAACTGCTCTTGAAATGCGTACAAACTACCCTGAGAAAATGCTTGAGCTTGCTATCAAAGGCATGCTTCCAAAAGGTTCTCTAGGTCGTCAAATGTTCAAAAAATTGAACGTATACCGTGGTTCTGAGCATCCACACGAAGCACAAAAACCTGAAGTTTACGAACTTCGCGGTTAATTAAAAAGGAGGTTACCAATTTGGCACAGGTTCAATATTACGGTACTGGCCGTCGTAAAAGCTCTGTAGCGCGTGTGCGTTTAGTTCCAGGAGAAGGCCGTATCGTCGTAAATAATCGTGAAATCAGCGAACACATCCCATCTGCAGCTTTAATCGAAGATATCAAACAACCATTAACTTTGACTGAAACAGCTGGCACTTATGATGTTTTAGTAAACGTACATGGAGGCGGCTTATCTGGTCAAGCTGGAGCAATCCGTCACGGTATCGCTCGTGCTTTGCTTGAAGCAGATCCAGAATACCGTACAACTCTTAAACGTGCAGGTCTTCTGACTCGTGACGCTCGTATGAAAGAACGTAAAAAATACGGTCTTAAAGGCGCTCGTCGTGCACCTCAGTTCTCAAAACGTTAATTTTACGTTTTCAAAAAGCTCTCGACCTTGGGTTGGGAGCTTTTTTCTTTCAATAAAACGTGGCAGCTTCGCATAAAAATAACAACTGAATGGACGCTTGACGGGGTTAAGCAAATTGTTTGTTTATAAACGGTCTTACTGTAATAATCATGATAGCTTTCATTCTTATTCAATTGGAAATTCGGTCAATGTTTATTATCGTTATGTGATCAGCCCAGCTCCATCTAACCACTGTATCTCATCCGTTAAAGTTCACTGCTGATTCTTAACCCGGAGAACAATAGCTCTCATTGCTAATGGCTTTATGTAACGAAGTAAAAGTAAATCTGATGATATAAATCACATATCTCCTTTGTGATTTTTTTGCGTTTTTATGAACTTTTTTCTAAATATGCAAAGGGAAAGCGATATCAATCTAGAAATATTTGTTATACTCTATACATTAAAGTAAGGAGAAGATTCATGAATGCGTTAGTAGCTCATAATAGCAAAGCCTGGGATAAAAAAGTAGAAACAGGCAATGAATGGACTGTTGCTGTTGAGCAGCAGGTTATCGAACAAGCAAAAAAAGGAAATTGGGATATAAGGGTAACACCAATGAAAGATGTACCGAAGGATTGGTTTCCGCCTGTCAAAGGACTGAAAGTACTCTGTTTAGCATCAGGCGGCGGCCAGCAGGGTCCAGTTTTGGCAGCCGCAGGCGCGGATGTCACCGTACTAGATAACTCAGAAAAACAGCTGAATCAGGATAGAATGATTGCTGAGCGAGATGGTCTCACGATACACACTGTCAAAGGAAGCATGGACGATTTAAGTGTATTTAATGATGAATCATTTGATGTCATTGTACATCCTGTTGCCAATGTTTTTGTTGAGAATGTCCTCCCGGTATGGAAGGAAGCGCACCGTGTGTTGAAAAGGAACGGCGTTCTAATCTCGGGTTTTGTCAATCCTGTTGTATTTCTGTTTGATACAGAATTAGAACAGCAAGGTGTTTTAAAAGTAAAACACTCCATTCCATATGCTGACCCAGAAGATCTTCCGAAACATAAAGTGAAAAAACTGATCGAAAATAATGAGGCTCTGGAATTCGGCCATTCCTTAGAAGACCAAATCAAAGGCCAAATTGATGCCGGTTTTATCGTTACTGGTTTTTATGAAGATAAAGGCGGGTTTGTATTAGACCAATATATCCATACATATTCTGCAACAAGAAGCATGAAAGTATGAAAAGCAGCGACCTGTTAGAGGGGCTGCTTTTTTCATAACTACTTACAGAACATTTGTTCCGGATCCTGCGGAAAGCTGATTTTTTATCGATTTTACACCTTCATTTGGGCGAATTTCCAACCGAATTCGGGCATTGTTTCATCATCCAAACCTCAAAATAATCGGTAAAAGGAGAGTGAATTTATATGGCAGAAGTACTGTCTTTTATGGATGTGAAACGCCAAAAGGATTTTGAATTAGAAAAGAACTTGCTCAAAGAACTCTCTCTGAGACAAATTATCCAGTCTGTTAAGGATTGTTTGGAACCATTATTTCCATTTTTACATGATGAACGAGATATTATTACCGAAGGCTGTATTGATTTTGCTATAGAAGCCTATTTGTTAGGCGGGCGTTTTGGGATATTCGGCTATTACGGAGAATCCATGCAGAGTATCAGTGCCCGCTCTGCAAGAGAAGAAGAAGAGCTGCGTATGGAGTTTTTTGATTATCTCTATAATTGGATACACGAGCAATACGCAACATTTGATAAAAACACTGTTTATGAAGCGGCACGCAAGTTCATTAAAGATTGGTGGACAGCAGGGTTTGTTCAAAGAGAAAAACAGTGTAAGCTTCGCATGCGGTAATCATATTTCCCGGCCCTGTCCCATAGTTATGTAATAACGGACAAGCGGGAGGGGAAGGGATGAGGAAAAAGCTTAAATGGCTCAGTTTTTTGCTAGGCTTCATCATATTACTATTTCTGTTCAAGTATCAGTTCAGCAATAACGACTCTTGGAAGCCGTGGAGCCTGCCCTTGAGCGGTAAAATTATTTATCTAGATCCAGGTCATGGCGGGCCTGACGGCGGAGCAGTCGGCGGAAAGCTGTTAGAGAAGGATGTTACCCTGGAAGTGGCTTTTAGAGTCAGGGATTATCTTCAAGAACAAGGAGCGCTTGTTATCATGACCAGAGAAAGTGATACTGATCTCGCTCCAGAAGGAACAAAAGGCTATAGCCGACGAAAAGCTGAGGATCTAAGACAACGAGTCAAATTAATAAACCATTCAGAGGCGGAGCTCTATATCAGCATTCATCTTAATGCGATTCCGTCACAAAAGTGGAGCGGAGCCCAAAGCTTTTATTACGGGAAATATGCGGAAAATGAGAAAGTCGCAAAATACATTCAGGATGAGCTGAGAAGAAATCTGGAAAACACAACCCGGAAAGCAAAGCGGATTCATGGTATCTACTTAATGCAAAACGTCACCAAACCGGGGGCGCTTATAGAAGTCGGATTTTTATCCAATCCAAGTGAAGCAACGTTGCTCGGTAAACCGAAATATCAAGACAAGGTGGCATCTTCCATATATAAAGGCATTTTGCGATATTTCACAGAAAAAGGAGACCCTCCGGAGTAATGGAGGGTTTTCTTGTGGTTCTAAGCATAAGACACCCGCCATTTATGTATGATATAATAATAGTTGTAAACGAATACACAAAAGGGTGAGGTTCGATGATAAGAGAAGATGAAGTAAGAAAACTAGTCGGAGAAATGCGCGAACCTTTTCTTCAAAGACCTCTGGGAGAATTGGATGCCGTTAAGGAAATTAAAATAAAGCCTGAAAAACGGCATATCAGTGTAAAAGTCGCTCTTGCAAAAACAGGAACTGCAGAACAAATGCAGATTCAGCAAGAGATCGTAAACGTATTAAAAGGGGCAGGAGCTGAGACAGTCGGCCTTCGATTTGAAGAGCTGCCTGAAGAAACGGTTGCTAAATTTCGGGCGCCGTCAGCTGAGAAAAAAACATTATTAAATATGGATAACCCGCCAGTCTTTCTTGCCGTAGCAAGCGGAAAAGGCGGCGTAGGCAAGTCAACTGTGTCCGTAAACCTAGCTATTTCTCTGGCTCGTCTAGGGAAAAAGGTTGGTTTAATTGATGCGGATATTTATGGGTTCAGTGTGCCGGACATGATGGGTATCACTGTGCGTCCAACGATTGAAGGAGAGAAACTTCTTCCTGTTGAACGCTTTGGAGTAAAGGTCATGTCAATGGGCTTTTTCGTAGAAGAAAATGCTCCGGTCGTATGGAGAGGGCCGATGCTCGGCAAAATGCTGAATAACTTTTTCCATGAAGTAGAGTGGGGAGAAGTAGACTATATCGTTCTTGATCTTCCGCCTGGTACAGGGGATGTTGCTCTCGATGTACATACAATGCTTCCGAGCTGCAAAGAAATCATAGTATCTACGCCGCATCCGACTGCTGCTTTTGTCGCGGCCAGAGCGGGCTCTATGGCGATTAAAACCGATCATGAGGTCGTGGGGGTCATAGAGAACATGGCTTATTATGAAAGTGCAAAGACAGGGGAAAGAGAATATGTCTTTGGAAAAGGCGGAGGAGATAAACTGGCTGAGGAACTAAATGTGCCTTTGCTCGGCAGAATCCCATTGAAACAGCCAGATTGGGATAAGGACCAATTTGCTCCGTCTGTTTATGACGAAAATCATCCAATCGGAGAAATATATCAGGACATCGCAGAAAAAATAGATGCAAAAATGTCAGTGCAGGTATAAAAGGTGAACCGGGATTCCAGATCCCGGCTTTCCCTTTATTCACTTTCTTTGGCTGTGTCTTTTGCTGCTTTTTTCAGCTCATCTTCGAACTGCTTTTTGTAAAGCGGGCTAGAAAGTGTTTCGTTAATAACCTCTTCTAAATAACTGCGGAATTCTTGGCTTTTTGCCAGCTGGCTATACTTTTTATCCATGCCGGGATCCTGCATAACGCTCATCAGCATCTTCTGGTAATCTGGATCCTTCATCAGCTTTTTAATCACTTTTTCATGCTCTGTCTGAAGAGTTTTGGCAAAGCCCTCAGCAAAATCAGTGTCTTCAAAGATGTTTTTCCAAAATTCTTCGCCTTTTTTAGATGTGAGTGTTTTTTCTATTGTTCCTTTAATTGCATCTTGATCAATCACCAGCGCTTCATTCATGGCATCATCATTTAATAATTCCTTAATAGCTTTCTTTCCATCATCAGTTTTTAATATATCAACAACCATTTTTTTGGTTTGATCATAGTCCATATCCGCTGCTTGGTCTTTTGGAGCGCAAGCTGTTACAGATAATAACAAAAAACAGCTCATCAATAGCGTTTTGGCTTTTGACATGCTTAAGCTCCTTTCACATACTTGTCTTACCTTTAATATGATTCATCTGTTTGGAATTATACATAACAAAATATCGCTGTTCGCGATTTTTGAGGGGATGAATAAAGAAATGAAAAGCCGTGGTTTAGTTCGTTTTTTCTTTTCTATTTTAGCTGTCGGAGCGCTTATCACGAGTATTGTGGGTTTTGCTTTAAAATGGGGAGAATATAGGGGGCTGTTTCTTACATTTGAAGCGGGGCAGATTTTCTCTGTTTTATTTTGGTTTATCGGTGTAGGCATGATTTTCAGTGTGATCAGCCAAATGGGTTTTTTCGTGTTTTTAACAGTTCATCGGTTTGCGCTTGAGATATTAAGGTCCTCCTCTTTGTGGAATTTGCTGCAGTTGTTTTTCATCCTGTTTGTTGCTTTTGATTTAATGTACGTGCGTTTTTTATTTTTTGGAGAGAGCGGAGAATCGCTGGCTGGCTATGCGTGGTTACCGGTGTTTTTATTGATCTTTGGAGTGATTACAGCTTATATAAAGCAAAAGCAGTCCTCTAAGAAAACATTTGTGTCATCATTATTTTTGATGGTCGTGATTACCGCATTAGAATGGTTCCCTGCATTAAGAGTAAATGATGAGGACTGGCTTTATTTAATGCTTTTTCCGTTAATGGCATGTAATGCCTTCCAATTGCTGATGCTGCCGAAGTTTGCAGCAAAGTAATTACTTTACCTCTGCGGATTTGGCATCAGAATTTGCGATGAGGTCACCCACGGTTACATTTTTTAATCCTTTTTCTTTCAGCTGATGGATGATATCAGGCAATGCTTCTTCTGTTTGTTTTGCCGAATCGGAGGCATGTAAAAGAATAATGTCTCCACCGGAAACTTGCTTGGTCACATTGTCGATGATTTTTTCAACTCCGGGATTTGTCCAGTCTTGAGAGTTCACACTGTAATGAACGACTGTATAATTGTATTGCTTTGCGACCTTTAGAACATTCTTATTGAATTGGCCGGTAGGGGGTCTTAATAGCTGTATGTCTTTGACCCCTAACTTTTCAAAGGCTGTTTGCGCACGGTTTATGTCCTTTTTTATTTCGCTGCTCTCTAAATTGGCATAGTTTTTATAAGCGTAGCCCATGCTCCCAATTTGATGTCCATCCTTTACGATACGGGCCACTGTGTCGGGATGGCGTTCTGCCCAAGAAGCGGACAGGAAAAACGTTGCGTTTTTAATCCCGTTTGCTTTCAGAGTATTAAGTATCGGTTCTGCTCTCTCATCACCCCAGCTGATATCGAAAGTAAGTGAAATATCTTTAGAGTCTGTTTCTCCTTTATAAATGGCTTTAGGTCCGGTGTCAGTTGAAAACACGGGAAGCGGGACAGCTCTTTGGATATAAAAAAAGCTGGCAGCTGCAAATGCGGCGATAAGTATAATAATTAATTGTTTCACCCGTTTAATGTGCCACACATAGAAGTGATTCACTGATGATGCCTCCTTATCTTGTCCATCATTCTTGTTTTACATCTTATGAGCATGGACAATTGAATATAACCGATAAAATGTCTCTTCACATACAGCCTAAATTGGGTGTTGACCTTTTGATGATATCCGTGATATATTATTATTCGTCGCTGATAAACAGCTGACATCAACTAAAAGCTTCATTAAGTACTTTGAAAAAAGTTGTTGACTTAAAAGAAGCTAAATGTTATAGTAATAAAGCTGCTTCGTTAAGCGGCGGTAATGATCTTTGAAAACTAAACAAGACAAAACGTACCTGTTAATTCAGTTTTTAAAAATCGCACAGCGATGTGCGTAGTCAGTCAAACTACTTTATCGGAGAGTTTGATCCTGGCTCAGGACGAACGCTGGCGGCGTGCCTAATACATGCAAGTCGAGCGGACAGATGGGAGCTTGCTCCCTGATGTTAGCGGCGGACGGGTGAGTAACACGTGGGTAACCTGCCTGTAAGACTGGGATAACTCCGGGAAACCGGGGCTAATACCGGATGGTTGTTTGAACCGCATGGTTCAAACATAAAAGGTGGCTTCGGCTACCACTTACAGATGGACCCGCGGCGCATTAGCTAGTTGGTGAGGTAACGGCTCACCAAGGCAACGATGCGTAGCCGACCTGAGAGGGTGATCGGCCACACTGGGACTGAGACACGGCCCAGACTCCTACGGGAGGCAGCAGTAGGGAATCTTCCGCAATGGACGAAAGTCTGACGGAGCAACGCCGCGTGAGTGATGAAGGTTTTCGGATCGTAAAGCTCTGTTGTTAGGGAAGAACAAGTACCGTTCGAATAGGGCGGTACCTTGACGGTACCTAACCAGAAAGCCACGGCTAACTACGTGCCAGCAGCCGCGGTAATACGTAGGTGGCAAGCGTTGTCCGGAATTATTGGGCGTAAAGGGCTCGCAGGCGGTTTCTTAAGTCTGATGTGAAAGCCCCCGGCTCAACCGGGGAGGGTCATTGGAAACTGGGGAACTTGAGTGCAGAAGAGGAGAGTGGAATTCCACGTGTAGCGGTGAAATGCGTAGAGATGTGGAGGAACACCAGTGGCGAAGGCGACTCTCTGGTCTGTAACTGACGCTGAGGAGCGAAAGCGTGGGGAGCGAACAGGATTAGATACCCTGGTAGTCCACGCCGTAAACGATGAGTGCTAAGTGTTAGGGGGTTTCCGCCCCTTAGTGCTGCAGCTAACGCATTAAGCACTCCGCCTGGGGAGTACGGTCGCAAGACTGAAACTCAAAGGAATTGACGGGGGCCCGCACAAGCGGTGGAGCATGTGGTTTAATTCGAAGCAACGCGAAGAACCTTACCAGGTCTTGACATCCTCTGACAATCCTAGAGATAGGACGTCCCCTTCGGGGGCAGAGTGACAGGTGGTGCATGGTTGTCGTCAGCTCGTGTCGTGAGATGTTGGGTTAAGTCCCGCAACGAGCGCAACCCTTGATCTTAGTTGCCAGCATTCAGTTGGGCACTCTAAGGTGACTGCCGGTGACAAACCGGAGGAAGGTGGGGATGACGTCAAATCATCATGCCCCTTATGACCTGGGCTACACACGTGCTACAATGGACAGAACAAAGGGCAGCGAAACCGCGAGGTTAAGCCAATCCCACAAATCTGTTCTCAGTTCGGATCGCAGTCTGCAACTCGACTGCGTGAAGCTGGAATCGCTAGTAATCGCGGATCAGCATGCCGCGGTGAATACGTTCCCGGGCCTTGTACACACCGCCCGTCACACCACGAGAGTTTGTAACACCCGAAGTCGGTGAGGTAACCTTTTAGGAGCCAGCCGCCGAAGGTGGGACAGATGATTGGGGTGAAGTCGTAACAAGGTAGCCGTATCGGAAGGTGCGGCTGGATCACCTCCTTTCTAAGGATATTATACGGAATATAAGACCTTGGGTCTTATAAACAGAACGTTCCCTGTCTTGTTTAGTTTTGAAGGATCATTCCTTCGAAACGTGTTCTTTGAAAACTAGATAACAGTAGACATCACATTCAATTAGTAACACAAGATATCACATAGTGATTCTTTTTAACGGTTAAGTTAGAAAGGGCGCACGGTGGATGCCTTGGCACTAGGAGCCGATGAAGGACGGGACGAACACCGATATGCTTCGGGGAGCTGTAAGCAAGCTTTGATCCGGAGATTTCCGAATGGGGAAACCCACCACTCGTAATGGAGTGGTATCCATATCTGAATTCATAGGATATGAGAAGGCAGACCCGGGGAACTGAAACATCTAAGTACCCGGAGGAAGAGAAAGCAAATGCGATTCCCTGAGTAGCGGCGAGCGAAACGGGATTAGCCCAAACCAAGAGGCTTGCCTCTTGGGGTTGTAGGACACTCTATACGGAGTTACAAAAGAACGAGGTAGATGAAGAGGTCTGGAAAGGCCCGCCATAGGAGGTAACAGCCCTGTAGTCAAAACTTCGTTCTCTCCTGAGTGGATCCTGAGTACGGCGGAACACGTGAAATTCCGTCGGAATCCGGGAGGACCATCTCCCAAGGCTAAATACTCCCTAGTGACCGATAGTGAACCAGTACCGTGAGGGAAAGGTGAAAAGCACCCCGGAAGGGGAGTGAAAGAGATCCTGAAACCGTGTGCCTACAAGTAGTCAGAGCCCGTTAACGGGTGATGGCGTGCCTTTTGTAGAATGAACCGGCGAGTTACGATCCCGTGCAAGGTTAAGCAGAAGATGCGGAGCCGCAGCGAAAGCGAGTCTGAATAGGGCGCATGAGTACGTGGTCGTAGACCCGAAACCAGGTGATCTACCCATGTCCAGGGTGAAGTTCAGGTAACACTGAATGGAGGCCCGAACCCACGCACGTTGAAAAGTGCGGGGATGAGGTGTGGGTAGGGGTGAAATGCCAATCGAACCTGGAGATAGCTGGTTCTCTCCGAAATAGCTTTAGGGCTAGCCTCAAGGTAAGAGTCTTGGAGGTAGAGCACTGATTGGACTAGGGGCCCCTACCGGGTTACCGAATTCAGTCAAACTCCGAATGCCAATGACTTATCCTTGGGAGTCAGACTGCGAGTGATAAGATCCGTAGTCGAAAGGGAAACAGCCCAGACCGCCAGCTAAGGTCCCAAAGTATACGTTAAGTGGAAAAGGATGTGGAGTTGCTTAGAC
>NZ_JBBORU010000001.1:65000-72500 GCF_038004765.1 Bacillus sp. FSL R5-0576
GTTTGGGACCATGGGGTCGCAGGTTCGAATCCTGTCTTCCCGACCATTTTTTATGGGGCCTTAGCTCAGCTGGGAGAGCGCCTGCTTTGCACGCAGGAGGTCAGCGGTTCGATCCCGCTAGGCTCCACCAAAAGTTTTTAAAAAAAGTTGTTGACTTTGAAGAGGTGACATTGTATACTAATAAAGTTGCTTTAACAAAGCGGACAAAATGATCTTTGAAAACTAAACAAGACAAAACGTACCTGTTAATTCAGTTTTTAAAAATCGCACAGCGATGTGCGTAGTCAGTCAAACTACTTTATCGGAGAGTTTGATCCTGGCTCAGGACGAACGCTGGCGGCGTGCCTAATACATGCAAGTCGAGCGGACAGATGGGAGCTTGCTCCCTGATGTTAGCGGCGGACGGGTGAGTAACACGTGGGTAACCTGCCTGTAAGACTGGGATAACTCCGGGAAACCGGGGCTAATACCGGATGGTTGTTTGAACCGCATGGTTCAAACATAAAAGGTGGCTTCGGCTACCACTTACAGATGGACCCGCGGCGCATTAGCTAGTTGGTGAGGTAACGGCTCACCAAGGCAACGATGCGTAGCCGACCTGAGAGGGTGATCGGCCACACTGGGACTGAGACACGGCCCAGACTCCTACGGGAGGCAGCAGTAGGGAATCTTCCGCAATGGACGAAAGTCTGACGGAGCAACGCCGCGTGAGTGATGAAGGTTTTCGGATCGTAAAGCTCTGTTGTTAGGGAAGAACAAGTACCGTTCGAATAGGGCGGTACCTTGACGGTACCTAACCAGAAAGCCACGGCTAACTACGTGCCAGCAGCCGCGGTAATACGTAGGTGGCAAGCGTTGTCCGGAATTATTGGGCGTAAAGGGCTCGCAGGCGGTTTCTTAAGTCTGATGTGAAAGCCCCCGGCTCAACCGGGGAGGGTCATTGGAAACTGGGGAACTTGAGTGCAGAAGAGGAGAGTGGAATTCCACGTGTAGCGGTGAAATGCGTAGAGATGTGGAGGAACACCAGTGGCGAAGGCGACTCTCTGGTCTGTAACTGACGCTGAGGAGCGAAAGCGTGGGGAGCGAACAGGATTAGATACCCTGGTAGTCCACGCCGTAAACGATGAGTGCTAAGTGTTAGGGGGTTTCCGCCCCTTAGTGCTGCAGCTAACGCATTAAGCACTCCGCCTGGGGAGTACGGTCGCAAGACTGAAACTCAAAGGAATTGACGGGGGCCCGCACAAGCGGTGGAGCATGTGGTTTAATTCGAAGCAACGCGAAGAACCTTACCAGGTCTTGACATCCTCTGACAATCCTAGAGATAGGACGTCCCCTTCGGGGGCAGAGTGACAGGTGGTGCATGGTTGTCGTCAGCTCGTGTCGTGAGATGTTGGGTTAAGTCCCGCAACGAGCGCAACCCTTGATCTTAGTTGCCAGCATTCAGTTGGGCACTCTAAGGTGACTGCCGGTGACAAACCGGAGGAAGGTGGGGATGACGTCAAATCATCATGCCCCTTATGACCTGGGCTACACACGTGCTACAATGGACAGAACAAAGGGCAGCGAAACCGCGAGGTTAAGCCAATCCCACAAATCTGTTCTCAGTTCGGATCGCAGTCTGCAACTCGACTGCGTGAAGCTGGAATCGCTAGTAATCGCGGATCAGCATGCCGCGGTGAATACGTTCCCGGGCCTTGTACACACCGCCCGTCACACCACGAGAGTTTGTAACACCCGAAGTCGGTGAGGTAACCTTTTAGGAGCCAGCCGCCGAAGGTGGGACAGATGATTGGGGTGAAGTCGTAACAAGGTAGCCGTATCGGAAGGTGCGGCTGGATCACCTCCTTTCTAAGGATATTATACGGAATATAAGACCTTGGGTCTTATAAACAGAACGTTCCCTGTCTTGTTTAGTTTTGAAGGATCATTCCTTCGAAACGTGTTCTTTGAAAACTAGATAACAGTAGACATCACATTCAATTAGTAACACAAGATATCACATAGTGATTCTTTTTAACGGTTAAGTTAGAAAGGGCGCACGGTGGATGCCTTGGCACTAGGAGCCGATGAAGGACGGGACGAACACCGATATGCTTCGGGGAGCTGTAAGCAAGCTTTGATCCGGAGATTTCCGAATGGGGAAACCCACCACTCGTAATGGAGTGGTATCCATATCTGAATTCATAGGATATGAGAAGGCAGACCCGGGGAACTGAAACATCTAAGTACCCGGAGGAAGAGAAAGCAAATGCGATTCCCTGAGTAGCGGCGAGCGAAACGGGATTAGCCCAAACCAAGAGGCTTGCCTCTTGGGGTTGTAGGACACTCTATACGGAGTTACAAAAGAACGAGGTAGATGAAGAGGTCTGGAAAGGCCCGCCATAGGAGGTAACAGCCCTGTAGTCAAAACTTCGTTCTCTCCTGAGTGGATCCTGAGTACGGCGGAACACGTGAAATTCCGTCGGAATCCGGGAGGACCATCTCCCAAGGCTAAATACTCCCTAGTGACCGATAGTGAACCAGTACCGTGAGGGAAAGGTGAAAAGCACCCCGGAAGGGGAGTGAAAGAGATCCTGAAACCGTGTGCCTACAAGTAGTCAGAGCCCGTTAACGGGTGATGGCGTGCCTTTTGTAGAATGAACCGGCGAGTTACGATCCCGTGCAAGGTTAAGCAGAAGATGCGGAGCCGCAGCGAAAGCGAGTCTGAATAGGGCGCATGAGTACGTGGTCGTAGACCCGAAACCAGGTGATCTACCCATGTCCAGGGTGAAGTTCAGGTAACACTGAATGGAGGCCCGAACCCACGCACGTTGAAAAGTGCGGGGATGAGGTGTGGGTAGGGGTGAAATGCCAATCGAACCTGGAGATAGCTGGTTCTCTCCGAAATAGCTTTAGGGCTAGCCTCAAGGTAAGAGTCTTGGAGGTAGAGCACTGATTGGACTAGGGGCCCCTACCGGGTTACCGAATTCAGTCAAACTCCGAATGCCAATGACTTATCCTTGGGAGTCAGACTGCGAGTGATAAGATCCGTAGTCGAAAGGGAAACAGCCCAGACCGCCAGCTAAGGTCCCAAAGTATACGTTAAGTGGAAAAGGATGTGGAGTTGCTTAGACAACCAGGATGTTGGCTTAGAAGCAGCCACCATTTAAAGAGTGCGTAATAGCTCACTGGTCGAGTGACTCTGCGCCGAAAATGTACCGGGGCTAAACGTATCACCGAAGCTGCGGACTGTTCTTCGAACAGTGGTAGGAGAGCGTTCTAAGGGCTGTGAAGCCAGACCGGAAGGACTGGTGGAGCGCTTAGAAGTGAGAATGCCGGTATGAGTAGCGAAAGAGGGGTGAGAATCCCCTCCACCGAATGCCTAAGGTTTCCTGAGGAAGGCTCGTCCGCTCAGGGTTAGTCGGGACCTAAGCCGAGGCCGAAAGGCGTAGGCGATGGACAACAGGTTGATATTCCTGTACCACCTCCTCACCATTTGAGCAATGGGGGGACGCAGGAGGATAGGGTAAGCGCGGTATTGGATATCCGCGTCCAAGCAGTTAGGCTGGGAAATAGGCAAATCCGTTTCCCATAAGGCTGAGCTGTGATGGCGAGCGAAATATAGTAGCGAAGTTCCTGATTCCACACTGCCAAGAAAAGCCTCTAGCGAGGTGAGAGGTGCCCGTACCGCAAACCGACACAGGTAGGCGAGGAGAGAATCCTAAGGTGATCGAGAGAACTCTCGTTAAGGAACTCGGCAAAATGACCCCGTAACTTCGGGAGAAGGGGTGCTCTGTTAGGGTGCAAGCCCGAGAGAGCCGCAGTGAATAGGCCCAGGCGACTGTTTAGCAAAAACACAGGTCTCTGCGAAGCCGTAAGGCGAAGTATAGGGGCTGACGCCTGCCCGGTGCTGGAAGGTTAAGAGGAGCGCTTAGCGTAAGCGAAGGTGCGAATTGAAGCCCCAGTAAACGGCGGCCGTAACTATAACGGTCCTAAGGTAGCGAAATTCCTTGTCGGGTAAGTTCCGACCCGCACGAAAGGCGCAACGATCTGGGCACTGTCTCAACGAGAGACTCGGTGAAATTATAGTACCTGTGAAGATGCAGGTTACCCGCGACAGGACGGAAAGACCCCGTGGAGCTTTACTGCAGCCTGATATTGAATGTTGGTACAGCTTGTACAGGATAGGTAGGAGCCTTGGAAACCGGAGCGCTAGCTTCGGTGGAGGCATCGGTGGGATACTACCCTGGCTGTATTGACCTTCTAACCCGCCGCCCTTATCGGGCGGGGAGACAGTGTCAGGTGGGCAGTTTGACTGGGGCGGTCGCCTCCTAAAAGGTAACGGAGGCGCCCAAAGGTTCCCTCAGAATGGTTGGAAATCATTCGCAGAGTGTAAAGGCACAAGGGAGCTTGACTGCGAGACCTACAAGTCGAGCAGGGACGAAAGTCGGGCTTAGTGATCCGGTGGTTCCGCATGGAAGGGCCATCGCTCAACGGATAAAAGCTACCCCGGGGATAACAGGCTTATCTCCCCCAAGAGTCCACATCGACGGGGAGGTTTGGCACCTCGATGTCGGCTCATCGCATCCTGGGGCTGTAGTCGGTCCCAAGGGTTGGGCTGTTCGCCCATTAAAGCGGTACGCGAGCTGGGTTCAGAACGTCGTGAGACAGTTCGGTCCCTATCCGTCGCGGGCGCAGGAAATTTGAGAGGAGCTGTCCTTAGTACGAGAGGACCGGGATGGACGCACCGCTGGTGTACCAGTTGTTCTGCCAAGGGCATCGCTGGGTAGCTATGTGCGGACGGGATAAGTGCTGAAAGCATCTAAGCATGAAGCCCCCCTCAAGATGAGATTTCCCATTCCGCAAGGAAGTAAGATCCCTGAAAGATGATCAGGTTGATAGGTCTGAGGTGGAAGTGTGGCGACACATGGAGCTGACAGATACTAATCGATCGAGGACTTAACCATATTTTTGAATGATGTCACACCTGTTATCTAGTTTTGAGAGAACACTCTCAATTTGTTTGGTGGCGATAGCGAAGAGGTCACACCCGTTCCCATACCGAACACGGAAGTTAAGCTCTTCAGCGCCGATGGTAGTCGGGGGTTTCCCCCTGTGAGAGTAGGACGCCGCCAAGCAATTGCACGTTAGTGTAATTTTTTAAAAAAGTTGTTGACTTTGAAGAAGTGACGTTGTATACTAATAAAGTTGCTTTAACAAAGCGGACAAACAAAATGATCTTTGAAAACTAAACAAGACAAAACGTACCTGTTAATTCAGTTTTTAAAAATCGCACAGCGATGTGCGTAGTCAGTCAAACTACTTTATCGGAGAGTTTGATCCTGGCTCAGGACGAACGCTGGCGGCGTGCCTAATACATGCAAGTCGAGCGGACAGATGGGAGCTTGCTCCCTGATGTTAGCGGCGGACGGGTGAGTAACACGTGGGTAACCTGCCTGTAAGACTGGGATAACTCCGGGAAACCGGGGCTAATACCGGATGGTTGTTTGAACCGCATGGTTCAAACATAAAAGGTGGCTTCGGCTACCACTTACAGATGGACCCGCGGCGCATTAGCTAGTTGGTGAGGTAACGGCTCACCAAGGCAACGATGCGTAGCCGACCTGAGAGGGTGATCGGCCACACTGGGACTGAGACACGGCCCAGACTCCTACGGGAGGCAGCAGTAGGGAATCTTCCGCAATGGACGAAAGTCTGACGGAGCAACGCCGCGTGAGTGATGAAGGTTTTCGGATCGTAAAGCTCTGTTGTTAGGGAAGAACAAGTACCGTTCGAATAGGGCGGTACCTTGACGGTACCTAACCAGAAAGCCACGGCTAACTACGTGCCAGCAGCCGCGGTAATACGTAGGTGGCAAGCGTTGTCCGGAATTATTGGGCGTAAAGGGCTCGCAGGCGGTTTCTTAAGTCTGATGTGAAAGCCCCCGGCTCAACCGGGGAGGGTCATTGGAAACTGGGGAACTTGAGTGCAGAAGAGGAGAGTGGAATTCCACGTGTAGCGGTGAAATGCGTAGAGATGTGGAGGAACACCAGTGGCGAAGGCGACTCTCTGGTCTGTAACTGACGCTGAGGAGCGAAAGCGTGGGGAGCGAACAGGATTAGATACCCTGGTAGTCCACGCCGTAAACGATGAGTGCTAAGTGTTAGGGGGTTTCCGCCCCTTAGTGCTGCAGCTAACGCATTAAGCACTCCGCCTGGGGAGTACGGTCGCAAGACTGAAACTCAAAGGAATTGACGGGGGCCCGCACAAGCGGTGGAGCATGTGGTTTAATTCGAAGCAACGCGAAGAACCTTACCAGGTCTTGACATCCTCTGACAATCCTAGAGATAGGACGTCCCCTTCGGGGGCAGAGTGACAGGTGGTGCATGGTTGTCGTCAGCTCGTGTCGTGAGATGTTGGGTTAAGTCCCGCAACGAGCGCAACCCTTGATCTTAGTTGCCAGCATTCAGTTGGGCACTCTAAGGTGACTGCCGGTGACAAACCGGAGGAAGGTGGGGATGACGTCAAATCATCATGCCCCTTATGACCTGGGCTACACACGTGCTACAATGGACAGAACAAAGGGCAGCGAAACCGCGAGGTTAAGCCAATCCCACAAATCTGTTCTCAGTTCGGATCGCAGTCTGCAACTCGACTGCGTGAAGCTGGAATCGCTAGTAATCGCGGATCAGCATGCCGCGGTGAATACGTTCCCGGGCCTTGTACACACCGCCCGTCACACCACGAGAGTTTGTAACACCCGAAGTCGGTGAGGTAACCTTTTAGGAGCCAGCCGCCGAAGGTGGGACAGATGATTGGGGTGAAGTCGTAACAAGGTAGCCGTATCGGAAGGTGCGGCTGGATCACCTCCTTTCTAAGGATATTATACGGAATATAAGACCTTGGGTCTTATAAACAGAACGTTCCCTGTCTTGTTTAGTTTTGAAGGATCATTCCTTCGAAACGTGTTCTTTGAAAACTAGATAACAGTAGACATCACATTCAATTAGTAACACAAGATATCACATAGTGATTCTTTTTAACGGTTAAGTTAGAAAGGGCGCACGGTGGATGCCTTGGCACTAGGAGCCGATGAAGGACGGGACGAACACCGATATGCTTCGGGGAGCTGTAAGCAAGCTTTGATCCGGAGATTTCCGAATGGGGAAACCCACCACTCGTAATGGAGTGGTATCCATATCTGAATTCATAGGATATGAGAAGGCAGACCCGGGGAACTGAAACATCTAAGTACCCGGAGGAAGAGAAAGCAAATGCGATTCCCTGAGTAGCGGCGAGCGAAACGGGATTAGCCCAAACCAAGAGGCTTGCCTCTTGGGGTTGTAGGACACTCTATACGGAGTTACAAAAGAACGAGGTAGATGAAGAGGTCTGGAAAGGCCCGCCATAGGAGGTAACAGCCCTGTAGTCAAAACTTCGTTCTCTCCTGAGTGGATCCTGAGTACGGCGGAACACGTGAAATTCCGTCGGAATCCGGGAGGACCATCTCCCAAGGCTAAA
>NZ_JBBORU010000001.1:75000-522500 GCF_038004765.1 Bacillus sp. FSL R5-0576
AATTTGTTTGGTGGCGATAGCGAAGAGGTCACACCCGTTCCCATACCGAACACGGAAGTTAAGCTCTTCAGCGCCGATGGTAGTCGGGGGTTTCCCCCTGTGAGAGTAGGACGCCGCCAAGCAAGCTTAAACCCAGCTCATTGAGCTGGGTTTTTTGTTTTATATCTCTACTGATTTTTTTTCTTCGGTACATTTTATCAAGATTCTGCTTTTTAAGTTTTCTAATACTTTCAATCCCAATACAATCCCCAGCATGATCAACATGAGAGTCATAAATAATCAAAATGCAGTTTGAACGGGAGACTCATCCAGAATCCATCCGACTGCAATTGGCAGGGTAGTGCCGCCAATCCATTGGCAGCGAGCAGCATGCCTGTCGTTTGATCTGTTTTTCCATGATAAAATTGATTGGTGACAATTAAGATAATGGCGAACATGCCGGCCATAAATAAGTCCTAAGAAAAACTAAGAATAATCCCTGCAAAAGTTGTTTTATTGATTGCCAAAATACAGAGTTAAATGAGGCCGCTAATATTTATCAGCCTGAGATAATGATGATAGGTTATTTTTTTGGAAACCGGCTCGGGTTGCCAAATGAGAGAAAAGATATTACTGTCATTAAAACGATTCTTGGTTTCATCCGGATATGATAAAATGTCTCAGACTATATTTGAGCCATTTTTTTCTTCAGCAATCATCTTGCGTAATTGATAAAAATTTATTATGATACTCTTTGTATGACAACTCCTTGCCTCAATACAATATACTCAACGTTTCCCCGTTTTCCCCGGTCGTTTTTCTTTTCATTTTCTCCCGTAAAATAAAAAAGCTCCCAATACAATAGATATGGTGCGGATTTATTTTTTACTAAAAAGGAGTCGTTATATTTGAATAATAGTTTTACATTAAAACAGCAATGGTTCGGGAATATCCGAAAAGACATTCTTGCTGGCATTTTAGTTGCGTTAGCGTTAATACCTGAAGCGATTGGCTTTTCTATTATAGCCGATGTGGATCCGATGGTCGGTCTTTATGCGTCATTTTGTATCGCCATTATTATTTCTATTTTTGGCGGCAGACCTGGCATGATTTCAGCTGCGACAGGCTCAATGGCAGTCGTTATGGTGTCGCTGGTTGCTGATCATGGGCTTCAGTATTTATTTGCGGCTACGATTTTGACAGGCATTATTCAGGTGATTTTAGGTATCAGTAAAATTGCAAGATTAATGAAATTCATCCCGCGTTCTGTGATGATCGGGTTTGTGAATGCGCTGGCGATCCTTATCTTCTCTGCGCAGCTTCCCCAGTTTGAAGGTGCTTCTTGGAGCATGTATGCGATGCTTGCCGGGTCGTTGGTTATTATTTATGTGCTGCCAAGGTTTACGACTGCTGTTCCGTCTCCGCTTGTGGCGATTATTGTGATGACAATTATTGCGGTCACTTTCCATGTGGATGTGCGGACGGTTGGTGATATGGGCAATATTTCTAGTTCATTGCCTCATTTCTTAATCCCTGATGTTCCGTTTACCTTTGAAACACTGCAAATTATTTTTCCTTATTCAATTGCTTTAGCGTTTGTCGGGTTGCTTGAATCTTTGCTGACAGCGCAGATTATTGATGAAATGACGGATACGGACAGTGATAAAAATAAAGAGAGCCGCGGACAGGGAATTGCGAATATCGTGACTGGATTCTTTGGCGGAATGGCAGGCTGCGCTATGATCGGACAATCTGTCATTAATACAAAAGCGGGCGGTCGCGGACGTTTGTCAGCATTTGTTGCCGGTGTTTTTCTGATGTTTTTAATTGCGGTGTTAAGTCATGTCGTGGTGAAAATCCCAATGGCGGCGTTAGTGGCTGTAATGGTTATGGTGTCTGTCGGCACTTTTGATTGGTCTTCTTTAAAAGGTCTCAAAAAAGCGCCGCTCACGGACTCGATTGTCATGGTTGTGACTGTGGTTACGGTTGTTGTGACGGATGACTTATCTAAGGGTGTATTTGTCGGTGTTCTTTTAAGTGCCGTGTTCTTTGTAGCAAAAATCTCGAAGCTGAAAATCGTTTCTCATGCAGAGGATCAAAAGCTTAGAACGTATCAAGTGAAGGGGCAAATCTTTTTTGCGTCAGTGACTGATCTTACGAATGCGTTTATATATCAAGAGGATATTGAGCGGGTTGTGATTGACTTAACTGAAGCTCACGTATGGGACGATTCTGGTGCGGCCGCACTTGATAAGATTGTTGCGAAGTTTAAGGAACAAGGCATTGAAGCTGAGTTAAAAGGTTTGAATAAAGCGAGTAAATCTCTAATGAAACAGATGGCATAAAATAGAGAAGCCCAGATGAATGAGATCTGGGCTTTTTTATATAACATACACTTAAGCAGCATTGATATAATAGAGAGAAGAGAAATTTTAAATAGGGGACTTGCATATGATGCTTCAGAAGCTGAACCGTGTATTGGGGAGAGTGATGCCGCTGTTAACGCCGACTAGTGTGGTGTTGGGCGTGCTGCTGTCTCAGTTTTTAAATGGGTATGAATGGGCTGTGCCTTGGATCTTTGCTTTTATTACGTTTGCAGGCAGTTTGAGCGCGAACTTTCAATCTTTGAGACATGCATTGTCTCATCCTCTCCCTATGATTCTTGCACTATTCGTTCTTCATATTTTCATGCCGCTTTTTGCTTGGGGCAGCGGCCATCTTATATTTAAAGGTGATCCTTTGACGATTACCGGTTTAACATTGGCTGTTGTGATTCCTACGGGGATTACAAGCTTGATTTGGGCAGCGATGTACAAAGGGAATGTCGGTTTGACACTTTCGATTATTTTAGTTGATACTGTGCTGTCACCGCTAATCGTACCGCTGAGTCTTTCATTGCTGGCCGGCGCTCAGGTTCACATGGATGTGTGGGGAATGATGAAAGGTCTGATTGTAATGGTCGTGATTCCTTCTTTTTTGGGCATGCTGTTTAATCAGATGTCATCTCCAGAAAGAACTGCGTCTGTGAGCAGTGCGCTGTCGCCTTTTTCAAAGCTTTGTTTGATGGCAGTGATTGCGATTAACAGTTCAGCGATTGCTCCTTATTTCAAATCCATTGATTTGAGATTTGCAGGAATAGCTGTAACGGTATTCTTTATCGCGTTAACAGGCTATGCCGCTGCTTGGCTGATCGGAAAAATGATGAAAAGGCGGCAAGAGGAAATAGTCTCTCTTATATTTACGGGAGGCATGAGGAATATTAGTGCCGGCGCAGTTCTTGCCGTTACGTTCTTCCCGTCTCAGGTTGCCGTTCCTGTTGTGATCGGCATGCTGTTTCAGCAGATATTGGCTGCTTTGTTTGGCTATATGCTGAATCGTTTTGAATTAAAACCAATGTTGCAGAAAGCATAAAAAAACCGCTCATAGGGTTGAGCGGTTTTTTCCGTATAGCCATTCGAGCGCGTTGATGAACTGTTTGCAGAAATACTTGCGGTGGTGCACCGCTCCTTTTTCAATTGAAAGACACAACTGGTCTTCAGTGAAGCCTTTTTCTTTTAGACTTTGATGAACTTGCTTTGTTTTTTTCAGCATATGTCGCTGAATGGATTGTTTTTCACGGCCTTCTTCACTCCCGATAGACATGAAAACACGTGCAGTGCCGGGCTTTAAAGAAGATATATGAATGGTTTCCGCTGCGTTCTCGTACCAGTATGAACCTGATATAGAGCCTATTTTCCCGAACATTGACGGATATTTTAATATGGCGAACATTGAGATGAGGCCGCCTAATGAGGCACCGATCATTCCTCTTGACTGCGGTTCCCTGGTGACGTTCCAGTTTTCTTCGATTAGCGGAATGAACTGGTTCGTTATATCAGACAGATAGTGATATCCCATTCCGCCGAAGTCCGTGAACCGATCACTGAGTGATGCAGCCGGCCATGGGGTGTATTCATCAAGCCGGTTTTCGGGTTCGATACCGATCAGCACGAGTTCAGGGAGCTTTTGCTGTTGAAATGCGCTTTCTAATAATTCGATTTGGTTTTGGAACAAAGAACTGCCATCCTGCACGTAAACAGCAGGAAATCCCCCGCTGTCTGTGCTGTAGGAAGGAGGGAGGTACAGCGTGAACCTCCTGTTGCCGGCTTTGTGTTCTGAAAGAGATCCTTTCAAGCATTCTCCCCCTTTTTTTGCTTGAAAAGCAGATATAAGAAATAAGGAACTCCGAGGATCGCCAAAATGATGCCTGCGGGCACTTCTGCGGGCTGAAAAAACAGTTTTCCAGCAAAGTCTGCGCTTATCACAAGAAGCATCCCGATTAAACCGCTCAGTGGCAGGATATAGCGATGTTCGACGCCAGCCAGTCTCCGTGAGATATGGGGAGCAATTAAGCCGACAAACGCCATACTTCCCGCTACGGAGACACAGGCGCTGATGATTGCTACACAGGCTACGAGCAGGATGGTTTTTTCTTTATTTGATGAAATGCCGAGGCTTCTGACTGTGTCTTCATCAAAACGAATGGTGTCGAGCAGGCGGGATTTGCCGATAAGAATCGGTATAAACAGCAGCATCCATGGGAGAACGGCTGTGATATACGTCCAGTTGGCAGACCAGATGCTTCCGTTTTTCCACACCATGGCCATTTGATAGTCTTGCGGGTCCATTTTTAAAGATAAAAACAAAGACAGGGCGCTGAATCCTGAATTGATCGCAATTCCTACCAGAATAATTCTTCCTGAATCTAAATTGCCTCTGTGCCATGCAAATATGTAAATCAGGATCGCCGCGATGAGCCCGCCTATCAATCCAAAGAGCGGCATTCCCATCGCTGCAGCTATGGATGTCACTTCCTTCTGGCCTTGGAATAAGAGCATAAACGCTACAATGCCGGCTCCTGCCCCTGCGTTGATTCCGAGAATTCCAGGGTCAGCAAGCCCGTTTCTCGTGATGGCCTGGATAACAGCGCCTGCAATGCCAAGACCGAGTCCAATAATAGCAGCCATGACAACCCGCGGCAGTCTTAAATCGAACAACAAAATTTCATACTGCGGATTCGGGTCGATTTGAAAAAGAGTGGAGAGCAGCTCAGCAGGACGAACAGAAAATGATCCGCTCGTTAAGCTGAAATAGCTGACAACAAGAATCAAAGCGATGAACAATGCATATTTTTTAGCCATTTTGCTCCCCTCCTTTTCGTTTAATTAAATAAAGGAAGAAAGGTACGCCGATAATGGATGTTACGACCTCAATCGGTGTTTCAAACGGATAGTTGATAAATCTGCTTGCGAGATCACACAGGGTTAAAAAGATTCCGCCCAAAATACAGGAACACGGAATCAGCCTGCTGTAATCAGAGCCGACGAGAAATCTCGTGATATGCGGAACAACCAACCCGACAAACGCAATTTTTCCGGCCAGCGCTACGGCACTGCCGGTTAGAATGATGACGGAAAGCATCGCCATGATTTTAATGGTTTTTTTCTTTTGCCCCAGGCTTTTAGAAATGTCGTCCCCTAATGATACAGCGGTTACCTTTTTGCTGAGAGAAATGGCCATTATAATGCCAGTCAGGAAAAACGGAGCGGCAAGCTTCAGGAAATCTGGACTCATTTGATGAAGTCTGGCACTGTACCAGAAACTGAGATCCTGAGAAATTTGAAAATAAATCGACATGGCCGCTGATAAGCTGCTGAGCAGCATGCTTGTGACTGTGCCGATGATGGCGAGCTGCACGGGGGTAAATCCGTTTGGCATCATGGCGGCAAGGCCGAATACTAACACCGCTCCTAACGCTGAGCCGATAAAAGAGTATATCATCATTTCAATCGAAGATGATTGCGGGAGCAGAACCATGCAAAGCGTAATGATAAACGCTGAACCATCTGAAACACCCATAATGGATGGCGAAGCTAAATAATTGCGCGTAATGCCCTGCATAAGCGCTCCAGAAACAGCAAGGGCTGCCCCTATGAGCAGAGCGCCGGCAGCCCTTGGAATCCGGGAATGCCATATAATTTGATGGTCTGTGTTTCCCGGATCGAAATGAATAAGAGATGTAAAAACAATATCTGTGCTGAGATGCTTTGCCCCATAAAGGATTGAAAGCAAAAGTGACAGCGCTATAGCAAATGGAGAAGTAATCAATATGATACGTGTCCACTGTTTTGAATACATACAAAAACCTACTCTGAATTAGTTTTGTGTCAATTTTTCAGCAGCCGCTTTCAGGAAACGGACTTTGCTCCAAGCTGTGCCGCCTTGTGCGAGAGGGTCCACTGAGTTGACATACACATGATCTTCTTTGACTGCTTTAAGGCTTTTCCAGATTGGATTTTTCTCTAAATCTTTTAAGGCATCAGGTTTGTCTGCATTTTCATCATCAGAAAATTGGACGAAAATATGGTCCGGGTTCATTTCACTTAATTTTTCTAATGAAATCAGCTCTTGCGCTTTTGCAGCTTTTACTTCGTTTGGCGCCTTAAGGCCTAAATCACCGTATAGTGTGGAGTTGAAATACACCTGTTCAGGGTAAATGTAAATGTTGCCTTGTCTGATTCTGATGACAAGCGCTTTTGAATCTTTCGCTTTATCGTTGATTTTTGTTTTTGTTTCTTTTAGATCCTGTTCATAGTCTGCAATAATTTTCTTTGCTTTTTTCTCTTTTCCAGTCAGCTGGGCAAGCAGCATCATGTTTTCCTTCCAGTTTGAAGAGATATGAGAAACTGGGATCGTCGTGCCTGCTGTGCTGATTTTTTGCAGCGTTTTTTCCGGAAACTTTGTTGAAGCAAGGATAACATCTGGCTTCATTTCAAGAATCTTTTCAATATTTGGCTCCATTTTTTCTCCGGTTGGTTTGGCTTTATCAGTGATGTCTTTGAACATATCAGGGAATTTGCCGGAGAATGAAATTGCGCCTTGCGGATGAACGTCAAGCAATTTCGCGTCTTCCATTGATTCAACGCTTCCCGTAATGGCGATTTTGTCTGTCGGTACAGTTACTTCATATGTTTTATCAAGATATTCAATTTTCTTCTTCTCAGATGCTGTGCCGCTTGCCTTGCTGGCAGTTGATCCATTTTTGCTGCCGCAAGCTGCCGCCGTCAGCGCGAGAAGCAAGATTAATAAGGTAAGAGATATCTTTTTCATCTATAGAGCCTCCTGTTCAATTGATAACTATTATCAATTGGAATTATAGAGAATGAACAGATATAACACCATGGACAAATTTCTGATTTATCATGGACAATCTCCGGATAGTAAAGAAACAGTTTGCTGAACAATGCGTTCGTGCCCGCAAGCTGAGTATTCATTCCACGGGTCAAGGGATAGAAGATAAACACGGTTATCTCGTACCGCGCTTAGGTTTTGCCATGCTTCTGTCTGCTGTAATTGCTGGTAGTAAGCTATGGTCTCCGGCTCTTTAAAAAGAAAAAGCATCATACAGTCAGCTTGGTAATTTGCGATATTTTCTAACGAAATCGCTTGTTCTGAAGGTGTGTCAGCCGTTGTTGCCGAGCTGAATCCTAAATCCCCAAAGAAAACTTCGCGGACACTTCGGTTATGTGCCAGATAGAAGTTTTGCTTATGCAGCCTCAAAAAGAGAAAACGCAGCCCTTGAACGTGCTGAAGTGTTTTTTTGGCGGCTGTTGTCTGCTGGTCATAATCCGCTAGCCACTTTTCTGCTTCGGACTCTTCCTTTAAAAATGAGGCAGTTTGCAGAAAGTGGGTTCTCCAGCTTTCTTCTGAAGGAAGGTACATGACTTCTGCGATGCGATTCAGGCGATCTTGTTCTTCTGGAGAAATAGAATCCATGCTGACAATCACATCTGGTTCTGCCTGTGATAACGTGTACAGGTTTTCTTCCCACTTTTCATTAAACCGGTATGCACTAAGCTGGACGGGTATATCTGTCGAATAATGCTGATAGTAGTAAGACGTCCATTTCGGATGCAGAGCGGCCGCAAAAGGTATGTGGTGAAGAGGGATGAGATAGCCCATTGTGCCCCTTCCGTATGCGGCGATTTTCTTTCGGCGTTTTTTCATATAGCTTGTAGGTGAACAGCCTGTATATTTTTTGAAGATTCTGCTGAAATAAAATTCATCTTGATAACCGGTTTGGTGTGCGATTTCTTTCAATTTGCAGTTTGATTTTGCCATGAGCCGTTTTGCCTTTGTGATTCGTGTTTTCGTAATAAATTCTGTTACGCTCTGTCCTGTCCATTTTTTAAAGCTTTCACTGTAGTGTTTGGCACTGATTCCTGCCATTTGCGACAGCTGGGCAAGCGTGATTTTTGTATCGGCATGGGTTTCGATATAGTGTTTTGTTTTTTCGATTGCTGAATGTGTATCCGTTTGATCAGATAAACTGGCAGTAAAAAGATCATAAATCAGGCTTTGTACTTCAATCACACATTTTAGCTGAGAAAGCTGAGACGATTCATTCCATAGTGCGGCAAGCTCTTGAAGCCGGACTGCAAGATTTTCGATATGTGAAACATTCATAAGCTTCAGTTTGGCTAATTCCGATTCTGTGCACGGTGTGTAAATATCTTGGCCGGCTTCCTTGATATAGCTTTGAAGCCTGATCAGACAGGCATCTATATGTCCATCGGCTGCTGGCATAAAGCCAAAGGTCTCGTTAGGCGGACAAACATAAAGTGTCTTTTTTTGCAGAGGATTGGTGTTTGTTCCGATCGAAATATAGCCGTTTCCTTTTAAATGAAAAATCAGCACGAATGAATCGGCTAATTGCTGTTCTGAGAAGAGATCACTTGTCTTTTTTAGATATTCAATTTGTACCGGTTGATAAATCACTGCATTTTGCACGAGTAGACCACCTTTTCAGAAGCTTTCAATTGATAATCATTTTCAATAAAAATTGTACCAAATAAATGAAAGTTTTCCTATATAAAGCGGGTGGGTTTTTAGCATGAAAAAAACCCTTACTTATGTGTAAAAGTAAGGGTCTTTCGTTCAGTAAGAATATGTTACACGTGTAACATACGATGCTTACGTTCTAATAAATGAGATATTTTTTTCTTGTTTTGCTGAATTGTTGGAGTGTTTTTTCATAGCTGTTTATGATGTCCTCAACCGAAGTTCCATTTTCAATTTTTGTCCTGATCCAGCCGTTGCCTGCCAGTTTATCGAATGAACCTGTTGACAGGAACTCAAAATCCTCAGGATAGAGATCGTGTATGGTTTTAATGACTGAAAGACCCGTTTTAACGGCTTCAAACTTATCTCTGTCTGTCACATAGAGCTGCACACCGTGGCAAAGCGTTCCTTGATGTTTAGAAAACGTCGGTGTGAAGGATGCTGCCCTAAATGTTACGCCCGGCAAATGGAGGCTGTTTAATGTTTCTTCAAGTTCTGTGCTTTTGATAAATGGAGCTCCGATCAATTCGAATGGTTTTGTTGTCCCTCGCCCTTCGGATATATTTGTTCCTTCAATCAGCCCGGTTGCAGGATAAACAAATGTGCTTTCCACCGTCGGCATGTTAGGCGAAGGGAGGACGAAAGGCAATCGGGTATCGTCAAAATCCATCTTTCGTTTCCAGTGTTTCATTTTTACCACTGTAAGATCGGCATCAATACTGAATTCTTTGTTGAACAGTGAAGCCAATTCGCCTATCGTCATCCCATGCTTCAATGGAATGGGATACAATCCGACAAATGAGGCGTATTCAGGTTCTAAAATTGGTCCTTCAATATGATTCCCGCCTTGAGGATTTGGACGGTCCAGCACCATAAATGGAATGCCGTTTTCTTTAGCGGCTTCCATTGCGTATGCCATTGTATAAATGTACGTGTAGAAACGGGTCCCGACATCCTGAATGTCAAACATTAGAATATCGACATTTTTCAGCATTTCTGGAGTCGGTTTTTTCGTTTTTCCGTAGAGGCTGTATACGGGAACCCCGGTTTTTTCGTCAATGTAAGAGCCTACTTCGTCTCCAGCCTGGGCGTCACCTCGGACGCCGTGTTCAGGGCCGAATAAAGCTGTCAGTTTGATATCCGGGTTCTCGTAAAGGATATCGACACTGCTTTTCAGAGATGCGTTTACTCCGGTTGGATTGGTGATCAGTCCGATACGTTTTCCCTTGAGCTGTTTTTTATAGTCTGGCAAGAGCGTGTCTATACCAGTTTGGACTTTAGGTTTTTTAGCCGTTTGATTCTTTGAATCGGGTGAAGCAGAGGCAGCGGTTATCGTTCCGAACATCATGAGCCCTGTCAGAAAAGCGAATATTGTTTTTCTCATGTGTCCCTCCTTATTAAAGCGGTTTTCCCGTTTTGATATTTAATCCGTAGCCATATGGATAAAGGGTGTCCCCCGGGTTCGTGACTGATGGGATGTTAACTGGAAGTGTGCCTTTAGGTTTTGCCTGGCCGAAAATCGCCATCACTCCGGCCGGAATATTAGGTTGAAGATAACGGCCATTTGCGTATCCTTTAAAGCCATAGACTGCAATCAGTGCCTTTGTTTCTTCGAAATTGGCGGCATCATATGGGTTGCGCAGGCTCATTAAGACAAATGGTTTGTTGTGCTGCAGTGCGGCTTTCATGACAGCTCTCGGAAACACGGTGGCCCATTTGCTTGAATCTGATATTGTGTCGTCGATGACACCATCGTTGACGACAGGGTCATTTTTGACGACATAGGAGCCGGTTATGATATAATCAGCCTTTTTTACTTGTTTTGCATGCTCGGCATTAAATACTTGGTTGGCAAAATTCATTTTGTCGACAGATACGGGTTTGATTTTCTTTCGCTTGATGAGATCGTGAATGGTTTGTTCGATTGAAGCAGTTTGTTCTTCGTAAGGTGCAACAATTAAGATGTGGCTGCCTTTTTTAGGCTTGAACGGCAAAGTGTGCTGTTCATTTTTTAATACGGTCACTGCTTTTTCAGCTATTTTTTTCTCTGCTTTGAGGTGACGCTTGCTTCCTACGATTTTTTGGGCTTTGGCTATTTTTTCGTTTGTACTGTCGCTGTTTCGCGCTGGATACATGCCGCGTTTTATTTTTAGGGAAATGATTCTTTCAACTGATTTGTTGATTTGTTGTTCAGGGATATCCCCGTTTTTCACGGCTTCTTTCAAAGCTTGAATAACACGTGCGAATTTCTGTTCTTCTTTCATTGAAGTGACTGAGGCTGGCATTAATGCAATATCGACACCAGCTTTTACGGCCATGACCACAGCCTCTTCCTGTCCGAAATGATCTGCGATTGCCTTCATATTGAGCGCATCGGTAACGATCACACCATTAAAGCCCATTTCCTGACGAAGAAGACCTGTCATCACTTTTTTTGAAAGTGTAGCTGGAACCAGAATGTCTGATCCATCGAGTTTGCTTTTGTATGTGGTGTCGTCGAAGGCAGGGAATTGAACATGGGCTGTCATCACCATATCAGCACCGGCATCAATTGCTTTTTGGAAAGGATAGAGTTCGACCTCCCGAAGCCGTTCTTGGCCATGGGAAACGAGCGGCAGTCCATAATGGCTGTCAACGTCCGTGTCTCCATGTCCCGGGAAATGTTTGAGGGCAGACGCGATATCCTGCCGCTGCAACCCTTTCATCGTATATAGACCGAGGCGTGATGTCAGTTCTCGATTGGAGCTGAATGACCGTACGCCGATTACAGGATTATCAGGATTATTGTTAATGTCCACGACAGGGCTGAAATCTGTATTGATGCCTAAGGCAGAGAGCTCTTTCCCGATGATGCTGCCGGTCTGATACGCATTGATTCTGCTTCTGGCTGCGCCCAGTGCCATATTCCCTGGGAAATTAGTGCCCTCCCCTAACCGCGTTACAATGCCGCCTTCCTGATCAATACTCAGCATGAGCGGGATTTTTGGACTTGCCTTTTGGTAATCGTCTGTCAGTTGGACAGTTTGTTTTGTTGTTTTTACATTTTCTGCAAAAAGGATGATGCCTCCGAATTGATATTTCTTGACGAGGCTGGCGACTTCATCATTCATTTCTGTAAGGGCTTGCGGAGAGGACTCGCCTTCCTTTTGCCAATTTCTAAAATCAGGCATCAGCATCTGGCCGAGTTTTTCATCTAACGACATACGATTGACAATCTGATTGGCATCGATTGAACGTTTGGATGCAGAGGCTTCTGTCTGTCTGGCCCCGAAAAAGCATGAAAGAAAGAGAACGGCTGAAAGGATAAGCGGAAAGACAGGTCTCATAGAAACTTCCTCCTATCGTCTAATCATTCACTCCATCGCTTCATAAATCGCGGTTATGACACTTCCATAACTGCCTGTTGCAAATTGATCACCCTCAAAGACGTTTGGATTTTCTTCTGGATCAATAACTGGTGTATGCTTTTTATTTGTTAACAATGCGATGCCTAAATTGTATGCTGGATCAATAATTGTAACTGTCCCTGTCCAGCCGGTATGCCCGTAAGCATTTTCACTGGCATGAGGGCCAAACATCCATTCCATGCTTTTACTTCCGTTCCGCCTCCAGCCAAGAGCGAATGTCGGGTCTGTTGCTGAAGGTGCTGTAAACAGGTCGGCTGTTTTCTGATCAAATAAAGAAATGTTTCGGTATGAACCTTTGTTTAACATGACTTGCAGCAGTATGGCCATATCATCTGCATTTGAGAACAATCCGGCATGCCCAGACACGCCATCCATTGAGTAAAACGCTTTTTCGTCATGCACCTCTCCTTGCAGCGTGTTTGTGCGGATGTTAGGGAATTGAATAACGCCGTCACGTGTATTGCCCATTCGTTCAGTAGCTGCGAACTGTTTCGGTTTAAAGCCCTTTTGCAGCGGATTGTACAAGGTATGCTTCAGCCTGAGCGGTTTGTAGAGCTCTTGCTCCGTGTAGACATCAAGCGGTTTGCCAGTGAGTTTTTCGACAATACACCCAAGTAGCATATATCCAATGTCACTGTATACGTGCTTTGTCCCGGTTTGATAATCGAGCGGAATTTTCGTCAAATATTCAATCGTTTTGTCCCGTTCTTGGGAATAGTACTTGCCGGCTTTTTCCGGCGTGTAAAAGTAAAAGCTTGATGGGAGCCCTGATTGGTGCTGGAGGACATCAATGACACGTATCTTGTCTTTTCCTTTTATGAGGTCACCCGGCTGATCCTTGAAACCCGGCAAATATGCAGAAACTTTTTCATAGACGTCAAGTTTTCCTTGGCTGACTAAGCGCTGCAATGCAAAATTTGTTGCGTACATTTTTGTATTTGAGGCTAAGTCAAACATCGTGCGGGTTTTCATTTTGGCCGGACGGCGCAGCAGTTCTGACCCTTCGTACTTTTTACTGTAGCCGTATGCTTCTTTTTTTATGATGCGTCCATCCTTCACCACCACAAGAACGGCGCCTGGAAATCCTGCTGCAATATCCCGTTCTATCATCTGATCTACCTTCCTTAGCTTCTTCGTCGAGAATTGTGCAGTTTCTGCATTTATGGTTTTCGGCTCAACCAAGTTGTCTGCTGTTTGTGCGAAGGTTTCATTTGGCGCGAATATCGATAGGGTTAAAATGGCACTGAATATGAACAGTGTCTTTGTTTTCACAGGCTAGCCCCTTTCTGTGCTTCTATCCCGTTTACTATCCCTAAAACAGAACCATTTAATCGAACTGAGAAGCCATTTCATCTTTATATCCGAATGCATAGGTCAATAAAAAACCGGCCGCATAGGAAATAAAGAGCCCAACGATATACAGGATGATTTGCGAAGGCAGGACTAGAAAGGAAAGCGGCAGTCCGGAGACACCAATCGCAATGGTGGCTACTTGAAAATACGCTTGAAAGGCACCACCGATTCCAGCTCCTAAACATGCTGTTAAAAACGGACGGCCAAGCGGCAGCGTGACTCCGAAAATAAGCGGTTCACCAATGCCGAGCAGTCCCGATGGAAGCCCGCCGGCGATTGCTTTCCTCAGTGTTGTTTTTTTCGTCTTCATGAAAACGGCAAAGGCCGCGCCTACCTGTCCTGCACCTCCCATAGCCAAAATAGGGAGCAGAGGATCATTGCCAATTGAATTGATCAGTTCCATGTGCACAGGCGTCAAGCCTTGATGCAGTCCGGTTACGACGAGAGGAAGGAAGGTTGCGCCCAGAATAAAGCCTGCAGCGATGCCGCCGATGTCCAGGATGGACAGAAGGCCGGATGTAATGGCATCAGAAATGAATCCGCCTAAAGGCATAAATACGACATACGTTACGATTCCGGTGATTAACAGTGAAACGGTGGGTGTGACAATGATATCGAGTGATTGAGGAATAAACCGGCGAATAAATTGTTCGGTGTAAGCAATGAATATGGCTGCGAAAAGGACGCCGATCAGACCTCCCCTGCCCGGGAGAAGCTCTTCTCCAAATAAACTGATTTTTGCGATCTCCGGATTGATAATCAAGATCCCGGCCAAAGCCCCAAGTGCGGGTGTCCCGCCAAATTCTTTCGAAGCGTTAATACCGACGAGAATGCCGAGATAAGTGAACAGCCCTGATCCGATGACTGTCAGGATAACCGCAATTTGTGAGTCTGCAGAGAGCCAGCCTGCTTGAATAATTGCTTTGGTAATCCCAGTAATTAAACCGGAAGCGACTAGAGCGGGAATAAGAGGGATGAAAATGCTGGCAATTTTACGTAAGAAAAGTTTAAAAGGAGTGGCGTTTTTTCGATTGATATCGGCTTTCTTTTTGGCCGCAGCTTCTTTGACATCGGCACCTTCTTCTGCTGACACGAGCTTTGAGAAAGCAGCTGTAACATGATTGACGACTCCTGTGCCGAGGATAATTTGTAAGGTTTCAGCTTCAACGACCCCCAATACGCCGTCAAGCTTTCTTAAACCCTGAGCATCTGCTTTGCTTTCATCGTAAGGCGTAATGCGCAGGCGTGTCATGCAATGCGTATATGAAGAAATATTGGATTTTCCTCCGCATAGCTCAAGGATTTTCTGTGCGAGATGATGGTAGTTATTTTCTTTGCTCATTAAAACCCCTCCCCTTCAAGATGCCTTATTTTATTCTCATAGATTGTATGGCTGCTCTCGTTTTATCGATATAACCGGTTGTCGTTTCATACTGCTCAGCCGCCATGCCTAAAAACAAAACATCAATTATAAAAAGCTGGGCGAGGCGGGAGGAAGTGGCTGCACTTCGAATCAAGGCTTCATTGGAATGGGCTGTATACAAAGGGACATCAGCCAGTGCGGAGACGGATGTCTGACTGAATTGTGTGAGGCTGATCGTTGTGATGCCTTTTTCCTTGGCCATGGCAAACAGTTCAATGATTTCCTGTGTCTCTCCTGAAAACGAAATGGCGAATACGATGTCGTCTTTATCTGCATTTGCGATTAAAGATGCCACAAGATGAGTGTCTGTAAACGCGGTTGCTTGTTTATGAATGCGAAGCCACTTTTGCTGGGCGTCCTTGGCGACAATGCCGGAAGCCCCGAGGCCGATAAAATGCACGGTATGAGCTTTGAGAAGCAGAGAAACCGCTCGTTCAAGCTCTTTGTAGTCCATCAGGTCTGAAGTATCCTGAATGGCTTGAATGGCATTGCCGGCCGTTTTTTCGGAAATGGAGGGCAGCGGCTCGTGGGGAACAATATCCCGGTAGCCCTGAAACGTAGGCTTTGCCAGATCGCCCGCTACTCTCATTTTTAAATCTTGAAATCCTTTTAAACCGAGTGATTTGCAGAGCCTGATGACGGCAGCGTCACTTGAATTGGCTAAGGCGCTGATTTCGTTGACCGTGCTTTCGATTGCTTTGTGGGGATGGGCTAGGATATAATCTGCAAGTTTGCGCTCGGATGGAGGGAGCTTATGCTTCATTGATTGGATGATCGCTAAACCGCCTGTGGCCATTCTAGTTCTCTCCTTATCATGGATGGTAATGTTCGATTGCTTTGTCAATGAAACCGTTTGCTTCATCGAGTAATGTCTTTGCTTGTTTCTGATCTGTGCTTGTTTTGAGCATGACGATTGCTGTTTTGACGTGATGATCGGCTTGTTCCAGAGTGTATCTGGCTGTGTCGTATGAAGCGTTTGTAAGGCTTTGGATAATGCTGATGGCGCGTTCTTTTAGTTTTTTGTTGCTGACGTTGACGTCTACCATCAAGTTTTCGTAAACCTTGCCGATTTTGACCATTACAGCGGTAGATATCATGTTTAGAATCATTTTATGAGCGGTTGCGGCTTTCATACGTGTTGATCCTGTAATGGCCTCAGGTCCGACGACAACCTCAATGCTGTGATCCGCATCCTTGCTGATGGCGGAATTTTCATTGCAAGTAAGGGCGATGGTGTGTGCTCCGACTTTGCGGGCGTATCTTAGGGCGCCTGCGGCGTACGGTGTGCGGCCGCTTGCTGCGATGGCAATGACGGTGTCATTTGAAGTGAGCTGTATGTTTCTTAAATCTTCAGCTCCTGCTTCTTCACTGTCTTCAATGCCCTCTGCTGCCTGTAAAAAGGCTTTGGGGCCTCCAGCCATGATTCCGATGACCTGATCTGGGCTTACGCTGTAGGTGGGAGGACATTCAACAGCATCCATGACGCCGAGTCTGCCACTTGTGCCGGCGCCTGTATATATGAGCCGGCCTCCATTTTGAAACGATTCATATGCGCAGTCTACAGCTGTTTTGATGTCGGGGAGAACCTCCTGAACGGCTGCAGCGACTTTCATATCTTCGTTGTTGATCATTTTGAGGATGCCGAGAGTGTTTGCTTTGTGGATTTCAACTGTTTGGCTATTGCGTGATTCCGTTGTAAGACGGTGAAGGTTTAATGGTTCTGACATGAGGATGCCCCCTGTTTTAAAATGATATATCTCAATATTCAGTATATTCATCTCTGTTATGATATTTCAACTATGTTTTTAAATTTTTGAAATTTTATTTCACTCAAGACTATAAGAAATGATGAAGGATCAACTGTTCTCCAAGCGGGCCGATTCTTCGCCGTCCTTTATCAAGGAACCCGCTTTTCATATAAAGGTGTTTTGCGCGTATGTTCAGATGATTGACGGCCAAGATGATTTCGTCGCACCATGGAAAATATCCGCTCACAAAAGCGGGAAGCAAAAGCATGGCTTTTTTCGCATAGCCTTTTCCGTGATGCACAGCGTTTAAAGACAGGGAGCTGAGCAGTAAAGCAAATGGATTGTTAGAATAAGAAGCAAGCGTTTCTTTTGATGCATGTAAAATGAAAAAACCGACTGGAAGGTCGTCTTTTAAGATGACAACCGGGTATCGGTCCTGTATGCCCAGAGCCTGAGACAGCACCTCTTTCGGGAGGGAGGTAAAGCGTTTGTCATCGTTGGTGAGCGTGAATGATTGGAGCTCGGGCAAGTGTTCAGGCTTATAGAAGGATAAAGAAATGTCTTGAGTCATGGGGTGGCCTCCTTACAATATGTCGTTAAGCTCGTTTTCCGAAATGACGCGGTAGCCCGCTTGTTTTAACAGTGCGGCGGTTACTCCGCTGCCGGTGATTTTTTTGCCAGAGAATGTGCCGTTATAGATAAAACCGCTTCCGCAAGATGGACTGTTTTCTTTTAATATGACGGCAGAAGCGTTGATTTCTTTTGCGTAAGCCAATGTTTTCGCGGCGCCTTCCATATATAGTTCTGTGACGTCTTCTCCTGAAGCTGTCACGATTTTCGCTGTTCCATTGAGGACATCCTCGCCGGTGCCTCCTATGATTTCTGCGGGTTCGCGTGGGGTAGAGAAGCCGCCGAGAAGTTCAGGGCAAGCCATAACTGCTTTCTTTTCATCGACGAGTTTTC
Source organism: Bacillus sp. FSL R5-0576 (assembly GCF_038004765.1). Taxonomy (NCBI): domain Bacteria; kingdom Bacillati; phylum Bacillota; class Bacilli; order Caryophanales; family Bacillaceae; genus Bacillus; species Bacillus sp. FSL R5-0576. The sequence goes on from NZ_JBBORU010000001.1 coordinate 92,754, forward strand.
TGATTTTCTCCGACGCTGCGTGAGAGCCGTTATATCTGCATTCAATGCCTCCAAGGCAGGAACTGACTAGAATCATATTGTTTCTCCTCTCTTGCTTTGCTTGTCTCTATCATAAAATAAATGGCTTTAGTTGGGAGGCTTTTTCAGTTAAAAAAGGAGTTAAAAAGTTTGAAAATAAAAAATTTAATTTTCCTCTTTACAAACAGGGGGTGACCTGTATATAATAACTTTTGTCAGCTCGACGAGAACACAACGGCCCGTTGGTCAAGCGGTTAAGACACCGCCCTTTCACGGCGGTAACACGGGTTCGAATCCCGTACGGGTCACCATTTGGAGGATTAGCTCAGCTGGGAGAGCATCTGCCTTACAAGCAGAGGGTCGGCGGTTCGAGCCCGTCATCCTCCACCATCTTGCCGGTGTAGCTCAATTGGTAGAGCAACTGACTTGTAATCAGTAGGTTGGGGGTTCAAGTCCTCTTGCCGGCACTGTTTTTTCAAAATTTTATGTGGAGGGGTAGCGAAGTGGCTAAACGCGGCGGACTGTAAATCCGCTCCCTCAGGGTTCGGCAGTTCGAATCTGCCCCCCTCCACCATTATTGGGCTATAGCCAAGCGGTAAGGCAACGGACTTTGACTCCGTCATGCGTTGGTTCGAATCCAGCTAGCCCAGTCACAGACACCTTTGATCAAAAGGTGTCTTTTTTCTTTTCGGGAAAATCATTCCAACTTCTAACTGTTCAGTCTGTATAATAATTTTAAAAATATGTTAAGGTAGTTTATTCACGAATTACCATCTACACCCTGCCAAAAATTTGATAAACTTATTTTATAAAAAAATTGAAACCTTTTGAAACGAAGCTCGTATACATACAGACCGGTGAAGGCAGAGGTTAGATAAATATGGAAATGATGATTAAAAAAAGAATTAAACAAGTCAAAAAAGGCGACCAGAATGCATTTGCGGACATCGTAGATATTTACAAAGATAAAATTTATCAGCTTTGCTACCGTATGCTTGGCAATGTGCATGAGGCGGAGGATATTGCACAGGAAGCTTTCATCAGAGCGTACGTTAATATCGACAGTTTTGATATTAACCGGAAATTTTCAACTTGGCTTTATCGAATCGCGACCAATTTGACCATTGACCGCATTCGCAAAAAGAAGCCGGATTATTACCTCGATGCAGAGGTGGCTGGTACGGAAGGCTTGACCATGTATTCTCAAATCGCCGCAGATGGTGTTTTGCCTGAAGATGCAGTTGTGTCGCTGGAGCTCTCAAACACGATACAGCAGAAAATTTTAAAGCTTCCTGACAAATACAGAACAGTCATCGTATTAAAGTATATTGACGAACTCTCATTAATTGAAATCGGGGAGATTCTAAACATTCCTGTGGGGACTGTGAAAACGCGGATTCACAGAGGCAGAGAGGCTCTTAGAAAACAATTAAGGGATCTTTAAGTGGGGTGATGAAATGAGCTGTCCTGAACAAATTGTGCAGCTTATGCATATGCATCTTGATGGAGATATCCTTCCAAAAGATGAACACGTATTAAATGAACATCTGGAGACATGCGAGAAATGCAGAAAGCATTTTTACGAGATGGAGAAATCCATAGCGCTTGTACGGAGCACATCGCATGTCGAAGCCCCCGCGGATTTTACCGCTAATGTCATGGCAAAATTGCCTAAGGAGAAGAAAAGAGCTTCTGTAAAAAGATGGTTCAGAACCCATCCCGTTATCGCAGCTGCTGCGGTATTCATCATTTTGATGGGCGGGGGTTTTTTTAACAGCTGGCATAATGACCACAATTTCAGCGTGTCCAAGCAGCCGAATCTTGTGGTTCATAACCATACTGTGACCGTACCAGAAGGTGAGACGGTCAAAGGTGATGTCACTGTCAAAAACGGCAAGCTGATTATTAAAGGCAAAATAGACGGGGATGTAACCGTCGTAAACGGCGAAAAGTATATGGCCTCTGCTGGACAAGTCACCGGTCAGATTGAAGAAATCAATCAATTATTCGACTGGACATGGTACAAGATGAAGTCTGCGGGGAAAAGTGTACTCGATGCATTCAATCCGAACGGAGAAGAGTAAAGCGCGTTAGCCGCTTTGCTCTTTTTTTGCGGGCTGAGAGCGCTGGCACATTTCACTTGCTAAATCGAAATGTGGTATAATGGGCTCGCTATGTAAAGTACATATGCGTAACACGTAAAACACAAAATACGAAATGACTGAAATCTTGGAGGACGAGGAAATGGCTTTTGAGGATATCCCTTTTTTGCAGTACCTCGGCAATGCCGTTGATATTCTCCTTGTTTGGTATGTGATATATAAATTGATTATGGTGATACGCGGCACGAAAGCGGTTCAGCTGTTAAAAGGAATTGTAGTCATCGTGCTTGTTCGTATGGCCAGCCAATATTTGGGCCTCAGCACACTTCAATGGCTGATGGACCAAGCGATAACATGGGGATTTTTAGCAATTATTATTATTTTTCAGCCTGAGCTGAGAAGAGCGCTTGAACAGCTAGGCCGCGGCCGCTTTTTTTCGAGGAGCGGCACGCCTGTTGAAGAAGCGCAGCAGAAAACGATTGAGGCCATTACAAAAGCGATCAATTATATGGCGAAACGCCGTATAGGCGCCTTGCTTACCATTGAGCGGGATACTGGAATGGGGGATTATATTGAGACCGGCATACCACTGAATGCCAAAGTCAGCTCTGAGCTGCTGATCAATATTTTTATCCCAAACACCCCGCTTCATGACGGTGCGGTGATTATGAAAAATAATGAAATTGCCGCGGCCGCCTGTTATCTGCCGCTTTCTGAGAGCCCGTTTATTTCAAAAGAACTGGGCACGCGGCACAGAGCGGCTGTCGGTATCAGTGAAGTAACAGACAGTTTGACGATTATTGTGTCTGAAGAGACCGGCGGCGTCAGTGTGGCAAGGAACGGCGACCTTCACAGAGAGCTAACAGAAGAAGCGCTGAAAGAAATGCTTGAAGCCGAGTTTAAGAAAAACACCAGAGACACTTCTTCTAACCGCTGGTATTGGAGGGGCAAGAAAAATGGATAAATTCTTAAACAACCGCTGGGCTGTGAAAATCATTGCTCTGCTTTTCGCGCTCTTGCTTTATGTGGCGGTTAACAGCAACCAAGCACCGACTCCAAAAAAACCGGGTGAATCTTTCTTTCCGACATCAACAACTGATGAAGCAACTCTGACTGATATCCCGGTTAAAGCGTATTATGATGATGAAAATTACGTCGTGACGGGTGTTCCGCAAACGGTTAATGTCACGATAAAAGGCTCGACAAGCGCCGTGAAAAAGGCTCGGCAGACCAAGAACTTTGAAATATATGCCGATATGGAACATTTGAAAACCGGCACGCATAAGGTTGAGCTTAAGGCCAAAAACGTGTCGGATGGGCTGACAATCTCAATTAATCCGTCTGTTACGACAGTGACCATTCAGGAACGGACGACCAAAAGTTTTCCCGTAGAAGTGGAGTACTACAACAAAAGCAAGATGAAAAAAGGCTATTCTCCGGAGCAGCCGATTGTCAGTCCGAAAAATGTGCAGATTACCGGATCGAAAAATGTCATCGATAATATTTCTCTTGTAAAAGCTTCAGTGAATTTGGAAAACGCAGATGAAACGATTGAAAAGGAAGCGAAAGTGACTGTCTATGATAAAGACGGAAACGCGCTTCCTGTCGACGTGGAGCCCTCGGTCATCAAGATTACCGTTCCGGTGACAAGCCCGAGTAAAAAAGTGCCCTTTAAAATTGAACGGACAGGAAGCCTTCCTGACGGTGTCAGCATAGCGAATATTGAATCCAGCCCCAGTGAGGTAACGGTTTACGGCTCACAGGATGTGTTGGATTCTCTTGAATTTATTGACGGCGTCAGCTTAGATTTAAGTAAAATTAACAAGGATTCCGATATCGAGGCAGATATTCCGCTTCCTGACGGTGTCAAAAAAATCTCACCGTCAAAGGTGACTTTGCATATAGAAGTCGATAGTGAAGCGGATCAGAAGTTCGAGAATGTCCCTATCAAGACTGTAGGGCTGAGCAGCTCACAAAACATTGAATTTCTTGATCCTGAATCACAAGCTATAGATGTAACGGCTAAAGGCTCTCCCGCGAATATAAAAAAACTGAAAAAATCAGATATTGAATTGTATGTGAATGTTTCAGATTTAGAGGACGGGGAGCATAGCGTGAAGCTTGAAGTGAACGGGCCACAGAATGTAACTTGGTCCTTGGGGCGGAAAAACGCCAAAATCAAGCTGACGTCTAAGAAAAGCAATACATCAACGAATGATAACAGCAGCAATACATCAGGGAACCAGGATGACACAGATAAACAAACAAATGATCAAAAGAACAATCAGCAAGAAGATACAAAGAACACTGATAAAAACAACAACGATCAAAACCAAGACGAAAATAAAGATCAAAACCAAGATCAGGATGAGGATGAATCCACTGCGAATTCACAATCCTCATCGGAATAAAAAAGGAGCGATTATAAAATGGGCAAGTATTTTGGAACAGACGGTGTAAGAGGTGTCGCCAATAGTGAGCTTACACCTGAGCTGGCCTTTAAAGTCGGACGTTTCGGCGGTTATGTGCTGACAAAAGACAAACAACGTCCAAAAGTGCTGATAGGCCGCGATACACGCATCTCCGGCCATATGCTGGAGGGAGCCCTTGTCGCCGGACTTTTATCCATTGGCGCAGAAGTCATGCGCCTGGGTGTCATTTCTACACCAGGTGTATCTTATTTGACAAAAGCGATGGATGCAGAGGCGGGCGTCATGATTTCCGCTTCTCATAACCCAGTGCAGGATAACGGCATCAAATTCTTTGGGGGAGATGGATTTAAGCTTTCTGATGAACAAGAGGCTGAAATTGAGCGCCTGATGGACGAACCTGAGGATAAGCTGCCAAGACCTGTCGGAGCAGACCTTGGACTTGTAAACGATTATTTTGAAGGCGGACAAAAATATCTGCAATTCTTAAAACAGACAGCTGATGAAGATTTCACAGGCATTCATGTGGCATTGGACTGTGCCCATGGCGCAACGTCATCCTTGGCGACACACCTGTTTGCTGATTTAGATGCAGATGTTTCTACAATGGGGACTTCCCCGAACGGATTAAACATTAATGACGGCGTCGGTTCGACTCATCCCGAAGCGCTCAGCGCGTTTGTCAAAGAGAAAAACGCGGATCTTGGTCTTGCGTTCGACGGTGACGGCGACCGCCTGATTGCTGTCGATGAAAAAGGAAATATTGTAGACGGCGACCAAATCATGTACATATGCTCAAAACATCTGAAATCAGAGGGCCGTTTAAAGGATGATACTTTGGTTTCAACCGTGATGAGCAACCTCGGCTTCTATAAGGCGCTCGAAAAAGAAGGCATCAAAAGCGTACAGACAGCTGTCGGCGACCGCTACGTAGTAGAAGCAATGAAAAAAGACGGCTACAACGTCGGCGGAGAGCAGTCAGGACATCTTATTTTCCTTGATTACAACACGACAGGGGACGGATTATTGTCTGCTATTATGCTGATGAACACTTTGAAAGCCACAGGCAAGCCACTGTCAGAGCTTGCAGCTGAAATGCAGAAGTTCCCGCAGCTGTTAGTCAATGTGAGAGTGACTGATAAATATAAAGTTGAAGAAAATGAAAAAGTAAAAGCAGTTATTTCTGAAGTTGAAAAAGAAATGAACGGCGACGGCCGGATTTTGGTGCGCCCTTCAGGAACTGAACCGCTCGTCCGTGTCATGGCTGAAGCGAAGACGAAAGAGCTGTGCGATGAGTATGTCAATCGCATTGTTGAAGTCGTCCGGTCAGAAATGGGATTAGAGTAACGAAGTCTATTATCAGAGAGTGAACAAGACAAGCGAGGATTACATAAGATAATTGTGAGACATACGGCAAAGTTGTTTAAAAAACAATTGACCGTTTATGCCACATGTTGTAAAATCAAGCTTGTCTTGTTCTTATTTTCTCAATAGGAAAAGAAGACGGGATTATTGCTTTACCTATAATTATAGCGCCCGAACTAAGCGCCCGGAAAAAGGCTTAGTTGACGAGGATGGAGGTTATCGAATTTTCGGCGGATGCCTCCCGGCTGAGTGTGCAGATCACAGCCGTAAGGATTTCTTCAAACCAAGGGGGTGACTCCTTGAACAAAGAGAAATCACATGATCTTCCAAAAAACATGTAGGAGGGGACGATTGAAAGTCCCCTTGAAATTTGACTTTCTTCGTCTCCTTTTACAATCTTAGGAGGAAGAAAAATATGTGTGGAATCGTAGGTTATATCGGTCAGCTTGATGCGAAGGAAATTTTATTAAAAGGGTTAGAGAAGCTTGAGTATCGCGGTTATGACTCTGCTGGTATTGCTGTTGCCAACGAACAGGGAATCCATGTGTTCAAAGAAAAAGGACGCATTGCAGATCTTCGTGAAGTTGTGGATGCCAATGTAGAGGCGAAAGCCGGAATTGGGCATACTCGCTGGGCTACACACGGCGAACCAAGCTATCTGAACGCTCACCCGCATCAAAGCGCACTGGGCCGCTTTACACTTGTTCATAACGGCGTGATCGAGAACTATGTTCAGCTCAAGCAAGAGTATTTGCAAGATGTAGAGCTCAAAAGTGACACCGATACAGAAGTAGTCGTTCAAGTAATCGAGCAATTCGTCAATGGAGGACTTGAGACAGAAGAAGCGTTCCGTAAAACACTTACACTGTTAAAAGGCTCTTATGCAATTGCTTTATTCGATAACGACAACAGAGAAACGATTTTTGTAGCGAAAAACAAAAGCCCTCTATTAGTAGGTCTTGGAGATACATTCAACGTCGTAGCATCTGATGCAATGGCGATGCTTCAAGTAACCAACGAATATGTTGAGCTGATGGATAAAGAAATGGTTATCGTCACTGATGACCAAGTTGTCATCAAAAACCTTGATGGTGACGTGATTACACGTGCGTCTTATATTGCTGAGCTTGATGCCAGTGATATCGAAAAAGGCACATACCCTCACTACATGTTGAAAGAAACGGATGAGCAGCCTGTTGTTATGCGCAAAATTATCCAAACGTATCAAGATGAAAACGGCAAGCTGTCTGTGCCTGGTGATATCGCTGCCGCTGTAGCGGAAGCGGACCGCATCTATATCATTGGCTGCGGAACAAGCTACCATGCAGGACTTGTCGGTAAACAATATATTGAAATGTGGGCAAACGTGCCGGTTGAAGTGCATGTAGCGAGTGAATTCTCCTACAACATGCCGCTTCTGTCTAAGAAACCGCTCTTCATTTTCCTTTCTCAAAGCGGAGAAACAGCAGACAGCCGCGCGGTTCTCGTTCAAGTCAAAGCACTCGGACACAAAGCCCTGACAATCACAAACGTACCTGGATCAACGCTTTCTCGTGAAGCTGACTATACATTGCTGCTTCATGCAGGCCCTGAGATCGCTGTTGCGTCAACGAAAGCATACACTGCACAAATTGCAGTTCTTGCGGTTCTTGCTTCTGTGGCTGCTGACAAAAACGGCATCGATATCGGATTTGACCTCGTCAAAGAACTCGGTATCGCTGCAAACGCAATGGAAGCTCTATGCGACCAGAAAGACGAAATGGAAATGATCGCCCGTGAATACCTGACTGTATCCAGAAACGCTTTCTTCATCGGACGCGGCCTTGACTACTTCGTATGTGTCGAAGGCGCACTGAAGCTGAAAGAGATTTCTTACATCCAGGCAGAAGGTTTTGCCGGCGGTGAGCTAAAGCACGGAACGATTGCCTTGATCGAACAAGGAACACCAGTATTCGCACTGGCAACTCAAGAGCACGTAAACCTAAGCATCCGCGGAAACGTCAAAGAAGTTGCCGCTCGCGGAGCAAACACATGCATCATCTCACTAAAAGGCCTAGACGATGCGGATGACAGATTCGTACTGCCGGAAGTAAACCCAGCGCTTGCTCCGTTGGTATCTGTTGTTCCATTGCAGCTGATCGCTTACTATGCTGCACTGCATCGCGGCTGTGATGTTGATAAACCGCGTAACCTTGCGAAGAGTGTTACTGTGGAGTAATAAATGTTTAACCCCTTTGGATAAGATTGTCTAAAGGGGTGTTTTTATGTCCAAAAGAGAAAGAACGTCTACAGTGGAAAAATGGATTAAAGAAGGTGATTGTACAGGACTCGACTATCGATCGGCCATGGCTATAGATTTAAGATGTTTCCTCATAAGGCCAGTTAACGAGCTTAAAAGGCTTTAAAACTAGTAGACTGCATGAATTTTTCAGTGGAGCGAAACTGCTTTTACTTTCACCTGAATTTTCTTATGTAATAGCAGACCGGAGAGCCTATTGTAATGACAACAGATTTTTTATGACATTTAATAAGGGGCGAGAAATTCATGACATTAAAATGAAAGATGAAAAGAGAATGTACTTGTGGGCCTTAGGTTTTAAAATTCATTCTTTTGTTATTGAGTACATTCCGGTTTAAGTTGAAATGATTCAGTAAAGGACACGCCATAAATAAAAGGTAGCGTATGATTGCCATTCTTTCCATGGAACCGATATTTCTAAGATTTCATCTTTCGTAGGCTTTCGGTTCATATTACGTAATATTTTTATCGAATGAATAAGACCCACATCATCGATTGGAAAAGCTGTCGGGAACCTAAGGCAGCGCATTAGAACATAATTGGCTGTCCAAGGACCGATTCCTCGTATTTTAATTAAGTTTTTTTCAGCATCTTTAAAGTTCATTTTCATTAATTTTTCCCTCGATAATTCTCCACTTGCCATTAATCTGGCTATTCCAATGATATATTCACTTTTTTTTACCGTCATTTTAATATCTGCCAGGTCGGTAGGGGTTAACCGTGCAATTCGTTCGTACGGTGGGAACACCCAATACTTTTTACCATTCCATTCAATAGAATCGCCAAATGCTTCTACAAATTGCTTCTTTAAGGAGTACGCGAAGGCTAAGTTAATTTGTTGTCCTAAAACTCCCCAACATAAAGCTTCAAATAAATCGGGAATGCCGATAACTCGCAACCCATAAAATTTTCGGGCAGGCATTTTAAGTAATGGATCTGCTTTTGCCATTTCATAAAATGGTGTTAAATCGTTATCAAGATCAAACCATTCATGAATATATTTTACAATCTCTTCCCGTTTCCACTGCTCAACAGGTCTAGAATCGTTTAGGAATTGAACAACCATTTGTTTATTATTGATTACGCTTACCTGCACTAAGGACCGAATTTCCCCATTGGCTATAACTTTTGTAATGATATTGTTCTCTATTTCATACATGCATTCATTTTTTTCTCTGGTTAGATAGCCTAGGTTCGCATTCATGTCGAAAATTTCAGGTAATGTAATGACAATAACATCATTGACTTCATGCCATGTCACTTTTTCATTCTCCTTATCTTAAATAATTATAAGAAAACTCACGCTGGTTGAAATTAGTTTATCACATAATCATCTTTACTCATTTTGTTATCTTGCTATTACATTCTAACCACCTTATTTTTTTCTATTTATGAGGTTATAGTGTAGTTATCAAGAATGCTAAACGGGAGTAGATAAAAATGGCCCAAGATATAAAAAACGCGTGTCGAAAATTTAAATTGGGATTCAATTCAAACTGAATTAGATGAGCATTGTAAGGAGAGGTGAGATAAATGCCGGATAGTATCAATAACGGACATAAAGAGAGCCATGAGCATAGAATTTCGAATGATGTAGAAATGATAACAGATGAAAAGTGGCAAGCAATTATAAATAATGATGCAGCGTACAATAATCAATTTTTCTACGCTGTAAAATCGACAGGGATATTCTGTAAACCATCCTGTAAATCTCGCGTTCCGAAAAAAGAAAATGTATGTATTTTTCCAAACGCAGAACAAGCTCTCCGCGCAAATTTTCGCCCTTGTAAACGTTGCAAGCCCACTAATGAAAAAATGCCTGATAGCGAGTGGGTTGATCTAATTACTGAATACATTGATAAAAATTTCACAGAAAAATTAACGCTAGAATCGTTAGCAGATATTTGTCATGGGAGTCCGTATCATATGCATCGAACATTTAAAAAGATTAAAGGCATTACGCTGGTTGAGTATATACAACAAGTTAGAGTACACGCGGCTAAAAAGTATTTGATTCAGACAAATAAATCGATTGGAGATATCGCTATATGTGTGGGTATAGCTAACGCGCCTTATTTTATTACTTTATTTAAAAAGAAAACTGGACAGACACCAGCACAATTTCGTCAAATGAGTAAAATGGAGGAAACGTACAATGGAAACAAATAAACCAACCCTTTATTGGTCTTTACTAATGTTCAAGGAGTGGAATTTTTATATTGCTTCAACTTTAAAGGGGCTTGTGTTTGTAGGTTCACAGAACAAACCAATCGAGGAATTGTTCGAATGGGCTAGGAAACGCTTTCCGGGAAGTCTTCTTGTTGAAGATGATGATAAGCTTGAACCCTATGCCGTTGAAATCACTCAATATCTAGAAGGAAAGCGGAAAAACTTTACTGTTCCAGTTGAGTACGCCGGTACGCAATTTCAGCTAGCAGTCTGGAATGCACTTTGTGAAATTCCTTATGGACAGACGAAATCCTATTCCGACATTGCAAATGAAATAAATAAACCAGCAGCTGTTCGTGCTGTAGGTGCGGCTATTGGGGCTAATCCGGTATTAATTACTGTACCGTGCCATCGTGTAATAGGAAAGAATGGCTCATTAACTGGCTATCGGGGCGGATTCGAAATGAAGACACTGCTCCTCGATCTGGAAAAGCGAGCTTCATCTGAAATGGATGTTCCTCATTGAAAGTGAATCATCTATAATGGGTTGGATTCTTTTAGAGGAAAGTAAAGACCAGTTTACTGATAAACTTGACAACTTTTAAAATTTAGCATATCTTATACGTAACTTAATAATCGATGCAGATGTTTATTTTTCCTTTTAAAATATGTAGGCCTTTAGCATTCTTTTCATATTTAATTTTAAATATTGATAGGATGAAAAAGTATCCTAATAAAAAAGGAAGAGAACATGAGTCGATTTATTTGATAATCAGGGCTATATTAAAGGAAATGAAAACATAGCATAAAGTAAAGACCAATAATAAGGTAGCACTTCAAAAAACTTCGCTGAAGTTAGTTGAAGTGAAGCCGACAATTTTCAGGATTCAATGATCTAACATAATCATTGAAATTTTGAAGTTGTCGGCTTTTTTGTTGGAAAAAAATAGAGATAAATAAAAATTGAAATAAATAATAGACAAATATGATCTGATTGAAAGGTCTTTTGACCAATAATGAGTTTTAAAAAAGGGAGAATTTAGAATGTTAGTTTCGCTGAGTTTGTCATCATTATTAACATTATTTTTTATTATGCTTATGGCTTCTGGGATTAGTGGACTATTGTTTTTACATCCGCGAGTACCCTTGAGTTTTGTTCGCATTCATATTGGGATCTTGGCTTTACCACTTTTGGTTTCCTTACTGATTCTTGCCAATAGTGGTGTGAGTGGAAATGTTGGCCCTTGGCACTTAGATTCCTTAGCTTGTTTAATGACTTTCTTTGTTCTTGCAATTGGATTCATCATTCAGCGTTTTTCTGTACGTTACTTAATGGGGGATCGATCTTATCGAAAATATTTTGCGCTTTTTACTTTCACAACAGGTACTGCTTCAATGACATGGTTAAGTGGCGATCTCCGCTTGATGGTTCTATTTTGGGGAGCAACTCTTGTTGGTTTAACCTTACTTATTAGGTTAAACAGTGCTTGGCAAGTGGCTAGTGAAGCAGCCAAAATTTCTGGCCGGTTATTTTTGTTAAGTTGGTTTTCTTTGTTTTTTGCGATGATGTGGCTTTTTCATGCCACAGGTCAATGGCAGTTATCATTGGTTGTAACAAATGAAAGTTTAGCTGGGCTGGGAGAATGGGAGAGAACAGGGATTCAGCTATTGATTGTATTAGCAGTGATTATTCCTGCAGCTCAATGGCCGTTCCAAAGATGGTTGGTTGAGTCTATTGTTGCTCCAACCCCAGTTTCTGCAATTATGCATGCAGGTTTAGTAAATGCTGGAGGAATAATACTAACTCGATTTTCACCTCTATTTCATGGTGGTATCGCTTCGATTATCTTACTTCTGCTTGCTGGCATTTCTGTATTGATTGGAACTGGAATTAGTTTAGTCCAGGTTGATTATAAACGCCAGTTAGTAGGCTCCACGATTGGACAAATGGGGTTTATGCTCATTCAGTGTGCATTAGGCGCCTATATAGCAGCCATTATTCATCTTATTTTACATGGTTTATTCAAAGCTACGTTGTTTCTACAAGCTGGTTCAGCAGTAGGGCGTCATGAAGTATCGGCTCGCACTAATGAAAGAACATCCTATTTATGGGCCATGGCTGGTCGGATTTTATCCTTAGTTATAGGTGTTGCTTTTTGGCTCACTGCTCCTGGGGACGGGTATCACTTAATCAGTGCGCTGATCTTAGGGTGGTCATTGTCCGTTTCTTGGACTCAGCTTGTCGCTTTTGGAGAGGGCCGAATTGGCCGAATTGCTGGCTTAACTGTTTTAGGAGGAGCAGCCCTCGTATATTTTATCATTCATAACCTTTTCTATAAGTGGCTGCATACAACCATTTTTCAAAGTGTTCAACCTCCAATGTCAGCTGTCATGATTGTCGTATGTCTCTTACTCTTTGGCAGTGCTTTAGGTACGTGGGTTGCTCGTCATCGTTCTTCCGTTTTTTTCGCGGTACTCTATCTTTGGTTAGTCCGATTAGGTGAAGCAAAACCAAAGTCAGTAGAGAGTCACCCAGACTACCTTAAACAATATATTTCATAAGGAGCTAATCTGAGATGGGCATTACATCCGTATTAACGAAAGATAATGTAAAAAAGATAGATACAGATATTGATGTTCAAGAAGGGGATCTTAACGTTTTCATTACATCTGCCAGCCGAGTGATTGCGCCACTTTGGCCTATTTCTACATTTGCTGCACGTAATCCGTGGATGGGACTTGAAAACCAACCTTTTGATCAGGTTGCAAGTTGGTTGAAAAACACTCGCGATGTTGATATATACCCTAGTGCGTCTATGATCCGTTCAGCAAAGAATAAAGGTGAGATTGATGAAGATTTTGTGGAAATGGGGCTGCAGCGTTGGCTTGATTCACATTCCTATCACATCCCACGGGACGTAGCAGAGCGATTTTGTCATGCTGCATTAAAGTTAGATCCCCTGCCTTCCGACCTTTTATCATCACATGAGCTGGAGAAATTAGTAGGTGAATGTAGTGGATTGGATCATATCGAGAATGTGTTTATGCAGCCACTAAGTTCGTATATAGAGAATCAAGATGGTGAAAGGCTAGTCAATATACTAGATCATCATGTCATTAAGTGGAGTAAATTATATCTTGATGACTCTCAAGCAGGCTGGACAATGCCTAATCGTGAGGAAGGTTTCTATCGTGCTTGGCAGCATCTCATTCAATATGATCCAGCACTTAGCAAAAAGCAGCGAGAAAGGGTAAAGGATTGGCCGAAAGAGGCACATTTGGCTTTACAGGAAGCCTTATTCGCACTAGAAATCCCAGAGTCAGAAATCCAGACTTATCTTGAAGGTCATTTACTTTCATTACCTGGATGGGCAGGGATGATGCTTTGGCGCTCCCAGCAATCGAGCCACGAACATGCACTCCTAACAGAATATTTAGCGGTTCGAATATCCATGGAGTGGGCTCTTATAAAGCCATACTTACCTTTGACTAATGAACGATCTAAGAAAACAATTTCAATTGCTCCCCTTATAGCAGCTTGGATTCATTGGGGTGGGCTTACATTAGAAGAATGGTCACAGATGACGGCCATTGAACAAAACGAATATTTATCATTTGCCTACAGCTTTGATGAGAAACTTCGCAAGAAACTTTGGTTAGAAGCTTGGGAACAAACGTACACTGATCGATTAAGCCAGAAGATCATCTCGAAACAACGTGAAACCGGCGGTGAAAAATCTGCATTAGCTCAATTAGCATTCTGCATCGATGTACGATCAGAACCTTTTCGTCGTCAACTAGAAAAAGAAGGCCCGTTTGAAACGATTGGTATTGCTGGTTTCTTCGGGGTGCCGATTGCAACTTGTGAACTTGGCAGTAAACACAGTCATGCTTCGTTACCGATCATACAAAAACCGCAAAATAAAATAAAAGAGTTCGCAGATGAGGATGTATTCAAAAAATACAATCAACGGAAGCAAGCAATTCATTCTTTAAGCCATACCTTTAAAACGATGAAGCAGAATGCGCTTTCGAGCTTACTACTGCCTGAGCTAAGCGGACCTTGGCTAACTCTGCAAATGGCAGCCCGTAGCTTTGTGCCAAGAAAGGCAGGTCGTTTCATTCGTAATCTCCGTGAGGCTTGGTTACGCAAACCTGATACAAAACTCTCGCTTCATCATGATGCTACAGAGGCAGAAATACCTGTGGGTTTTACTGATGAAGAAAAAGTGAACTATGCTCGCCAAGCATTAAAAATGATGGGGTTAACAGAGAACATCGCACCATTGGTCGTAATTTGCGGGCATGGCAGTCAAAGCACTAATAATCCTTATTCTGCAGCCCTTGATTGTGGTGCCTGCGGTGGAGCGGCCGGTGGATTCAATGCAAGAGTTTTAGCTGCTTTATGTAATCTATCAGAGGTACGAGAAGCTCTTTTAGCTGAAGGAATTAAAATTCCTGAGGATACGGTTTTTGCAGCAGCTGAACATAATACAACAGTAGATGAATTACATTGGCTTTATGTACCAGAGCTTTCCGAAGCTGCACAAGAAGCATTTGAACAAATTGAAGCCGTTATGCCGAAAGTGAGACATCATGTAAACGCAGAACGTCTAGCCCAATTACCGAATTTCCAATCGAAGCTAAAAAATCCGAAGGCTGAGGCAAACCGATTTGCGGAAGATTGGAGTGAGATACGTCCGGAATGGGGACTGGCTCGTAATGCCGCTTTTATTATCGGTAAACGTGAACTAACTCAGGATTGTGATTTGGAAGGCAGAGCCTTTCTCCATAATTATGATTGGAAGCAGGATGAAAGCGGTGAACTCCTAGCAAATATTATTGCAGGACCTGGAACTGTAGCCCAATGGATTAATTTACAATATTACGCATCAACGGTAGCACCTCATTATTATGGCAGCGGAAATAAAGCAACTCAAACCGTTACTGCAGGTCTCGGCGTTATGCAGGGGAATGCAAGCGATTTGTTAGCCGGACTGCCTTGGCAATCCGTCATGGAATCAGATCACGAGGCCTATCATTCTCCTCTTCGTTTATTGATACTCATCCAAGCACCTAGAGAATATGTAGAACGGTTATTAAATAATGATTCAGCATTTCTGCAAAAAGTTCAAAATGGATGGGTCCGACTGGCTAGTCTTGATCCAGAAGGATGTTGGGAAAGCTGGTAATGATGAATCTAAGCATTTATCAAATGGATTTGTTATTCAAAATAAAAATGATAAACATAAGGAAGAGGTGTGCTGTATGAATGTAAACCAAAATAAAAAAGTATTATTTTTGACGGATATTGAAAACGGTTTGGAGCCTATTTTACAAGAAGCGACTAACACTTCTGCAGAGAATATGTTGACTATACAAAGCTATGGTGCCAGTATTTCACATCCTTATGGAGAAATCATGAGGTCTGTTATTTTTGCGATTTATCAGGAAGATGTTGAGGAGATTTTTGTAGTAGGAACAAAAGATAAGAAGACTTCCGCAGGTAATGGACTAACTCAACTTGAAACAATGAAAGATAAAATACAAACATTGGATTATCTCTTTCAAAATTGCAAGCCTGAATTTTTAGGTGGTACGGTCGATGAATGGCTAAATGAAAATAGCAGTGACACCATTGAAAAAAGTGTTGATATGATTCGACATCATCCACTAGTGCCGTCACATGTTAAAGTTCGAGGTTTACTTGTTAATCATAAGGATGGAAAACCCTCAATTATGGAGGGTCCTGATGCTAAAACAGGTCAAGCCATACCTGATCATTGCTTGTCATGATGAAATGCAGGTTCAACTTCTAAACGCACCTATATATGGAGAAAGCAGTTCTAAGGAGATTGTATGAGCGCTAATTTAACTGATTTTGTCACGAAAACAATAGAGGAAATGAACTCGTTTGATCGTGAAAATATGGAATGTATGAAAAAACTAATTAGAAAAGCAATTGATTTTTATCATCTAAAGTCTTATGAAGAAGTTGAGGAAACCCATTCAGGAAATGTTCGATTTTTGCATGTCCACTCTATGATGGAAGAAAATATGTTATCCAAAATGATAGTGGTCACAAGAAACAGTAAAACTGATTTGGATATTGAAGGTGTATATGAAGGATATGTTGTAAGAGAATATTAATGAGACGAAATCACAAATAGAATATGCCAATTTTTTTGCTCAGGAGATGTATTAGATATGAAAAAGTCGAAAGGTTCTATTGAATCAGAGATCAGTAAGTCCATTACTCAATGGGAGAAGGATTATCTTGGACGGGGGTCTGTATCTGTTAAGACTGATATACTGCGGGACATGATCATCGTCAATTTAAAAGGGATTTTAACACCAGCCGAATATGTAGTTTGTGGATCAAAAGAGGGTATGTTATCTATCAAACAAACTCGTTCGGAGTTAGTCGAATCAGGTATAGAAGGCCTTAAGGATATTATCTTAAAAATAACCGGAGAAAAAGTGAAAAGTTTTCATACTGATTTAAGCTCCCGGACAGGTGAACGAGTGATGGTGTTTAAATTATGTAATGATCTAGAGAAAAATTTGGAAAAGATCTTATAATCTAAAGAAAATAAAATGTTTTGACGGTATGGAATCTGTTGTGAATTGAACATAATGAACTGCCGCTTCTTTTGTTTTACAATTATGGCATCATTGATAACTTTTATTCATATCCTAAGCGGACATAAAGAGATGTCAATTCATAGTACACTGACTTGTTATTCCTGTCGAAAGATCTAACATCCGCTGTTGTTATGAGCGGATGTTTTTTTATCTATTTTAAATACATGAATTTGATGCTGGTGATTAGTCACTTGAACAATATTAAATTCACTTTAATTGAAAACATCCTTGTCACCTGCCGGGTTCCCACAAGTGTTTAGTGACATGATTATGAGACCAATTTCGTAAAGCATGATGATAAATTTAAGAGGTGAACAAAATTGATATGCTGTCTTCAGTTTCATTTCACGGAATTAGTCAGAGATAAACCTTTAATTAAATATATCCAAAAAACGGATTGACATATCGGAATATAACGATATAATAATCGATATGGAACCAATTGAAGTATTCAAAGCCTTATCAAATGAATCAAGGCTGCAAATTTTACAATGGCTGAAGGAGCCCGATCGTCATTTTGCACCCCATGAAGGGATTGATATGAACACAATCGGGGTATGTGTCAGTCAAATAACAGACAAATTGAAAATGACGCAATCGACAGCTTCTCAATATCTTACCATCCTTTTAAGAGCCGGCTTGATTAAGGCGGAGCGTATTGGAAAGTACACATATTACAAAAGAGATGAAGAAGCCATTGGGAAACTTGCTGACTTTCTTAAAACAGAGATATAAAAATAAACATCAAAAGATGTTTATTTTTACACCATACATATCGACATATTACGATGTGTTTATTTTTTATAATAACATATCGATAATTCGTGATATGTTTATTAATAATTAAGGAGTGAATGTTTTATGTCTAACACTTGGAAAATTTATATTTTAGCCATTGTCAGCTTTTTAGTTGGAACCTCAGAGTACATCATTTCCGGAATTTTGGATCAAATTGCTCATACTCTCGGGATCACTTTAGCTGCCGCGGGCCAGCTTATTACCATTTTCTCACTTGTATATGCTCTTTCTACACCCGTACTTATGGCGTTGACAGCAAGTATGGATAGACGCAAATTGATGATGTATGCCCTATGTTTGTTTGTGTTCGGTAATGTCCTGGCTTTTGTACTGCCTGGTTATGGATGGTTTATTGCAGCGCGGATCATTATGGCGATGGGAGCAGGTGTGGTGGTTGTCACCGCCTTAACGATTGCCGCTAAAATTGCATCGGAAGGGAAGCAGGGAAGTGCCATCGCTACGGTCGTGATGGGATTTACCGCTTCTTTAATCATTGGTGTTCCGCTTGGAAGAATGATAGCAGTAGCATTAGGCTGGAAGTCTGTATTTGGAGCAATTGCTTTGTTGGGATTGATCGCAATGGTCGTTATTTTCTTTACTCTTCCGCATACTGAAGGGGATAAGCCTGTGCCTTTGCTTCAACAGCTTGCTCTTTTCAAAAAACGGAAAGTGGCTATGGGATTATCAATCACTTTCTTCTGGCTCGGGGGATATTCTGTTGCTTACACTTATTTGTCACCGTATCTCTTGAACATCTCAGGTATAAATGGCAAGCTGCTCAGTGGTGTTTTGCTTATATTTGGAATTGCCAGTTTGGTTGGATCAAAGTTTGGGGGATATAGCACCGATAAATGGGGAGTACCCTTTACACTCGTTGGCGGGATGACGTTGCATATCGTCACACTGATTCTTCTGTCACTTGTTACTCATTCCTATATCGGAGTGTTGGTGATTCTCATATTATGGTCGTTTGCCGCATGGTCTACCGGTCCGACACAGCAATTTCACCTGGCTACAATAGAACCGGAAATGTCAGGTGTTTTGCTTAGCATGAATCAGTCAATGATGCAATTCGCCATGGCGGTCGGCGCAGGAATAGGAGGGGTTTTTGTGGAAAACGTATCATTGGCCTCGATTACCTGGGTTGGTGCGTTAGGGGTTATGATTGCCATTATTGCATCATTGCTGATTTTCAATTCGCAACCGAAACAAGCGCTAAAAGATATCAATCAATAATTTCGAAAGATCTAACATCCGCTCGTTATACAAGCGGGTGTTTTTTTATACGCTCAACTAGAAAGCACACTGTAGCTGAAAGGGATTTTTGCCGACGGAGAGCTGAAGCACAGCAAGTTATAATATACTAGGAAGGGAAATAACGGTATGGCGGAAGGGTTCTAACGCTTCTCGCCTGTAAGATCATTACTTTGAGGATGTGTCATCGTGAATCAAAAGACGTACATTGAAATGAGCAGGACATCGCAGTACATCAACAAAATGAGAGAGTATTCAGTGCTAATTGATGGGGCTGAGATGGGAAATATCAAAGATGGAGGGAGGCTGCGAATTGATTTACCGCCTGGTGAGCATGTTATTCAAGTGAAGATTGCTTGGTGTACAAGCCCAACTTTGAGGTTTACTTTAGCGGAAGGAGAAGTGTTGAAGTTTAGATGCGGAAGTCCACTTCGAGGATGGAAGTTGCTTTTGGCGCTTTTTTCTGTTTTGGGCCGTCCTGAAAATTATCTGTTTATCGAGCAGGAAGAAGAGAAAAAGCTTTGTGGTGACTTTGATGTGTGAATAAATAGGAATAAATAGATTAAATACCCCTGAATTATGTTTTGTGAAAGATTGATATAAGCGGTAGCCTTCTCAATGTCGTTCTCCTTGGAGAAGGCTGCGTATAAGAAATTCTCGGACTTTGCGGATAGACCTTCCGATATCCATTTCAGGATTAATGTCTTCTGGGTGGAGAGTCCGATTTCATCATAGTATCGCAGTGTTTTTGTTGATACTTTGCATATCTTTGAAAATTCGCCGATCGATAGCCGAGTGATCACCTCCAAGCTCCAAATGTACACCTTTCCGTAAGGGCAAAGTTAAATGTGAAAATAAAACTGTTCCAAAGTTAATCAGAAATTTATTTTCATATTGTATCCTTTCAGTATCAAGTGAAAGGAGCATCATATGAAAACATTATGGAAAGTCCTCAAAATTGTTTTTGTCAGCTTGGCTGCTTTGGTTTTGCTTGTATCCGTCTCGGTATTTATTTATCACCATTTCCAGCTAAATAAGGAGGCGGCACTGCTGAAAGGTAAAGGCGCAGTAGTCGATGTTGACGGTAAAAAGATGAATGTGTATCAAGAGGGAAGCGGGAAGGATACGTTTGTGTTTATGTCCGGTTCGGGGATTGCTGCGCCTGCTTATGAAATGAAGGGGCTGTACAGCAAGTTTTCAAAAGAAAATAAGATTGCTGTTGTAGATCGGGCAGGTTATGGATACAGTGAAGTGTCTCACGATGACAGAGATATTGATACAGTATTGGAACAGACGAGGAAAGCGCTTATGAAAAGTGGAAATAAGCCTCCTTATATTTTAATGCCTCATTCGATATCCGGGATTGAAGCGATGTATTGGGCACAGAAATATCCTAAGGAAATCAAGGCCATTATTGCGATGGATATTGGATTGCCCCAGCAGTACGTCACGTATAAATTGAGCGGAGTTGACAGATTGAAAGTGAGAGGGTTCCACCTGTTAACCTCGATTGGTTTTCATCGGTTTATACCTTCCGCTGTATATAATCCTGAGGTGATTCGGCAGTCGTTTTTAACTGATGAAGAAAAAGAAATCTATAAAGCCATTAACTTTAAGCAATTTTTTAATGCAGATATGGAGCATGAGCTTTTACAGTCTTACCAAAACGGCAGCAAATCTGTGAATCTGCCGGCGCCAAAGGAAACTCCCGTCTTGATTTTAGATGCGGTCTCTGACCAAAATAGACATTCAAAGTATGCTATACAAAACAGAAAAGACTATAAAGCGTTTGCGGCTCAATTCAATACTGCCGATATAAAGGAACTGAGGGGAACACACAGTATTTATTTATATCAGCCTGATCAAATATATAAACTGTCCATGGAGTTTATGAGAAAGGTTCGCTAGGATGAAGGGTTATCATATTTTAATCGTTGAAGACGATGTGATGATTGGTGATTTGCTGCAAAAGATTTTGCAGCGTGAGGGATATCGTGTGATATGGAAAACAGATGGAGCGGATGTGCTTTCGGTGATTCAGAAGGTGGATTTGGTCATTATGGATGTGATGCTGCCGGGTGAAGACGGGTATCAAATGTCTGCAAAAATCAAAGAGCTGGGGCTGGGCATTCCGGTTATTTTTCTTTCGGCCCGTAATGACATGGACAGCAAACTTCAAGGTTTGCAGATCGGCGAGGATTATATGGTAAAGCCCTTTGATCCGAGAGAGCTGCTATTAAGAATGCGGAATATGCTTGAGCATCATTATGGCACCTTTACGCAAATCAAACATTTGTATATTGATGCAGTAACGAAAAAAGTGTTCAATGAAAGCCTGCATGATGAGGTATTATTTACTGCGATTGAGCGGAAAATTTTCTTTTATTTATATGAAAAAAGAGACAGTATCCTGACAAAGGAACATTTCTTTGAATATCTATGGCAGCTCGAAGATAGAAACCCGAATATTGTCAATGTGCATATTAAAAAAATCAGAGCTAAAATCAATGATCAAGCGGGTGAGATGATTGAAAATATATATGGAGAAGGGTATCGGCTGAATACCGTTGTGAAGAAATGAAGCTCAAGACAAAATATCAGTTGTTATTGTTTACGGCCGTCATTAGTGTTCCGATGCTATTGCTGGCGGTCAGTGTTTTGATGTCTGTGATTTATGACAGCATGTTTAAAACGATGAATCATGGTATGCCCTTTCACAGGTCGTTTGCGTACCCGGCAATGATCGTTGTATTTTTGATATCGCTCTTATTGTTAGCTTTTTTATTTTCAAAGTCGATTCATTCTCTGTTGCATAAAATCAATCTATTAAATCAAACCATTCGGCATTTGGCGAGTGATCAAAGGGTGCCCGATAAAATTGAAGTGAAGCGTGCGGATGAAATCGGGGAACTGATCAAGTCGGTCAATTTGTTAATTGAACGGACGACATATCGTGAACTGGAGCTGAGACAGCAAGAGGAAATCAAAAAGGAGCTTTTGCAAAAACTGCGGCATGACATTAATACACCTTTAACGGCTCTCAGGCTGCAGTTATTTTATTTGGAAGACCAATGTCATGGTCAGGCTGTATTCGAATCATTGTATCAGCAAATCGAATATATCTCGGAATTAACCAATGAATTCAATCTATATTCCGCTGAGACGCTGGAAAGCTCTTATATTGTAAATGAAGAAGTGCGTCTAAACGAGCTATTAGAAACAGCGGTGAAAAAGTGGGATTATTTATACAGTATGAGTGGGATTGAGCTGCACTATAAGCCGGCAGATCAAGATGTGATATGGATGAGCAACGCGTTATGGATGCAAAGGCTGTTTGATAATATTTTTCAAAATACGTTAAAGCATTCAAAAGCTGAAAAGATGGAAGTCACGATTGAACATGGCGATGTTTTTATTCGTGATGACGGTATTGGATTTGATCGGAATGAGAGCAGTGAGGGACTTGGGTTAAAGATTATTGAGGATACATGCAGGCTGCTTGCGATTACTTATGAGCTGCATACAAATGATAACGGAACGGGGTTCTTGTTTTCAAAAGAGTGACCCCGCTGATGTTTTTCTTTCTCCTATAAAATTTATATAATAGGAGAAAGAAATGGGGTGAACAGCATATGTTTAAAAAAATCATCAAAACGATTAAGTACCTCTCAAGCAGTTCTAGTGACCGATATCGCAGACACCGGCATTACAGCAGCAGTCGGCGCAGACATTATCGCAGCTACAGCAGCAGTTCGGGCAAAAGAAGACACTACGACCGTTATGGCGGCAGTCATCGTTACAAACGCCGGAGCTACAGCAGCAGTTAATCCAAAAAAAGTTCTTGTTCCGCTTTTGGGACAAGGGTTTTTTTATGTGACCGACTGAATGGCCCGGTTTAGATCCTCGCGAATGGAAGCGGTGTGCTGATACTCTTCCTCAATGCCCAATAATCTTTTCAGCAGCAAGGTTACTTCCTTTGTCAGTGTTAATTCCTCCAGCCAAGTGCCATTTTTCTTCTTTTTTCCTTTATATTGAGAGTACAGCAGGAATAACAGCGTTTCTCCGAGATCGAAGAAGTCATCCTGTTTTCGTACCTTTATTTCCTCCATTTCTTCAAGAGTCAATTGTTTGGCAAGGCCGAAATCGATGAGGCAGAGCCTGCCGTCATTGATGATGATATTAGGCGTTCTGATGTCGCTGTGGAAAATAAGGCGATCATGCAGGTATTCTATAATCTCAAGCAGCTGCGAAATCAGTTGTAACGCCATAAGCTCTGTGAACGGCTGTTTTCGAAAAAATAATAATTCTTCTATATTCTCTCCCTCAATGAACTGCATGACATAATAAGCCTGTCCGTCTATGATGAACTCATCTATGAAGCCCGGAATTTGCGGGTGGTGAATGCTTTTGAGCAGTTTTATTTCCTGCTGGAACCGGACTTTTTCTTTTTCCTTTTTCGCTTTTGTCGGCCGAAGCTGTTTTAAGACATAAGGTGTTTGAGTTAGGATATCGGTGCACAAATAAACCAAACCGTAGCCTCCCATACCGAGGCACTCTTCGATTTTGTATTGATGATTTAAGATAACGCCGTTCTTTAGAGGGCGGTCAAATAGCAGTTTTTTTAGAAGTTTTAATGCCATGTCTGCACTTCCCTTGGTTGTACTGACTATAGTTTACCTTCTAGACTGAGAATAAAAAAGAGCCGGATAACCGGCTCGGTATAAGTTAAAACTGCTTTGTCACGTCGTATTCATAATCTATTTTTGCTTTTACGTTGCTCATCGTCGATCTGGCTGTCGCTAATGTATTATATTTAAAACTCCATACCTTTGCCACACTGAGTTGATCTGACAAAGAGATATCATAAGACCCTGAAGTCGAGCTGTTTACAAGAGCACGGCGCCATTCGTTGTTTTCGCTCGTCATGATCAGGTGGCGTGTATTTCCCTGGCTTGGTGTTTGAGTGGCGGTTGTCTGAACTCTGGTTACAATGGCATCACGCGGTATCCCAGATTGGTTTGTTAAATCAACCTTGATCACGCTGGAGTCAGAACCTGAGGGGCTAAGGCTTGTATTTCCTTTATTTTCAGCAACGCCGCTGAATTGGAATGTTCCGCTGCCCGATTTGATTCGGTCTTCAATTGAAAGTGTAAAATACATGTTTCCGGTATAGGTGCCTCGTGACACTTTCACATAAAAGGTATCTGTCGTGTTTTGGGCGTCTGCATTTGCATAAATAAAAGAAGAAAACGTATTAGGGTTAATAACTTCTGTCCCTTGAGAAACAGGTATTCTGTTCTTGTCATAAATTTCAATTTTCATCCCTGTATACGCGCTCTGGTATGTACTCCTCACGTATACTTTTTCTCCCTTATTAGCCGTAAAAGTGAAATAGGCTTCATCTTGACCAGCTTCCAGTATTGTTGTATCGATATTTTTATATTTCCAATAACCGATCGGCATTGCGGTATCAAATGAATTGTTTCCTGTGATAGCAGTGACTCTGACAGCTGATGCCGAATACGTAAAGGTGGATAAGACAGACAGCATAACAGCGAATGGAATAAGCCATTTTTTCACCATGCAAACAACCTCCTTTTATTTCCATCATACATAATAACGATTTAGGTGTAAATAAATGTTTTTTAAGGTTAATATATACATTATCTTTGCCGATAAAAAAGAATAAGAGAGAATACTCGGGAGGGAATTCAATGCGTCTGAATCGGCAATTTATCCGCACTCAGCTGATGGCACAGAACATATTGAGCAAGAATGCGCCTGCCAAACGGGAGAATGCGACTGAAAATCCAGCGGCAGTTCTGGAAAAGGCATACAGCAGGCTTAAGTCACAATCTTCAACTGGGGGAATCAATCAGTTCAATTATTCTAAAACCAGCGTGTCGGGAAACAGCGGGGCGTTCAGCAAAGTGTATCAATCAGCGAATGATCGAACAGTGACAGACACAGGGGAAGAAACAGTGATTCAATCCCAAAACCCCTATGAATCTGAGAGTGATATCAGAATCAAAATACTAGATGAAAAATACAGCAGGATGAATGCGATTAATAAAACAAAGTCTGATCCATTAGGCTATATTAAGGATAAGTACCAAAATTCAAAGTCTCCTTATTTCAGAAGTGATCTGTCAGCTGCAGAAAGACAGGCCGCTTACGATAATGAAACAGAATGGCTATTCAAAGGGAAGGCGCAAAACTATAACCTCCAGGATGCTGCGTTTCGGAATGTCACATTTCATGGGGAAGTGGAAGCTGAGAATGAAAAGGTGTATCAGCGGGGACAGGTTAACCAGCAGCTGCAAGTGCTGTTGAATCGAAACCATATTCATATTCCAGAGGGGACAGAGCTGACGTTTACAATCACACCGATTGACTATCAGGTGCGGGTGAGCGGGACAGACGATCAGGATCTGATCAAGCAAATTGAGCAAGTGCTGCAATCTGGAGACAACAGCAAAGAACTATTTTTACACATCATGAAAAGTCAAAGCAGTGATTCAACACAATTTTCCGAAGAGGCCTATAAAAAGTATCAGGCAGCTCGTGAGATGTACGAAGTCACAGGTTATCAATTGAAGGATTTAGAAGTCATTGATGGACGGTACGTCACGCCTGATGGACGTGACTTAATAGATGTATATAAGGAAGAGCTTGAAAAAGATCCAGTGCAGAAGCAAACGGCTTCTTATGCTATATCTTACTATCGTTCAGAGCTCAGTAAAATCGCGGAAGCCGGGTATAATGCCATTCCGGATTTCATCCTATCAATTGATTACAGCAATGGATCTCTGAGAGATGTGGGACAAAGCAAGAGCTATGGGACCGGAGATACCGGGTGGCTTGAAGCATTAAAGCGTCAAACGGGTGTGAATTATTAAGTAAGCTGTTCATGTAGAACAGCTTATTTTTTATGAGAATCTAAGGGGTGTATTAATTTTAATATTCAAACAATTTTATTATTTTTATATAAAAGATTTTAAAAGAAGTGAACGATTCAAAACTCTGAACAAAGGTGTTTACCTGAAAAAAACAATTGTATTTTCCGGAGAAATTTATTATGATGAAATAAGTAATTTAGGAGATTATATAACAATTTTAAGTTTGAATTTTCTGATTGTTATCACTGATTCATGTGAAGGCAAGCAGGTCTGCTGTTTTCTCATTTATGAGTATTTTGTTAGGAGGAGGAAGAGGAGTGGCAAATAAAGAATTAAAGAGGGGCCTGGGCGCGCGCCATATTCAGATGATCGCCTTGGGCGGTACAATCGGTGTTGGCTTGTTTATGGGTTCTGCCAGCACGATTTCATGGACTGGTCCATCTGTCCTTCTGGCTTATGCAATATGCGGAATTTTTATCTTTTTTATTATGCGTGCGATGGGTGAAATGCTGTATGTCGAGCCGAGCACAGGTTCTTTTGCGACGTTCGGCCATCAATATATTCATCCGATGGCAGGTTATATAACAGCATGGAGCAACTGGTTCCAGTGGATTATCGTCGGCATGTCAGAAATTATCGCTGTCGGTTCTTATATGAAGTATTGGTTCCCGGATTTGCCTGCTTGGATACCTGGTATCGTGGCAATGGTGATTCTTGGTGCGGCGAATTTAATTTCTGTTAAGTCGTTTGGGGAATTTGAGTTTTGGTTTGCGATGATTAAAATCGTGACGATTATCTTGATGATTATTGCGGGAATCGGAATTATTTTCTTCGGTTTTGGCAACGGCGGAGATGCGATCGGTTTGTCGAACCTGTGGTCTCACGGGGGCTTCTTTGCAGGAGGTTTCTCAGGTTTCTTCTTTGCACTGTCTCTTGTCATTGCGGCCTATCAAGGAGTTGAGCTGATCGGGATTACAGCGGGTGAAGCGAAGGACCCGCAAAACACGCTAAGAAATGCGATTCAAAGTATTATCTGGCGTATTTTGATTTTCTACATTGGTGCTATTTTTGTGATCGTGACGGTGTATCCTTGGGATGAGCTCAACTCACTCGGAAGTCCGTTTGTGTCTACGTTCTCGAAAATCGGAATTACGGCAGCGGCCGGCATTATTAACTTTGTCGTGATTACTGCTGCAATGTCCGGCTGTAACAGCGGTATTTTCAGCGCGGGCCGCATGCTGTATACACTGGGTGTCAATGGACAAGCACCGAAATTCTTTAAGAAGATTTCACGCAATGGTGTGCCGCTGTATGGCACAATTGCGGTGCTGATCGGTTTGGCTGTCGGCGTTGTGCTGAACTATATCGCGCCGCCGAAGATCTTTGTCTATGTATACAGCGCAAGCGTGCTCCCAGGGATGATTCCTTGGTTTATCATTTTGATCAGCCATATCGGATTCAGAAAAGCGAAGGGCGCTGCATTAGATAAACATCCATTCAAAATGCCGTTTGCTCCTTTTACAAACTATTTGACGATTGCTTTCTTGCTGATGGTTCTGGTTGGCATGTGGTTTAACGATGATACTCGTATCTCCCTGATTGTAGGCGTGATTTTCTTAGCGCTTGTGGTCATTAGTTATTATGTGTTTGGGATTGGCAAACGCACGCAGGCCAATTTAACAAAAAGCGAACAAGCAGCTGAATAACGATAAAAAAGAGACATTCGCGGATGTCTCTTTTTTTATTTTTCGCGTATGGATTTTCCCTATTTTAGCAAGCTATAGGGTAAAGATAGCAGAAGGAAAGGTGTTCATAAAATGGATGTTACACTCGGTTATTTGCGCGAATCACTTTCGAATCATCTAGAAAATGAAGTCTGCCAGCGTATTTGCAAGAAGATGCTGGCGAAGCGTTATGCAAATGAAGGGGAATTTGTAAAAGACTTAGATGATAATGAAATGTCTTTTTTGAACCATGTATTAGAAAAAGAAATTAAGTATGCCCAGAATGAACAGGATCAAAAACGGGCCAAGGAATTAAACGAGGTGTATGAATTACTGCTTTGAGAAAGGCGGGTAAGAAATGGGAGCAATTGAACGAAGCGGATATACATTTCAGCCGGAGTTTAGCGTTGTCCGTCAAAACGGAGCCATCCATGTGTACCATCAAGGAGAATTTGTGGAAGAAATCGAATTTGAATTTAACGGGGAATATCCCGATCATGATTTGATTGAAGAGCTTGTGAATCATTATTGTTTTGAGCATGAGATTTAGAGCCCTGCCGTGCAGGGCTCTTTTATTTAGGATGTGATCAGGCCATACTTTTTCAGGATATCCACGGTGATGTTTTTGGCTTTTGTGCCGGAATCATCGACATTGGTGACAAAGACATAAGAGCCATGCTCTGTTTTGATGAATCCGACAAACCATCCTAATCCCATATCTGTCAGGCGAGTTCCGGTTTTCCCGTAGAGCGTGTAATGATCGCCTTCCTCTTGAATCATCATGCGCTTGACGGTTTTCATTACCGGCTTGTCAAATGGAAGCTCCTCGTTAGCCAGTTTCTCCAAAAAAGTTTCTTGTTCCAGCGGAGATATTGTGAGCGAGCTTTGCAGCCAAAACTGGTCGATTCCCCCGCTGATATCCTCGTTGCCGTAAGATAGAGTATGAAGCCATGTTTTCATTCTTTCCTCGCCGATATCTCTCGCTAATGCCTGATAATACCAGATTGCGGATTCGCGCATGGCCGAGCCAAGCGTATGGTCGCGGTTCCATGTTTCGAATTCACGCTTGACCCCGTCCCATCGTTTAACATCGTATTCATCTCTTACAGCTTTGACCTGCAAACCGATTAAAGCGTTCACGACTTTAAAGGTGGATTGCGGAGTTTGTCTTTGATTTGCCCGTTTTCTGTTATAGACAAATGTCTGATCCTTTTGTAAATCGTGAAGAATGAAGGTTCCATCCGTATCCTTGAATTCGTCATCGACATTCATTCTGCTGACATTCAAGTGTTTTTCATGAGCAGATGATGCTGCGTGGACGGAGAAGCCGCCGATCCCTACAATACTCAGCACAAGCACAACATATATCCATTTTTTCATTTTGTTCTCCCCTTCGTTTTGATTAACTACCTTTTCTCTCTTTCGTTTGTTCTTCCTTTGAAAAATAATCAAAAAGTGCTTAAATTTGGTTTTGTAAACAAATACTGTTACTGGGTTTATATTCGGAAGATAACGTGAAAATAGAGGGTAAAAAGGAAGGCAGGGTAAGCGGATGAATGAGCAGATTCCACATGACAAAAGTCTCGATAACAGCCTGACACTGCTGAAGGAAGGGTATTTATTTATTAAAAACAGAACAGAGCGCTACAATTCAGATCTGTTTCAGGCCCGTTTGTTGGGAAAAAACTTTATTTGCATGACTGGCGCTGAGGCGGCGAAGGTGTTTTATGATACGGATCGATTCCAGCGGCAGAACGCTTTGCCTAAGCGGGTGCAGAAATCGCTGTTTGGTGTTAATGCGATTCAGGGAATGGATGGCAGCGCGCATATCCATCGGAAGATGCTTTTTCTATCATTAATGACACCGCCGCATCAAAAACGTTTGGCTGAGTTGATGACAGAGGAGTGGAGAGCAGCAGTCACAAGATGGGAGAAGGCAGATGAGGTTGTGTTATTTGAAGAAGCAAAAGAAATCCTATGCCGGGTAGCGTGCTATTGGGCAGGTGTTCCGTTGAAGGAAACGGAAGTCAAAGAGAGAGCGGATGACTTCATTGATATGGTCGATGCGTTCGGTGCTGTGGGACCGCGGCATTGGAAGGGAAGAAGAGCAAGGCCGCGTGCGGAAGAGTGGATTGAAGTCATGATTGAAGATGCTCGTGCCGGCTTGCTGAAAACGACTCCCGGAACAGCGCTGCATGAAATGGCTTTTCACACACAAGAAGATGGAAGCCAGCTGGATTCCCGCATGGCAGCCATTGAGCTGATTAATGTATTGCGGCCTATTGTCGCCATTTCTTACTTTCTGGTGTTTTCAGCTTTGGCGCTTCATGAGCATCCGAAGTATAAGGAATGGCTGCGGTCTGGAAACAGCCAGGAAAGAGAAATGTTTGTGCAGGAGGTCCGCAGATATTATCCGTTCGGCCCATTTTTAGGGGCGCTTGTCAAAAAAGATTTTGTATGGAATAACTGTGAGTTTAAGAAGGGCACATCGGTGCTGCTTGATGTATATGGAACGAACCACGACCCTCGTCTATGGGATCATCCCGATGAATTCCGGCCTGAACGATTTGCGGAGCGGGAAGAAAATCCGTTTGATATGATTCCTCAAGGCGGGGGGCACGCCGAGAAAGGCCACCGCTGTCCAGGGGAAGGCATTACAATTGAAGTCATGAAAGCGAGCCTGGATTTCCTCGTCCATCAGATTGAATACGATGTTCCGGAACAATCACTGCATTACAGTCTCGCCAGAATGCCGTCATTGCCTGAAAGCGGCTTTGTAATGAGCGGAATTAGACGAAAAAGTTAAATTAAAAAGCTCTCTTCCTTTATCGAAGAGAGCTTTTTGATTACTTCTTTTTTTCATCGTAGTATTGGACGGGATACATGGAGCCTTCTGATACCATTTTGTTGTCCTCGATATCTTGCGGGTCCGGGTGGCCGGCTTTATCAACTGGGAACGTTTCCATGTCTGGCTGTTTTGTTATTTTCATCTTCATGCTGTGAATGAATTCTCTTGCCTTTTGGCGATTTGACGGGTCCTTTAATAGATAAGAAGTGATGCCGACAGTTGAAACAGCGAGACCTGAAAGTAACAGCTTTTGTTTCATGGTGATACTCCTTTCTATTTTAAGAATAGTGTTTCCTGTATCATTCCCGTTTTGGAAATAGCTAAACCTATTGTGTTTTTATCATTGGAATTCACAGTAAATTCCATTTAAGAAGAAATTAGTGACTTCATTCCTGTATTGGAAGGTAATATACATTGACTTATTATAGTTTCAGTCAAAATTCGATAAATATTGACAAAGTAAAGTAATCAGAATAATAATATAATTAGCAAGAGAATGTCATCATACATGAAAGGTGTTTACGATATGAATCAATTGCATCGAAGAATGGGAACGTTTTCCCTCATGATGGTCGGGCTCGGGTCGATGATCGGTTCAGGCTGGCTGTTCGGGGCTTGGCGTGCGGCTCAAATAGCAGGACCAGCTGCTATTATTTCATGGGTTATTGGAATGGTCGTCATTTTATTTATTGCTCTTTCTTATAGTGAACTAGGTTCTATGTTCCCTGAAGCGGGGGGAATGGTAAAATATACGCAATATTCACACGGTTCGTTTATCGGTTTTATTGCGGGCTGGGCCAACTGGATTGCGATTGTGTCCGTCATTCCGGTTGAAGCGGTGGCCTCCGTTCAATATATGAGTTCTTGGCCTTGGGAATGGGCGAAATGGACAAGCGGTTTGGTGAAGAATGGAACGCTGACTGGGGAAGGACTAGCATTTGCCTCTGTATTGCTTCTCATTTATTTTCTGCTGAACTACTGGACGGTCAATCTATTTTCGAAAGCGAATTCATTAATTACGATTTTTAAAATTATTATTCCGGGTCTTACGATTGGAGCTTTGCTGTTTGTCGGATTCCACGGAGAAAACTTTACTGGCGGTCAAAGCATTGCGCCGAATGGCTGGGCAAGTGTGCTGACGGCGG
The DNA here is from genome assembly GCF_038004765.1 of Bacillus sp. FSL R5-0576. Classification (NCBI taxonomy): domain Bacteria; kingdom Bacillati; phylum Bacillota; class Bacilli; order Caryophanales; family Bacillaceae; genus Bacillus; species Bacillus sp. FSL R5-0576. The sequence goes on from NZ_JBBORU010000001.1 coordinate 124,449, forward strand.
TTGCCACTTCCGGTATCGTTTTTGCGTTTAACGGTTTCCAAAGCCCGATTAATATGGCGGGTGAAGCAAAAAATCCGGGGAAATCAATTCCGATTGCGGTTGTTGGCTCTCTTTTCGTTGCAACAGTGATTTATGTCCTGCTGCAGATCGCCTTCATCGGAGCAGTGAATCCTTCTGATATTGCTCACGGCTGGAGCCATCTGAATTTTAATTCTCCTTTTGCTGATCTGGCGATTGCGCTGAATATTAACTGGCTTGTTATTGTGTTATATGCGGATGCATTTGTATCACCGTCTGGAACGGGGATTACGTATACAGCGACAACGTCCCGAATGATTTACGGAATGGAAAAAAACAAATATATGCCAAGTGTATTCGGGAAGCTTCATCCGATTTACGGCGTTCCGCGACAAGCAATGTTCTTTAACTTGATTGTGTCGTTCATCTTTTTGTTCCTGTTCAGAGGGTGGGGTGTATTAGCGGAAATTATTTCCGTTGCTACGTTAATTTCTTATATCACCGGCCCGATCACAGTGATGACATTGAGACGGACGGGGAAAGACCTGTACAGGCCTCTTCGTTTAAAAGGCTTAAACGTGATTGCGCCGCTTGGATTTATCTTCGCGTCACTGGTGCTGTATTGGGCGCGCTGGCCGTTAACAGGGCAGGTCCTGTTTATTATCCTGATCGGTCTTCCGATTTATTTCTATTATCAGGCGAAGGCGAAATGGAAAGGGTTTGGCCGGAACTTTAAAGCCGGCGTCTGGATGGTGTTTTATCTGCTGGCCATGATGGTCATTTCTTATTTGGGCAGTGATAAATTCGGCGGCCTGAATGTCATTCATTATGGCTGGGATATGGTTCTGATTGCGATGGTATCACTTGTATTCTATGTGTGGGCGCTGAAGAGCGGCTACCAGACAGAATACTTAAAGGATGCGAAAGAGATAAATTCTCAGCTGCTTAATGGACAGTCAGAAGCTGCTGCCGGAAAAGAATAAAATATAGAAGAAAACCTTGCGATAGTTGTCGCAAGGTTTTTTGCTTTTAATAACCCTTTTTTACTTTGTGGAAAAGATCAGGATAGTTGGTGAACACTCCTGTTACGCCCCAATCAAGCAGGCGATGCATATCAGCTTCATTATTGACTGTGTAAGGGTGAAGCAGGAGGCCGTGGCTGCGGATCATACGGACGTTTTCTTGATTTAAAGCTTTATAATCCGGGCCCGCACCGACAGCGTATGTTTTGATTTCTTCCAGGGCAGCATCTGTCATTGACGCCATTTGTTTGGCTTCCAGCAATTGAACGGTCGGCAGTTTTGGCTGTAATTGATGGACTTTTACCAGACTTTCTTTGCTGAACGATTGAATGATCACCTGGCCTGGCTTAGAATGCTTCCCCAGTAATTTATGTTTCTGCAAAGAAGCGATCAGTTTTTCTTCCATACCTGGGTAGGTGTCAGGCGATTTTGTTTCAATGTAGTAGTTCGCGTGCTTTCCGAAACGGTCTAATACCTCTTCTAATGTAGGAACTTTAAGGCCGACGTACTGCGGCTTTGCTTTTTCCGGATAGGCTTCATTAAACCAAGAACCGGCGTCAAGCTTCTTAATGTCTGCGAGCGTATGGTCTTTCACCCAGCCCGTTCCGTTTGTGGTACGGTCCAGTTTTTCATCGTGCATGACAATCAATTTCCCGTCTTTTGTCATTTGCAGATCTAATTCAATATAATCTGCTTTCATTTTCTGAGCGGTTTCGTAAGACAGAATCGTGTGCTCAGGCACATATCCAGAAGCCCCTCTGTGCGCGACGGTCAGGATACGGTCAGGTGACAGCAGGTTTCCTTTTGACGCTGCCGACACTGGCGTTACCATAAATGAGAGTAAGCCCAGCGACAGAACAAACAAGGCCAGTATTCTATTTTTTCTCATGATTTCTCCTCCTTATAGATAAGCACTACCTGTCTTTCATATTAAAAAACGGATGTAAACGGCGTGTTGGAAAACTATTAATCTTTTATGTGTCTTTCTTAAACATGCTCTGCCCGTTTTCCTGTATTCCACGTCAAAGCCAAGAAGACGATGGCAAGAATGCAGGAAGAGATCAGCATGATAAAGCCGCCGTTCCAATTAAAGCGGTCAACGACAAAGCCCATAATGGCGTTTGCGAAAGCGGATCCGCCGATGTATCCGAAAAATCCGGTCAAACCGGCTGCAGTTCCGGCTGCTTTTTTCGGTGCTAGATCAATCGCTTGCAGGCCGATCAGCATAACAGGTCCGTAGATTAAGAAGCCAATGCTGATCAGGGCGATATTGTCTACGAGCGGATTGCCGGCCGGATTCAGCCAGTACACCAATACGGCAATGAAAACACCCGCCATAAACAAAACGCCTGCCGGTGCCCGGCGGCTTTTGAAGAATCGGTCACTGATCCAGCCGCACAAGATCGTTCCCGGTATGCCTGCGTATTCGTAAAGAAAATACGACCAGCGCGAGTCTTCAGGAGAAAAGCCTTTGGCTTCTGTTAAGTAAGTAGGCGCCCAGTCAACCACGCCGTATCGCACGAAATAAACAAATACATTGGCAAAAGCGATGTACCAAAGAAATTTGTTGTTCAGCACATATTGAAAAAGAATTTCTTTTGTTGTTAATTCTTTTTCCTGATTTTTAAAAGCGTGTTTTGGATAGTCATTCCGATACTCTTCAATTGGCGGGAGTCCGCAGGATTGAGGTGTATCACGAACCAATAAAACAATTAAAAATGAAATGATAATGGCGATGATGGCAGGGAAGAAAAACACGCTTTTCCAAGTGACGAACATCGCGATCCCAAGAGTGACAAGCGGAGCAAGAATACCGCCGCCTATGTTATGGGCGACATTCCAGATCGACATTTTTGTGCCGCGTTCACTTATGGAGAACCAATGGGCCATCGTCCTGCCGCATGGCGGCCAGCCCATTCCTTGAAACCATCCGTTGATAAACATAAAAATAAACATGATGGTGACGCTCGAAGTCACCCAAGGCATTGAAACGAATAGAATATTAACGATTGCTGATAAAAATAGGCCTGTCGCCAGAAAATATCTCGGATTACAGCGGTCAGACACCATTCCCATGATGAATTTGCTGAAGCCGTACGCAATGGACACAGCGGCCAGCACCAAACCCAGTTCTGTTTTCGAAAATCCCTGTTCCTGCAGATAAGGAATGGCAAAGGCAAAGTTTTTCCGCAGCAGGTAATAGCCTGCGTAGCCAATGAAAATACCAATGAATACTTGCAGCCTGAGCCGTTTGTATGCCGCATCCATCTTTGAATCATCCAGTCTCTCAATGTGAGGAGCCGGTTTAAATATATTAAGCATTAACAATTATCCCCCTTTGCTGTTTGTGCTGGATGTGTGGCGTGCCTCCTTTCCCGAAAAACAAAAAGAGCCAGAAAACACCCCTTGTCAAAAGGGGTTGGATTCCTGGCTCTCCTCATCTCCATCCAAGCTATTAACTTATCATGATAGCGCTTTCTTAAATTATCATAGTCCGGAGCGAATGTAAACGGGTAATTTTCAAATTGGGCCTTAGGGAAGTAAATATTATCCTTTTACTAAATGCAGTTATGTTTTTTTACTAGTAACATAAAAATCTGGAGGGAGGCTGTTTAAAGGTGGATGAATTAGATATCGCATTCTTTATTTTGCCGTTAGGAATTATGCTGCTATCGATTGTCGGGACCTGTATTTGTAAAAACCCGTATCTGATGCCAATGCTTAGTTTGGTGATTTCTCTTGTGCTCACCTTTACCATTTTTAATGAATCATTTTTGGGATGGGCTGTTGTCTATAGCTTGGTTTCTCTGGCTTTATCCTATATCACATTGATTGTGGTAAGGAAAAGGAAGGAATCAGGAAATTAAAAAGACCTCACTTTCTAACATATCGTTGACTAAGGCAACTATATGTGATTATAATTGGCTTAGTCAACAATATTAGAAAGTGGGGATTGATTTGAAAACAAGAGAATCATCTGTCGGATTAAAATTCAGAAAGTTCAATCGATTTTATACAAACGTCCTTGGTTTCCTTAATGAGCACATTTACGACAGCCCGTTTTCCTTAACAGAAACACGGATTTTATTTGAGATTTATAATACGCCTAATTGTACGGCAAAAGCTCTTCAGGATAAGCTGGGGCTTGACCGGGGATATGTCAGCAGGATTGTGAAGCAGTTTGAAAAAGAAGATTTGATCTATAAACAGAGGAGCAAAGATGACGCCCGCCAACATTATATTTTTGTCACAGAAACAGGAAAAACGATTTATAAAAAGCTGGAGGAGAAAGCCAACGAACAAGTAGAACTGATGCTGAAGGAAATCAACCAAAAGGAGCAGCACAAGCTTGCCGAGGCGATGGCAGAGATTGAAGCGATCCTTTCACAGTCGCTTTCTGCCAGAGCATCAGAGATATCGATTAGAGATTATTTTCTTTCGGAGGATCTTCAACTCCTTATTGAGAAACAAAGACAATTTTACGCGGAGGCTCACGGTTGGGATGACACGTTTTTAGCTTATCTTCAGGAGACATTTGACGCTGACATCGAAAAAATATGGATTGCGGAAAGCGGCGGGAAATTTGCCGGCTCTGTCGGGTTGGTCAAGCATGATGAAAAGACAGTCCAGCTCAGATGGTTTCTGGTTGATGCGGATTTTCGGGGCAGGGGGCTCGGCACGCAATTGCTGGAGCATCTGGTTGCATACTGCCAAGACATGAAGTTTGACCGCATTTTCCTTTGGACGGTGAGTACCATGGCTGAGGCTCGTCCGCTCTATGAAAAATTTGGATTCAAGATAAGTGAAGTGAAACAAGAAGCGCCATTATGGGGACAGCAGCTGACAGAAGAACGGTGGGATTTGGAGCTGTCATGAAAAGACTGCATTATGCTTGGGTCATCGTCTCCGTCACCTTCTTGATCTTATTGGCGGTTCAGGGGGTGCGGCTGTCGTTTGGTGCGTTTGTGGAGCCGTGGGAACGGCAGTTTTCAATGGATAGAAGCACCATCTCGCTGATTTCGACGATGAGTTTTATTGTTTATGGCATATCACAGCCTGTGATCGGTCGGCTTGTGGACAAATGGGGTGCCCGGGCTGTTTTGGCATGGAGTGCGTTACTGACAGGAGTCAGCATTTTCTTAACATACCTTGTGACTTCGCCTTGGGAGCTGTTTTTGCTTTACGGGCTGGGTGTCTCGCTTGGAGTTGGCGGAGCATCGAATGTGGCGGCAAGTGTATTGGTCGTCAATTGGTTCAGCAAAAAGCGGGGACTAGCCTTTGGGATCATGGAAGCAGGCTTTGGCGCGGGGCAAATGCTTCTCGTTCCCGGCTCACTCATGTTGATCCATTGGTTTAGCTGGAAGCTGACGGTTGTGGTGTTGGGACTGCTGTTAATCTTGATTGTCTTTCCGGCTGCGCTGCTGATGCTGCGGAACAATCCTTCAGAAAAGAATACAGAGCCGATAGGCGGACTGGCTGCATCAGAAAAAGAAACAGCACCCAAAACAACAGCTCTTTCAGTGGCCGGGATGTTTCGTATGAGGCAATTCTGGTTCTTGATTTTTCCGTTTTTGATCTGTGGTTTTACGACCGTGGGGCTGATGGATACCCATTTGATTCCGTTTTCTCATGATCATGGCTTTTCAACGACAGTCACGAGTGCTGCTGTCAGTCTTCTGGCAGGCTTTAATATTGCTGGCATCTTGCTGTCCGGAATTGTAGCGGACCGGTGGAGCAGCCGGAAAATCCTGTGCTTTTTATATGCGGTGCGGGCGCTGTCGATCGTAATTCTTATTTACAGCCACGAGCCCTACTTGCTTTTAGCCTTTGCGATTCTGTTTGGATTAGTGGACTTTGCAACGGTAGCACCGACTCAAATACTCGCCACCCAGTACTTTCAAAACTACTCGATCGGCCTCATGATTGGCTGGCTGTCACTCGCCCATCAGATCGGATCGGCACTAGGTGCGTATGTGCCCGGCGTCATCTACACGGTAACGGGTGAGTATACACTGGCTTTTTATTTGTCGATTGGAATGCTCGTGCTTGCGAGCGTAATGAATGTGATGCTGAGGGAGCCAGCGGCGGTTACGCGTGACAGTGCGGCTGTGGTAGACAAGTGATGAGAGCAGAGGATAAGCATCTCTGATTTGGGATTATTCAGAGATGCTTTTTTTGTATTTTTGTTCTAATACGAAGTCGATCATACCGACTATGCGGGCGTTTTCGGATTTTTGTTTGAAGTTTTGGGAGACTTGAATGGCTTTTGCGTTTTTAAAACAAGAGGCAAGCCAGATAAACCCGACAACAACAAAAAATAATCTAGCAAGTAAACTCCCTGCATGGGGTAATTCATTAGTTGTAAAATATAAAAATAGAGTAACTAATGTACCGTAGATTACTGTTTTTATACTATGTATAAGAGTTAGCTGAGGCTCACTAAAGAATACTTTTAGTTGATTCAGCATGATAGAATCCTGCTTGGTTAGAAAAGTCAGGATTTCTTTATCATTTTCCTTGTACTGTTTAATAGTTTCGGCCATTTTTACTGTCTCTTTAAATGTTTGTTGATTTAGAGTCATCCAGTATCCTCCTTAAAAGTAAAGCACTACATGAGGAATGATATAGATCCATAGACCCATGTAGTGCTGATATATTATTTATTTGCAGAAGGGAATAAAGCTAAAAACGCACTTATAAAAGCTACAGCTCCACCTACTGCTAAGGTTTCAGGTATAGCTGTTAGCAAGGCAGCAATTCCTAATACAGCAGCCACTCCAAATGTAATATGAGTGAGAGTAGATTCCCAATCTGGTGAGTATACTTCCTCAGTATCTGGTAAAGTAAAGTGCTTCTGTTTTATTTTAAACGTAATCGTAGTCGTTAGTCCAGTTGTGACATTGTCACCTACTGGAATATCAGGTGTATAGATTTTAATTTGAATGTTTAAAGATTCAGCTGTTGGATTTACATAAACCTCCAAATAACCGTTGCGTACTGATAAGCTCAGACTATTTAAAAGGTTTTGATAAGAGTCGATTTGTGACGCAGTGAGAGACGTTTGAGTGTCGCCCAATAAACCCGTGATATAGGCACCTGGTTTACCATTTGTAATGGTAATTGTGTTTGGTGAACCTTCACTTGGTATGGTTGCCAGAAGTGAAGTTGATAGAATAATATCCAACTCAGGTGATGTGAAAATGGTTTCTGTCGTATCAAATTCAAACATCGCGTTTGCCAGACTTGTTAGATTTTCTAAAGCTGGAATGGTAGATAAAATGTCTGTCAGTGTACGCAGTCTTGCATCATATACCGGATCAGACGGCGGATTTACATTGCTTGCACCTGAGTCTCTTCCTGAATACCCGTCTTTATCAATCCCGATGCTTCCAGAGCCGCTTCCGATGGTTCCTTCATAAAATTGATCAAAGGCCCAATTGTTTGGCATCGGATAGCCGAGATTGCCGCTAAATCCTGTTGACATATTTGCCACAAAACTATACTTTGTCATTCCTGCTTCTGATGTACGGATACAAATGTTTCTTGGTCCGTAAACCCCTATTTCATACTTAGGTGCGGTTGAAAATGTCTGCATTTTTGTAAATGCTGACTTAATCTCTTGGAAATAAGGAATGATTTTATCGGTCACTTCATAATCGTATGCATCAAAATCGACAGCGAAATAAATGGTCGTGCCTGACGGAAAACCTAATCTTCTAGCAGCAGAAGCGGCACTATATGCATCTCTTGTGCCTTGGTCTTTGACAAAATAAGAAGATTCATAGCCGCCGTCTTGATAAATTGGGAAAACCTTCAATCCGGCATCAAGAATAACTGCAAGCTCTTTAGATGTCAGGGCTTTTGATGTGAGGCCGCTGCTTGTCCGCACATTTCCGGTCAAATATCTGCCAACCGTTTTATAACCGTTATTCCGCAGTGTTTGAGCTTTTTCTGCGGTTATAATTGTAGCAGTGTCACAAGCAGAAGCGGCGCGAGTTGTGTCTCCTGAGCTTGATAATAAAGCTTTAATGGTTGGCATATCTGCATAACCTGTTTGCGGCAGGCACATGAACTCTTGAAATGCTTTAACAGCTGAAACAACACCCACACCATATTTGCCGTCAAACTCACCAGGATCGAACGATTTTCCGTTACAATAGAGGGCGTACTGAACAATTAAGACAAATCCTGTTCTTGAATCGCCGGGAGTTAAAGTAGGGCATAAACTTGTGGTGCCGTTTCCGAAAAATCCATTGGCAACACTTGTGCTCATGCCTTCTTCTTTTTGCAGGGCATAAATAAGAGCTTTATTTGTATCGCGGCCATACAGTCCGTCACAAGGCATTAACCCGATATAGTCATTGTAGTCCCGATTTAAGTTTTGTTGAATCTGGCGAATTCTTGAATCACCCCCAGACACCAGCTTAAAAGCGCTCATGTCTAATAAGGCTTTCATAATTAACGTGGTGACAATCCCATCCTGTGTTGTCAGTCCGGCAGCTTTTTGAAATTCTTTTACCGCATTTTCTGTTTTTTCGTAAAAGACGCCTGTAAAACCGCCGGGATTAAAGCCTTTACACCATAAAGCCCCTTGTAAAATAAAATTCATGTTGCTTGGTTTTGAATCCGGAGCTTGGCGTTTAAGAGGCTTAAATAAACGCTGTGTTGTCGGCCCGAAGTTATCGGCTGGCTCTGAGATACCCAATTCAATTTGAAGCGCCCGAGTCAGACCGTAGATCGTATCCCACCCAGTTTTCCCGCTTTCTTCTACAGGGTTATACCCATGTTTGCCGCTGTACGTATCGTTCAGCCATTGCTGTGTGATTAAGACCATTTCATCAACCATTTCGATTCCTCCTTTGTTAGATTGCGTTCATTTATAGGTGGCAAACGTAGGACAAAATAAAAAAAATGGATGCCGTTAAGCATCCATTTTACTTCCATTCTCCAACAGCTTCGCTTTCGGTTTCATCTCCGAGATGTAGAGGCCTAAAAGCGTAAGGGCGCCTCCTAGAAGAGCGATCCATGTCATGTTTTCATGCAGGATCAGGACGGAGGCGGCGATTGTGATAACCGGGACCATGTATATATAAGCACTGGATTTGACGGCTCCGAGCACGCCGACTGAATAATTCCAAGTGGCGAAGCACAGGGCCGAAGCGCCAATCCCTAAGAAAAGCATGTTGAGTATATTTGAAGCAGATGAAAATCGGCTAAGGTCAAAATGGAAGTCGAACAAAAATAAAGCGGGAACCATAAACAATAAACCATACAAAAATACTCTCTGTGTCAGCTCGATGATGTGGTGTTCGTAAGCGCTTAATTTTTTCATGAATATCGAGTATCCGCCAAACACGAGAGCAGCCCCGGCAGCCATGATGTCTCCGAGCGGATTTAGACGCAGTACGATATTGCCGTTGAACGTAATCAATAAAAGCCCGATCAGTGCCGAGCCAAATCCAATGAAAAAAGTCAGCCGCAGTTTTTCGCCTTCAAGCAGAAAATGGGCCAGCACCGCAGTGATCATCGGAATAATGGACACGATCATGCCGACATTGGATGCGTATGTATAGGTGAGAGCTATATTTTCTAATAGAAAGTATAAGGTTACGCCAAATAAACCAGCCCCGGCAAATAACAGCTCCTGCCGCCAATTCCTGAACGGAATCATTTTGGGACGGACGAGGATAAGAGCGATAAAGCCCATCAAAAAACGATAAAATAATATTTCCATTGGAGAGAAGTCAGCCAGCAGAACTTTTGTCGAAATAAAGGTCGTCCCCCAAATCAGAATGGTCACAATGGCTGCGATATGCCCCGAAGTTTCTCTTTGTATGTTCATCTGTGAAGCTCCTTTTCAAAAATCTTCATGTATTGCTTCGGCGTCAGCCCCACCTGCCGTTTAAAAAACTTCGTCATATGGCTCTGATCGCTGAATCCTGTCTGAAATGCCGCATCAATCGGCCTTACCCCTTGTTCAAGGAGTTTTTTCGCTTGATTAATCCGGATTGTTTCCATGTAGCTATTAGGGGTAATGCCTTTTTGTTTTGTAAATGAACGCAATAAATGATACTTGCTCCAGCCTGTTAATTCACTCAAATCATTGAGTGTGACATTTTCGGCATAATGCTCTTCTAAAAATTCACAAACCATTTTGACTTCGTCTGATGGTTCTGGAACGCTGCTAAGGAACGTGACATCTGAATAATGGCGGATCAGCTCTTCTAATAGATGAAGAAACAGCTCCTCCTTACGCAAAGCTTGTTTTTCCTCGGATATCAAAATATGCAATTCCTGCAGGCTGGCTGTCAGCTCATGGCGGAATAACACATGCTGGGAGAAATAAGGGAGATGCCCGGAGCCAGTAATCTCTTTCACCGCCTTCTCCATGATATCCGGCATAACATTGATACACCGATAATCAAGCGTCCGGCCGTCAATCTGTTCACAGCTATGCGTGTCACGGGGGTTAAAGAGGAGAAGATCACCTGGATTGATGATATATTCTTGATCCTGACAGGCCAGATACCGTTGCCCTTTTTCAATAAATCCAATCACATAATAATCGTGAAAGTGGTTCGGGAACTTTTGCATAATTCCCTTGAAACGGTAGGCTTCTATATGAAGGTGTGGGTCAAGCTGCAGTGTGCGGGTTTCATTTTGCATGGGATGCCTCCTGTCGGTGTGGTGGTTTTGGATTAAGTGTAGCATGATTTAGGGGGATTTCTTGTATGATGTTGCTGTTTAGGAATAGAGAAAGCAGACCGTTATTGGTCTGCTTTCGTTTAAGAATTTAAAAGATTTCATTCCTCAATAATAATTATCCCTTTTTTAATAAAAATTTATTTTTCAAATATTTCAGTTATAATGGTTTGGAACAGATAGGAGGGGCAAAGATGTATCAATCAAAGAAGGTTTTATTGTTAGGTTCAGGTGAGTTAGGTAAAGAGGTAGTGATTGAAGCCCAGCGTCTTGGGGTACAGACGGTGGCAGTTGACAGTTACGAGCATGCTCCGGCGATGCAGGTCGCGCATAACAGTTATGTCGTTGATATGCTGGACCCAGAGCAGATCAGAACCATTATTGAGAAAGAAAATCCGGATTTGATTGTGCCTGAGGTGGAGGCGATCGCGACGGATGAATTGCTGAAGCTTGAAGAGGAAGGATTTCACGTCATCCCGAATGCCCGTGCGGCCAAGCTGACGATGGATCGGGAAGGCATCAGACGGCTTGCGGCGGAAACGCTTGGACTTGCGACGGCTGGCTATGAATTTGCGAATACATATGATGAATTTATACAAGCGGCAGCACAGATCGGTTTTCCTTGTGTCGTTAAACCATTGATGAGTTCTTCTGGAAAAGGCCAAAGTATCTGCCGCTCTGAAGCGGATTTAGAGAGCTGCTGGGAGACGGCGATGGAAGGCGGACGGGTGAAAAACGGCCGCGTGATCGTTGAGGAGTTTATCCCATTCGAATCAGAAATCACACTCTTAACCGTACGTGCGGTTAACGGTACGGCATTTTGCGAGCCGATCGGTCATGTGCAAAAGGACGGGGATTATATCGAATCATGGCAGCCGCATGATATGACAGAGCAGCAAATAGAAGAAGCGAAGCATATTGCGAAAACGATCACGGATGAGCTTGGCGGATACGGTCTGTTTGGTGTTGAGCTGTTCCTTGCGAAAGATAGGGTATATTTCAGTGAGGTATCTCCTCGTCCGCATGATACGGGTCTTGTCACGCTGGTGACGCAAAATTTGTCAGAATTCGCACTGCATGTCCGGGCGATTCTGGGCTTTCCGATTACAGAAATCACACAGCTTTCTCCTGGCGCCAGCAGGCCCCTCAAAGCGCCGGAAGAATTAGCGGATTACACTGTTGAAGGATTGGAAAACGCACTGGCAGTCCCAAAGACTCAAGTGCGCGTCTTTGGAAAGCCGATAACGAAAGCCGGACGTCGTATGGCAGTTGCGCTTTCTGCTGCTGATACAGTTGAAACGGCAAGAGAGAATGCAAAGAAAGCGTTGGACCAGCTAATTTTAAAATAGAGTTTGAACAGGCCTTGTCATGGTACAAGGCCTGTTTTTTTCTTTCTCCGTAAAAGTTTTATCATAAGAATCAGAAACCCGATTATAATGTAAAAGTCTTCCATCAATACGGGTGGTTGACACTAAAGGAGGGAGATGACAAAATGAAATTAGTTCCAAGATTCAGAAAACAATGGTTCGCTTACTTAACGGTTTTGTGTTTGGCTTTGGCAGCAGCGGTATCTTTTGGCGTACCGGCAAAAGCGGCAGAGAACCCGCAAACTTCTGTTTCGAATACTGGTAAAGAAGCTGATGCTACGAAAAATCAAACGTCAAAAGCAGAACAGGTTTCCGCCCCTTATGAGGGAACCGGAAAAACAAGTAAATCGTTATACGGCGGCCAAACGGAACTGGAAAAAAACATTCAAACCTTACAGCCTTCGAGCATTATCGGAACTGATGAACGCACCAGAATCTCCAGCACTACATCTTTTCCATATAGAGCAACCGTTCAACTGTCAATCAAGTATCCCAACACTTCAAGCACTTATGGATGTACCGGATTTTTAGTCAATCCAAATACAGTCGTCACGGCTGGACATTGTGTGTACAGCCAGGATCATGGATGGGCTTCGACGATAACCGCCGCGCCGGGCCGCAATGGTTCGTCATATCCGTACGGCACTTATTCAGGCACGATGTTTTACTCCGTCAAAGGATGGACGGAAAGCAAAGACACCAACTATGATTACGGAGCTATTAAATTAAACGGTTCTCCTGGAAACACGGTTGGCTGGTACGGCTACCGGACTACAAACAGCAGCAGTCCCGTGGGTCTTTCCTCGTCAGTGACAGGATTCCCGTGTGACAAAACCTTTGGCACGATGTGGTCTGATACAAAGCCGATTCGCTCCGCTGAAACGTATAAGCTGACCTATACAACCGATACGTACGGCTGCCAAAGCGGCTCGCCTGTTTATCGAAACTACAGTGATACAGGGCAGACAGCTATTGCCATTCACACGAACGGAGGATCGTCATATAACTTGGGAACAAGGGTGACGAACGATGTATTCAACAATATTCAATATTGGGCAAATCAATAAATACAGCAAACTAGCCATATTCATGTCTATTTTGTTTTTATGCGGATGCAGTTCGCAGACGCATTCTTCTCAAAAAGAAACGACTATTCCTGTCACTCTTCATGTGGAGGATGCTAAGGGGCTGCCGGTCGCAGGGGTTCAAGTGACGATTGTCAAAGCGCCCTCTTCAGATGAGGAGCCGAGTACAGAGATTGGCGAGATACTTGGTAAAACAGACAAAAACGGAGATATCAAATGGGATACCGGCAGAAAAGGCGATTACTCAGTCGCGTTGACGAAGGGTGAAACATCAGTAACCCATCAGATCTCGTTAACAGAGGATAAAAAAGATCATGCCATTCCATTAGTCTTCAAAGAATAGCAGTTTCCTTGATTTTAAGGGAACTGCCTTTTTTATTTATTGCAGGAAACCAAACTATATACTGGAAATTTATTATGTGAGATAATAAGAAATAGGTATTTTTTCTTACGAGACAAAAGGGGCGTTATCCTTTATTTTATATCAATCAAACCCGGAGGAAAAAGAAGAAAATGATACAAGATTCAATGCAGTTTGCCGCGGTTGAAAGTGGTCTGCGCTTTTACCAGGCATATGATCAAAGCCTTTCTTTGTGGCCGATTGAGTCGGAAGCATTCTATGTTTCTACTCGTTTTGGAAAAACACATATCATTGCAAGTGGGCCAAAGGACGCACCTTCGCTCATTTTGCTTCACGGGGGCCTTTTCAGCTCTGCGATGTGGTATCCGAATATCGCGGCGTTGAGCCGTCAATTTCGTACATATGCGGTCGATATAATAGGAGACAAAAATAAAAGTATACCATCAGCAGCCATGGAAACGAGAGCTGATTTTGCAGAATGGATGAAAGATGTCTTTGATTCTCTTGGACTTGAGACGGCACACCTGGCCGGCCTTTCGCTTGGCGGCTCCCATATCGTGAATTTCTTACTCCGCGCGCCCGAAAGAGTAGAGCGGACGGTTGTTATGAGTCCCGCTGAAGCGTTTATTTCATTTCATCCGGATGTCTATAAATACGCTGCAGAGCTTACAGGGGAAAAAGGAGCTGAATCATATATCAAGTGGATCACAGGCAACAGTTATGATCTGCATCCTTTACTGCAAAGACAAATTGTGGCGGGCGTGGAATGGCAGGATGAGCAAAGGAGCCTGAAGCCGACAGAAAACGGCTTTCCGTACGTGTTCACAGACCAGGAATTGAAATCGATACAAGTCCCGGTACTGCTGATGTTCGGTGAGCACGAGGTCATGTACCATCAGCAAATGGCCTTTGAGCGGGCTTCGGTATTGGTGCCGGGAATTCAGGCTGAAATCGTAAAGAACGCCGGACATCTGTTATCTCTGGAGCAGCCAGAGTACGTCAATCAACGCGTCTTGTCCTTTTTATGCGGGGGGATAAAATAGTAAGGAACATGAAAAGATTGGCATTCATTTTTCAAAAGGTAACAAATGTTGTATAATAATAGAATTTGAATGCTGCTTTTTTTGGGAGCATTCTATGTTATCATGCTTATTGGAGAAAAATTTTTCCTGTAACGCTATTCGATCACTATCGTCAAATAATATAGATGGTTTTACAATTGGAGGTTTGGTTACACTGTGAATTACATCCCCTGTATGATTACGATAGGAAACTTCATTTGCGGATTGCTGGCGATTCATTCCTTGCTATATCACAACATTCATTCAGCAGTGCTTTTTATTTTTACAGGCATGTTCCTTGATTTCTTTGACGGGATGGCTGCTCGTAAGCTGAATGCCGTTTCTGATATGGGGAAAGAACTGGATTCGTTTGCCGATCTGGTTACGTTTGGGGTGGCTCCTTCTATGCTTGCTTACAGTGTCGCGTTGTATACCCTGCCATTTATCGGGATCTTATGCGCATTGACGTACAGCATTTGCGGAATGCTTCGCCTCTCTAAATTTAACATTGAACAAAGCAAGCTCCCGACATTTATCGGTATGCCGATTCCGTTTGCGGGCATGTGTCTCGTTATTCTAAGCTTCACCTATAACCCGATCCTTCTGGCAATCGGCACTTGCGGACTTTCATATTTAATGGTGAGTAAAATAAAATTCCCTCATTTTAAAAAACATGCGGCAGAAAACCTGGAGTCTGGGAGATGGAATTAGTTCAGCAACTCATAGCGGATTACGGTTATCTCGCTATTTTTTTGATGTTGGTATTAGGGATTGTAGGATTGCCGATTCCAGATGAAGTAATGATGACCGTTGTTGGCTATTTCACGCATACCGATGTGTTGAATTATGAGCTTTCGATATTGATCAGTTTTGTCGGGGCTTTGTTAGGTATGCTGATCAGCTACATGATTGGCAGAAAAGCCGGACGCCCGTTTATCGATAAGTACGGCAAGTGGGTCGGCTTAAAAGAAAAGAGAATGATGAAAGTGGAAAAATGGATGAAGAAATACGGTCCATATTCTCTTATTTTAGGTTATTTTATTCCCGGCGTCAGACATGTGACGTGCTACTTTTCGGGGATCGGCAAAATGGATCTGAAAACGTATGTTGCGTTTGCGGCAATCGGCGCCTTTTTGTGGTGCTTTGTTTTTATTACAATCGGAAGGGTTATAGGGATTATTCATGTTTAATACGGCTGTAAAGATTCTGTATCGATCATTGATAGAGCTGACGAATCATCGTCTGTCATCCTATCTGATTAAAGGATTTTGCGAGTCGAAAATCAGCAAACCGGTCATTCCGCTTTTCTCAAAACATTTTCGGCTGAATTGGGATGATGTGGACGGTACGGCTGCTGATTACGGATCGCTGTCCGAATTGTTCATTCGACAAATAAATCTGGAGCGGCGCCCTGTGTCAAAAGAGGCGCATGCGGTGGTCAGCCCTGTTGATGGTGTGGTTCAGACGGTAGGAATCATCAACCCGAATCAAACCTTTACGGTGAAGGGAAAAGATTACTCATTCGCTGAGCTGACCGGCTGTAAAAGCGCAGACCATCAATACAACGGCGGTTACTTCGTCGTGCTGTATCTAAGCCCGAGGCATTATCACCGTTTCCATTCTCCGATCAGCTGCAGGTATCAAAAGCTGGCCGAGCTCGGAAATCGCTCATACCCGGTAAATCAACTAGGCTTAAAATACGGGAAAGATGTGCTGTCGAAAAATTATCGGTTTGTGTACGAGCTGAATAGCGGCAGCCGAAATGTCCTGATGATTCCTGTCGGCGCGATGAATATTAATTCTATCGTGCAGACGAGCACCCGTGCTGAATTGGAGATCGGCGAAGAGCTGGGATACTTTTCATTTGGCTCAACCGTCATTTTGATTTTTGAAAAAGACGCGTTCCAGCCGTCCGCCCATTTAGCAGAAGGCCAAGAAGTTCAAGTCGGAGAACTGATAGGTTACGAAGAGTAAGAAGAGGAGCTTGCATAAACGCAGCGCCTCTTTTTTTTGAAGAAAGGTGAGACTTATGGAGAAACAAATCATCAGCTGGATTACAGATTATCAGAACACCGGAGATGAAGCCGTCCTGCGGCAAGTGCGAGAAGTGTGCTGGCCGATCGTTGAAGCGGTTTTGCAAGAGAAGGCAATAGATGATGAACAAGCGAACAATTTGCGCGAAAAAGGAATCGAGCGGTTTCCATTCATCATCAGCAAATACCAAGCGGATGTGCAGCTTCCGGTTGAGACATTTTTACGAAATACGTATCGGTTTTACTTTCATCAGGTGATGAGAGAATCCAGCTAAAGCTTCTTTCAACAGAGAAGCTTTTTTTGTTGGCAGGAAAAGGAAACTTTTTCTATATCTATCTCGTAATGACTAGAGAACCTAGCAGAAAAGGAGAGATAGAATTGAAACGAATGATAGTGAGAATGACCCTGCCGCTGCTGATTGTCTGTCTGGCGTTTTCTTCTTTTTCAGTCTCTGCACGTGCTGCTTCTGAAGAAAAATATTGGGATTCATGGATTGAACGACATGCACAGCCACTGGATGCTTCCAATGCTTCAAACAAAGACCTTCGATTTCTAAAGAAGGTGCTGAAAGGGAAACGAATCGTTCAGTTAGGGGAAACGACACACGGCGCTGGTGAAATCAACGCCACAAAGGTCAGAATGATCAAATATCTCCACGAAGAGCTGGGATACGATGTATTGGCATTTGAGTCTGGCTTTCCTGATACAAATGCATCCTACCTTAATATGGACCAATTAACCCCTAAAAGCACGATGAAAAACTCCATTTACGCTGTATGGCACACAGAAGATGTCGTTGAATTGTTTGATTACATGAAAGAGCAAAAAGAGAAAGGCGATCCGCTGATCCTTACCGGTTTTGATATTCAAAGCATGAAGAATTCATTCAATGATGCTGCGACTCATTGGGTAAAAGCGGTGGACCCTGAGAAAGCAGAGTTGCTCTCCCAATCAGAAAATGATTTTTCAACATTAGTGACAGACAGCAATACGTTTGATGAATTTTCGCAAAAGAAGGAAAAGCTTGTGAAAAACTATCAGAAGCTGATCAAGTTCACTAAAACACATGCTTCAGAGCTAAAAGAAAACCTTCCAAAAGAGCCGAAAGCTTATGAGATGTTTATGCATTCTCTTCAGCTGAGAATTGACGTAATGGAAACGTATATGCTGGAAGAAATGAAAGAAAAACTAGAGGAGTATCCGGAGAATATTGAGGATTTTTCA
Source organism: Bacillus sp. FSL R5-0576 (assembly GCF_038004765.1). Taxonomy (NCBI): domain Bacteria; kingdom Bacillati; phylum Bacillota; class Bacilli; order Caryophanales; family Bacillaceae; genus Bacillus; species Bacillus sp. FSL R5-0576. Next base: position 142,323 of record NZ_JBBORU010000001.1, read on the forward strand.
TTCTTTATGAGAGACCGCATGATGGCTGAACAATTTCAGTGGGTAGCTGACACCCTTTATCCGAAAAAGAAAATCATTGTCTGGGGCCACAATTACCATCTACGCAAACAGAATACGAAGATGATAAAGGACTGGGTACAGCTAAACGGCCCTAACATGGGTGATTATTTGCCGGAGCAGCTGAAAAAACAAACATATACGATTGGCATTTATGCTTACTCAGGTGCGAGTCTTGATAGCTCCGATAATAAGACTGTTAAGCCGGTTACAAGCCCGCCGCCGTCTGAGAGCCTTGAAGCTTTGCTGAAAGCGGCGGACCGACCGGCTGTTTTTGTTGATTTTCTCCATACAAAAAACAAGAAAGGCACTTCGTGGATGTATACCCCCCGCACAGCACTCTATTGGGGATTCACAGAAGAGCAGATGATCCTTAAGGAACAATATGACGGTGTCATTTGGCTGGAGCATATCACGCCATCTGTCATTATCAAGTGAGCGGTGTCCCCTGTGCTATAACAGGTGGAGTTCACCTTTTGTTTGATAGTTTTCAGATAACTACATTGATTAGTAAATGAATGGAAAATACTTGTGTGCCGTGAGAAACCCTTGTGCCGCTTAGGTTTGTAAGAGCTTGGATATTTTTATCAGTCTGGGCGGATCTGTTCATCTTTGCGGCATTTTCCTGTATGATATAGTAAGAGTGTGCATAGCAACTAACTATAATTGAACAGGGTGTTTAAAACATGGAAAAACAATACAGAGTATTACTTTACTATAAATATGTTCCGATTGAAGATCCAGAGGCGTTTAGAGAGCAGCATCTGGCTTTTTGTAAGGAGCTTGGTTTGTTAGGCCGTATCCTTGTTTCTTCTGAAGGAATTAACGGTACGGTATCAGGTACGGTCGAACAGACTGAAAAATATATGGAAACAATGAAAGCTGATCCTCGTTTTGCGGACATGGTATTTAAAATTGATGAAGCAGAAGGCCATGCCTTCAAAAAAATCTTCGTCCGTCATAAAAAAGAGCTTGTAACGCTTCGTCTTGAAGATGATGTCGATCCGAACGAAACAACAGGCCAGCATTTGAAGCCTGCAGAATTTTATGAGAAGATGCAGGATCCAAACACAATTGTCATCGACGCGCGTAACGATTACGAGTATGACCTTGGCCATTTCAGAGGTGCGGTCCGTCCTGACATCGAAGCCTTCCGCGAATTACCTGAATGGATCGAAGAACACAAAGATATGCTTGAAGGCAAAAAGATTTTAACGTACTGTACAGGCGGCGTGCGCTGTGAAAAGTTCTCAGGATGGCTGGTGAAGCAAGGCTTTGGAGATGTAGCACAGCTTGACGGCGGAATCGTGACATACGGAAAAGATCCAGAGGTGCAAGGCAAGCTTTGGGACGGCCAGTGCTACGTATTTGATGAAAGAATCAGCGTGCCTGTCAACCGTGTCGAGCATGTGATTGTCGGCAAGGACTACTTTACAGGAGAACCGTGTGAGCGTTATGTGAACTGCGCAAATCCATCTTGCAATAAAAAAATGATATGCACACCGGAAAATGAGTATAAATATATGCGCAGCTGCAGCCACGAATGCCGCACGAACCCAAGAAACCTGTATGTGAAAGAGCATAATATGACAGAAGAAGAAGTAAACGCAAGACTGGCAGCGATTGAAACAGAAGATCACGCTGCTGCTGAATAAAAAAAGAACACCTCGTATTGAGGTGTTCTTTTTTTCTATATGCTTTCAGTTTGGCTGTTTGCGGAAACCCATTCTTTTTGGCGGAAGGCCTTTTCCCATTTTGATACCACGATACAGGCGATCGCATGTCCCGGTACGTTCACGCCCGTTCTCGCCATGTCCATGACGCGGTCAACACCCGCGATAATGGCAACGCCTTCAGCCGGCAGTCCTACAGCATTGGCAGTCGCCAGAAGAACTACAAGCGATCCTGAGGGTACAGCTGCAATGCCTTTACTGGTCATCACAAGCACAAGCATCATGAGCAGCTGCTGGGACAATGTCATGTCTACTTGAAAGGCCTGTGCGAGAAAGATACAAGAAACTGATAAATATAAGCTGGAGCCGTCACAGTTCAATGACAAGCCGGAGGGAACGACAAATGATACCACTCGTTTGGGACAGCCGTATTTCTCCATTCTATCCATCAGCTGAGGGAGAATGGTTTCAGTGCTGGTGGTGGAAAATGCAATTAAAAACAGATCCCATATCATTTTCAATACTTCGAAATACTTAATCTGAAAGATGAGACCGACAAGCGGAAAGAGGACAAAGAGGATCAGGAACAGGCCAAGGAATACGGTGCCAACCAGCTTAAACATAGGGAGGAGGAGTTCAATGCCATATTGGCCCACAGAAGCAGCCATCAGGGCTAACACGCCGATAGGAGCAGTGACCATGACGATTTGCGTGAGCTTGAACATAATCTGAGCGGTAGATTCAAAGAACTTCATTACTGGTTCAGAAGCTTTGCCGATACCAGCGGCGGCGACACCAAATAAAATGGCGAAGAAAATAACAGCAAGCAAATCATTTCTGGCCATGACATCAATAATGTTTGTAGGGATAATATCCAGGATCATTTGCTTGAAATCAACAACTTTGTCTGTGTAGCCGGAAAGTTCATGAATATCTTTTTTTGCCAAATGGGAGAGGTCAAGCCCGACACCTGGTTTTAAGACATTCGCTAATAAAAGTCCAAGCCCTAATACCAACGTTGTAATCACTTCGAACCAAATGATCGTCTTGATACCGAGGCTGCCCATTTTTTTCATGCTTCCGCTTCCTGCGGCTCCAATGACAATGGTAGAAAACACAATCGGCACAACAATCATTTTAATCAGGCGGATAAATCCATCTCCGACAGGTCTCAGTGCCATCCCGAAATCAGGAAAAAAGTGGCCGATCAATGCGCCGACAGCCAAAGCGATTAAAATTTGAAACGCGATTAATTTTTTCAAATGAATCCCCCTTTAGAACGATAGAATTTAGGCATATTCATATCATTCGTGATTCAAATGCAAACACCTTTTTTCAAGTTATTTTATTTTGACAGCGCTTTCATTATGTTGGCGAAAAAGTCCCCCGCAGCAGGGGGGACTTTTTTACTTCATTTGAATGTGCTTTAGATCTTCTTCAGAGGTATTTGTGAAAATAACCGGTGTTATGGCTGAAGCGGCATGCTGCTTGATGTAATCGAGATCAAGGGTGAGAAGCAGTTCGCCTTGTTTGACGGCTTGTCCGCTTGTGACATGTGCTTCAAAGCCTTCCCCATTCAGTTTGACGGTATCAACGCCGACATGAATCAGGATTTCAGTGCCGCCGGCGCTCATAAAGCCGATGGCGTGTTTTGTCGGAAAAATCGAGACGATCTCGCCGTCCGCAGGTGCAACGACTTTTCCTTCTGATGGTATAATCGCAAATCCCTCGCCCATCATTTTTTCTGAAAAGACTTGATCAGGCACATCCCCTAAAGAGACTGTTTCTCCTTTAATCGGATAAATAAAGGTCTCACCGGAATCGGGCTTCTGCGGTTTGTCAGTTACCGTGTCCAGCGTGGCGGCGGTGGCAGGGACGCCTCCGGCCATGATTGTTTTGATGTCGTCTTTTAAGGCATCGGACTTGGTTCCGAATATTGCCTGGAAGTTGTTGTTGACCTCCAGCACACCTACTGCACCAAGCCGTTTTAATTCATCCTTGCTGACTTGGCTTGGCTGATGAACGGTCACACGAAGCCTTGTGATACACGCATCCAGGTTAGCGATATTTTGCTGTCCGCCCAAGGCCTGCAGCACGTGAAAGGCAAGCTGGTCTTTTGCAACTGGAGCTTTCTCCTCATTCTGACGGTCTTCATCTGTCTCACGGCCGGGCGTTTTCAAATTCCATTTCAGAATCGCAAATCGGAACAAATAATAATAAATGAAAGCAAACACGATCCCGACAGGAATGACAACCCAGCCGTTTGTAGACAGTCCGTAGTTCAAGACGTAGTCAATTCCGCCGCCTGAGAACGTATAGCCGTGGCGGACATGGAATAAATCACAAACGACAAAGATGACGCCGGCAAGAATAGAGTTAATCAAATAGAGCACAGGCGCAACGAACAAGAAAGAAAACTCAACCGGCTCTGTAATTCCGGTCAGCATAGATGTGAGTGCCGCAGAAATCATCACGCCGGAGATCATTTTTTTCTTTTCCGGACGCGCGGTATGGATAATGGCAAGAGCAACTGCCGGCAGACAGAAAATCATGTAAGGGAAATCCCCCATCATAAAGCGCCCGGCTGTCGGGTCTCCCGCGAAAAACCTTGTCAGGTCTCCGGTTACGGTGTTGCCTGTTGATGGGTCTGTGTATTCTCCCATCATAAAATAGAAAGGCGTATAAAAAATATGATGCAGGCCAAAAGGAATCAGCAAACGATAGATCGTTGCATAAAAGAACAGGCCGACTGTTGAATCGGCAATTAAACTGCTGGCTGCGTTAATTCCGTTTTGGATCAGCGGCCAAACGAATGAGAAAATGACGCCGATCACCAATGAACTGACGGAAGTAATAATCGGGACAAAGCGTTTTCCAGAGAAAAATCCAAGGACCGGATGCAGCTCGATTGATGAAAATCGCTTATATAAATAGGCGGCGAGAAGCCCGATGATGATTCCTCCGAAAACCCCCATATCAATCAGGTGCTCGGCTCCTTCATACGGAGGCTGAAGGCCGAGTAATTTTCCCATATTGTCGAGGGTGACGGTTAAAATTAAGTATCCGATGACAGCGGCAAGTCCGGCTACACCTTCTCCGCCGGCTAATCCGATCGCGACCCCTACGGCGAAAATCAGCGGGAGATTATCGAATACAACGCCGCCTGCATCCTTTATAATAGGGATGTTCAGTAAATCCTTGTCTCCGAAACGGAGCAAAAGACCTGCTGCCGGCAGGACGGCAACCGGAGTCATCAACGCGCGGCCAAGCTGCTGCAGAATTTGAAATGCCTTTTTAAACATGACAGTCTCCTTTTATTGTTTTATGAGCATGGTGCACTCTTTAATTTTTGAGCTGCTTTATAATCGGCGATAACGGTTACATGATTGTGTTTTTGAAGAATGGAGGCTGGTACTTCTGTCGTGACAGGACCTTCAGCCATCTTTTGAATAGCGTCTGCTTTTTCCTCGCCGCTTGCTAAAAGCACAATATGTTTGCTGAATTCCATGATGGTTTTAATGCCCATTGAAATCGCGAGTCTCGGCACCAGCACCGGATCACCGCCGAAGAATCTGGCATTTGCCTGTATCGTGCTTTCCGAGAGCTTCACAACACGTGTCCGGTCCTCAAAATCAGATCCCGGTTCATTGAAACCGATATGGCCATTGGCGCCGATGCCGAGAATTTGGACATCAATGCCTCCCGCCTGGCGGATGAGATCCTCGTATACTTTGCATGCCGCCTCAAGCTGCGGATTGTCTCCTTGCGGGATATGAATATGATCAGGCTGCATATTGATATGCTGAAAAAGATGCTCATGCATAAAATGGTTATAACTTTGCGGATGAGATGGAGAGAGACCAGCATATTCATCCAAATTAAATGTAGTAACCTTTGAAAAATCAATTTCGCCTGCCTGATAGTCTGAAATCAACTGCTTATACAAGCCGACCGGTGTGCTTCCTGTTGCCAGGCCGAGAACGGCATCTTTCTTAGCTTGTATTTGTTCTTTAATAATGGCAGCGCTTAACTTACAGAGTTCTTCGTAGTGCTCGGCGATCAGAATCTTCATGTGACACCCCCTCAAAGAGATAGACAAGCACCTTATTTGTTATGACCAATTTATGATACTTGTCATTACGAATTTAGCACCGCCCTTATCAAACTGTCAATATTAATTTCTGAAAATTTGTTATAAAAGAAGGATACAAATCTTTCATATTGGGATGGCAAATGGTATTATGGTCTCAATTAAAAAGAACGGAATGCATACAGAATGGGGAGAATGAAATGACAGCTTTATATTCTGTTATCAAGTTTAAAATCATTGAGTTAATTAAATCGGGCAAATATCAGGCGAATGATCAGCTGCCGACGGAGAGTGAGTTTTGCGAACAATATGATGTCAGCAGAACAACTGTGAGACTGGCTCTGCAGCAGCTAGAGCTTGAGGGATATATTAAAAGAATTCAAGGAAAAGGGACATTTGTATCGGCGGCAAAAATACAAACGCCGATTCCGCATAAGATTACGAGCTTTGCAGAACAAATGAGAGGCCTTCGTTCTGAATCAAAAGTGCTTGAGCTTGTGGTGATTCCTGCCGATCACTCCATTGCCGAGCTTTTGAAAATGAAAGAGAATGAACCTGTCAACAAGCTTGTCAGAGTCAGATACGCCGAGGGGGAACCTTTGCAGTATCATACCTCATATATTCCCTGGAAGGCGGCACCGGGGCTGGCACAGGAGGAATGCACCGGCTCGCTGTTTGAATTGTTAAGGACAAAATACAATATTGAAATCAGCAGGGGCACGGAATCGATCGAACCGATTTTAACGGATGAAACGATCAGCGGCCACTTATTAACCAATGTCGGAGCGCCTGCGTTTTTATCAGAATCCCTTACCTATGATAAAAATGAAGAAGTGGTGGAATATGCGCAAATTATTACCCGGGGAGACCGAACGAAATTCACCGTAGAACAGTCATATCATTCATAAAGCAATGTGTTTTAAGAAGGGAATGGTGGTTCTATGTTTTTATTGACGAATGGAAAAGTGCTGTGGGGAGCAGTGATTGCTGCATTCATCCTTTCAATTGTATTTTACCCTTCTCTGCCGACGCAGATGCCGATTCATTATGATGTTGCGAACAGTCCGAATCTGACGGTTAACAAGCTGGCGGGGACTGTGATGCTGCCTGTTTTGATGGTGGTGTTTGCATGGGCGCGGAAGATCAATTGGCAATTAGTGTTCGCAGTGTATATTTTGCTGATTTGCCACATTGTCGTCCTTTGTTTAGCGGTCTAAATCAAACAGCCAGAATAAAACTGGCTGTTTTTCTTTAATTTCAGCTTCATCTGACAATGAATGTGGTGTATAATAGCTGATGATCCTAAAGAATATTCTGAAATTTATAGGTGTGAAGCGGCGTATTATTAAAGGAAAGGCTGTATACTTTTTGCAGCTTTAAAAAGACTGAATATTTAAACAATTATATGAAAGGTGTGCTGATTAGATTGAATAAGCTTATTGAACGAGAAAAAACTGTATATTATAAGGAAAAGCCCGACCCGTCTTCCTTGGGGTTTGGACAATATTTTACAGATTATATGTTTGTGATGGACTACGAAGAGGGGATTGGATGGCATCATCCGAGAATTGCGCCGTACGCACCGCTTACGCTTGATCCGTCTTCATCTGTTTTTCATTACGGCCAGGCTGTTTTTGAAGGATTAAAAGCATACAGAACAGACGACGGCAGGGTGCTGCTGTTCCGTCCGGATCAAAATATCAAACGGCTGAACAGATCGTGTGAGCGCATGAGCATGCCCCCTTTAGACGAAGAGCTGGTGCTTGAGGCATTGACGCAATTAGTTGAGCTGGAGAAAGATTGGGTTCCAAAGGAAAAAGGAACGTCACTGTATATTCGTCCTTTTGTCATTGCCACAGAACCGAGTCTCGGTGTGAAGGCATCCAGGAGCTATACATTTATGATCGTGCTTTCGCCTGTCGGCTCCTATTATGGCGACGATCAGCTGAAGCCGGTTAGAATCTATGTTGAAGATGAGTATGTGAGGGCGGTCAACGGAGGAGTCGGGTTTGCAAAAACGGCTGGAAACTATGCCGCCAGTCTTCAGGCACAGCGGAAAGCGAATGAACTGGGCTATGACCAGGTACTGTGGCTGGACGCCATCGAAAAGAAATATGTGGAAGAAGTAGGGAGCATGAACATCTTTTTCGTCATAAACGGGGAAGCTGTCACACCTGCTTTAAGCGGAAGCATTTTAAGCGGGGTTACACGTGCGTCTGCGATTGAATTGATTCGAAGCTGGGGCATTCCGGTTCGTGAAGAGAGAATATCGATTGATGAGGTGTATGTGGCCTCTGCACGCGGAGAATTGACAGAGGTCTTCGGCACAGGCACGGCAGCCGTCGTTACGCCTGTCGGTGAACTCAACATTCATGGAAAAACGGTGATTGTAGGAGACGGGCAAATCGGGGAGCTATCAAAAAAGCTGTATGAAACGATAACAGATATTCAGCTTGGCAAGGTGAAAGGCCCGTTTAACTGGACAGTGGAAGTGTGAAAATCGAAAAAGAACCTGCCCGGAGACAGGTTCTTTTTATTTTGAATGAGTCATATCAGCAGCCGGCAGGCTTTTGCGGTTTTTCACATAATACATTGCATAGCAAATGGCCATAAACGGAACACCGCAATACAGTGCGATTCTTTGATTCGGATCAAAGGCAATGCCAATGACGGAAGCCAGGCATAACAGAAACGCTGCAATCGGCACGAACGGATACAAAGGGGTTCTGTATTTCAAATCAGTAACCTTGTTTCCCGCTTCGATATAACGTTTTCTGAACATGAATTGAGAAGCAGCGATACCCATCCACACGACAACGACGGCAAAACCGGAAATCGACACGAGCACAACGTATACAGTGTCTGGCGCAAATACGCTGGACAGCAACGACAGAATGCCGCCGATCATGCTGAACACCAGCGCGTTAAAAGGGGTTCCTTTTGACGTCAGCTTTGCAAATGTCGGATGAAGCGTTTTTTCTTTTGATAAAGACCACAGCATCCGGGAAGAAGCGTAGAGTCCGGAATTAGCCGCTGACAGGATCGCTGTCAGGATAACAAAGTTCATGATATCGGCTGCGTATGGTACACCGACTCTGTCAAAGACAGCGACAAACGGGCTTTTGATGACACCTGCATCTTGAATCGGAATCAGCCCTGACAGCACAAAAATTGTTCCGACAAAGAAGAGTGAGAGACGCCAGACCGTTGTTTTAATCGCTTTTGGTATCGTCTTGTCAGGATCAACGCTTTCACCGGCTGCGATTCCGATTAGTTCCGTTCCCGAAAAGGCAAAATTGACGGACAGCATCGTCATCAAAATCGGGACAAATCCATTTGGAAAAAGCCCGCCTTCCGCGGTGAAGTTGGACAGCATCGGAGCGGCTTCTCCGCCTTTGATCGGAATGATGCCGAACATGGCAGAGCCGCCTAAAAGAATAAATAATACAATGGCTAATACTTTGATGCTGGAAAACCAAAATTCTGATTCAGCGAAAAACTTGACCGAAAATGCGTTAAGCAAGAAAATGAACAGCGCAAAGACGGCACTCCACATCCAAACCGATGTATGGGGGAACCAGCGCTGCATTAACAGGCCGGCTGCTGTGAATTCTGATCCCAATGCCACGGTCCATGTCAGCCAATACAGCCAAGCGACCGTAAATCCGGTGCCCGGCCCTATGTATTTGGCTGCATAGGTGTGAAAGGCGCCGGTCACAGGCATGGCGACTGACAGCTCACCGAGGCATAGCATGACAAGGTAGACGATGCCGGCCCCGACTAAGTAGGCAAGTATCGTTCCGGCCGGGCCTGCTTGCTGAATGGTATAACCAGAGCTTAAAAACAGCCCGGTTCCGATGACACCTCCCAAGGAAAGCATAAAGAGGTGCCGGCTTTTCATACTTCTCTGAAAGTTTGTCTCATTCTTGTTGTGGGCAGAGTTCATCTTTTTCCAACTTTCTATCGGCGATTTATTTCCTTCCTAATAAAAAATCTCATGTCAGGAAGTGACACGAGACTCCGGCGAACCGGCTTTAAGTTAGAATATACAAACTATTCCGATAAGTCAAGTTGTTTTTAAAGAGCGGGCCCAAGCCGCAATTTCTTGAATATCTTCGGGTTTTGTCCGGCAGCAGCCGCCAATCAGTCTCGCCCCTTTTTCATGCCAGGTGCGGGCGCTCGCCCCGTAAGATTCTGCGCATGCTGCGCCGTTCCACGTTTTTGTTTCCGGATCATATTGCTCACCTGAATTCGGGTAGACAATGATCGGTTTTGACGTGTTCTTTTTTAACTCCTCTATCAAGGAAGGGATATGCTGAAGCGGCGTGCAGTTGATGCCGAGTGCTGCAATTTGGCGGTGTTCATCAAGCCACGATGCGCAGTCAGCTGCAGGTGTTCCGTCACTGATATGCAGGCCGTCTTTAGCACTGAAGCTGATCCACGCATACGTTTCAGGAAATTCCTTCAACAGCTGAACAATCGCTTTGGCTTCAGTCAGACACGGAATCGTTTCACATGCCAAAACATCAGCTCCGGCTTCAATCAGCGCCTTCATCCGGGGACGATGAAATTCAATCAGTTCATCTTCTGGTATTGCGTAGTTGCCGCGATATTCAGACCCGTCTGCAAGATAAGCGCCATAAGGGCCTACAGAAGCCGCAATGATCGGTTTTGGCCGATTCAAACGGTTCTCTTCAAGCGACCAAAATTCATCGCGTGCTTCAGCTGCGATGCTGACGGACAACTCGATGAGCCGGCGTGCTTCCGCTTCGCTCAGCCCGCGTGCGGCAAAGCCTTCAAATGTAGACTGATAGCTGGCGGTGATTGCACAATCGGCGCCTGCCGCGAAATAATCAGTATGAACTTGTTTAATCAGCTCCGGCTCTTCCATCAGGATTTTTGCCGACCACAGACTGTCGTTCAAATCACAGCCCTTGCGTTCAAGCTCGGTCGCCATGGCGCCGTCTAGCACAATAAGCGGGTATGTATCTAATATGTGTTGGATAGGATTCATAGAATGTACTGATGCCTTCTTTCAGATTTTTTTGAAAAAGATATGAAAATCGTAATGGAGGCTTACGTGTTTGTCAATAAACGCAAAAAGAGAAAGGTGTTCAGCCCATATGTCTGAACACCCTTTTCTTATGATATTTGTTTGTTGTGCGTGTCAGTCTTTGTGTCTGAAACCGGCCAGCACTCAATGCCATTGTGGTTTTTGAGCACATCTTTATAAAAGACCGGATCCTTGCCTGCTTTTTTCTGGCGTGTATAGTCTTTCAGCGCCGTAAAAACGACCTTTGATAGTAAGAAAATCGCGATTAAATTCACGATGACCATCAAACCCATGAACAAATCAGCAAGATCCCAGACGAGCTGGACTTTGGCAACACAGCCAAACACGATCATTGCCAGCACGCCGATACGGTAGACAAAAATCAGTTTTTTGCTTTTGTTCAAAAAGCCGATATTGGTTTCGCCATAATAATAGTTTCCAATTAGAGCACAGAATCCGAATAACAAAATCAGAATCGCGAGAAAGCCTGATGCCCATGATCCGACATGGGAGCTGAGGGAGGCTTGTGTCAAGGCGATTCCGCTCAGACCCGGAGTATGATAGGCATCCGAAAACAGGATGATAAAGGCGGTGCTTGTACAAATGACCAGTGTATCTGTCAGTACACCAAAAGCTTGGATCAGCCCCTGTTTGACGGGATGGCTTGTTGTGGCGGTGGCAGCGGCATTCGGTGCGCTTCCCATTCCCGCTTCGTTTGAAAAGATTCCCCGTCTGACGCCTTGCATGAGTGCCGCGCCCAAAGCCCCGCCGGCGGCCTGATCAAAACCAAACGCATTTTTCACGATTAGCGCAAGCACACCTGGCAGCTGCGTAATGTTGGTGAAAATGACGAAAAACGCAACTCCGATATACAGGACAGCCAATACGACGACAATGGATTCAGCCAGCTTTGCAATGCGCTTGACTCCGCCAAAAATAATCGTGCCGAATACAGCAATTAAAATGAGTCCCAATGTCAGGCGGTTTGTGCCAAACGCGTTTTCAAAGGCAAGGCTGACTGTATTGGATTGAACCGAGTTGAAGACGATACCGAACGATAAGGTGATTAACACAGCGAACAGCGCGCCCATCCACCTTTTGTTCAGCCCTTTTTCCATGTAATACGCCGGCCCGCCGCGGAAGCCGTTTACATCTTTTACTTTATAAATCTGAGCCAGTGTGCTTTCCACAAAGCTGGATGCTGATCCGATAATGGCGATAATCCACATCCAGAAGATTGCACCGGGCCCGCCGAGTGCAATGGCGATGGCAATGCCCGTAATATTTCCCGTTCCGACACGGGCCGCCATGCTGATGCAAAAGGCTTGAAACGGAGAAATGGTGTTTTTCGACCGGGAAGCAGCACCTTCTCTTAATACCCTGACCATTTCTTTCAGCATGCGAACCTGTAAAAACTTAAGCCTGAACGTAAAATAGATTCCCAGAGAAAGGAGCAAAACAATTAATAGCTTTGACCACAAAAGATCATTTGCGATACCCACGATATGTTCCAGGATTTGCTGCATAGAATCACCTCTTTTTTCATATTTAAAAAATGCTGAGCTCCCACTCCTGCGCCATATGCTTCAGCAGCATACCGCCAGTGAGGCTGTTACCGTATTCATCAATGGCAGGCCCGTAAATGCCGATGCCGCATCCGGATTGAAAAGGCTGTTCTCTTCTGGCGCTTGGAGGTACCAGCGCCATGATGCCACCGGAGACGCCGCTTTTGGCCGGCACGCCGACAAACGCCGCATATTTGCCTGAAGCGTTGTACATGCCGCACGTCAGCATTAATGCCTTGGCCAATTTTGCCACATCTTTTGGAATCACCTGCTCGCGTCGAATCGGATGATACCCGTCATGAGCAAGGATCAGGCCGATCAACGCAATATCTTCTGTGGTGCTTTCCATAGCGCATTGCTTCAAGTACACCTCAAGTGTTTCTTCTACTTCAGCTTCTAAAAAGTTTGTTTCTTTTAAATAGTAGGCCAGCGCTCTGTTGCGGTGGGCGGTTTCCCATTCAGAACGGAATACTTCCTCATGAATTCTCGGCCGTTTTCCTATCAAAGTTTCCATCACCGAGTAAAGAAACTCGAGCTTTTCGTATGCCGATTCTCCGGGAAGAATCGAAGCGATGGTGAGGGCGCCCGCGTTGATCATGGGATTGAAGGGCTTTCCCGGCTTGTTGATTTCGAGCCGAATGATTGAATTAAAGGCGTCGCCTGTCGGCTCGACATCTACGCGGTCCAGCACATAGGGAATGCCGCGGCTCATGCAGGCGGCAATAAAGCTAATCACTTTTGAAATGCTTTGCAGGGTAAAAGAGACGTTCCAGTCGCCGGCGTGTATCATCGTTCCATCAGGCTCCAATACACAGATGCCGAGCTGTGAATCATTGACTTTTCCTAAAGCGGGGATATAGTTTGCGCTTTGTCCATTGGCGGCAAAAGGGCGATAGTATTCAACCCAATCATGAAGCTGTAACGCCGGGTTTATGTCTTTCTGGTGCTCTTTTATCAATTCTTTCATCGAATTCCTCCTCACTGATTTTTTTCTTAAAGGACTGAGGTGTATCAAAACGAAGGCTAAAGGGGCGTTAAACGCTTTCATAATAGCGGAAGGTATAATTACTGTATAATGGAGACTACAGAATCATACAAAATACGACAAAAACATTTTGAAAATAAGCAGTAAGATTTATAAAAACCTCATGTTCTGGGTCAAAAGCAATTTGCAGGTTTTCTCCCGATTCCCCAAAATAAAAAGCGAGGATGTGATCAACATAAAACTGGAACGGTTTATTGAAAAAGACGGATATATACTGGCCCTCATGCTGATTACGGTGCCGCTGGCCGGTGAACTGAAATTTTATCCCCTCAATGAAGAATTCCGGGTCAGCTTTGGGGCACCGGTTTTTTTCTTCTTTTTATCGTTGTTGCGGCAAGTGCCCGCTGTGCTGCCGGGTTTTCTGACTGGAGCGGCTGTTTTCATCTTTCGCGTCTTTCTGGAATTATGGGGCGGAGGACACAATGGGCTGACTCCGATTCTGTATGATCAAGCGTCTGGCTTTTTCTTTTATATGACTTACGCCTGTCTGTTTTCCATATTAAAGGCCAATCGTTTCCGTGAACGGCCGATTATGCTCGGTTTCATTGGGTTTATGATTGAAGTTGTGTCAGATTGTGTCGAGCTAACTGTGCAATTTCTCATTTTTCATACGGTTGTCACGCCTGAGAAAATCACTGACATTGCGGTGATTGCGATTTCTCACACATTTATTGTGATGAGCTTTTATAGTGTGCTGAAGCTGTATGAAACACAATCGAGAGAAAAACAGACAAGGCAGCAGCACGAGCACATGCTGATGATCGTTTCCAATTTATATGAAGAAACGGTGCACCTAAAAAAGACATTGAAAACGACAGAGAAAGTGACAAACGATTCGTATCAGCTCTATCGGGAAATGAAGGGCAAGGATGTTCAGCTGAGCGGCAGAATCCTGAGACTGGCCGGAGAGATTCATGAAGTGAAAAAGGACAACCAGCGGATATTCGCAGGGCTTTCAAAACTGATTTCGAATGAGAGTTTGAGAGATTATATGAGGGCTTCTGATTTGCTGCAGCTCGTGATTCGAATGAATGAAAAGTACGCTGAAGCACTAGGGAAGCAGATTGATTTTTACTGCTCGATCGAGGGAGAGCATGACGAATATCACGTATTTATCGTGCTTTCGATCATTAATAATCTAACAGCAAATGCGGTAGAGGCTATGGATGAAGAGGGAATGGTCAGCCTGAGGCTCCGTAAGCCAAATGAGAGTATGGTAGAATTCCAGGTGGAAGACAATGGCCCCGGGATTTCCGAGAAAATCGGAGACATTGTGTTTGACCCGGGCTTTACTTCAAAATATGACGAATTTGGCACGCCTTCTACGGGTATCGGACTTTCCTACGTAAAGGAAATCGTGACAGAGCTAGAAGGGGATATCACGTTTGATAATCAGCAGCGGGGAGTGGTGTTTGCCATCAGGCTGCCTGTCCGGCATTTGATTCAGAAAGGGTGAACCAAAAGCTATGCGTTTTTTTATTGCAGATGATGACCGTGCGGTGCGGTCAATTTTAAGGCAGATCATTGAGGACGAAGATCTCGGGGAAGCTGCTGGTGAAGCAGACGACGGAAGCCAAGTGGAAGGGCATATGCTGCAATTTAAGCAGATTGATATTTTATTAATCGATCTGTTAATGCCCGGAAGAGACGGCATTGAGACGATTCGTCAGATCCAGAATACGTACTCCGGCAAAATCGTAATGATCTCTCAAGTGGAGGCGAAGGAAATGGTCGGGGAAGCGTACTCGCTCGGCATCGAATATTTTATCCATAAGCCGATTAACCGCATTGAAATTGTCACGGTTCTCCAAAAGGTGAAGGAGCGGATCGAGCTTGAACACTCGATTGGAGCCATTCAGCATTCTCTAAGCCGGCTTGTCAATCGGACTGAACGGAAAGCGCGTCCCCAGCAGAAGAGTGACAGCGGTTTAAAAGAGGCAGGAACATTCCTGTTGTCCGAGCTGGGCATGATGGGAGAAGGCGGCGCACATGATCTCATGGCGGTCCTGCAGTATTTAGCAGAACACGAGCAATCCGAGCCGCACGAAAAACAAAGCCCTTCGCTAAAACAAATATTCACCCAAGTAGCGGTACGGAAGCTGGGCACAGGGGCCTCACAGACGGAAGTCAATCGCGAAATGAAAGCCTCGGAGCAGCGTATCCGCAGAGCGATTATTCATTCGCTGCACCATTTTGCTTCACTGGGCACAACTGATTTTTCGAATCCAAAATTTGAAACCTATGCATCCAAATTCTTTGATTTTCCGGTTGTCAGCCAGAAAATGAAAGAACTCCAATCCAAGGATGCAAAACCCCTTGCACCTGCTAGAATAAATATGAAAAAATTCATCCACGTGTTTTTTTTGGAAGCAAAGCTTTTGCATGAGACGATGAAACAAAGAAGGATATAAACCAAACAGCCGGCTGACCTGGCTGTTTTTTTGCTGCGCAGAATCCCGGCCGGACAGTGATTTACCGCTTTTTTATAAAATATCAGAAAATAAAGATATTGACTTATTGTTTATTTGTCTTACAATTAAACAAAAGGATATATGGGAAGGAGCGGATGTGAAAGAAAAATTAATAATAGCGCTTACAGATAGAGGCTGTATACACAAATAACAGGAGGTTATGTTGATGAGCCGTATCAGAAAAGCACCCGCTGGAATTTTAGGTTTTCCGGTTGCTCCTTTTAACACACAAGGAAAACTGGAGGAAGAAGCTCTTTTTCAAAACATTGAGTTTTTGCTGAATGAGGGCTTGGAAGCGATATTTATTGCTTGCGGGTCTGGTGAATTCCAATCTCTCAGCCAGAAGGAATATGAGCAAATGGTGGAAGTCGCAGTCTCGGCAGCCGGAGGAAAGGTGCCGGTCTACACGGGGGTGGGCGGCAACCTCAGCACAGCGCTTGATTGGGCGCAGCTGTCGGAGAAAAAAGGCGCCGACGGCTACTTGATCCTGCCTCCGTATTTGGTGCATGGCGAACAGGAGGGGCTGTACCAGTATGCGAAAACGATTATTGAAAGCACTGACTTGAACGCGATTCTTTATCAGCGCGATAACGCCGTTCTCTCTGTTGAACAGATCAAACGTCTGACCGAATGTGAACAGCTTGTCGGTGTCAAAGACGGGGTAGGAAATATGGATTTGAATATCAACCTCGTCTATACGATCGGCGACCGCTTAGGATGGCTCAACGGAATGCCGATGGCTGAAGTGACGATGCCGGCTTATCTGCCGATCGGGTTCCACTCTTACTCTTCAGCGATTTCAAATTATATCCCGCATATTTCGCGAATGTTCTATGATGCATTGAAAAACGGAAATGACGAGCTTGTGAAGGAACTCTATCGGCATGTGATTCTGCCGATCAACGACATTCGCAAACAACGAAAAGGCTACGCCGTATCCTTAATTAAAGCCGGTATGGAAATCATGGGTTTGAATGTAAGGAATACAGCCAGACCGCCTGTCGGCCCGGTTGAAAAAGATCATTATCAGCAATTGGAAGCAATTTTGAAGCAGGCGGCTGATCGTTTTCCGAAAAAAGCCGCGACGGTTTGACCAGAAAAAACACGAAAGGGGCAATGGGCATGTCTGTGATCACGGAACAAAACACGTACCTCAACTTTATTAACGGAGAGTGGGTTAAGTCTCAATCAGGCGATATGGTCAAGGTCGAAAACCCTGCCGATGTGAATGATATTGTCGGATATGTACAGAATTCAACAGCTGAAGATGTGGAACGTGCCGTCGCCGCCGCCAATGAAGCCAAAACGGCTTGGAGAAAGCTGACGGGTGCCGAGCGCGGCCAATACTTATACAAAACAGCGGATATCATGGAGCAGCGCTTGGAGGAAATCGCCGCCTGTGCAACGCGTGAAATGGGTAAAACATTGCCGGAAGCGAAGGGAGAAACAGCCCGGGGGATTGCCATTCTGCGCTATTACGCCGGAGAGGGCATGCGAAAAACGGGTGACGTCATTCCGTCTACTGACAAAGACGCACTCATGTTTACCACCCGTGTTCCGCTCGGTGTGGTCGGCGTGATTTCTCCGTGGAACTTCCCAGTGGCGATTCCGATTTGGAAAATGGCGCCGGCATTGGTATACGGCAATACCGTTGTCATCAAACCGGCGACAGAAACAGCTGTGACATGCGCGAAGATCATTGCCTGCTTTGAGGAAGCGGGGCTCCCGGCAGGGGTCATCAATTTGGTGACAGGCCCGGGTTCTGTTGTCGGGCAGGGGCTTGCTGAGCATGACGGTGTAAACGCCGTTACGTTTACAGGTTCAAATCAAGTCGGAAAAATCATCGGGCAAGCCGCTTTAGCGAGGGGAGCCAAGTACCAGCTTGAGATGGGCGGCAAAAACCCTGTCATCGTAGCTGATGACGCTGACCTTGAAGCTGCGGCCGAAGCTGTCATAACGGGGGCCTTCCGTTCAACCGGCCAGAAATGCACCGCGACAAGCCGTGTCATTGTACAAAGCGAAATTTATGAGCGCTTTAAAGAAAAACTGCTCCAGCGCACAAAAGATATTACAATCGGAGACAGCTTAAAAGAGGATGTCTGGATGGGACCGATTGCCAGCAAGAATCAGCTTGATAACTGCCTGTCATACATTGAGAAAGGCAAACAGGAGGGGGCTTCCCTTTTAATAGGAGGAGAAAAGCTGGAGAACGGAAAGTATCAAAACGGCTATTATGTTCAGCCTGCCATCTTTGACAATGTGACATCTGAGATGACAATTGCCCAGGAGGAAATTTTCGGTCCGGTGATCGCCTTGATCAAGGTGGACTCGATGGAAGAGGCGCTGAACATCGCCAATGATGTGAAGTTCGGATTAAGTGCATCCATCTTCACGGAAAACATCGGCCGAATGCTTTCTTTCATTGATGAAATCGATGCCGGGCTGGTTCGGATCAATGCAGAAAGCGCAGGTGTTGAGCTGCAGGCGCCTTTTGGCGGCATGAAGCAGTCGAGCTCCCACTCCCGAGAACAGGGTGAGGCAGCGAAGGACTTTTTCACAGCGATCAAAACCGTTTTTGTGAAGCCGTAATGGTGCTGGAAAGAGGCATGCGTCTCTTTCCCGGCTTTATCACAGCCAGCATATGATTCTCTACTTTGAAAAGGAGAAGATACTATGAAAAAAGACTTTGCGAATGTTACACCGGCGGGCAAAAAAACGTCCGTGCGCTGGTTCATCGTGTTTATGCTGTTTCTTGTGACCTCTATTAACTACGCGGATCGAGCGACGCTTTCCATCACCGGAGATTCCGTCCAGCACGATTTGGGATTGGACTCGGTCGCCATGGGATATGTCTTTTCTGCCTTTGGCTGGGCCTATGTCATCGGACAGCTTCCGGGCGGCTGGCTGCTGGACCGTTTTGGTTCAAAGACTATCATTGCGTTAAGCATCTTTTTCTGGTCGTTTTTTACGCTGCTGCAAGGGGCGATTGGCTTTTTCTCCGCCGGCACAGCGATTATCCTGCTGTTTGCACTGCGTTTTCTGGTTGGTTTATCAGAAGCGCCTTCATTTCCCGGAAACGGCAGAGTTGTTGCCTCATGGTTTCCAAGCTCCGAGCGCGGGACAGCTTCAGCCTTTTTTAATTCAGCACAATACTTCGCAATCGTCATTTTTTCTCCTTTAATGGGCTGGCTTACCCACTCTTTCGGCTGGCATTCCGTCTTCGTTGTCATGGGTATTGCAGGCATTCTTCTGGCTGTCATCTGGCTAAAAACGGTGTATGAACCGAAAAAACACCCAAAGGTTAATGAAGCTGAGCTTGCGTACATCGAACAGGGCGGCGGGCTGATTTCCATGGATGACAGTAAAAGCAAACAAGAAACAGAATCGAAATGGCCGTATATCAAACAGCTGTTAACGAACCGCATGCTGATTGGCGTGTACATCGCGCAATACTGTATTACGACTCTCACCTATTTCTTTCTCACATGGTTTCCGGTATATTTGGTTCAGGCCCGCGGCATGTCTATTCTTGAAGCTGGGTTTGTCGCTTCCCTGCCGGCGCTGTGCGGATTTGCCGGCGGCGTCCTTGGGGGCATTGTGTCAGACATCTTACTCAAAAAAGGCCGTTCACTGACCTTTGCAAGAAAAGTGCCAATCATTGCCGGCATGCTGCTGTCTTGCAGTATGATTGTCTGTAACTACACAGATTCAGCATGGCTCGTCGTTGTCATTATGTCGCTCGCGTTTTTCGGAAAAGGCTTCGGCGCATTGGGTTGGGCTGTCGTGTCGGACACGTCTCCGAAAGAATGTGCAGGATTAAGCGGCGGTTTGTTCAACACTTTCGGGAATATTGCCTCAATTACAACACCGATTATTATCGGATACATTGTCAATGCCACTGGATCTTTCAATGGCGCGCTTGTGTTTGTCGGCGCTAACGCGATTGCGGCGATCCTCAGCTATTTGCTGCTGGTCGGGCCGATCAAACGGGTCGTGTTAAAGAAACAAGAACAAGACCCCGATCAATCGTTGCCTGTCTAATATTTATGAAAGCGCTTTATAAAGGGAGGAAAATGCATGAGTTCACCGATACAAGAGCAGGTTCAAAAAGAAAAAAGATCGAATATTCCCTCAATTTCTGAAATGAAGGTGATTCCTGTTGCGGGACATGACAGCATGCTGCTGAATCTAAGCGGAGCACACAGCCCGTTTTTTACCCGGAATATCGTAATCTTAACAGACAGCAGCGGAAATCAGGGAGTCGGCGAGGTGCCTGGCGGAGAGCATATTCGCCGCACACTGGAGCTGTCAGAGCCGCTTGTTGTCGGAAAATCTATCGGTGCGTACCAGGCGATATTGCAAACGGTCAGAAAGCAGTTTGGCGATCAGGACAGGGGAGGGCGAGGAAACCAGACGTTTGATTTGCGCACCACTGTGCACGCCGTCACCGCACTGGAAGCGGCTTTGTTAGATTTGCTTGGAAAGTTTCTTCAGGAACCGGTCGCGGCTTTGCTGGGCGAAGGGAAGCAGCGTGATGAAGTAAAAATGCTCGGTTACCTCTTTTACATCGGCGACCGAAATCGGACGACCTTGCCGTATCAAAGCGATGAGCAGTCAGATTGTGCCTGGTTCCGTCTGCGCCATGAGGAAGCGCTGACGCCGGAGGCCATTGTGCGTCTTGCCGAATCCGCACAGGAGCGCTATGGCTTTCAGGATTTCAAATTGAAAGGCGGGGTGCTGCGGGGAGAAGAGGAAATCGAAGCTGTTACCGCATTATCGAAACGTTTTCCAGAGGCAAGGATCACTCTTGATCCGAACGGGGCATGGTCATTAGAGGAAGCTATTGCATTATGCAAAGGAAAGCAAGATGTGCTCGCGTATGCGGAAGATCCATGCGGGGATGAGAATGGCTACTCCGCTCGTGAAGTAATGGCTGAATTCCGCCGCGCGACAGGGCTTCCGACTGCGACAAATATGATTGCGACTGACTGGCGGGAAATGGGTCACGCGATTCAGCTCCACGCGGTCGATATACCGCTGGCTGATCCGCATTTTTGGACGATGCAAGGGTCGGTGCGGGTTGCGCAAATGTGCCATGATTGGGGTTTGACATGGGGCTCGCACTCCAACAACCACTTTGATATTTCCCTAGCGATGTTTACCCATGTAGCAGCAGCGGCTCCGGGGCGGATCACGGCGATTGATACCCATTGGATCTGGCAGGACGGGCAGCGATTAACGAAACAGCCTTTTGAGATTTCTTCTGGCTGTGTCAAGGTGCCGGATAAGCCTGGACTAGGCGTCGATATTGATATGGAACAAGTGGAAAAAGCGCATGAGATCTATCGGAAAATGAATTTAGGCGGACGGAATGACGCGATCCCAATGCAGTTTCTGATCAGCAACTGGGAATTTGACCGGAAGCGCCCGTGTCTTGTGCGATAAGTTTGATTGTAAATATTGTCATATCCGCTATTTTGTCTTACAATTGAACAACTGAAGGGAGAGTTGTTCGTGTACGAAGGTTTAGAGGATTTGAAAGTCGATACAGTCAATCGGAAAACATTAGCCAAGCAGGTCATCGAACGGATTGTCCATTTATTATCGAGCGGACAGTTGAGGGCCGGAGACAAATTGCCGACAGAAATGGAACTGATGGACATTTTGCATGTCAGCAGGCCGGTGCTTCGAGAGGCGCTCAGTTCACTTGAAACGCTGGGTGTCATTACGAGAAAAACACGAGGGGGCACATATTTCAACGATAAAATCGGCATGCAGCCGTTTTCCGTCATGCTTGCCTTGGCCACTGATAATCTTCCGGCTATCATTGAAGCGCGGATGGCGCTAGAACTCGGACTCGTGACAATTGCCGCGGAAAAAATCAATGAGGAAGAGCTTCAGCGTTTGCAGAAGACGATCGACGATATTGCCAACAGCACTGACAATCTTTATGGTGAAGCGGATAAAGAGTTCCATCGAATTATTGCGTTAAGCGCTAATAACCCCGTCGTTGAAGGGATGATTCAGTCCCTGCTGATTACCCATGCGAAAATTGACAGCCAAATTCCGTACAGGGAGAGAGATGTAACGGTCGAATATCACAAAAAAATCTACGACGCCCTTGCCAAAAGAGATCCGTACAAAGCACATTACCACATGTATGAACATCTGAAATTTGTCCGTGACAAAATTCTAAAAGGAATGGATGAAAAATAATGGTGAGCAACCGCAGTTGAAACGTAAGAGCTGCGGTTTTTTTAAAACCAATTTAGAAAACGCTTACTAAGATATGAGGAGTGATTTTCATATGGCGATGAACCTCAGGAAGAACCAAGCCCCCCTTTACATCAAAGTGCATGAAATAGATAACACTGCGATTATTGTAAATGATGGAGGACTGCCAAAGGGCACTGTTTTCTCATGCGGGCTCGTACTTGAAGAGGATGTTCCTCAAGGCCATAAGGTGGCCCTCACCGATCTCAATCAAGGGGACGAGATCGTGCGTTACGGAGAGGTGATCGGATTTGCTGATGAGACGATCAAACGCGGGAGCTGGATACGGGAAGCCCTCGTGAGAATGCCCGCTCCTCCGGCGTTAGACGATCTTCCTCTCGCAAACAGAGTGCCGCAGCCGCGGCCCCCTCTTGAAGGCTACACGTTTGAGGGATACCGAAATGCGGATGGCAGTGCGGGGACAAAAAATATCCTCGGCATCACGACAAGTGTTCAATGTGTTGTTGGCGTTTTGGATTATGCAGTCAAACGAATAAAAGAAGAGCTGCTGCCGAAATACCCAAATGTCGATGACGTTGTGCCGCTGCATCATCAATACGGATGCGGTGTGGCGATCAATGCGCCCGACGCTGTCATTCCGATCCGCACGATTCAAAATCTCGCGAAGCATCCGAACTTCGGCGGAGAAGTAATGGTCATCGGATTGGGCTGTGAAAAGCTCCTCCCGGAAAGAATTGCCTCCGAAAATGATGATGACATTCTATCGCTCCAGGATCACCGAGGTTTTGCGGCGATGATCCAATCCATTTTGGAAATGGCGGAGGAACGGTTAATCAGGCTGAACAGCAGAACCCGGGTGTCATGTCCTGTTTCGGATCTGGTTATCGGCCTGCAATGCGGCGGCAGTGATGCGTTTTCCGGCGTGACGGCGAACCCTGCCGTGGGGTATGCGGCTGATTTATTGGTTCGCGCAGGTGCAACGGTTTTGTTTTCTGAAGTGACAGAGGTGCGGGATGCCATTCATTTATTAACGCCGCGGGCTGTCAGTGAAGAGGTCGGACAATCACTGATCAAAGAGATGAAGTGGTATGACAGCTATCTTCGGCGGGGAGACGCAGACCGAAGCGCAAACCCGTCACCAGGCAATAAAAAAGGCGGATTATCCAATGTGGTGGAAAAAGCGTTAGGCTCGGTAGCGAAATCAGGCACAAGCCCCATCTCCGGCGTGCTCGGCCCTGGTGAAAGAGCAGAGCAAAAAGGCCTGCTGTTCGCGGCGACACCGGCAAGCGATTTTGTGTGCGGCACCCTGCAGCTGGCTGCGGGCATGAATCTGCAGGTGTTTACGACAGGGAGGGGAACACCATATGGCCTGGCTGCTGCACCGGTGCTGAAAGTATCGACTCGGCATTCCTTATCAGAGCATTGGGCTGATTTAATCGATATCAATGCCGGCCGAATCGCGACAGGAGAGGCCAGTATTGAAGACGTAGGCTGGGAAATCTTCAGGACGATTTTGGATGTAGCAAGCGGCCACAAACAAACGTGGGCAGACCGTTGGGGCCTTCATAATGATTTGTGCTTGTTTAATCCTGCTCCAGTGACTTGATTCATGTTTTTATAGCGGGAAGATGGAATATGCTGTAAAATGAAAATCAGCGTATAGGAAACGGAGGGGTTATAGCATGGCATTCATTAGATTCCGAGTGACACGAATTCAATAGTGAACAACTCTCGCCTGAATGCGAGAGAATCGGGATGAATCCGCCTATGTATGAGCCCTTATATGGTTATCAAAAAAGAGGGTGGCGTGCCTGCCCTTTTTTGTGCCTTCAAGCATCCCTTCTCTCTACTGCAGGCCGGAGCATGAGAAAGGGGAAATGGGATGACAAACCTTAACGAAAAACAGCTTATCACTGAGATTGTCGGGCTTGCACGCAGCCAAGGTTTGACGGTTCATTCTGAGAACGCGCAATTGAATGAAACCGGAATGGACTTTCAAGTTGTATTTGCCAAGGACGACACAGGTATGCCATGGGTGCTGCGAAAACCGCGGCGAAGTGATGTTGTGGAAAGAGCATCTGCAGAAGGCATAACGCTTGCCTTTCTCCGCGCGAATCTGACTGCTGATGTGCCGGATTGGAGAATTCATACACCGGAATTGATCGCCTACCCCATGTTAAAAGGGACGCCGGCTGCTGGAATTGATTTGGAACAAAAGCAATATGTATGGAATATGGATCATCAGCCGCCGTCAGACGACTTTGTCCGCACACTTGCCGACATACTGGCTGAATTACATGGCACGGATCAAATATCTGCTGGGCAATCCGGAATAGAAGTGATAAGGCCAGAAGATTTCAGGCAAATGACAGCAGACTCTATGGTTGATGTGAAGAATACGCTTGGCGTATCTACGACGCTTTGGGAAAGATGGCAAAAGTGGATAAATGATGATGCATACTGGCCTGGTTTTTCTGCACTGATACACGGCGATCTCCACCCGCCGCATATTCTTATCGACCAAAATGAACGTGTCACAGGACTTCTGGATTGGACAGAAGCGAAGGTTGCCGATCCAGCCAAGGATTTTGTTCTTTATCAAACCATTTTCGGGGAAAAAGAAACTGCCCGTTTACTTGAATACTATAATCAAGCAGGCGGCCGGATATGGGCAAAAATGCAGGAACACATTTCAGAGATGCAGGCGGCGTATCCGGTGGAAATCGCCAAGCTCGCTCTGCAAACACAGCAGGAGGAGCACGTTCATATGGCGCTGGAAGCACTCGGTGTAATATCGGATTAAGAATTGACTTCATTTCATGAACCAAGTATTATAAACTTTACAAATAATAGAACGGAACAACAATCGTGAGGAAGAGCAAGTACGCATCAGAATGGAGGTTCAGAGAGTCGGTGGCAGGTGTGAACCGATCCTCCCCTGATGCCGAATGGGCTTCTGAATTGCTTTGCTGAACGGATAGTAGGCGATGCCGGGTTTCTCTCCCCGTTACCAAGAGAGGAGTATCGAAACATAGGTTTTCTGTACTTAGAGTGAACGGCTGTATAGCTGTTAATAAAGGTGGTACCGCGAGACCCTCGTCCTTTGCATAGGACGGGGGTTTTTGTGTTTCTTAAAGGAGGTGACGGCCAATGGACGATGGCTGGTGGTGGCATAGCAGATGAGTTAGAAAGGAGGATATCAAATGGTCATTGCAACTGATGATCTTGAGGTCGCATGTCCTAAATGTGAAAGAGCGGGAGAAATCGAAGGAACACCTTGCCCGGCCTGCAGCGGAAAAGGTGTTATTCTGACTGCTCAAGGATATACGCTTCTGGATTTTATCCAAAAGCATTTGAATAAGTAAAGGAGAAAAGCTGAGCTGAGATGAGAGCAGAAGAGCAGAGTAAGATTCGTGAGGCCGCAGCAGGTACGATTTTTTTGCTGATCGGAACAGTTTGTTTTGCGTCTAAATCGATTTGGATAAAATGGTCATACCAAATGGGTGCTGAGCCAGATGCCGTGCTGCTATACAGGCAGCTGCTGGCTGTTCCGCTGTTTTGGCTGATTTTTTTAATATACCGTCCTCCAATGCCAGACGGTAAGAAAAAAGGAGACCTATGGAAGGCTTGTGGCGCGGGAGTGTTTTGTTTTTTTCTGTCTCCCTTGCTTGATTTTATCGGGCTGAACCATGTATCCGCAATGGTTGAACGTATATTGCTGATGAGCTATCCGTTGTTTGTGTTTGGATTCACCGCGTGTCGTGACCGGAAAAGGTCCTCAATTCAGGACCTCTTCGCAGTTCTGGCGGTCATGTTTGGGCTTTTCTTGGCGCTGGGCGGCTGGAATGCTGAGCTTTTCCAGGCGAATATGATTGGAGCTGTATTCATTTTGTTATCTTCGGCCGTCTATGCTGGTTATCTTGTCCTTTCCGGGCATCTCGTCCATCAAATCGGGGGGATCCGTCTCAATGCATACGGGATGACAGCTGCTGGAGCTGCCATGATGCTTTACACAGGGATCAAATCGGCGGCTGGCATGAATACGCCAATGGCAGCATATCCGCTTTCTATGTATGGTTTGTTCGCGGTAATTGCAGTCGTTACCACAGTGATTCCATTTGTGCTAATGCTTGAGGGCATAAAACGAATCGGGGCACAGCGAGCCGCCGCCATTTCAATGGCAGGGCCTATCCTGACGATTTTCTATGGAGCTTTATTTCTCGGTGAACGGCTCGGGCTTATTCAAGTCATTGGATGCGCTGCCGTATTCTTTGTCATTACGGGCATGGAATACAGGAAGCTGAAAACAGGAAAAAAAGAATAATTTATATAAAACACACACGTTTTTCAATTACAATAAGTGTAATTACGTGTGTGTTTTTTGATTTTGTAAAGGTTAGGTGAGAAGATGCAGCGCATATTGCTTGTAGAAGACGACCACTCAATCAGTGAAATGGTGGATCATTATTTAACAAAAGAAGGCTTTGGAATTGTGCATGCCTTCGACGGAGAAGAGGGCATCCGGCTGTTTCAGCAGGGTTCATACGATTTGGTCCTCCTTGATATCATGCTCCCGAAGCTGAACGGCATGGATTTTCTGAAAATCATCCGGGAAAAAAGCAATATACCGGTCTTAATGATTTCGGCAAAAGACGGAGAGGTGGACAAGGCATTGGGACTGGGCTTTGGGGCGGATGATTATATCGCCAAACCGTTTTCGATGATTGAGCTGACAGCCAGAGTAAAAGCCGCGATACGGCGGGCGACGCAATATTCGGCAGAGGAGCCGGCTGTGAATAAGGTGATCCGGATTCACCAGCTGGCGATAGATGTAGACAATGTTTCCGTTTTGAAAAATGGACAACCGCTCCAGCTGACGTCAACAGAATGGCAGCTGCTGTGCTTATTTGCATCAAATCCTAAAAAAGTGTTTACGAAAGAACAAATCTACCGTTCCGTTTGGAATGAAGAGTACTTTGATGATCAGAACATCATTAACGTACATATGCGGCGGCTCAGAGAGAAAATTGAGGATGACCCCTCCTCCCCTCAATATATTAAAACGTTATGGGGCATCGGTTATAAATTAGGAGAGTTTTAGAATGACAGTGCTATGGGTGGCCGCTGTCATCGCTCTGGCGTGTCTGAATGTGATTCAATTCATAATGAAAAAGAAGCGGGACGGGAATCTGGCTTACACGGCTGACCAGCTTAGCTACATGCTCAGCCGGGATTCGGCAGGACAAATTTTGCTTCCTACAGACGATCATGCGCTCAAAAGCTTGCTTGTTAATATCAATCTTATCGTTGAGAATCGTCAGCAGATCAGCGCCCAATTTGCCAAAACAGAGCAATCCATGAAGCGGATGCTGACCAATATGTCTCACGACCTGAAAACGCCGTTAACGGTCATTCTCGGTTATATCGAAGCCATTCAAAGTGACCCGAACATGCCGGACGAAGAGCGGGAAAGATTGCTGGGGAAGCTCCGCCAGAAAACAAATGAACTCATTCAGATGATCAACTCCTTTTTTGATTTAGCGAAATTAGAATCTGAAGATAAAGAGATCCCGATTACCAAAGTACATATGAACGACATATGCAAACGAAATATCCTGCACTATTATGACGCTGTTCAGTCAAAAGGCTTTCAAGCAGCCATCGATATCCCGGATACGCCGGTGTATGCGCAGGCGAATGAAGAGGCTCTGGACAGAATCCT
Organism: Bacillus sp. FSL R5-0576; assembly: GCF_038004765.1. Classification (NCBI taxonomy): domain Bacteria; kingdom Bacillati; phylum Bacillota; class Bacilli; order Caryophanales; family Bacillaceae; genus Bacillus; species Bacillus sp. FSL R5-0576. The sequence continues at coordinate 170,233 of NZ_JBBORU010000001.1, forward strand.
GCAAAACCTATTGTCCAATGCGATTCAATATGGCGCGGCCGGCAAGTTAATCGGGCTGACGCTGTCTTATGATGAAAGGAACATCGCCATCACCGTATGGGATCGCGGAAAAGGGATTAGTGAAACCGATCAGCAGCGGGTGTTTGAGAGGCTGTACACACTTGAAGAATCCAGAAATAAAGCATTTCAAGGAAGCGGACTGGGTTTAACCATCACAAAACGGCTTACAGAAAAAATGGGAGGCACCATATCCGTCAAAAGCAAGCCGTACGAACGGACTGCATTTACGATCACATTGAAACGCATGACATATTAATCGTAAGAATTTCTTAAGGTTTGAGAAATAAAAATGACAGGGCTCGCCGCTACAATAGAAAACAGGAAAAGAGAGGGAAGGAGAAACAAAGTTGACTTATATCGTACAAACAAACGGGCTGACCAAAACGTATCAGGGCAAAGAGGTCGTATCCAATGTCAGCATGCATATTAAAAAAGGTGAAATCTATGGCTTTCTCGGCCCGAACGGCGCGGGGAAAACAACCATTATGAAAATGCTGACGAGCCTTGTCAAACCGACAAGCGGTGAAATCATCATCCTTGGGAACAAGTTCACCCACACGTCATATGAGGTGCTGGGGAACATCGGCAGCATGATTGAATATCCGATTTTTTATGAAAACCTGACAGCTGAAGAAAATTTAGATCTGCATTGTGAATATATGGGATATCACAATAAAAAAGCCATACAAGAAGTGCTGGATATGGTGAATTTAAAACAAATCGACAAAAAACCCGTCAAAACCTTTTCCCTCGGGATGAAGCAGCGCCTTGGAATTGCGCGTGCCATCCTCACGAAGCCGGACCTGCTCATTTTGGATGAGCCGGTGAATGGTCTTGACCCTATCGGCATTAAAAAGATCAGGCAATTGTTTCAAGTGCTGAGCAAAGAGTACGGGATGACACTGCTGATCTCAAGCCACCTGCTGGGTGAAATCGAACAAATCGCGGACACAATCGGCGTCATTCGGGACGGCAGGCTGCTTGAAGAGGTATCAATGGAGGATGTCAGGGGCCAGAACACTGAATACATCGAGCTTGTTACATCGAATCAGACAAAGGCCTGCTTTGTTCTTGAGAAAGAGCTGCAATTAACCAACTTTAAAATTTTAAATGAGAAAACAATCCGAATTTACGAAGCCGAAGCCTCACAGCCTGCTATATCCAAAGCGCTGATTTTAAATGATGTAGACATTGAATCAATGAACAAAAAGTATACGTCGCTGGAGGATTATTTTATCAAATTGATCAACGGCAATAGCATCAGTGCGTAAAGGAGGAGAGACACGTTGATGAATTTGATCAGAATCGAATTAAGAAAAATGAAAATGGGCTGGTATATCAGAGGTGCCCTCATTGCCAACGTGATCATTATGGGTTTTATGTGGCTGATCAGTTATTCCGAAAAAGCCGATGGCGGGGTTTCGTTCCAAAGTACGGATGAAGCATTCCTCATCATCGGCACCTTCGTCAGAGCGGTATTTATCGTATTTGGCGCTGTGCTGATCGTAAAATTGGTGATTTCGGAATATAAAAACAAAACCATTCTTGTGATGTTCACGTACCCGATCAGCCGTAAAAAGCTGCTCACCGCTAAGCTCATGATCGCGGGCGGACTGACGTTTATCACGATTTTACTTTCAAATATACTCATAGCCACCGGTTTCTTTTGGCTGAACTCGATCTACCATTTTATACCAGTAGAGCTTACTTTCGAGATCATTTCTCAACAGGCGGTCAAAATGGCGGTTTTCGCTTTTGGCGCCGCTGGAACCAGTTTAGTTCCCATCTTTTTTGGGATGCGTAGACACTCGGTTCCGGCGACCATCATTTCATCTGTAGTAATTGTGATGCTCATCAGCTCAACAAGTCCGGGCTTCTCGATTTCATCTGTTGTGTATATCCCGTTATCGTTAGCGGCATTCGGATTGTTCTTTTCCTACATGGCGATCAGGAATGCGGACAAGCAGGATGCGTAAACAAAGGCGCCCAATAAGTATAAAAGGCCAATGCTGTCAGCACCGGCCTTTCCATTATGAGTCTGTTCTTGTTTCAAGATAATGCTTCTTGCCAATCTCTTTGCTCATCATATAGAAATGGAAGCAATATTCACCGATTGCCATGACGATCGCGCCGAATAAAGCCGCCAACGCAACTTCACCGCCAGTCATCCCCAGGGAAAGCGGCATGCCCATCAGCCAGATCACAAGAAAGGCCAAGCCAAAATCAGCCAAAGTTGCAATCATATTATTCCATCTCGGCAATACATACAGATCGCCCAGCAAATAAGAAATAACCCCTAACACTATCGTCATTAACAGCGTATCTCCAAACGTGAAACCAAAGCCCAGACCAAGCACCAGATACAACACAATAATCGTCATAATACCTTTAATCGCGAGCGCTTTCACATGTGTCATTACAATTCCTCCTTTTGTCATTTGATTTGTTATGTATAATTCCTCAAATGTAAAAAGTTAAACCTTATTTCTTTTCGGAGGCGGGTGCAAATCTGCTGGGGAGGGGTCGATGATGTGAATCAGGAATTGAGGCTGCGGCGCTTCGACAGCGGAAACGTGAAGCTTGTACCGCACCGGACGCTGCTTTGACGCCCAACAGCCCATTATGTTGGCTGTTTTTAGATGAATAAATTTAAAAACTTCTCCTGTCCCTCCGTCATCACTTCTGAAGTAATGAAATATGATGAAAAGAGATCAAGGGGAGGTGACGTGATGGCGGTCGTGAGAGCAACGAGTGCGGATGTCGATCTGATGGCAAGGCTGCTCAGAGCGGAAGCGGAAGGCGAAGGCAAGCAGGGGATGCTGCTTGTCGGCAACGTAGGAATTAATCGGCTGCGGGCGAATTGCTCAGATTTTAAAGGCCTCCGCACCATCAGGCAGATGATTTATCAGCCACACGCGTTTGAGGCTGTGACTCATGGATATTTTTATCAAAGGGCGCGAGATAGCGAGCGTGCTCTTGCACGGCGGTCGATTAACGGTGAAAGACGCTGGCCGGCAAAATTTAGTTTGTGGTACTTCAGGCCGGAGGGAGACTGTCCAGCCCAGTGGTATAACCAGCCGTTTGTGGCCAGATTTAAGTCACACTGCTTTTATCAGCCGACGGCGGAGACGTGTGAAAATGTATATAACACATTTTAGAGACAGGACACCGTTCAAATTGAACGGTGTTTTTATTTGAAAAGATGCAATGGGAAATATTCCTGTGAGATAATCGAAGAAAAAAGAGCTGACGGAGATGACAGAATGGCAACAATTGACCTGCAAAAGAAAAGTGTAAAGATCGTACTGGAGAAAAAGCAGTTAACGAAGGTGACGGCTCGTGTCGGACTGGTTCTTGATATTACGGGATCGATGAGACCGCTCTACAAAAACGGGACGGTTCAAAATGTGGTGGAGCGGATTTTGGCAGTGGCTGATCAGTTTGATGATAACGGTTTGCTGGATGTATGGGTGTATGATAATGAATTTTCCCGATTAAAGCCAGTTTCAGAAAAGGATTTTTCGGGCTATGTCGATCGTGAAATTTTAAATAATGACCGCTTGCATAAATTCGGCAGAAATGATGAGCCGCCAGTCATGAAGGACGTGCTGCGCAAATATGTTGCGGAGGAACCGAGCTCGTATCCTGCTTTCATTGTTTTTATCAATGACGGGGGCTGTAAAAAGTCAATCAAACCGATAATTAAAGCTTCTTCTGATAAACCGGTGTTCTGGCAGTTTGTCGGCATCGGAAACGGAAACTTTGATTTTCTCAATAAACTGGATACGTTAGAAGGGCGTGTCGTTGATAACACGAACTTCCTGCATATCGAAGAGATTGACCGCATTTCTGATGATGAGCTTTATGATGCTCTGCTTGCTGAATTTCCATTTTGGCTAAAAGAAGCGAAGGAAAAAGGGATTGTAAGAGAACAAGAGCCTCCTGCTGAAAAGCCGAAAAAGAAGGGCTTTTTCAGCAGATTGTTTTCGAAATAACTGATAAGGCACTGAGTCATTCTGCGAAATGGCTCGGTGTTTTTGTTTTTTTAAGATCATGTGAAGAAAAATAGTCCGAATGGGCGGCTTGCAAACGACAGGATATGCAGAAAACGCGTCATTCAGCCAGCTTTCGGCATGTTTCAGCGGCAGGCTTGTGAGGGAAGACCTGTTTTTGATGTTCAGCGCTTACAATCGGTTCACACTTCTTCACAGTCGTTTAACAATGATTTCCTATAATGGAGACGATCAATGAGGAGAGAGGGGATCTTGAATGGCATACGACAGTCGTTTTGATGAATGGGTACAGAAACTGAAAGAGGAAAGCTTTCAAAACAATACGTTTGACCGCCGTAAATTTATTCAAGGAGCGGGGAAGATTGCAGGACTTTCTCTTGGATTAACGATTGCCCAGTCGGTTGGGGCCTTTGAAGTAAATGCCGCGCCTAAATTCTCAAGCTATCCGTTTACATTAGGGGTAGCGTCAGGTGATCCGCTTTCCGACAGTGTCGTGCTTTGGACACGCCTGGCACCAGATCCGCTGAATGGCGGGGGAATGCCGAAGCAAGCAGTGCCTGTCAAATGGGAGGTCGCAAAGGATGAGCATTTCCGTAAAATCGTAAGAAAAGGCACTGAAATGGCTAAACCGAGTCTTGCCCATTCCGTTCATGTGGAAGCGGACGGGCTTGAGCCGAACAAAGTGTACTATTACCGTTTCAAAACCGGCCATGAACTAAGCCCTGTCGGAAAAACAAAAACACTGCCTGCCCCTGGCGCCAATGTGCCGCAAATGACCTTTGCATTTGCTTCCTGCCAGCAATATGAGCACGGATATTATACGGCCTACAAGCATATGGCAAAGGAAAAGCTTGATCTAGTCTTCCATCTCGGTGATTACATATATGAATACGGTCCAAATGAATATGTATCAAAAACAGGCAATGTCCGCACGCACAACAGCGCGGAAATCATTACGCTGCAAGACTATCGGAACCGTCACGCTCAATACCGTTCTGACGCCAATCTTAAAGCTGCACATGCGGCATTCCCTTGGGTTGTAACTTGGGATGACCATGAAGTTGAAAACAACTATGCCAATAAAATACCTGAAAAAGGACAGTCGGTTGAAGCATTCGTGCTCCGCCGCGCGGCAGCATACCAGGCATACTATGAACATATGCCGCTCCGCATTTCCTCTTTGCCGAATGGCCCAGATATGCAGCTGTACCGGCACTTTACGTACGGAAACCTGGCGTCCTTCAATGTGCTTGATACCCGCCAGTACAGGGACGACCAAGCCAATAACGACGGCAATAAGCCGCCTTCTGATGAATCGCGCAATCCGAATCGGACTCTGCTTGGAAAAGAACAGGAGCAGTGGCTCTTCAACAATTTGGGCAGCTCGACAGCCCACTGGAATGTGCTGGCGCAGCAGATTTTCTTTGCCAAGTGGAATTTCGGGACAAGCGCAAGCCCGATCTACAGCATGGATTCGTGGGACGGCTACCCGGCTCAGCGCGAACGGGTTATCAATTTCATTAAAAGCAAAAATCTGAATAATGTTGTCGTACTGACAGGTGATGTACACGCAAGCTGGGCATCGAATTTGCATGTCGATTTCGAGAAGACAAGTTCAAAAATATTCGGAGCCGAATTTGTTGGAACCTCGATCACTTCCGGAGGGAACGGAGCGGATAAGCGGGCGGATACGGACCAAATTTTAAAAGAAAATCCGCACATCAAGTTCTTTAACGACTATCGCGGATATGTCCGCTGTACAGTGACGCCTCACCAGTGGAAAGCCGATTATCGGGTGATGCCATTTGTGACCGAGCCGGGCGCAGCCATTTCCACGCGGGCTTCATTCGTTTACCAGAAAGACCAAACCGGGTTGAGAAAGGTATCATCCACAACAATCCAAGGCGGGGTGAAGCAATCCGATGAGGTCGAAGAGGATCGTTTCTTTGCGCACAACAAAGCCCACGAAAAACAAATGATTAAGAAGCGGGCAAAAATCACGAATTAAGGAGTGGAAATTATGTTTTCAAACATTGGAATACCGGGTTTGATTCTGATCTTCGTCATCGCCCTCATTATTTTTGGCCCTTCCAAGCTGCCGGAAATCGGGCGTGCCGCCGGACGGACACTGCTGGAATTTAAAAGCGCCACAAAATCACTTGTGTCTGGTGATGAAAAAGAAGAGAAATCAGCTGAGCTGACAGCGGTAAAGCAGGACAAAAACGCGGGCTGAATGCTGATGAGGCAGACACCGGGTCTGCCTCTTTTTTTATGAAAGGGAGGGCTTTTTTGAATGGATAAAAAAGAAACCCATCTGATCGGGCATTTAGAAGAGCTTCGCCGCCGGATTATCGTCACCCTCGCGGCATTTTTTCTATTTCTCATCACGGCTTTTTTGTTCGTACAGGACATTTATGACTGGCTGATCAGGGATTTGGATGGAAAGCTGGCTGTGCTTGGGCCGAGTGAAATCCTCTGGGTGTATATGATGCTTTCCGGCATTTGTGCCATTGCGGCTTCTATCCCTGTTGCCGCGTACCAGCTGTGGCGTTTCGTTGCACCGGCGCTGACGAAAACGGAGCGCAAGGTGACGCTCATGTACATACCAGGTTTATTTGCGTTGTTTTTGGCGGGCATCTCCTTCGGATACTTTGTCTTGTTTCCGATCGTGCTCAGCTTTTTGACTCATTTATCCTCCGGCCACTTTGAAACGATGTTTACGGCTGACCGCTACTTTAGGTTTATGGTGAATTTGAGCCTGCCGTTCGGCTTCTTGTTTGAGATGCCCTTGGTGGTGATGTTTTTAACAAGGCTGGGCATCTTAAATCCTTACAGACTGGCCAAAGCGAGAAAGCTTTCCTATTTTCTGCTGATTGTCGTGTCCATATTGATTACACCGCCTGATTTTATTTCTGATTTTCTCGTGATGATCCCGCTTCTTGTCCTGTTTGAAGTGAGTGTCACCCTATCGGCGTTTGTCTACAAAAAGAGGCTGAGGGAAGAAACAGCGGCGGCCGCTTAGTGCAGCGTACCGCCCGGTGACTTCACATCCTCATCATATTGTGCGGCCGTAACAGCGGCGATTCTCAATGCCCGGACAATCGTGTCCAGGCTGAGGCTCGGCGCTGTTTTGTCGATTGTTTGCTGCGGAATGTAAGGAATATGAATAAAACCGCCGCGAATGTGCGGGGATGTCCGGCTAATGTGATCCATTAACCCGTAGAACAAATAGTTGCATACAAAGGTCCCCGCTGTGTATGAAACCGCAGCTGGAATGCCGTGTTCCTTCATCTTAGCAGTCATTCGTTTCACGGGAAGCCCTGTCCAGTAAGCGGCGGGCCCATCTGGAGAAATCTCTTCATCAATCGGCTGATGCCCTTCGTTATCGGGGATTCGCGCATCTGCAAGGTTGATCGCCACTCGTTCCGGTGTAACCTGCATCCGTCCTCCTGCTTGGCCGACACAAATTACGATATCCGGCTGATGTGTTTGAATGGCTTGGCGCAGAGTGTCCAGAGCGGATCTAAAGACGGTTGGAATTTGTTCCGCTGTAATAATGGCTTCTTCTGTCTCGAAGCCATTAAGCCGTTTCGCTGCTTCCCATGATGGATTGACGGTTTCTTTGTCAAAAGGGTCAAAGCCTGTGATCAGCACTTTTTTTCTCATCTTCTCATCTCCTTTTTCTTTTATTCTATTGTTTATTTATGGGTTTTTCATCAAAATAATGTAAAGGAGTGAATCATAATGGAGCATTTGCCGCAGCAGTATCGTCATTTATTCCCAACCTTGCAGATGCATACGATGCTTGCCAGCTGTTCTCAGAGCGCTTTGGCAGAGCCTGTATCAAGGGCGATCCAGGATTATCATGACAGCCTGCTGTATATGGGGACGAACTGGAAAGAAGCAATCGAAAAAACAGAGTTTGCGAGAAACGAGTTTGCAAAGCTGATCGGGGCTGAACCGGATGAAGTGGCGATTGTGCCGTCAGTTTCTGATGCGCTGGTTTCTGTAGCATCGTCCTTAACTGCATTTGGAAAGAAGCACGTTGTATATACAGATATGGATTTTCCGGCGGTGCCTCATGTTTGGCAGGCACACTCCGATTATACCGTATCCGTCATTCCATCAATAGACGGTGTGCTGCCGCTCGAACAATATGAAACGCATATTTCGGATGAAACAGTACTGACGTGTGTTCCTCACGTTCATTATCGTGACGGCTATGTTCAGGATATAAAAGCGATTGCCGAGATTTCTCAGAGAAAGGGCTCTTTATTGTTTGTAGATGCTTATCAATCAGCCGGGCATATTCCCATTGATGTGAAGGAATGGGGCGTAGATATGCTGGCGGCAGGCACCCGGAAGTATTTGCTCGGCATACCGGGTGTGGCGTTTCTTTATGTGAGAAAGGAGCTGGCTGACGCACTGAAACCGAAAGCATCAGCTTGGTTCGGCAGAGAGAACGGATTTGATGGGGCTTATGCGAAAGGCGCGCGTCGTTTTCAAACGGGCACCCCAGCTTTTATCAGCGTATCCGCAGCTGTAGCGGCTTTATCGCTGCTGAATTATATTGGGGTTTCTCATATCCGGGATCATGTGAAAACGATCTGTGTCGATGCAGTTCAATATGCCGCTGAAAAAGGCCTGAAGCTGGCGGCGGGACAAGAGGGGATTCAGCCGGGCATGGTTGCGATCCGGGATGAGCGGGCATCGGAAACGGCGGCGTTGCTGAAGAAGAAAAAAGTGATTTGCGCGCCGCGGGAAAATGTTATCCGTCTCGCTCCCCATTTTTATAATACGAAGGAGGAAATGCGGCACGCGATTGATGAAATCGCGGCGAAAACGATCCACAAGTAAACATAAAAAAAGCCCCTGAACATTAGTCAGGGGCTTTTCATATTAATGATCTACCTTCACGCGCTTCATAAAGAAAGCGCCAATTAAACCGATAATGGCAACAATCATTGCAAACACAAATGCGTGCTGTACACCCGCTGTCAAAGCTTGCGGGATGACTGCCGGATCGGCAGGGTTTTTAACTGTACTCATATAATCATGCTGGCCTGCAGCCATAATGCTGACCGCAACCGCTGTTCCGATAGCGCCGGCCATTTGCTGCAGCGTGTTCATAATGGCGGTGCCGTCTGGATAAAATTCACGCGGCAGTTGGTTTAAACCGTTTGTCTGTGCAGGCATCATGATCATAGAAATCCCGATCATCAAGCAGGTGTGCAGGATGATAATCAGCACAGCTGTTGAAGTGGTCGTGACATTTGAGAAGAACCATAGTACAACGGTGACAATCACAAATCCCGGAATGACAAGCCATTTCGGCCCGTATTTATCGAACAAGCGGCCTGTAACAGGGGACATAAATCCATTTAAAATACCGCCCGGCAAGAGAACAAGACCAGATGCAAATGCAGTGAGGACTAAGCCGCCTTGCAGATACATCGGCAGAAGCAGCATAGATGACAGAATGACCATCATACAAATGAACACCATGATCACACCCAAAATAAACATCGGGTATTTGAACGCACGGAGGTTCATCATCGGCTGCTTCATTGTCAGCTGGCGGATTGAAAATAGGATAAGGCCGACAACGCCGACAATCAGCGACACGATAACAGTCGGGCTGGACCATCCCCCGGAGCCTTCACCCGCGTTGCTGAATCCGAACACAATGCCGCCGAAGCCAATCGTCGACAGGATGATAGACAATACATCGATTTTCGGCTTTGTCGTTTCAGATACATTCTGCATGTATGCGATACCGAACACAAGCGCCAGTACAAGGAACGGAAGAGAGATCCAGAAAATCCAGTGCCAGTTGAGATGCTCCAGAACCAATCCCGAGAAAGTTGGGCCGATGGCGGGCGCGAACATAATGACAAGACCGATTGTTCCCATTGCGGCACCCCGTTTATGAGGCGGGAAAATCACCAAGATTGTGTTAAACATTAGGGGCAGTAAAAGACCGGTTCCAAGTGCCTGAACGATCCTTGCCGCTAATAAAAACGAGAAGCTCGGCGCAAGCGCCGCAATGAATGTACCTAAAATTGAAAAGATAAGTGACACGGTAAAAAGCTGTCTTGTTGTGAACCACTGCAACAGCAGTCCTGAAACAGGAACAAGGATACCGAGTACAAGCAGGTAGCCCGTCGTTAACCATTGGACGGTTGCCGCTGTAATGTTCAATTCCTTCATAAGGTCGGTTAACGCAATATTCAGCGCTGTTTCACTGAACATGCCGATAAAACCGGCCAACAGCAAGGAAATCATAATCGGCATCACTTTGTATTGCTGAGATGCTTTAGCTGTTGTTTCCAAAATCATTTCCCCTCTCTATCAACTGCATGTAGTATGTCGTTTTTTTATCTCTTCAGCAGGTCAGGAATGCAGCTGGAGATATGAAGGAGCGGCGTACTGTTTTTTGCCGTCAAAGATAAAAGGATGCCGCCTTCAATCATCGCGTTAACCACAGTGCTGGCTTCTTTTGCACGGCTCTCGCTGCAGCCAGTCTGCCGCAGTTTTTCCTCATACACAGAGGCCCATTCTTTGTAGGCTTCATGACAGGCTTCGCGCAACGGTTCGCTTTTCAATGACGTCTCAGCCGCTAGCAAGCCCACAGGCAAGCCTTCAATGTCTTCCGTACATGAAAACTGGCAGGAGAGCTCCTTCAAAAAGGCTTGAATGCCTTCCGCTGGATCGGTATAGGCTTCCATGCAGTCCGCGATTTTCTGACGGATATACTCCTTCATCTCATTCACGGCTTCGATCGCAAGCTGTTCTTTACCCCCGGGAAAGTGGTAGTAAAGAGAGCCTTTAGGCGCGCCGCTTTCCTTTATAATCTGGTTCAGCCCCGTGCCGTAATACCCTTGCAGCTGAAAAAGCCGGGTAGCTGCCGAAAGGATTTTCTCACGGGAATCTCCATAACTCATAACATTCCCACCTTACTGAATTGCAATCAAAAATATAGTGACTGGTCTATTATCTTGATTCAATCATCAATTGTCAAGAAAAATTCATTGTATGAAAAGACAAAAAAAGAAGGATATGACAACAAAAAATACTGAGAGAAAAGCTGACTGATCTTTTGACTGAATAGATAAAATGTTCAATGATTAATCATCATATGGATGTAAGGAGAGAAATAGATGAAAAAACAACGAATGCTCGTACTTTTTACCGCACTATTGTTTGTTTTTACCGGATGTTCACATTCTCCTGAAACAAAAGAATCCCCGAAAGAAAAAACGCAGACACAAAAAGTCTCTTCGGCTTCTGCCTCTGAAAAAAAAGGTCTGCCAAACATTAGAATTTTAGCGACAGGAGGCACGATAGCTGGTGCCGATCAATCGAAAACCTCAACAACTGAATATAAAGCAGGTGTTGTCGGCGTTGAATCACTGATCGAGGCAGTTCCAGAAATGAAGGACATTGCAAACGTCGGCGGCGAGCAGATTGTTAACGTCGGCAGCACAAATATTGATAATAAAATATTGCTGAAGCTGGCGAAACGCATCAACCACTTGCTCGCTTCAGATGATGTAGACGGAATCGTCGTGACTCATGGAACAGATACATTGGAGGAAACCGCTTATTTTTTGAATCTCACCGTGAAAAGTGATAAACCGGTTGTTATTGTCGGTTCGATGAGACCTTCCACAGCCATCAGCGCTGATGGGCCTTCTAACCTGTACAATGCAGTGAAAGTGGCAGGTGCCCCTGAGGCAAAAGGGAAAGGGACGCTTGTTGTTCTTAACGACCGGATTGCCTCAGCCCGATATGTCACCAAAACAAACACAACCACAACAGATACATTTAAATCAGATGAAATGGGCTTTGTCGGAACAATTGCCGATGATATCTATTTTAATAATGAGATTACCCGTAAGCATACGAAGGACACGGATTTCTCGGTTTCTAATCTTGATGAGCTGCCGCAGGTTGACATTATCTATGGATACCAAAATGACGGAAGCTACCTGTTTGACGCTGCTGTAAAAGCCGGAGCAAAGGGGATTGTATTTGCCGGTTCTGGGAACGGGTCTTTATCTGACGCAGCCGAAAAAGGGGCGGACAGCGCAGTCAAAAAAGGCGTCACAGTGGTGCGCTCTACCCGCACGGGAAATGGTGTCGTCACACCAAACCAAGACTATGCGGAAAAGGACCTGCTGGCATCGAACTCTTTAAACCCCCAAAAAGCACGGATGTTGCTGATGCTTGCGCTTACCAAAACAAATGATCCTCAAAAAATCCAAGCTTATTTCAATGAGTATTGAAGAAAAGAAGGCGAATAAGCCTTCTTTTTTTTGGCTTTTTAGGACCAATAATGACCTATGAATCTTAAAATTTCTTTAAAAATAAGCCAAAATTACCCTTTACTTAATTAATTTGGTAACGTAATATATTTGGAGAATTTGTTACAAAAAAAGGAGGATATTATGAAATTTGTAAAAAGAAGGATCATTGCACTTGTAACAATTTTGATGCTGTCTGTTACATCGCTGTTTGCGTTGCAGCCGTCAGCAAAAGCCGCTGAACACAATCCAGTCGTTATGGTTCACGGTATTGGCGGGGCATCATTCAATTTTGCGGGAATTAAGAGCTATCTCGTATCTCAGGGCTGGTCGCGGGACAAGCTGTATGCGGTTGATTTTTGGGACAAGACAGGCACAAATTATAACAATGGACCGGTATTATCACGATTTGTGCAAAAGGTTTTAGATGAAACGGGTGCGAAAAAAGTGGATATTGTCGCTCACAGCATGGGGGGCGCGAACACACTTTACTACATAAAAAATCTGGACGGCGGAAATAAAATTGCAAACGTCGTAACGCTTGGCGGCGCCAACCGTTTGACGACAGGCAAGGCGCTTCCGGGAACAGATCCAAATCAAAAGATTTTATACACATCCATTTACAGCAGTGCCGATATGATTGTCATGAATTACTTATCAAGATTAGATGGTGCTAGAAACGTTCAAATCCATGGCGTTGGACACATCGGTTTATTGATGAGCAGCCAAGTCAACAGCCTGATCAAAGAAGGGCTGAACGGCGGGGGCCAGAATACGAATTAATGAAAAACAAAACCTTGAAGAATTCTATTCTTCAAGGTTATTCTGCTTTCAGCACAATGGTTTTCGCAGCCATATCATGAACGGTTTGTTTTTTCTTCGTAAATGCGGCAGTCAAATAGATCAGGCGGGAGAACACATGCACCCACGCTATCAGGTAACGGACAATGGCTTGTGGGAAGGTTATTTTTTTATATGTTTCGTCCCTCACGATTTGCAGCCCGATGATTTTTTTGCCCAGTGTGCCCTTCCAATTTGTCAGCGGCATCAGCAAAGGGTACACAATCAGCATCGATATGGCGACAATAATGACACCGGCGGACCCATCACCAAACGTAAATCCGGCTGCCAAAATCACTGCTGCGGCAATGATTACATCAAGTAAAAGAGCGCAGGCGCGCAGCATGAAACCAGCTAGTTCCAATAGAAACACTCCTTAAAATGTTAAATAAATACCTAATGATTGTAAAAAAGAAGGGCCTAAAGTGGGAATAGGTGATAAGCCTTAAATCACAAAAGTTGGTGAAAATGTCATAGGTAAATTGGCATAATCAGCCAGCTTATCACATTACCAAATTCTTTTTTAGCCCGAAACCAAGCCCTCAGAAGTTATTTTTGTTAAAATAGAAAAGTTACAACAGAATTCGGAGGGTTTATTGTGGGAAAAGTGAAACGAAATGCCCCTTGCCCATGCGGCAGCGGCAAGAAATATAAAAAATGCTGCGGAAGTAAAGTTGTCGACTTCCCGGCGGAACTAGCGGCAAAAGAAGCGAAACAAATTCAGGAAGACTTAGTGGAGTATGCCTTCACAGTACATAGAGAAAGCATTTCAGGCTTTATCAACCAGCATGAATTTCTTTCTGCTATGGACAGACAGACGAAAGACATCAGCGTATTTAACTTAGGAATCTGGGGAATCTTCTTCCACCCGCTTGCTGGTGAGAAGACAATCTTCGAAGAGTACCTTCAGAAAAAAGGCGATTCGATCACTCGTCCGAAAACGCGTGAGATCGTAGAATCATGGCAGAGCATGACGCCTGCTTTATTGCTGCTGAAGGACCTGAAGGAAGGCATCATTCACTTTGAAGATGTCATTACGGCAAAACAATTCGAAGTGGAAATGGACGCCAGCAATCAAGACCTTCCTCCAGTGGGAAGCCTGATTCTTGGATACCCAATCCACGAAGCGGAAAAAGCAGAATTCTTCATGCAGTTCACGATCTTCCCGGTGAAGAGAACAGAAGCGCTGATCAGCAAGGTGAAGAAATATGCGGATGCCGCTGTGAAGGACGGCAAAACGCCGGAGGACTTCATGAAGCAGGAATTCAACAACGTTCTGTTCGCGTTGTTAGCTGAGAAAGATGAAGAGCCACAAGCAGAGAAAGCGGAAGTAAGCACTGTTGAGTGGGCAAATGACTTGGAGAAAGAAACCGCTGCGGCTATTGAAGAAGGCATGAGCGGGGAAGAGTATCCGACTGAATTGATCCCAGCTGTTATTGACATCTGGAAAACATTCTGCGAGAAAAAATCACCTGTCATCAGAAAGCCGGAAGCTTTTGCGGCGGCAGTTGAATATTATGTAAACGCGATTTCTCTTAACGGCGCGTCCGTTTCTCAAGCTAAACTGGCGAAAAAATACGGCGTCAGCGCATCAACGATTTCCAGCCGTTACAAAGAAATTGAAAGCACGCTGCAAGATGAAGCAGATCGTTTTGCACAAGCGTTATCCTCATAATGAAAAAAACCTTGAAAAGCCAGGCTTTTCAAGGTTTTTTTATTTCTGAAACGGAATTTTGATTTCTAACCGGAAGACGGGGTGGCGGTAGGTAAAATCCAGCCTGCCAAAAGCGCCCTTCACCAGTTTTTGAATGATATATGTGCCCATGCCTTCATGAGCGCCGTTTTTCGTTGAGCAGCCAAACGATTGATAGATTGTATCGAGCACTTTTGGGTCCATCCCGGGAGTGCTGTTTTCACAAGTCAGTACATAAAGTCCGCTGCGCAGTGAAGTCTCGAGTTTAATCTCTGCTTTTTCTCGGGCCTCCGCCGCGCTGTCGAGCGCATTTTCTAATATGTTGCCGACCAAGCTGACCTGATCAGCAGGCGAAAATGGAAGGGAAGAAAGCGGTGTATGCATATGCAGCGAAACACTCACATTCGAGGCGCGGGCTTTTTCTAAAAAATCATAAAGCACCCCTGCAACGTACGCGTTCTCTCCTTTCAAAAAACGGTCATATTGACTGTATTGATCCGCCCAGTTTTGAATATATGCTTGTGTATCTGCCTTGGGCTGAGCTGATTTGATTGCAGTGATATGTTTCATTGTGTCATGATTCCGGCTTCTCACATCAATCAGCATTTGATTGGCGTGCTGTTCAGCTTGAGTCAGCTTATCAATTTGATCAGAAAGCCTTGCCTGCAAAGCAGACTGTCCGATACGGAGCCCTTCACACCCTGCAAATATTACGATTACACATAATGCCTGCATGATGTCTGTGCCGATCAGCACCACTCCCGCCGACATCACTTGAATCACGGCAATCCATGCACAAAGCCCTGAGGAACAGTGATTCCACACCCGCTTTGTATTCCAAATGTACAATCCTGCAGCAGCTGCGCCTAAAACAGCGGTGAGCCAAGAGGCGGCTGTGCTATGTGAAAAAGCAGCAGCTCCCTGATAACATATGAAACTAAATAAAACCAGATAAAGACATTGAAAAAGGGTAATCACGTTCTGAACTCCTCAAAAGTAGTAGTTTTGAAAATAATCAAGCTGCTGCTTGGTGATCATCGCTTTTTTAGACGTTCCCTCAAAGGAAACTGTGAATGAATGCTTGGTATAAGCGGAAAAATGCTTTATGTAATGAATGTTGATAATAAAGGAACGATGCGAACGAAGAAAATCTTTTTCGGGCAGGTCGCCTTTAATATCATTTAATGTTTGATACGTTTGCACCTCTTCGGCGGTTGTCACAATCGTCGTCGAACGTCCCGTCCGTTCTGCGAAAATAATATCCTTCTTTTGCAGGACGTGCATTTCAGACTTTTGCTTTATCAATATACGCCCATTCAAACTCGTTTCCGTTTTCTTTTTCAAGTAGCGGTCGAAGGAAGCGGCCAGACGCTCGGCATAGTACGGCTTCATAATATAATCATGGACGTTCAGGTCAAAGGCGTGAACCGCATAACCGCCGTGGCCGGTAACAAAAATCACATCCACATCAAGTGAATGGGATTTGATCAAATCAGCAAGCTCGTAGCCAGATATATGGGGCATCTCGATATCGGCAAGCAGCAGATCAATGTCTCCATTCTTTACCCGCCTGTAGGCTTCCTCCGCTGAATCGGTGGAAAAGACAATTTCGACGTCCTGCATTCTGGTCACGATCGCTTCCAGCTTCTCTAAATCTACTCGATAATCATCTACAAGTCCGACTTTTACCATTATCATTCCCCTAGTTACATAGAATCATCTTTATTCTATCCCATTTCGCGACATAAAAAGAACTCTTCGCGACAACTTTATCCAACTAATCCAGCTTTTCGTATATAGTCATTACTAGAAATAAAGATAAGGGAGATTGTGACATGATTACACTGACCGATTGCAGCCGCAGGTTTCAGGATAAGAAAAAAGTAGTCAAAGCGGTGCGAGATGTAAGCTTAACAATTGAAAAAGGAGAAGTCGTCGGCATTCTCGGAGAAAACGGTGCCGGCAAAACCACGATGCTGAGAATGATTGCTTCCTTGCTTGAACCATCACAGGGTGTAATCACAGTAGACGGCTTTGACACGGTCAAGCAGCCGGCTGAGGTCAAAAAAAGAATCGGTGTCTTATTCGGAGGAGAAACCGGGCTTTACGACAGGATGACCGCTAAAGAAAATCTCCAATACTTCGGCAGGCTGTATGGGCTGAACCGCCACGAGATCAAAGCAAGAATAGAAGATTTATCGAAACGGTTCGGCATGCGCGATTATATGAACCGGAGAGTGGGCGGGTTTTCGAAAGGCATGAGGCAGAAAGTCGCCATTGCCAGAGCGCTGATTCACGATCCGGACATCATTTTATTTGATGAGCCGACAACTGGGCTTGATATTACGTCAAGCAACATCTTCCGCGAATTTATACAGCAGCTGAAAAGAGAACAAAAAACGATTCTTTTCTCCAGCCACATTATGGAGGAAGTGCAGGCGCTCTGTGACAGTGTCATCATGATTCACAGCGGAGAGGTGATTTACCGAGGGGCGCTTGAATCACTATACGAGAGCGAGCGCAGTGAGGATTTGAATTACATCTTTATGTCTAAGCTTGTCAGGGGGATTTCTTAAATGCTGAGCCATATTTATAAAAAAGAAATGATCGACGCTTTGCGCGACAGAAAAACGATTTTACTCACAATTTTAGTGCCGATGATTATGATGCTTGGACTTGTCTTCTTTTATGAAAGCATGCTGTCCGACAAAGGGGAGCAGTACACGCTGGCTGTCGGCCATTCGCTTCCGCCCGCACTGGAAAGCAAGCTTAATGAGATTGACGAAATCAGCGTAAAAACATTTGCAAAGCCTGAAGAGGCAGTTGATGAAGGAAAAGCAGATGCCTATCTGAACGTCCCGAAAGAGTTCGACTCATATGTCAACAGCATGACACCTTTTAAGATTGATGTTTACGGTAATTCAATCGATCAAGGGTCGTCAAATGCCATGCAGCTTGTGCAGTCTGCCTTAGATCAGTACAAAAATGAAATTGTGCAGCAACGTTTAACAAATAAGCATATTGATCAATCGGTGATCCAGCCGTTTACGATTCAGCAAAAGGAAGCGGATGAGGAGAAAGGGACTTCCGCTATTATGCTTTCCGCCATTCTGCCCATGCTGATTCTGACTTCCATTGTTTCCGGCGCAATGCCGATCGCTCTTGATATCATGGCCGGTGAAAAGGACCGGAAGTCAATCGAGGCGCTGCTATTAACGCCAGTCAGCAGAAACAAAGTGCTGGTCGGCAAGTGGCTTGCGGTTTCCACTTTTGCCGTGGCTTCAGGTGTATTGGCTTTGGTGTTTTTGATTTTGTCCACCGTGTTATTTACCGAAAATTTAAAAACGGCCTTCCAGCTGGGAGATCATATGTGGAGTGTAATCGGCGCTTCAGCCTTAATCATTGTGCTCTCTGCATTGCTGATCTCTGCGATGGAGCTTTTCATCAGCATCATGTCCAGCTCGGTAAAAGAAGCGCAAAGTTATATGTCTCTCGTCGTCTTTCTGCCTGTGTTCCCGATGTTTTTCATCTTCAGCAAGGCACCGAACCAATTTGACTTATCATACTTTCTCATCCCGTTTCTGAACCTGCATGCGTTATTTAAACAGCTTTTATTCGGGATGATTGACCCGGCTGCCATTATGTCTACGGCGGGAACCATCGCCGTGCTGATCGCCATCTTCTTTTTACTAGCCAGAGCCTGCTTCCTGAAAGACAAATGGGTTCTTCCAAAATAAACTTGCGAAAGGAGAAATACACTTTCTCCTTTTTGTATATCCTGAAAAAAGAAGGAAAATAGAAAAAGGATATCTAATACAAAAAGTGACCCTGCACTATTTTTCATCAAAATTGGTTTCAAAGGAGAAGGAACAATGGATCAAACACGTACACTCGGCAAAACGAAGCTGGAGGTGAAGCGGATCGGATTCGGCGCGAATGCGGTCGGCGGGCATAATCTATTTCCAAATCTAAATGATGAAACAGGGAAGGATTTAGTGCGCACGGCATTGGATGGCGGCGTCAACTTTATCGATACCGCCTTTATATATGGATTGGGGCGATCTGAAGAATTAATCGGCGAAGTCGTACAGGAACGCGGCGTGCGGAATGAGCTCATCATCGCCACCAAAGGAGCTCATAAAGAAGTGAACGGCAGCATTGAATTAGACAATAGCCGGGAGTTTCTTCGCAGCGAGGTGGAGAAGAGCCTGAAGCGGCTGAAAACAGATTACATTGATTTGTATTATGTTCACTTTCCGGATGGAAAAACACCTCTCGCTGAAGTGGCGGGCACTTTGAAAGAGCTGAAGGATGAGGGGAAAATCAAAGCGATCGGCGCTTCGAACCTCGATTATCAGCAATTGCAGGATTTTAATGCTGATGGCTATTTGGAGGTCTTCCAGGCCGAATATTCTCTCATACAGCGTGATGCCGAGAAAGAGCTTCTTCCATACTGTGAAAAACAAGGTATCTCCTTTATTCCTTACTTTCCGCTTGCGTCCGGACTGCTGACAGGAAAATTCACGCAAGACACAGTCTTTGATGATTTCAGAAAGGATAAACCTCAATTTCAGGGTGAAACGTTTATCCACAATCTCAAAAAAGTAGATAAGCTGAAAGCAGTAGCAGAGGAAAAACAAGCGGATACGGCACATGTCGCCTTGGCGTGGCTGTTAACGAGACCGGCGATTGATGCCATTATTCCAGGAGCTAAACGACCTGAGCAATTACAGGATAACCTGAAAACCTTGAACATTGAACTGACCGAAGATGAAGTGAATTTCATCAGCGACATTTTCAAATAAAAAGGAAATAGCCGTCAAGGCTATTTCCTTTTGGTGTTTTATTCTTTGATGAATGCTTCGACTAATTCTGCTGCTCTGTAATCATCCATATCAAGCTGCCATTGGTCGATGTCATTTTTCTTCATTTTTACTTCAACTGTTTTTTCAGATGAAGCAGGTCCAAGCTTTTTAAATTCCTCAGGGTAGACTTGAAGCGCGTATTTCACTGCCTCTTCATAGCTGGCACTAGAGTTTTTACTGTAGTAGTCTTTCACTTTGTCTTCGATACGGTCTGAAAGAGAAGATGCATCTACAGGTTTAACTGTGGCTTCAACAATTGCTTCGTCTTTAGAGATTGAAGTCGTTTTTGCTTGAATGGAAGAGTTTTTGCTTAATCCCTCTTTAATGCCGTTCACGATATTATCAAGCGCTTTGCTGTCCGCATATGTGCTGGAAAGGCCGGAAGCTGAGAGATAACCGTCTTTGGCTGATTCATTGAAATCATTTACAATTTCATTTTTGTTAGCGCCGGTGATTTTTTCGAAATCGGCGTTATCTTTGCCGAAAAGAAGGACATCAACATAAGCTGATAACGCTTTTGCAGAATCTTGGAGCTTATCTGCCGTCGCCAGGATTTTTTTGTCTTTTCCGTCAATTTTAAAAGTAACTGATTTTGGCTTTTTATCACCGTAAGATTCCGGCGTATAGTTGAGCTCGTATTGCTTGCCTTTATCTACAACGAAGAAAAGATTTCCTTCAACGGATTTGTCAGCGTTAATCGTGCTGCCTTGAAGCTTTTCGCTATAGTCTTCAGGGTCTGTGTCAGACATTTTGGTATCACCTTGATACAATGTGAAATCCATACTGTCTACATTCAGCGGGTCTTTTCCTGTGTTTTTCACCGCGACATTGACTTTTAACACAAGCTGGTCATCTGAAGTGGACTTATCATATTTAGACGGAAGTGTGTAAGAGACATCCTTGATTTTGACTTGAGCTATATCTGAGCTTTTTTCTGTTTCTGATTCTTTCTTCTCCGCGCTTGTTTTGCTGCCGGAACAAGCAGCTGTAAACATCATCAGCAGAAGAATTAGGAAAACAGCGTACGTTTTTTTCTGAAACATTCATTTTTCCTCCTCAAATGGTTTAGGAAAGGGAGTCTTTTGTCTTTGAGAAATGGATCTTTTTGAATGGATTAGCATCATATAACCAAAAAAATCAGTTCTTTTCTCACGGTTTTCACCGGATTTTCTGGAAACTCCGCCCTCCTTTGTCATGAATGGACCTATAAAAAGTTACAACGGAATTAATTTTAAGATTATTAGCTTTTATATTGAATAGGTTCATCATCCTATTTTTGGTGAAAAATGTTCTGGTAAAACTGGTAAACTCAGAAAACTGTGTATTTTAGACTATTACTTTTTGATTAGTTGAAGGGAACATAAGAAGGATGAAAGGGGCTGCCTTTGTGAAGAAAAAGGAACTGAAACAAAAAGCATTGGAAATCGGCCGGGTGCCGACACACTTAAAACTGGAAATTGAAGATTATGGCGGTGATGATAAAAGAGCTCATTTTTGTTGGGCAGATCCTCAGGATGAGAATATCGGCATTATCGTGGAACTTGGACCGGACGGGGAGCTGGAATCCCTTTCCCGTGATATTGAGCCTGAAAGCGGAGAAAGGCTGTCTGAGGAGAAACTAGAGGATATCATGCGCCAATTTGTCGAGACTCATCATCCGGGGGCACTCTCTGCCTTTGTTCGTGAAGAAAATGACCGTGCATACGGCGATAAAGTGAGATTTTCATATGTTCAAATGGAGGCTGGGCTTCCTCTCCCCATGAGCGGATTTATGGCTGATGTTTCCTTATCAGGTGAGATTGTTTACTTCCGTTATTACGGCGAAGCGGGCAGCATCATCAAGCCAAAGCGGGTCGCGGATGTTGAAGAGGCACTTGCCTTTATCAAGAAGGACGTGGAGTTCGACCTTTTGTTTCAGGTTCTCCATCGTTCTGTTTACAAAAACGGAGATGATCAGCCGCATTTGGTGTACGAGCCTGAATGTAGGGCGATTACCGTACCTGCGGATTTGGTTCAAGAAGAACAAGCAGTTGATGATGACGATGATTACAGGGAGCCGGAGAGCTTTCCTCTCCCTTTATTCGAGGGCATCCGCGAAAAGGCCGATCCTGACAGCATGATTGGTATTGAAAAAGGGTTTGTCAAAGAGCGGGAAGCGGATTTGGGAAATGGGAGAATCGGAATCGTTTGGCGGAATCCGGATGACCCTGTTTATCAGCCGGCGGATAAAAGCATGGACAGCTGGTTTAAGGGACGGACTCATCAAGTGCTGAAAACCATCTATCACAAAGAAACCGGAAAACTCGAAGGCGTCATGTCATTTATGGAGAAAAAAGGGCCGCTGACAGTAACTGAGGCAGAGTGCGAAAAAATAGCGCTTCGCTTTCTGTTTGCTTTATTTCCGAATGCCGATCAATATTTTAGGATCAGATACGATGAAAAGGATGAAGAAGAAAACGCAGTCGCTGGTTTTACGTTTGAAGCGCATTGTCACGGAGTTCCGATCCGATTTGGGCAGATCAGAATTTGTGTCAGCCGCCAGACAGGGGATATCACCGTTTATATGGGACCGGATATTGACCCAAATAAGCTGGCAGCCATTGATCCCATTCCGGCCATTTCAGTTGAACAAGCCAAGTCTATCTTTTGGCAGCATTTTAAAGTTGAGCTTGGCTGGGAAAGAGAGTACGGAGATGATGAAGAACACAGCTACCGGCTCGTCTATAAGCCGGTGTATCCGCGTTTTATCGATGCACATACAGGAGAGCCTGTCTTCAGCTCATGGTAAAACAGCCAAAAGTCACGCAATTACCTCAGGTATAGAAGAGAGTACGTGATGAAAGTAACAGAAAGAATCTCGAAAAACAATGACAATAATAGAAAAGGACCTTTCTTCACTTTAAAAGAAGAAAGGTCTTTTTATATAATAAACAGGATTCTCTTTGTCGTAGACTCTTTGAAAGGGATGACTTCATTGGTTAATAAACAGCTGAAAAAGAAGGCGCAGGAGATCGGAAATGTACCGACACATTATGAGCTTGAGATAGAAGATTACGACCAAAAGCAAAAGAAGAACGGGCAGGCATATTTTATCTGGAAGGACCCTAAAGATCCGGAAAAGCACATTACAGTTGAACTTAGAAATGACGGCGCTTTGCTCACCTTTTCAACAACTGTCCGCTCCGAGACAGACAAACAACTTCCAGATGCCGAGCTGAAGCTGACGGCTCTTCAGTTTGCCGCTGCCAATCATCCCGGCACATTTATGAATTTTCATTTTCAAGGCAAGGAAGAACGGGGGCAGCACATCCGGTTTGTCTATACCAAAATGGAGCTGGGGCTTCCGATTCCCAATTCAGGCTTTTTAATTGATATGACACGAAGCGGTCAGATTGTCCACTTTCTATATTACGGGGAAGGGTATAAAGCCGAAGTTCCGACGGAATTTGTAGCAAAAGAGAAGGTTGTGTCCCATTACTTAAACACAATGTCTTTTGAGCTGATGTACGATGTCATTGATGGCGAGCAGGAACCAAGGCTTGTTTATGAACCGATTCTCCCGGGATACAGCTATCCCGCAGATGTAGACGAAATTGTGCCCGACCAGCATATCACAGATGAAAGAATAGAAAACACGGCGCCACTGCCGCCGCTTCAGAACAAGGAAGAAGTTGATATATTTGCCTTGCTGGGTTTTACCTCTGATATGCAGAAAGTCAGTGAAAGAGACTTTGGGGAACAAATTGGAAGCACGTGGCGCAGAGGCGCTGCGCCGGAGCGTAAGGATTTAAGCATAGGAAGCTATTTTGAAACGAGAAATAAAAACACAATCAAAATGAAGACGGATAAAAGAACAGGAAAATTAAAAGCAGCGCTTTCTTTTATGGAGCGGCTGAACAACCGCCAACGCTCCACGGAAGAATGCCAAGAGATAGCGCTTCAATTTTTGTATGCCCTCTATCCGAGAGCGGCTGAGTTTTTCAGGGTGAATCCCGTCCGAATTGATGAAAGAGGGAGAGTCCGCAACCATTTTTCTGTCTGGTATAAAGGAGTGCCGCTGCGGTTCGGCGCTGCCCGCATCATTGTCAATCCGGAAACTGGGTTGATTGACGCTTTTATGGCGCCTGATATTGAACCTGAACAATTGGAAGCGATAAATCACAGGCCGGATGTTTCCGCTGAAGAAGCGAGAGAAGCGTTTTTAGCCGCTTTTGATGTGAAGCTGGAATGGCAGCCTGACTTTACTGCAGGCAGAGACCAGCACTACAAACTTGTCTATAAGCCGGTTTACCCTTCCTATATTGATGCGCACATAAGGAAAAAGAAAAGGCTGTGAGGGGTGTCTAGTTAGGAATCATCTCCAAGTGGGGGTAGTCCTTGAATCGTTTCCAATCCCCGCCCCATTCAAAACCGAGTGTCTTAGCGATCTCGACAACCTCCAGCCAATCTGATTTTCCGTTTTGATTGCCGTCATATTCCATATCCCATATGATGCTTCCATCCTTTTTTTGAAGGGCGAAATCAATCGCTAAACCATAGTTATGATACGATTCCCCTCCTCTTGCATAGGTGACAATATTCCCTTTTTTTGTACGACCCTGTTTATATAATTCATCTTGTTCCTTAAAGGACCTGAATCCTTCAGTAATGACGACGGTAATGCCTTTATTCGCTGCAGCGCCTTTGAGTGCATCGGCATTCTGCTTCACAATCGGATGAAGATCCGAGGGGACAGGCATGTCCTGCAGGGCGTTTTGAGAATGCCATTCATGCCGAATATAACTAAAACAAAGATCTAGAAGAAATAGAATACATAAGATGACAAATGTTTTTGCGGGTAACTTCATATCGGTCTCACTTTCTCAAGATGTGCTGAATGTTAGCGCTTTTAAGTGATTGACTCTCTCTAAAAGCGAACAGCTATGATAAAATATAACATAAATAGTAGCAGGAGGAAGGAGGCAGACCGATGAGAGCAAAGATTCCATCAGAAGAAGTAGCAGTAAAGCTGAATGAATGGTACAAGCTCATTCGCGCATTTGAAGCAGATCAAGCAGAAGCGTTAAAGCAGGAGATTGAATACGATTTAGAAGATATGGAAGAGAACCAGGACTTGCTTTTATATTTTTCTTTGATGGAATTCCGGCATCGAATCATGCTTGATAAGCTGATGCCGGTGAAAGACAGCGACACCAAGCCTCCGTTCTCTGATATGCTGAACGAAATTGAAAGCAATCAGCAAAAACTCACGGGCTTATTGGAATACTACTTTTATTATTTCAGAGGAATGTACGAATTCAAGCAGAAAAATTTCATATTAGCGATCGACCATTATAAACATGCCGAGGAGAAGCTCGAGTATGTCGAGGATGAGATCGAAAAAGCTGAGTTTCTTTTTAAAGTCGCAGAAGTGTATTATCACATCAAACAAACGTATTTTTCCATGAATTATGCGAGCCAGGCGCTTGATATCTATACGAAATATGAACTGTACGGTCGCCGCCGGGTTCAGTGTGAATTTATCATCGCCGGAAATTTGACCGATGTGTATCATCATGAAAAAGCACTGACCCACTTGTGCAGCGCTTTAGATCATGCCAGGCAGCTTGAAGAAGCATACATGATCGCCGCTGCCTATTATAATGTCGGACACTGTAAGTACAGTCTGGGTGATTACAAAGAAGCGGAGGGCTATTTCAAAACAGCCGCCGCCATTTTTGAGGAGCACAACTTTCAGCAAGCTGTTCAAGCTGTATTTTCACTGACCCATATCTACTGTAAAGAGGGAAAATACGACAAGGCAGTAGAGGCGTATGACCGCGGGATAAAGAGCGCGGCTGAATGGGAGGATGACATGTACTTGACGAAATTCCGCCTCATTCATGAGCTGTATCTTGGAAGCGGCGACCTGAACGTGCTTACAGAATGCTTTGACCTGCTGGAATCCAGGCAGCTTCTTGCCGACGCCGAAGATCTGCTGCATGATACAGCGGAACGTTTCAATCAGCTGGAACATTACGAGTCCGCCGCTTTCTTTTACCGCAGGCTGATGAATATTAAAAAGAAGCTTGCTGAGCAGCGTTTTCAATAGGAAATGGCAGAGAACTACAGGTTCTCTGCTTTTTTTGTGCTGTTTTCAACTCGGAAAAACAGGGTATTTTCCACTGCATAGTGAGAAACAGAGGAGGATATCAAGTATGTACAAAGATTTAACCGGAAAAACAGCGATTGTGACAGGGTCTTCAAAAGGAATCGGGAAAGCCATTGCGGAACGGTTCGGACAGGAGAAAATGAATGTTGTTGTAAATTACCACAGCGACCCGTCTGGAGCCGATGAAACTCTGGAAATCATTAAGCAGAACGGAGGGAAAGCCGTCGCAGTTGAGGCGGACGTGTCAAAAGAAGAGGGGATTCAGGCGCTCTTGGACACAGCCTTAGAGCATTTCGGCACGCTCGATGTGATGGTAAACAACTCCGGTTTTAACGGTGTTGAGGCGATGCCGCATGAGATGAGTCTTGAAGATTGGCAGAGAGTGATTGATGTCAATGTTACCGGAACCTTTCTGGGAGCGAAAGCAGCACTTAACCACATGATGAAAAACAATATCAAGGGCAATGTGCTGAATATCTCAAGTGTTCATCAGCAGATTCCGCGCCCTGTCAACGTTCAGTATTCCACATCCAAAGGCGGCATCAAGATGATGACGGAAACGCTGGCGCTCAATTATGCGGATAAGGGAATCCGCGTCAATGCGATAGCGCCCGGCACCATTGCCACAGAATCAAATGTTGATACGAAAAAGGAAGAGAGCAGGCAAAAACAATTGAAAAAAATCCCGATGAAAGCCTTCGGAAAGCCTGAAGAAGTGGCGGCAGCAGCGGCTTGGCTCGTATCTGAGGAAGCAAGCTATGTGACCGGCACAACACTTTTCGTCGATGGCGGGATGACACTTTATCCGTCTCAGCTTGAATAGAACACAAAACAGGGGGATTGCGGGATGAAAACAGACTGGTGGAAGGATGCAGTGGTGTACCAAATTTACCCGAGAAGCTTTCAGGACAGCAATCGAGACGGAATTGGGGATTTGCGGGGGATTATTTCCCGTCTTGACTACATAAAGGAGCTCGGGGCAGATGTGATTTGGATTTGCCCGATCTATCCTTCTCCGAATGTTGATTACGGCTATGATGTGACAAACCATAAGGCGATTATGGATTCTTACGGAACAATGGACGATTTTCACGAGCTGCTGGACCAGGTGCATCAGCGGGGATTAAAGCTGGTGATGGACTTTGTGTTAAATCACACCTCGGTCGAGCATCCGTGGTTTAAAGAAGCGGAGCTGGACAAAAACAGCAAATACCGCAGCTATTATTATTGGCGTCCCGGCACAAAGAACGGCCCGCCGACGGACTGGCTCTCAAACTATGGGTGCCCGGTCTGGCAATACGAGGAGCACACCGGAGAATACTATCTCCATATGAATGCCGTCAAACAAGCTGATTTAAACTGGGAAAATCCCGAAGTTCGCCAGGCGGTGTATGACATGATGAAATTTTGGCTCGATAAAGGGGTCGACGGTTTGCGAATTGATCAGCTCCATCTCATTTCTAAGAAAGAATATCTTCCTTCGTATGAGGACTATATCAATCAGCAGGCAGAGCCGAAGCCCTTTCAGCCAAATGGCGAACGAATCCATGACTATTTAAAAGAAATGACAGATGAAGTGTTTTCCCAATATGATGTCATGTCTGTCGGAGAGGTCGGCAGTGTCACACCGGAAGAAGGCCTGAAATATACGGGAACAGATAAGCATGAGCTGAATATGATTTTTCACTTTCAGCATATGGAGCTTGATCAGCAGCCCGGAAAAGAACATTGGGATTTGAAGCCCCTTGAGCTTTCTGATTTAAAATCGGTTTTGACAAAATGGCAAAAGAAGCTTGAACATCAAGGCTGGAATACATTGTTTTGGTGCAACCACGACCAGCCCCGGATTGTGTCCAGATTCGGAGACGATGGGGAATACCGCAAAGCATCAGCGAAAATGCTGGCAGCCGTACTTTATTTTATGAAGGGCACGCCGTATATTTATCAGGGAGAAGAAATCGGGATGACAAACGCGCCGTTTACCCGGATTGAAGACTACAAAGATATCCAAACGATCAATATGTATCATAAACGGGTGTTTGAAAAAGGCTATGATCCAAATGATGTGATGAGATCGATCTTAGCCAAAAGCCGGGATCACGCCCGGACCCCGATGCAGTGGAACAGCGGCAAAAATGCCGGATTTACTGACGGCACGCCTTGGCTGAAGGTCAATCCGAACTTCACCGCAATCAATGTGGAGGAAGCGCAGGGAGATCCTGATTCTGTCTTAATTTATTACAAAAAGCTGATCAGCCTGAGAAAGCAGTACGCTGACCTCGTGAAAGGGAGCTTTGATCTTTTGCTTCCGGACGATCCGCAGTTGTTTGTATACATGAGAGAAAACAGTAAACAGCAGCTTTTGTCGGTCAATAATTTTTCAAAAGAGCAAGCTGTTTTTCAGTGGCCTAAGAACTGCGGCAAAGCTCAGGCCTCTCTGCTTCTCAGCAATTATAACAACAATGATCTTGCTGACGAAATGGTGTTCCGGCCTTATGAGAGCAGGGTCTATCTTCTGGACAAAACAAACTAATGATTGAAGTAGCCCGGCATTCTTAGCCGGGTTTTTTTAGTACATATATCCGCTCTGCAGGCGGGAAGAATAAATGAAAATGAAATTTATTCTTGCAAAACGTAATGACTTCGGTTTATTATGATATAGGATTACAAAATCGTTATCATTTTGATTTAAAGTTACTGAAAAAGAGGGGATATACGATATGTCTAAAAAATGGAGCGGTTTGTTTGTGATTGCAGCGTGCTTTTTATTAGTTGCAGCATGCGGCAACTCATCAACAAAAGGGTCGGCGGATTCAAAGGGTGATAAACTGCACGTTGTCACAACGTTCTACCCGATGTATGAATTCACAAAACAAATTGTAAAAGACAAAGGCGATGTGGATCTGTTAATCCCATCTTCCGTTGAACCGCATGATTGGGAACCGACGCCGAAAGACATTGCCAACATTCAGGATGCTGATTTGTTCGTTTATAATAGTGAATACATGGAGACATGGGTTCCGTCAGCTGAAAAAAGCATGGGCCAAGGCCATGCCGTTTTCGTTAATGCAAGCAAAGGCATTGATTTAATGGAAGGCTCTGAAGAAGAACACGAAGAGCATGATCATGGGGAGCATGAGCACAGTCATGCAATGGATCCTCACGTATGGCTCAGCCCTGTTCTGGCACAGAAGGAAGTTAAAAATATTACGGCGCAAATCGTGAAGCAGGACCCGGATAACAAAGAATACTATGAGAAAAATAGTAAAGAATATATTGCAAAACTGCAGGATCTTGATAAACTATATCGTACAACCGCAAAAAAAGCGGAGAAAAAAGAATTTATCACGCAGCATACAGCTTTTGGCTATCTGGCAAAAGAATACGGCTTGAAGCAGGTTCCGATTGCAGGGCTTTCACCTGACCAAGAACCGAGCGCAGCCAGCTTGGCAAAGCTGAAAACATATGCCAAAGAACATAATGTAAAAGTCATTTACTTTGAAGAAATTGCATCCTCAAAGGTCGCAGATACGCTCGCCAGTGAAATCGGCGCGAAGACAGAAGTGCTGAATACACTGGAAGGCTTGAGCAAAGAAGAACAGGATAAAGGTTTAGGGTATATCGACATTATGAAACAAAACCTCGATGCCCTGAAAGATTCACTATTGGTTAAATCATAAGATAGTGTGCGCCGGAGGGGTGCACACTATTTCTTTGTGAGAAAGGAAGATTAACATGAATCTCGTCTCATTGAAAGATATCGTTTTCGGCTATTCCCATACGCCTGTTTTAGATAAAGTATCACTTGATATTGAAAGCGGTGAGTTCGTCGGCATCACTGGACCAAACGGCGCCTCTAAATCGACGCTCATAAAGGTAATGCTCGGCATGCTGAAACCGTGGGAAGGCACAGTGACGATCAGTAAAAGGAATACAGAAGGGAAACGCCTGACCATAGGGTACGTCCCGCAGCAAATTTCTTCATTTAATGCCGGCTTTCCGAGCACGGTGCTGGAGCTTGTTCAGTCAGGCCGCTATACAAAAGGGAAATGGTTTAAACGTTTAAATGAAGAAGATCATCTTGAAGTAGAAAAAGCACTGAAAATGGTGGAAATGTGGGAGCTCCGTCATCGTAAAATCGGTGATTTATCAGGCGGACAGAAACAGAAAATCTGTATCGCCAGAATGCTCGCCAGCAACCCGGATCTGCTGATGCTGGACGAACCGACGACAGCTGTTGATTACGACAGCAGAAAAGGATTTTACGAATTTATGCATCACCTTGTGAAAAATCACAACCGCACAGTTGTGATGGTTACTCACGAACAAAACGAAGTACAGCAATTTTTAGATAAAGTGATTCGATTAGAGAGAGGAGAAAAAGGCGGATGGAAATGTTTGACTTGGAATTCATGCGACGAGCTTTTCTAGCAGGCGGCATGATCGCCGTCATGGCTCCGATACTAGGAGTGTATCTCGTTCTCAGAAGACAGGCCTTAATGGCTGACACACTTTCACATATCTCATTGTCAGGTGTTGCCATCGGCTTTTTTCTCAGCACCAATATAACCGCAGCAAGCATAGTCGTCGTGACCATCGGCGCGATCGGAATTGAATACATGCGGCGGGCGTATCGGACTTATTCAGAAGTGTCCATTGCCATCTTAATGGCAGCTGGTTTGTCCTTCGCGATGTTTTTAATCAGCCTTTCCAAAGGCACAGCCAATATGAGCATCGATCAATACCTATTTGGATCGCTTGTGACAGTAAACCAGCAGCAGGTCTATATTATCAGTATTATCACACTGCTGATCCTGCTTTATTTTATTGTACTGAGAAGGCCGCTCTACCTGCTGACGTTTGATGAAGCTACAGCCAAAACATCGGGAATCAATACAAACGTTCTCTCGTTGTCATTCAGTATTGTCACAGGCCTTGCGATTTCAGTCATTATTCCGATCATCGGGGTCCTTCTTGTATCGGCCCTGCTCGTATTGCCGGCAGCCTTCGCCATCAGAATTGCAAAAGGCTTTAACATGGTTTTCATTACAGCCATACTCATTTCATTATTCAGCGTATTTACGGGACTGACATCATCCTATCAGCTCGGGACGCCGCCAGGTCCGTCTATTACCCTGCTATTGATCGTTTTGCTATTAATCGGATTTGCAGTTCAGGGAGTTTGGACGTTTATCAAAAAAGAAGCTCAGCGCAAAAAAAGAAGCCGATAACATGAAAAGCAGTTTTCCCTAGGGAAAACTGCTTTTTTTATAGAAACAATTCGGCAAGGCGCTCATAAGATTCTTTTTTCGCCTCAAAATCAAACACATTGCACAGAACCATGATTTCATTTGTTTCGTAGCAGCCTGTGAGGTCTAACAGCTGTTGTTTGACAGTGGTGGGAGAACCGATCACCATCCGCTTTCTGTTTTCTTCTATGAGTTTTTTATCGGACGCTGTATAGGGATGAGCTTTCGCTTCCTCGATGCTTGGCACGCGGCTGTCCAAGCCTTTTCCGACGCGAAGAAGCCACAGATCCTGGCTTAATGCGAGTTCTTCTGCCTCTTCATCTGTTTTTGCGCAAATGACAAAAATCGTAAACAGTGCGGATGGATTCGAAAAATGGGCTGAGGGCCGAAAGCTTTCCCGGTAGATGCGGAATGCATTTTCTCCTCGCTCGGGATTAATGAAATGCCCAAATACATATCCAATCCCCTGGTGCGCCGCGCGTCTTGCGCTGTTTTCACCAAGACCGAGCACCCATAGCTCGGGTGCCGTGTCAATAAGGGGCGCCGCTTTGATTCCGGCATACGGATGGTCGGGAGGAAGGGAATCTGTTAGAAAATAAGAGACATCCTGCAGCTGTCTGTTAAATTCGGTTAAGCTTTTTTTCACCCCGTCCGTTAATGCAAGTCTGGTTTTTGTCGTGCCGCCGGGGGAGCGACCGACGCCGAGGTCAATCCGGTTTGGATACAGGGCCTCAAGCTGGCGAAAGGTTTCAGCCACTTTAAATGGGCTGTATTGGGGCAGAAGCACGCCGCCTGATCCGACACGAATGGTGTTTGTCTGTGCTGCGATGCGGGCGATCATGATTTCAGGCGCTGTGCTTGCCAGTCCTTTCGTGCTGTGATGCTCGGCAAACCAATAACGCTTATAGCCCCACTCTTCGCTAAATCGAGCAAGCTCAACCGAATGCTGAAGAGTTGTCACAGGGCTCTCTCCTTTAGAAACAGGTGCCTGATCAAGTATGCTTAAATGAATCAAAAGGCCGCTTCCTTTCTGTCTGTTTTTAGATGGTGACACAAGAATAGGCAAAATGACTTGCCCGCGTCAAATGGTTTGTTTAAGAAGCGCACTTTATAGCATTTGCAAATCATATATCAAATATGGAAGTTTTTTTTCGAGGTTTTTCGTCAATTATTCTTAACTTTTACGAAACTTTGATATAATAACAAACGTATATATTAGTAATTTACGGCTTATTTTCCTTGTGAGCGTAAAAATAAATGTGACTATCTTCACATTTCGATGAGTAGGAGTGAATCGTGTGGCAATTTCTTTAGAAAAAGGTCAACGAATTGATTTAACAAAAGGAAAAGCCGGTCTGTCAAAATTGATGGTCGGTCTCGGCTGGGACCCAGTGTCCTCAGGCGGAGGATTCTTCAGCAAACTGCTTGGCGGAGGCGGTCCGAATATCGACTGTGACGCTTCAGTGCTGATGCTGGAAAACGGAAAATTCACCGATAAGAAAAACCTGATTTATTTCGGCAACCTGAAAAGCCGCTGCGGCGGTGTACAGCATACAGGCGACAACCTGACGGGTGACGGTGCGGGCGATGACGAGCAAATTATGATAGATTTAGATAAAATGCCTGGAAACATCGATAAGCTTGTATTTGTAGTGAACATTTACGATTGTGTCAGAAGAAAACAAGATTTCGGCATGATTCAAAATGCGTTTATCCGCGTAGTTGATCAATCTAATCACGAGGAAATGCTCAAGTACAATTTGAGAGACAATTACGCCGGCAGAACAAGCCTGATTACAGCAGAAATCTACCGCAGCGGCAGTGAGTGGAAGTTTGCGGCGATTGGTGAAGGCACAAACGATACGAGATTAGAAGATATTATCAGCCGATACGTATAAAAGAAAAGGAGTGGATGAAACATGACAATTTCATTGGCAAAAGGACAAAAAGTAGATTTAACAAAAACAAATCCGGGTCTTTCAAAGGTTGTTGTCGGTTTAGGCTGGGATACGAACAAGTATGACGGCGGGCACGACTTTGATCTTGACTCAAGTGTGTTTCTGTTAGACGCTGCAGGCAAATGCGCGTCACCAAACGACTTTATTTTCTACAACCAACTTGAAGGCGGCAACGGTTCAGTCGTTCATTCAGGCGACAACCTGACTGGTGCTGGCGAAGGCGACGATGAGAATGTAAAAGTAAATCTCAGCGCTGTACCGGCAAACATTGATAAAATCTCATTTGTTATTACCATTCACGATGCAGAAGCGCGCAGCCAAAACTTTGGACAAGTATCAAACGCGTTTGTCCGCATCGTAAATGAAGAAACAAATGAAGAGCTCATCCGTTACGATCTTGCAGAAGATTTCTCTATTGAAACGGCAATCATTGCAGGGGAGCTTTACAGACATAACGGCGAGTGGAAATTCTCCGCAATCGGCTCAGGCTACCAAGGCGGCCTTGCCCGCATTGCAACAGACTACGGTTTGCAAGTCGGTTAAGACAAATACGAAGAGCAGAAAGGAGAGAGGCAGTATGGCCATTCAATTATCAAAAGGACAGCGCATTGATTTAACAAAAACAAATCCGGGACTGACAAAAGCGGTGATCGGCTTAGGCTGGGATACAAACAAGTACTCCGGCGGACACGATTTTGACCTGGATGCTTCGGCCTTTTTAGTTGATGCGCATGATAACTGCGTAAATGATCTCGATTTCGTCTTCTATAATAACCTTGAACATCCGAGCGGCGGTGTCATCCATACGGGTGACAACCGCACGGGTGAGGGCGACGGAGATGATGAGCAGATTATCGTTGATTTCTCAAAAATCCCTGCTCACATTGAGAAAATCGGCATCACAGTGACCATTCACGACGCTGAAGCACGCAGCCAAAACTTTGGACAAGTTTCCAATGCATTTGTCCGCGTTGTGGATGAAGAAACGCAGAATGAGCTTCTTCGCTTCGATTTGGGAGAAGACTTCTCCATTGAAACAGCTGTTGTCGTTTGTGAGCTTTACAGACACGGCGGCGAGTGGAAATTCAATGCGATCGGCAGCGGATTTTCCGGCGGGCTGGCTGCATTGTGCCGGAATTACGGTTTGCAAGTGTAAGCGAGTGACAAATAGAGAAGTCACCGTTTCAAATTAATAGGAGGAAAAAACTTGGACTTTTTACATCATATTTTGTCTACGTATGCTTCATTTTTCGATTGGAAAATGTGGGGGGAAGTTCTGACTGATCCTGTTTCCTGGGGTTTGATCGGTTCCCTTGTTGTTCTGGAAGGTCTTTTATCGGCCGATAACGCGCTTGTTCTTGCGGTCATGGTTAAACACCTGCCGGAAAAACAGCGGAAAAAAGCGTTAACGTATGGTTTGTTTGGAGCTTATATTTTCAGGTTTATTTTCATCGGGCTCGGTATGCTTCTCATTAAATTCTGGTGGATCAAGGTGCTTGGCGCGCTTTACCTGGCTTGGCTCGTCATTAAGCACTTCTGGATAGGCGAAAAAGAAGAGGAAGCGGACGGCATGAAGAAAAACTCTTGGATGGTCCGTACGTTCGGGATCTTCTGGGCGACTGTCATTTCAGTAGAATTAATGGATCTTGCCTTCTCTGTGGACAGCATCCTGGCCGCGTTTGCAGTATCTGAAAAAGTATGGGTGCTTCTGATTGGCGGTATGCTTGGTATTTTAATGATGCGTACAGTGGCAAAAGTGTTCCTTGTGCTGATTGATAAAATTCCTGAGCTGGAAAACACAGCATTCGTCTTAATCGGCATTATCGCGCTGAAAATGGCGGGGAGCGCTTTCCATTACGAAATGCCGCACTCTGTATTCTTCATCATCATTATCGCTGCATTTGCGGTAACATTGATCATTCACTACATCAATAAACAAAAGCAGGTGCGCGAACAAACAGCCGCTTCAAAAGAAGAATAAAACAAAACAAGGAGGGAGGTTCAATGTCCTTCCTTTTTTGTTACCGAAATATCGTTCAATGACAAACCGGAAAGGAGGATATGATGAGACAAGAAGAACTAACCATTCATAAAGCACTTCCGGCTGATGGCGATTGGAAAAGCCTGCTGTTTCAGCCATTGCCGGAGCGGGATCACTATGAAACTGCACAAGGCCTTTCTTTTTCTCGTCTTGCCGGACAGATATTGGGCACGCCTATTGATGAGACGGACTACTATAACGAGCTGTATGAGCTGTCTGTAAACGACCGCATAACGATTTTGAGTGAAACGCTTGATAAAACAATCGAACCGGAAACATTTCAAAAGCTTCAGCATATTCATTCCATCAATCAGAAAGAAAAAGGGCTGTCAGTCAGCCGCTTTGTTGCCTTTCTGGACGGGGAAAAGCTGATTGCGAAGCACTCAAATCCCTTGATGCACCGCCATTTAAGAAAAGCGCTGATGACGCTTTTACATACCTTTGCGGACAGTCATGAAAAGGGGCTGAATCATCCTGATTTTCGCAGAGTGCTGCTTGATGTCTCGAAGTTTTCCTTAAACCATCTGAACCCTTGGCTGGAAAAAACCGATATAGAGCGGGAGATGCCGAAGGTTGTTTGGTATGGAGATGCGACGAAAAGCCAGCTCTATTTCTTATATTATCTGATGCTAGTCGGCTGTGATGTACTACTGTTCCATCCGGCGGGAACGGATCAGCTGGCGCTTGTCGACCCGAAGCAGGAGCTCAGTTTTACGGAAAAGCTCCCGGATGTTTCGGAGCTTCAGCCGTTTCCGAAAGAAAAACCTGACCGGAAATCAACAGTGGCTTACCGCTCAACAAAGGAAATTGAACATGTGCTGAATCACGAGGAATCCATGCTGTATAAGCCGTGGCAGTTCAGAGATCACACACCGGTGTCCGTTACGCTGAAAACGACCTATGATGAATTGTTTTTAATCACGAAAGAACGCGCCTTTATTCGGCCGAATTTCAAAGCAGATAAATATTCCATTGAGATTCCGAATGTATTCGCCAAAATTATGGGCGTGTCGAAAGACAATAAGGAATATTGGAACAGGCTTCATACTCTAGCGGATTATCAGGAAACAGAAATGGTAAGAAGCTTTCCATTTACAGAAGAAATAAAGTCGAACTATCAATTTCACTACAGCCACGCACTTGATCAAGAAGGGAACATTGATCCGGACAAGCTGATGGCAAGCAATGTGTGGCAGTACAAACAGCTGCCGGCAGGCGTTCAGACTGCCATTGCCAAAACGATTTCGAGAATGTGCAGGCACCCGCGGCTTAAGGCTTTGCATCAGGAACAAGTCAAGGATGTTCAAATCTATTTGTTTAAACAAACAACAAACCTGCCTGCTAATCTGCTGAAATTGATTCAAATGTTCGACTATGCGCAAACCGTTCCGAAACTCGTTTTATATCATACGGAAATGAGCGGCGGACTCGCGCGTTCGGATGCTGCCGCCCTGCTGTTCCTGAATGAAATCGGAATCGATATCATCATTTATAATCCGCCCGGACACCAAGATATTGAGCAGTTTATTGAAGAGGACCAGTATGATATCCACTGGCTGGATGACATGGTGTTTCAGCAGGACTACAAAGAGCCTTCGCTTGTGAAAAGGCTCTTCAGAACCATTACCCAAAAATAAGGAGAGAAGAAAAGCATGACAACAGAAAATCAAAATCCGCTTGTTCTCGATAAAAATGAAGAGATTTCCCAGCAAAAAGCTGACGATATCCGTCTTCAGCTCCGTCAGGAACCAGAAGTGAAGCGGCTTGCTCAACAAATTGACGTCAAAAACCAAATGGAGCTGCTTGAGTACGGCAAGGAGCCGGCCGTTGAAATATCCAAGTTCTCTGACCGCATCTTAGGGATGATGAAAACAACAAGCGTGACAGACTCCGGCACAATGCTGACTCAGCTTGGGAAAATCATGGACCGCTTCGACAAAAATGATTTTGATGAGCCAAAGGGATTAATGGCGAAAATTTTTAAACGCGGCGGCAGCATGATTGAAAAAATCTTTAAAAAGTATCAGACACTTGGCGGAGAGATTGAAAAAATCCACGTTGAGATTTCAAAATACAAAGATGAGATGACGAAGACGAACTACACGCTCGATGAAATGTATGAAAACAATATCAAATACTATATGGAGCTTGAAAAATACGTCGTTGCCGGGCAGATGAAACTGGAAGAGATGCAGTCGATCCTTCCTTCATATGAGGAAAAAGCGGCAAGCGGAAACCAGCTGGCGCAAATGCAGCTCGATACATTGCGCAACGGCATTCAGGCGCTTGAGGAACGGGTGTATGATCTTGACATGGCACGGATGGTGGCGCTTCAAACCGCACCTCAAATCCGTCTCCTGCAGCGAGGAAATGCAAAGCTGATCGGGAAAATCAACTCCGCGTTTATCATTACCATTCCGATTTTCAAAAACGGCATTATTCAGGCTGTTACGGTAAAGCGGCAAAAGCTTGTGGCTGATTCCATGAGCGAGCTTGACCGCCGGACAAACGAGATGCTGAAACGAAATGCTGAAAACATCTCGAGCCAAAGTGTTGAAATTGCCAGAATGGCCGGCAGACCGAGCATAGATATTGAAACGATCGAATCGTCTTGGAACACGATTGTCAGCGGCATGCAGGAAACAAAACAAATCGAAGAAGAAAACAAGCGCCTCCGCGAAGACGGCGCGAGACGAATTGCCCAGCTTCAGGATAATATTAAAAAAGCAGCATTGCAGCAATAATAAAAACCCCGCTTGTGGAACATAAGCGGGGTTTTTCAATTACATCATTTAGTTAATGACAATGTGTAAAGACAGGTGTAAACTTAAACGGTAATCATTTTGCATATCAGAGGTGTTGGCAATGGGAAAACAACAGCCTATATCCCAGCGTAAACTGCTGGGCGTCGCCGGTTTGGGGTGGCTGTTTGATGCAATGGATGTCGGAATATTATCGTTTATTATCGCCGCGCTCCATGTAGAGTGGAATCTGTCGCCCGAAGAAATGAAATGGATCGGAAGCGTCAATTCCATCGGCATGGCTGCGGGTGCGTTTTTGTTTGGTTTGCTTGCTGATCGAATCGGCCGCAAAAAAGTGTTTATCATCACCCTTTTATGCTTTTCCATCGGAAGCGGCATTTCCGCTTTTGTGACAAGCTTATCGGCATTTCTAATCCTTCGTTTCGTGATTGGTATGGGACTTGGCGGCGAGCTTCCAGTCGCTTCAACACTCGTTTCGGAAGCGGTTGTGCCTGAAAAGCGGGGCAGAGTGATTGTGCTTTTGGAAAGCTTTTGGGCCGTGGGCTGGCTCGCAGCGGCCTTGATTTCTTACTTTGTGATACCAAGCTTCGGCTGGCAGGCTGCACTTCTGTTAACTGCGCTGACTGCTTTTTATGCGCTGTACCTGCGGACGAGTCTGCCTGATTCGCCGAAATATGAATCGCTTTCTGCCAAAAAGAGGTCGGTGTGGGAGAATGTAAAAAGCATCTGGGCAAGACAGTATATACGGCCGACCGTGATGCTGTCGATCGTTTGGTTCTGTGTGGTGTTTTCTTATTACGGCATGTTCCTATGGCTCCCGAGTGTCATGCTGCTGAAAGGCTTCAGCATGATTCAAAGCTTTGAATATGTCCTGCTGATGACGCTTGCTCAGCTACCTGGCTATTTCTCTGCCGCATGGCTGATTGAAAAAGCGGGCCGGAAGTGGATACTTGTCATTTACTTGATTGGCACAGCAGGAAGCGCCTATTTCTTCGGAACAGCGGATTCCTTAAGTCTTCTGCTTACGGCTGGCATGCTGTTATCGTTTTTCAATCTCGGTGCATGGGGCGTGCTGTATGCTTATACCCCGGAGCAATACCCGACTGCGATTCGGGCAACAGGTTCAGGAACGACAGCAGCGTTTGGAAGAATCGGCGGCATCTTCGGGCCTTTGCTCGTCGGAACTCTGGCAGCCCGTCATATTTCGTTTTCGGTCATCTTTTCAATCTTTTGCATTGCAATCTTACTCGCGGTTGCTTGTATTTTGATTATGGGGAAAGAAACGAAACAAACTGAGCTAGAATAGGAAAAGCACCTCTTGAAAGAGGTGCTTTCAGCGTGTCGACAAACCCTCGCATTCGTTGTCAGGACTGCGCTTCGGTGCTCAATGCGATGTGGATCAACGGCTAAATTCTCAGGCGTCCTGCCTAAACGCCGTCGTCATCACATCCTGTGAATGTCCGCTCCTATGCTCGTCCTTCCTAGACTTCAAGGGTTTTCAATCACGCTGAAAAGATGACAAAATCCTAAAATGAAAACCATTTTAGGATTTTGTCAACAATCTGAGGCACCTCTTGAATGAGGTGCTATTTTTACATTTGCGCCCGGGCTGCGGATTGGCGTTTCCCGGTTTTAGTGATTGCCTGGTAGAGCGTCATAGAAAGTATGAACAAAATGGCAGTAAATCCTGTGACAGCTCCGAAATGCTGTGTGCTTTGATATAAAAAACCTGCAATACTTGTACCGACAGTGGTCCCGGCATACATAGCGGCATTGGAAAGGGAAGCGATGGTTCCTCGCGCATTTGGTGCAATGGATTGAAAGACACCCATCATTAACGGAAAGATGATGCCAGCTGTAAAGAACGTGAGAAAAAAGCCGGCTTCTACTAAAAACAAGTTTGGAAAGAACGGAAGAGCGAAATAGAGAGCGCCCATTAGCAGCATCCCGCTGATCAGTGTTTTAAACATGCCCAGCTTTTCTGAAACCCGGCTGCCGATAAGGCTCCCGAGCATATTTCCCAGTCCGAGTACAAGCATAGCTGCGCCAATTTGTGACACGGTTAAATGATAATCCGCGGAAAGCCAAGTACCCAGAAAGCTGAACGAAGCGAAGTTTCCGGTTTGAAACAGAAAATAGGCAAGCAGAATGACCGATGTTTTCGGCAATGAAAAAAGCTCCCGATAGGGGTTGACAATTGATGGGCGCGCCAATGGTTCAGAAGGCCGGATATCAGGCATGACCGCCGCCAGGATCAATAGAAGAATAAGCGAGCACGCTGACAAAACGAAAAATGGCGTATGCCATGTAAAGGAAGCGAGAAACCCTCCAATAGGAAGTCCGAGCATTTGTGAAGCGGCCAAACCTGCTGTCGCAATCCCCATGCCTTTTATGATCTGAGAAGGGTGGACAATGACTGGGATGGACGCCCAAATTTGAGGCGTCACAAACGCAGCGCTAACGCCTGCGGCAAAACGGAACAGGCACATGGCGGCAAAAGAGGGAGCGATGCCGCATAAAAACGTGGATACGATAAAGCCTGCAAGTCCCCACAGCATGACTGTTTTCCTGTTCAGCCGGTCTGAGATTGGGCCTGCAATGAAAGCGAAGAGCGCATAACCGAGTGCATAAGCACTGACCATCCAGCCTGACAAATCAGTAGAGACATGAAACTGATCCTGTAAAAGGGGGAGAAGCGGCGAAAGCA
The DNA here is from genome assembly GCF_038004765.1 of Bacillus sp. FSL R5-0576. NCBI lineage: Bacteria > Bacillati > Bacillota > Bacilli > Caryophanales > Bacillaceae > Bacillus > Bacillus sp. FSL R5-0576. Next base: position 210,878 of record NZ_JBBORU010000001.1, read on the forward strand.
AAAAGGTATCCGTGCCAATGACAAACATGACACTGAAGAAAAGCCAAATGCGATTCAAATTTTATCACTCCTATTGTTTTATAACTTTGAAACTATGAAACAGATATGTATAGAGAAAACCCTTTGTTAGAGGGTTTCCAAAAAGCCAGGCAGGTATGTGTGAAAGGTGTCTTCACGCAGACTGACGTATTTTGTCCGCGAATCTTTCCGGGTTGCCGTCAATCCCGCTTCACGCAGCGTTTTAAAATGATAAGATGCCGTGGTTTTGACAATATTGCACTTTTCACCTACTTCACCGCAGCTGAGTTCTTTTCCGCTGACATAAAGCGTACGAATAATGGCAAGCCTTGATTCATCAGACAGTGCTTTAAAAATTTGCGCTCTGATTTGATCATCTGATTGTTTCATAGTCATGAAACTATAATACATAATTGATGTTGAAAAAGCAACTTATTTTTCCAGTAAAGGAGAGGGAAGTCATAAGAGGAAGAAGGAATTCAATTCCAATAAAAGCGTTTTCAAATAAAGATAGGCGAAAAATCACCCGTAAAATACAATCATATAGGAGGATTACAGAGCATTTAGAAGCATAAATAAGATCATGTGGTCACATGGATGTTTATAAAGAAATGGTACAGAATAAAAGAGAATATGCTGTTTGTGTGGGAAGTTACATAAATGTTACGGTAATAAAGATTGCTTAATATGGAGGGAAAATATGAGTGTAGATGAGAAACCAATTAAGATAAAAGTCGAGAAAGTCTCTAAGATTTTTGGGAAACAAACAAAGAAGGCAGTTCAAATGCTTGCCAACGGAAAGACAAAAAAAGAGATCCTGAAAGCAACCGGATCAACCGTTGGTGTTAATCAGGCAGATTTTGAAGTATATGATGGTGAGATATTTGTCATCATGGGTCTATCAGGGAGCGGTAAATCAACTTTAGTACGGATGTTAAACCGGCTTATTGAACCGACTGCCGGAAATATTTACATTGATGGTGACATGATAACAAATATGTCTAAAGACCAGCTCCGGGAAGTCCGCCGGAAGAAAATCAGCATGGTCTTCCAAAAGTTCGCTCTGTTCCCGCACAGAACGATACTTGAAAACACAGAATACGGACTGGAACTTCAAGGTGTAGACAAACAAGAGCGGCAGCAAAAAGCGCTTGAGTCTCTTAAGCTCGTCGGGCTCGAAGGATTTGAACACCAATATCCAGACCAGCTTTCCGGCGGGATGCAGCAGCGTGTCGGCCTTGCCCGCGCGTTGACAAATGATCCGGACATCCTTCTGATGGACGAAGCGTTCAGTGCGCTTGATCCACTGATTCGTAAAGATATGCAGGATGAGCTTCTTGATCTTCACGATAATGTCGGAAAAACAATTATCTTTATTACGCATGACTTGGACGAAGCGTTGCGGATCGGCGACAGAATTGTCCTAATGAAGGACGGCAATATCGTTCAAATCGGCACGCCTGAAGAAATCCTGATGAATCCATCTAACGAATATGTTGAGAAATTCGTCGAAGATGTTGATTTGTCTAAAGTCCTCACAGCAGGCCACATTATGAAACGCGCTGAAACAGTGCGGATTGATAAAGGGCCTCGCGTAGCATTGACACTGATGAAAAACCTTGGAATTTCTTCAATTTATGCAGTGGATAAACAAAAGAAATTATTAGGTGTTATCTATGCGTCTGATGCGAAAAAAGCGGCTGAGTCTGATTTGTCACTTCAAGACATCTTGAATACAGAATTTACGACTGTACCAGAGAATACGTATCTGACTGAGATTTTTGACGTTGTGTCCGATGCGAATATTCCAATTGCGGTTGTGGATGAGAAGCAAAGAATGAAAGGAATTGTCGTAAGAGGCGCGCTGATTGGCGCACTTGCCGGCAATAACGAGTATATCAACGCTGAAGGCACTGGCGAACAAACACAAGATCCTTCTGTACAGGAGGTGAAGTAAGATGGATAGACTGCCTAGAATACCTTTAGCAGATATCATTGACCGTTTTGTTGACTGGATTACGATGACGTTTGGCGGATTCTTCGACGGAATTGCAAACGGATTGGCCGCTTTTGTAAATGGAATTGTCACCGGTCTTGGATTTATTCCATCTATTTTGTTAACGATTATTTTCGCCGCACTTGCGTGGTGGATCAGTACAAGGGGAATTGCGTTATTTACGTTGATTGGATTCCTCCTGATCGATTATTTAGGATATTGGGACCCAATGCTGCAAACATTGGCGCTTGTTTTGACATCTGTGATTATTTCGATTGTGGTCGGGGTTCCGATTGGAATTTGGGCGTCTCAGAAAGAAACGGTTCGCCGTATTGTAACGCCAATTCTTGATTTAATGCAGACAATGCCTGCTTTCGTATATCTATTGCCGGCGATTTTCTTCTTTAACATCGGTGTTGTGCCGGGTGTTGTTGCATCTGTTATCTTCGCGATGCCGCCGACAATCCGCATGACTGTTCTCGGTATTAAACAAGTGCCGGCGGATCTGATTGAAGCGACTGAGGCATTCGGTTCTACAACAGCTCAGCGTTTGTTTAAAGTTCAGCTTCCGCTTGCAACAAAAACGATTTTGGCCGGAATTAACCAGAGCATCATGCTTGCGTTATCAATGGTTGTTATCGCCGCAATGGTCGGTGCACCGGGACTTGGTTCTGAAGTATATAGTGCCGTTACACAGCTGAAAACCGGGGTCGGAGTAGAGGCCGGTATCGCCATCGTTATCGTTGCCATTACCTTGGACCGTATTACTCAAAATATTAAAGTGAAGAAGAAAAGCAGGGGGAATGCCTGATGCTTAAAAAAATCATCGGCATCGGCGTTTCCTCCATGCTGGCGCTCTCACTTGCGGCTTGCGGTTCAGAAAACGATGAAAATGCATCCGCAGCAGAACAGGTGAATAAGACCATCATCGGGATTGACCCCGGTTCAGGGATTATGTCCCTGACTGACAAAGCGATGAAGGATTATGACCTGAATGACTGGACATTGATTTCAGCGTCAAGTGCTGCGATGACCGCTACGCTTAAAAAGTCATACGACCGTAAGAAACCGATTATCATTACAGGATGGACACCGCACTGGATGTTCTCCAGATATAAGCTGAAATATCTCGATGATCCGAAACAATCTTATGGCAGCGCAGAGGAAATCCATACGATCACACGCAAAGGCTTCAGCAAAGAGCAGCCGAATGCCGCAAAGCTTCTGAGCCAGTTTAAATGGACGCAAGACGAAATGGGCGAAATCATGATCAAGGTGGAAGAAGGCGAGAAACCTGCCAAAGTTGCTGCTGAGTACGTCAATAAACACAAGGATCAGATTGCCGAATGGACAAAAGGCGTTCAAAAGGTGAAGGGAGACAAAATCAACCTTGCCTATGTGGCGTGGGACAGTGAGATTGCAAGTACAAACGTCATAGGCAAAGTCTTAGAAGACTTGGGCTATGAGGTAACACTTACTCAGGTAGAGGCTGGGCCGATGTGGACTGCAATTGCGACGGGAAGTGCGGATGCATCACTTTCCGCATGGCTGCCGAATACCCATAAAGCATACGCCGCTAAATATAAAGGCAAATATGATGATATTGGCACCAGTATGACTGGTGTGAAGATGGGGCTTGTTGTTCCTCAATATATGAAAAATGTCAACTCAATTGAAGATTTGAAGAAGTAATCAAAAAAGCAGCCTGTGTCAGGCTGCTTTTTTTGCGTTATTTTACGTAAGCGGCAGCGGGTGAATCAGCCTTTTGAAAAGTTTTTAATACGGCATTCGCTAAAATGTGAATGCCGTTGAACATCGCATTTCTGTCAAAGGTCATGTGCGGATGATGGAGCCCCGGCTGGAGCCCGCAGCCTAGTCCGAGCATCGTTGTTTTCAGATTCGGCACCTTCACGGCGTAAAAATGGAAATCCTCTCCGCCGGTAGTGACAAGCGGGTCATCAAGCCGCTCAGCCCCGATGATATCTGTAATGGCTTCTGCCATGATCGCTTCAGCTTCTTTGTTTTGTGTTGCCGCAGGAAGGCTGTGTTCTTTTTGTAGCTCGATTTTTGCGCCGAATGCAGCGGCGGCCGCTTCACAGGCTCTTTCTGTTTCGGCGATTAACGCCTCCATGGCTTCATTGGTCTGTGCGCGCAAATCAAGGCTGAACGATGCTTTTCCTGGAATGATGTTAGAGCTTTCACCGCCGGCTTGAAGTTTTGTCATTTTGACGGTATGCGGGATTTGCGGGTCAATATGAATGAGTCCGAGCTTATGTACAAGAAATGCCGCAATTTCAATGCTGTTTTTCCCGAGGTGCGGACGGGCGCCATGAGCCTCTTCCCCGATGATCGTTCCCTCAATGTGCTGGCTTGATCCGTGCAGAATAGACGGAGCGCAGCGGCCGTTCTGTGTTTCCTGGATCGGACGGACGTGAACGCCATACAAATAGTCGATATCATCAAGCACGCCTTCTTCTATCATTTTCAAGGCGCCGCCGCCTTTTTCTTCTGCCGGCTGAAAGATAAAACGGATTGTGCCCTTCGGAAGCTCTGGTTGTTTTTTGAGCAGCATTAACGTGCCCAATGCCATTGTCATATGTGAATCGTGTCCGCAGGAATGGTTGGCGCGAAATGTGCCGTTAACCTCCTGCCACAGCGCGTCAATATCAGCGCGTACCGCTACAACAGGTGAGCCTGAGCCGATTTCGCCGACAACCCCGGTGCAGTCTGAAAACGTGCGCGTCCGGCATCCTAAATCCTCAAGCTTTTGTTTCAAAAATGAAGTTGTCTCATATTCCTTCCAGCTGACTTCAGGGTTCGCGTGCAGATGCTCGAAGATGTCCATAATGGTTTGTTTCATGTCTTCTGAAAGCTTTTGCATGGTAAGAAATACCTCCTTCTATCAGAATGAATTTTTACCTTCTTTACTTTATTTATATTGAAACAGGAAGATAGGCTGTATATAATATAGCACATATTGCTACTATTCAGAATAATTAATATTTTCAAACAGAGGGGATGGATCGAAATATGAGTATGCCAGCAGCCGAAACACAGCCTAAGAAAAAACGTATGACATTTAAAATGCCTGACGCCTATGTCCTCTTATTTATGATTGCTTTCATTTGCGCAATCGCTTCATATATTGTGCCGGCAGGTGAATTTGACCGCGTGACAAAGGGGGATGTCACGACCGCTGTTCCGGGAAGCTATCATTCCATTGAACAGTCTCCGGTCAGCTTGATCAGCTTTTTTACTTCTCTACAGGATGGAATGGTTGGATCAGCACCCATCATCTTTCTGATCTTATTCACAGGCGGCACCATTGCTATTCTAGAAAAAACGGGTGCCATCAACGGCCTGATTTACAATGTCATCAGCAAATTCCGCACAAAGCAATTATTATTTATTTGTATTGTCGGCGCATTGTTCTCCATTCTCGGAACAACCGGGATTGTCGTGAATTCAGTTATCGGTTTTATCCCCATCGGCCTCATTGTGGCACGATCCTTAAAATGGGACGCAGTCGCGGGAGCCGCTGTTATTTACATCGGCTGCTACGCTGGATTTAACTCCACCATATTATCACCGTCACCGCTCGGTTTATCACAATCAATCGCGGAGCTCCCTCTTTTTTCTGGAATCGGCCTGCGAGTTTTGATATACATATGCTTTTTGCTGTCTTCTATTATTTATATCTATTTGTATACGAGAAAATTAAAAAAATCAAAAGATGCCAGTGTGTTAGGAACAGATTGGTTCCCTGCGGCAGGAATGGGCGAAGCCGGTAAAGAAGAAGATCAGTCAGTGCCGTTTACCGTTCGCCATAAGCTGATTTTGGCTGTGGCGGGACTCTCACTTGTCGGATTTTTATACGGCGCTTTGAAGCTTGGCTGGTCAGATTCCCAAATGGCTGCGACATTTATTTTTATTTCTGTCCTTGCCGGTTTAATAGGCAGGCTTGCGGCGAACGATATTGCCAAAACCTTCATTACGGGCTGCCAAAGTCTTGTATACGGGGCGCTGATTGTCGGGATGGCACGAAGCATTTCCGTTATCCTTGAAAATGGAAAGCTCCTCGATACTGTCGTCAATGCTTTGGCTTCACTTTTGGACGGATTCAGCCCGATTGCCGGGGCAATCGGCATGTATATCGCCAGTGCGCTGCTTCATTTTCTCATCTCTTCAGGGTCTGGCGAAGCCGTTGTATTTATTCCAATCCTGGCGCCGCTCGCTGATTTGATGGGAATCACGAGACAGGTTGCGGTGGAGGCAGTTATGCTTGGAGAAGGGGTCGTCAACTGTGTGAATCCGACATCCGGCGTTCTCATGGCGGTGCTTGCCGCCAGCGGTATTCCGTATGTCAAGTGGCTGCGGTTTATGGTGCCGCTTGCTCTGATTTGGTTCTTGATCGGGCTTGTCTTTATCGTGATCGGCGTCATGATCAATTGGGGGCCGTTTTAACGATTGCTGCCCGCCGGCTTGTACGGCGGGCTTTTGAGTTATTCATTGCAGAAGCGCAGGCTGTTATTGTAACATGTAAGCCATAAGCCATTCGTAAAAGTGCGGGAGGAAGGTCATGAATAATCTGCGTAATAGACTTTCAGGCGTGAATGGGAAAAATAAGAGAGTAAAAGAAAAAGAACAAAAAATCTGGTCGGAGATTGGGATGATAGCGGGAGCATTTGCGCTGCTTGATGTGATCATCCGCGGGATTATGTTTGAATTTCCGTTTAAAGAATGGGCTGCAAGCCTTGTGTTTTTGTTCATCATTATCTTATATTACTGCATCAGGGCTGCGGCATCCGGAATGCTCATGCCGAGAATAGACACCAAAGAAGAACTGCAAAAACGGGTGAAGCAGCAGCGAATAGAATCAATTGCGGTCGCCTTTGCGGTAGTGGTGCTTACGATGTACGACAGGGGGATTCCCCATACATTCTTCGCTTGGCTGAAAATGATTCTTCTTTTTATCGTCTGCGGCGGCGTTCTGTTTCTGCTTCGGTATATGATTGTGAAGCTGGCTTACAGAAGAGCGGTAAAAGAAGAAATAAAAAAGAAATCATCTTGAAAAATAGATGGTTTCTTTTTTTGTTTGGAAAGCGAGGGAAGCGTTCACAGTTACGGGCAGCTTTTTTTATAGGAACATTGATTTGTATTCACTCTGCCAAGTTGTTTTGATAGAGTGATTGTGATAATTTAAAATGTAAGCGTTAACAAAATTCTCCAGTCTTCACATCAGTTTGAAAGGAGGAAGCGGAAGAATGAAGTAAGAGGGATTTTTGACTCCGAAGTAAGTCTTCAAAAAATCAAATAAGGAGTGTCAAGAATGTTTGCAAAACGATTCAAAACCTCTTTACTGCCGTTATTCGCTGGATTTTTATTGCTGTTTCATTTGGTTCTGGCAGGACCGGCGGCTGCGAGTGCTGAAACGGCGAACAAATCGAATGAGCTTACGGCACCGTCGATCAAAAGCGGAACCATTCTTCATGCATGGAATTGGTCGTTCAATACGTTAAAACACAATATGAAGGATATTCATGATGCAGGATATACAGCCATTCAGACATCTCCGATTAACCAAGTAAAGGAAGGGAATCAAGGAGATAAAAGCATGTCGAACTGGTACTGGCTGTATCAGCCGACATCGTATCAAATTGGCAACCGTTACTTAGGTACTGAACAAGAATTTAAAGAAATGTGTGCAGCCGCTGAAGAATATGGCATAAAGGTCATTGTTGACGCGGTCATCAATCATACCACCAGTGATTATGCCGCGATTTCCAATGAGGTTAAGAGTATTCCAAACTGGACACATGGAAACACACAAATTAAAAACTGGTCTGATCGATGGGATGTCACGCAGAATTCATTGCTCGGGCTGTATGACTGGAATACACAAAATACACAAGTACAGTCCTATCTGAAACGGTTCTTAGAAAGGGCATTGAATGACGGGGCAGACGGTTTTCGATTTGATGCCGCCAAACATATAGAACTTCCAGATGATGGGAGTTACGGCAGTCAATTTTGGCCGAATATCACAAATACATCTGCAGAGTTCCAATACGGAGAAATCCTGCAGGATAGTGCCTCCAGAGATGCTGCATATGCGAATTATATGGATGTGACAGCGTCTAACTATGGGCATTCCATAAGGTCCGCTTTAAAGAATCGTAATCTGGGCGTGTCGAATATCTCCCACTATGCATCTGATGTGTCTGCGGACAAGCTAGTGACATGGGTAGAGTCGCATGATACGTATGCCAATGATGATGAAGAGTCGACATGGATGAGCGATGATGATATCCGTTTAGGCTGGGCGGTGATAGCTTCTCGTTCAGGCAGTACGCCTCTTTTCTTTTCCAGACCTGAGGGAGGCGGAAATGGTGTGCGATTCCCGGGGAAAAGCCAAATAGGCGATCGCGGGAGTGCTTTATTTGAAGATCAGGCTATCACTGCGGTCAATAGATTTCACAATGTGATGGCTGGACAGCCTGAGGAGCTCTCGAACCCGAATGGAAACAACCAGATATTTATGAATCAGCGCGGCTCACATGGCGTTGTGCTGGCAAATGCAGGTTCATCCTCTGTTTCTATCAATACGCCAACAAAATTGCCTGATGGCAGGTATGACAATAAAGCTGGGGCAGGTTCATTTCAAGTGAACGATGGTAAACTGACAGGCACGATCAATGCCAGGTCTGTGGCTGTGCTTTATCCTGATGATATTGCAAAAGCGCCTCATGTTTTCCTTGAGAATTACAAAACAGGTGTAACACATTCTTTCAATGATCAACTGACGATTACCTTGCGTGCAGATGCGAATACAACAAAAGCCGTTTATCAAATCAATAATGGACCAGAGACAGCGTTTAAGGATGGAGATCAATTCACAATCGGAAAAGGAGATCCATTTGGCAAAACATACACCATCATGTTAAAAGGAACGAACAGTGATGGTGTAACGAGGACCGAGGAATACAGCTTTGTTAAAAGAGATCCAGCTTCGGCCAAAACCATCGGCTATCAAAATCCGAATCATTGGAGCCAGGTAAATGCTTATATCTATAAACATGATGGGGGCGGGGCAATTGAATTGACCGGATCTTGGCCTGGAAAACCAATGACTAAAAATGCAGACGGAATTTACAGGCTGACGCTGCCTGCGGACACGGATACAACCAACGCCAAAGTGATTTTTAATAATGGCAGCGCCCAAGTGCCCGGCCAGAATCAGCCTGGCTTTGATTACGTGCAAAATGGTTTATATAATGACTCGGGCTTAAGCGGTTCTCTTCCTTATTGAGGACAAGGCTAGACTGGACTTACCGAAAGAAACCATCATAGATGGTTTCTTTTTTGTTCATAAATCAGACAAAACTTTTCTCTTGCAAAAGTTTGTGAAGTGTTGCACAATATAAATGTGAAATACTTCACAAACAAAAAGACATCAAAGAGAAACATACCCTGGAAGGATGATTAATGATGAACAAACATGTAAATAAAGTAGCTTTAATCGGAGCGGGTTTTGTTGGAAGCAGTTATGCATTTGCGTTAATTAACCAAGGGATCACAGATGAGCTTGTGGTCATTGATGTAAATAAAGAAAAAGCAATGGGCGATGTGATGGATTTAAACCACGGAAAGGCGTTTGCGCCACAACCGGTCAAAACATCTTACGGAACATATGAAGACTGCAAGGATGCTGATATTGTCTGCATTTGCGCAGGAGCAAACCAAAAACCTGGTGAGACACGCCTTGAATTAGTAGAAAAGAACTTGAAGATTTTCAAAGGCATCGTTAGTGAAGTCATGGCGAGCGGATTTGACGGCATTTTCTTAGTCGCGACAAATCCGGTTGATATCCTGACTTACGCAACATGGAAATTCAGCGGCCTGCCAAAAGAGCGGGTGATCGGAAGCGGCACAACACTAGATTCTGCGAGATTCCGTTTCATGCTGAGCGAATACTTTGGCGCAGCGCCTCAAAACGTGCACGCGCATATTATCGGAGAGCACGGCGACACAGAGCTTCCTGTTTGGAGTCACGCGAATGTCGGCGGTGTGCCGGTCAGTGAACTCGTTGAGAAAAACGATGCGTACAAACAAGAGGAGCTGGACCAAATTGTAGATGATGTGAAAAACGCAGCTTACCATATCATTGAGAAAAAAGGCGCGACTTATTATGGGGTTGCGATGAGTCTTGCTCGCATTACAAAAGCCATTCTTCATAATGAAAACAGCATATTAACTGTCAGCACATATTTGGACGGGCAATACGGTGCAGATGACGTGTACATCGGTGTGCCGGCTGTCGTGAACCGCGGAGGGATCGCAGGTATCACTGAGCTGAACTTAAATGAGAAAGAAAAAGAACAGTTCCTTCACAGCGCCGGCGTCCTTAAAAACATTTTAAAACCTCATTTTGCAGAACAAAAAGTCAACTAACCGCAACTTTAGAGTAAAGGGCTGATTGTCAATGTGGGAGCAGTTGTATGATCCGTTTGGAAACGAGTATGTGAGCGCACTTGTGGCGCTCACTCCGATTCTCTTTTTTCTTTTGGCTTTAACTGTTTTGAAAATGAAAGGCATTCTTGCGGCATTTCTTACCCTAGCCGTCAGTTTCTTCGTCTCCGTTTTGGCATTTCATATGCCGGTTGAAAAAGCGATTTCTTCTGTTTTGTTAGGAATCGGGAGCGGGCTGTGGCCCATTGGCTACATCGTCCTGATGGCGGTGTGGCTGTATAAAATCGCAGTGAAAACCGGGAAATTTACCATTATTCGGTCCAGCATTGCCGGCATTTCGCCTGACCAACGATTACAGCTATTATTAATTGGTTTTTGTTTTAACGCGTTTTTAGAAGGCGCGGCCGGTTTTGGTGTTCCGATTGCGATTAGTGCGGCGCTGCTCGTCGAACTTGGTTTTAAACCGTTGAAAGCGGCGGCGCTCTGCTTGATTGCAAACGCCGCCTCCGGAGCCTTTGGGGCGATCGGGATTCCTGTCATCACAGGGGCGCAGATTGGTGATTTGTCTGCTCTTGAGCTGTCACGGACATTAATGTGGACACTGCCGATGATCTCATTTTTAATACCATTCCTGCTTGTATTCTTATTAGACCGAATGAAAGGAATCAAACAGACATGGCCCGCTCTTCTGGTTGTGAGCGGTGGGTATACAGCGGTTCAGACACTGACAATGGCGGTGCTCGGGCCGGAATTAGCAAACATTTTGGCGGCCTTATTCAGCATGGGCGGGCTTGCCCTCTTCCTCCGCAAATGGCAGCCGAAAGAGATTTACCGCGAGGAAGGGGCCGGCGATGCTGGTGAGAAAAAGGCATACCGTGCCGCTGACATTGCGAAAGCGTGGTCTCCTTTCTACATTTTAACTGCGGCGATCACCATCTGGAGCCTTCCTGCCTTCAAAGCGCTTTTCCAAGAAGGCGGGCTGTTATATCAATCAACGCTCCTGTTCAAAATGCCTTTTCTGCATCAGCAAATTATGAAAATGCCGCCGATTGCGCCATCTGCCATGCCGTTAGATGCAGTCTTTAAAGTTGATCTGCTGTCAGCGACTGGTACAGCGATTTTAGCGGCGGTCATCGTGACAGGGCTGTTCAGCAAAAAGTTCTCCTCCCGGGATGCCTTTGCTTCCCTGAAGGAGACAGGAAAAGAGCTGTGGGTGCCGATTATGACGATCTGCTTCGTGATGGGGTTTGCCAATCTGGCCAACTTCGCAGGGCTCAGCTCTTCAATTGGGTTAGCATTGGCGAAAACAGGAGACCTGTTCCCGTTTGTCAGTCCTGTTCTTGGCTGGATTGGCGTGTTCATCACCGGTTCTGTTGTCAGCAATAACGCTTTGTTCGGCCATTTGCAGGTTGTCACCGGAGCGCAAATCGGTGCGGGTTCAGACTTGCTGTTAGCCGCAAATACGGCGGGCGGTGTCATGGCGAAACTTGTTTCTCCTCAATCTATCGCCATCGCTGCAGCAGCGGTAGGCCAAACAGGCAAGGAATCTAAACTGTTTAAAAGGACAGTGGCGTACAGCCTGATTCTGTTATTGATCATTTGTATATGGACGTTTATTCTTGCAAGGTTAGGAGTGTAATAGAAAAAAGCAGTACATGCCCAGCATGTACTGCTTTTTTATGTTAATTTGCTTTCTTTGTCATTTCGGCTGTTGTTTTCACTCTGGCTTTTCCCATAAATAAAATGGTAACCGCCGCGAGGACAATTGGAATCAAAGCGAGCAAAAAGACATACGTAATACTTGATGACATCGCGTCAATAATGCGATTCAGGATCGCATCAGGAATCTGGGAACGTGTTCCCGCTTGGAATATCTCCTGCGGGTCGCCAATATTTTGCGTAGCACCTGATCCCGCTGAGCCTTTCATACCGCTGAAGGCGTCGCTCAGCTTGTTCGTGAATACGTTTGTTTGCACCGTTCCGAAAATGGTGACGCCTAAGGTCATGCCAAATGATCGCAAAAATGAATTTGTAGAGTTTGCCGTTCCCCGAAAGCGAGGTTCAAGATCATTCATCGATGCCGCCGGCAGCAGGGAGAAGTTAAAGCCTACACCAAAGCCTGAAATCATCATAAAGACTGTCAGCCATACCCGTGCTGTGTCAGGCGTCATATTGGAAAGAAGCAGCATGCCGATAAAGAAAGCTATAACAGATATCAGCATCAAATTGCGGAAGCTTGCCTTCGTTTGGAAGATTCCGCCGATCATGCTTCCGATGACTGATCCAATCATCATCGGCGTCAGAATGAAGCCCGCGCTTGTCGCCGAGCTGCCGTAGACCGCCTGAACGAAAATCGGAATAAATACCGCTAAAATAATAAATGTTCCGCCATACAGGAAAGCGAGAATCTGTGCTGTGGCAAACAAGCGGTTCTTAAACATCCAGAAAGAAATAATCGGTTCTTCTGCTTTTCTCTCCACAATAAAAAAGGCAATGAAGAAAACGGCGAATACAATAAACAGCCCGATGATCTGAATGGAATTCCAATCGTATGTTTTGCCGCCAAGCTCAAGGGCGAACATCAGGCATACAATGGATACGACTAAGGTAATCGCGCCGCCCCAGTCTATTTTCTGCTTTCTGTGCTCCAGAGATTCTTTGTAGTAGCGAATAATGAAAAACAATGACAATGCGCCGATCGGCACATTGATGTAAAACACCCAGTGCCAGCTGATCGAATCTGTAATGATCGCGCCTAAGAGCGGACCAAGAACACTGGATAATCCAAATACAGCACCGAACATGCCGGACATTTTTCCGCGTTTTTCCGGCGGAAACAAATCAAAGATAATGGTAAAGGCAATCGGCAGGAGCGCGCCGCCTCCGATCCCTTGAATGGCCCGGAAGATGATCAGCTGATTCATCGTCTGGGCAATCCCGCATAAAGCAGAACCGATTAAGAAAAAAATAAGTCCAAACAGGAAAAAACGTTTTCGGCCGTACATATCGGAAAGCTTGCCGTAAATCGGCATGCCAGCCATGACCGCCACCATATAGGATGCCGTCACCCAGGCAAATTTATCGAAGCTTCCAAGATCGGCTACGATATTGCCCATCGCGGTGGCAACAATCGTATTGTCCATTGCAGACATCAAGATGCCCAGCAGGAGACCGAGGACCACAAATTTGGTGGAAGCCTGTTTTGCTGTTGTTGTGTCCATTTGTTCTACCTCCTCTTACTTTTCTATGTAAGTTCTGATATCATGATAATAGTTTGATTGTTGAATATCTCGATTATCAAGATAAACTCGATTTTATAGGGAGGACTGTCAGTTGTCAACAAGAAATTCCAGAAGTGAGTTGGAAAAGACTGCTGTTCAGCTTTTTCGAAAACTGGGCACAAGAACGGTTCTGTTTCATCAGGCAGCCGCTCAAGCTCTCGGTCTGTTTCCCACCGATTTGAAATCAGCTGACATCTTAAATGAAGCAGGTCCGATGACGGCCGGAGAGCTGGGGAAAAAAACCGGCCTCAGCACGGGTTCCGTCACGGCGCTTGTTGACCGGCTGGAAAAAGCGGGGTATGTGGCTCGTGAAAAGGACCCGAACGATCGCAGGAGAGTCGTAATCGTCCCTTTGACTGCTTCGAAAAAACATATAAAGGATTTGTTCCGTCCTCTGTCTGAGTCAACGATGGATTTGTGCCGCGAATATACGGAGGAGGAGCTGGAACTCATTTTCAGTTTTGTAGGCAAAGCCGCCGATATTATGGAGGAAGAGCTTGAACGTCTGAAACAGTAAGTGAATTTGTGCATAGCTTGGCCCGTTCCCGAATAAATTGTACAAGTTACATAAGAGAAGGGAGTACGGGCCGGTGAACATTTTTTTGAGCTATATTGTGCTGGGACTGTCCTTGTCTGCGCCTGTGGGGCCAGTGAATGCGGCGCAAATAGACAAAGGAATTAAAAACGGTTTTTGGCATGCATGGATTTTCGGTTTAGGCGCCATGACAGCGGATGGGCTGTACATGCTTTTTATCTATTTCGGGCTGTCGCAGTTCTTGACCGCTCCATTTGTGAAAACGTTTTTGTGGCTGTTCGGCTTTTTTGTCCTGACCTATACCGGAATTGAAACGCTGAAAAACGTCAGAGAACCGATGGATGTGCGAAGCTCGCGGGGGAAACCGTCATACAGGAAAACATTCGCATCGGGTTTTCTCATTTCATTGTCAAACCCATTGAGCATCCTTTTTTGGCTTGGAATTTACGGAAGCATTCTTGCGAAAACAGCAGAGGCCTACAATATGAATCAGCTTCTAATCTATAGCTCCGGCATCATGATCGGCATTTTAATCTGGGATTTCTGCATGGCTATCACAGCCAGTACGTTCAGAAACCTGCTTCATGAAAAGCTATTGAGAGGATTGACCGGAATCGCCGGTGTATCCCTCCTCGTGTTTGGCTTTTACTTTGGTTATCAGGGCATCAAACAGTTATTGGGCTGATTCTTGAAGGACAGTCACCTGCCGCTTCCAGTTTTAATATAGTATCCAGATGATACTGGAGGTGGATCAATGGTGAATGGGATTTACACCAAAAGTTTTCTGGAACGTATTCAGGAAGAGCTTCCTGAATGGCAAAGAATCGCTTTTGAGCTGCTGGCAGAAACTCTGGCGGACGATGCGGATACGTTTCCGTGCATTCCCGGACGCCAGGCGTTTCTGACTGATCAGCTTCGGATTGCTTTTGCCGGAGATCCGCGGGAAAACCGTACAGCGGAGGAACTGGCTCCGTTGCTTGCGGAGTACGGCAAGATATCGCGGGACACGGGAAAATACGCATCCCTCGTTGTGTTGTTTGATACACCGGAAGATTTGGCGGAGCATTATTCGATTGAAGCGTATGAAGAGCTGTTTTGGCGCTTTTTAAATAGACTGAGTCATCAAGACGAAAAAGAATGGCCGGAAGATATTCCGGCCGATCCCGAGCATTATAAATGGGAGTTTTGTTTTGACGGCGAGCCGTATTTCATTCTGTGCGCTACACCGGGGCACGAGGCAAGAAGAAGCCGGAGCTTTCCTTTTTTTATGATCACGTTTCAGCCAAGGTGGGTGTTTGATGACCTAAATGGATCTACTGCATTTGGCCGTAACATGAGCAGGCTGATCCGATCTCGTTTAGAGGCCTATGATCAGGCTCCGATTCACCCGCAATTAGGCTGGTACGGAGGAAAGGATAATCGTGAATGGAAGCAGTATTTCCTCCGTGATGACGAAAAACAGGTATCGAAGTGCCCGTTTTCTTATTTAAAGAACATGTTCAACAAAATGAAATAAATCAAGGACTGGCAGGGCGATCTTTATGACCCTGCTTTTTTTGATAGATCATGGTAACGATGGCGATGATCACGAGAAAACCTATGCTGACGAAAAAACCGGGCCGGCTTGATTTTTCAAATAATGTACCGGACACAGCTACAGCAATCAGAACCATCGCTAAATAAATTTGCGTTTTTCCCATGCCCTCGGGATCAGTCAGCTTTTTGCTGGAGAACAGGATAAACAGCCAAGTGTATAAAAGCATAAGCCCCGCAGCTGTTGTCATATGCTCATAAATGTTTTTAGGCAGCACTAACGACAGAATAATGGAGAGGACAAGCCCCGCAAACGTCAGCCCAAGTGCCGGCCAGCATATTTTTTTGCCTTCCTTTAGAGTAAAGCATTTCGGCGCGTCGCCGTCATCAGCCATTGTACAAAGCAATGTCGTAACGGCAAAAAGCGAAGCGACAAGGGTCGAGAACCCGGCGATGATGAAAATCCCGTTAAATATATCAAGGATGATCTCAAGGTTATATCCTTTTAATGATGTAATGAACGGACTGTCCTGTTCAGTAAACGCGTGTAACGGAACCAAAAGCAGAGCAAGCCCGATTGAAATGATATAAATAATCGCCAGCGTCGCCAGCATCAGTTTCCCTGATTTAGACGCTTCCTCAGGTTTTTTTAAGTGAACCGCCATCAGCCCCATGACCTCAATTCCGCCAAAAGCGTAAAACGCGTAGATTAAACCTGTCCATAGCCCCATGGCGCCGTATGGGAAAAACTCACTCGTCTTATTTGGAACATGTATGCCATGGTTTCCGCCGGACAGGATACCGCATAAAGCCAGGATGGCAATGACAATAAACATAAAAATAGCAGCTGTTTTAATGACTGCCAGCACGTTTTCTGTTTTTTCAAAGACGGACAGGCCGGTGAAAATAATAAGGAGCCCCAGTACTGCGTAGATTGAGGCAAACACCCATAGCGGCACTTGAGGAAACCAATGCTTCGTAAATAGCGAAATGGCTGTCAGCTGGCTTCCGGTAATCAGCATTTCTGATGACCAGTACACCCAGCCGTTGCTGAAGCCTGCCCATTTGCCGAATGCTTTTCGGGCATACGCACAAAACGATCCTTTTTCCGGTTGCTTCGCCGAAAGCTTGGCGAGCTGTTCAAAGACAAAATACGTACCGATCCCTGCGATCAGAAATGAAAGGAGAACGGAAAAACCGCTTTTTACAATTGCGATGCTGGAACCGAGAAAGAAGCCTGTTCCAATCGTGCAGCCGACTCCGATCAGTGACAGCTGCCACCAAGCCAGATTCCCTTTTGGCTGGTCTTTTTTTGTTTGGCTCATTATTTATTCAACCCCTTTTATCTAAGGTTAGATTGTGATCTGTCCGAAGCTTATATACATCGGATTTTTGCCTCTTTTTACATGGAGAAGGAAGCGGACGCTCATACTAATGAAAAAAGGAGCAAACCAATGACACAGCAATATATTGTGGAGCCGAAAAAAGGGCTTGGGCTGAAGCTGAAAAAGGGGCAGATTTTAAAGGTGGTTGATGTAGAAGGGCAGCAGGTGGCTGATTTTGTCGCATACCATGCCAAGGATTTTTATGAACACCTTGATCAGGGAGCGACGATAGACGCCAATCACTCCATTCATGTGAAGGTCAACGACCATCTCTACTCCAACCTGTATAAGCCGATGCTAACCCTGATTGAAGATACGGTCGGCAAGCATGATCTGCTGCTGCCCGCCTGCCGTCCTGATATGAACAGGCTCTTATATGGGAAGCAAAAGGATGAGTTTCAGGATACGTGCTATGACAATATGAACCGTGCGCTTGAGCAGTTTGGCGTACCGAAGCCTCACATGCATTATCCATTTGCGATTTTTATGAATACTGTCCTTGATGAGAAAGGGAATCTGTCTGTGGAAACGCCGCTTTCGAATGCCGGAGATTATGTAAGGCTCAGGGCGGAGATGGATTTAATTGTCGCGTTTTCTTCCTGCCCGATTGAAAAAGGGAAATGCAATGGCGACAGTGTGACATCCATACGGGTTGAAGTCAGCTGATCTCTCTTGTTCACTGTGAATGAAGACCTGTGCTATATTTAATAGGGATACATAACAGTCATGATTCATTTTCATTGATTTGGGGAAATGATCAGTAACAAGGGAAAATGTACAGGAGGAATGATTGGGATGAGCATGCAGGAAAAGATTATGCGTGAGTTACATGTGAAGCCCTCAATTGATCCAAAGCAAGAAATTGAGGACCGAGTCAATTTTTTAAAACAATATGTAAAGAAAACCGGTGCTAAAGGCTTTGTATTGGGAATCAGCGGGGGCCAGGATTCAACACTTGCGGGAAGACTCGCTCAGCTTGCGGTGGAGAGCATTCGCGAAGAGGGCGGAGACGCTCAATTTATCGCGGTCCGTCTTCCGCATGGCACACAGCAGGATGAAGACGATGCCCAGCTTGCTTTGAAGTTTATTAAGCCGGATAAATCATGGAAGTTTGATATTAAATCGACAGTCAGCGCTTTTTCTGATCAGTATCAGCAGGAAACAGGCGATCAGCTGACTGACTTTAATAAAGGAAACGTAAAAGCAAGAACAAGAATGATCGCGCAATACGCGATCGGCGGCCAGGAAGGCCTGCTTGTGTTAGGAACAGACCATGCTGCTGAAGCAGTGACTGGTTTCTTTACGAAGTACGGTGACGGCGGAGCAGACCTCCTGCCGCTGACAGGATTGACGAAGCGCCAGGGAAGAACCCTGCTGAAAGAGCTGGGTGCACCGGAACGCTTATACTTAAAAGAACCGACTGCCGATTTGCTCGACGAAAAACCGCAGCAGTCGGATGAAACAGAGCTTGGCATTTCCTACGACGAGATTGACGATTACCTCGAAGGAAAAGAAGTATCAGCGAAAGTATCAGAAGCGCTGGAAAAACGCTACAGCATGACTGAACATAAACGCCAGGTTCCGGCGTCTATGTTTGATGACTGGTGGAAATAAGTTGAAGAAAGCCCGCTCTCGGAGCGGGCTTTTGTCGTGTACAGAAGCTTTATTTGATGCGGATATGATTCAGCTTTACCATTAATCTGTCGGTGAACCTTCGGAGGCTGCCTCTCGTATCAGGATCTAATGGAAGTTCGGCTCTCGCGGCAATGTTCTCTGCCACATCCTGAATCGACAGGTTGTCTGTTTGAATGTGGTCCTCAAAAATAGGTGATGATAAGCCTTCAACGCAGCGGTCAATTTGTTTGGCGGCCCAGGAGTTTTTTCCTTCTGCTCTGGTGCGCAGTCTTTTTAACAAGGTTTCCTTTGAAGCCATTAATGTAAAGTGGTGAACGATCCTCCCTTCATGTCTGAGCCTGCCGATGATCTCATTGAAGTATTCAGGATGTACAATCGTCATGGGCACAATAATGATGCCGCGGTATGTATCTGTCAGAGAAGCTAGCAAACTGTAATTGAACGCCCGCCATAAAGGATAGCTTTGAAAATCGTCCTTTGCGATCTCCTGCGGCACCATGGAGCGCAGCGCAAAACCCATTTTCTCGGGATCATACACGTAAGATGGTTTCAGCCTTCTGTGCAGTTCGAAAGCTGTTTGTGTTTTTCCGGAACCGAATGCCCCGTTTATCCAAATGATCATCGCCATTTCTCCCTTCCTATTTATCATACAGAAAAAGACCCTTCCATCGAAGAGTCAGCTGGAAAAACAATAAAGGCAGAAGGTTTTAATGCTTTTTTGCGTCGAAGTATTAAAATACCTGCAGAAATGTTGTACAATGAATGTCATTCAGGCAAAAATGGCTAAACAACAAAGCGCACTATAAGCTTGACCGGTAAAGCCGGTATCTATATAAATATTCGCTAAATAAGCATATAATGAATATATAATTTCATTCCTTAGGAGGATTTCGCCGAAGATGAACGCTAAACGAGCCATCCCAGTAAGAGAAAGAAATATCGTCCTGATCGGATTCATGGGTGTAGGAAAAACAACAATCGGCCAATTGGTCGCTAAAAAATTATATAGAGATTTTATTGATATTGACCAAGAGATCGAAAAGGATTTCAATATGACAATTCCTGAGATATTTGAGAAAAAGGGAGAAGACTTTTTCCGGAAAACGGAGAAGGAATATATTTTAGACATCTGCCATCATAAACGATTCAAAATCGTATCTCTGGGCGGGGGCTCTTTTAAACAAGAAGAAATCAGAAATTGCTGTCTGGAAAACTGTCTCGTGCTTCATCTGGACCTGTCATGGGAGAACTGGAAGCAGCGCGCGGATTTATTGATCGAAAGCCGCCCTGTACTGCATAACCGTTCAATGGATGAAATGGAACAGCTGTTTAACGAAAGAAAAGTCATTTATGACAAGCACAATTCAAAAGTGGCAACAGACAACCTTTCCCCGGAAGAGGTTGCCGATTACATTGTTGAGACATTAAAAATTGGCTGGGATCTTTATCAGCCGATGTAAAAAGCCGTGCGCAGCGCACGGCTTTTTTTATCGTTTTATCCCTTGTATCAAAATCGCTTTTAAACAAAAGGAGATGGGCTGTCCGTTTTGGTTCAATGTAATACAGAACGTGTCGCGTGCTTCGTCTGATGCGTGGTTCAAGTGGGCAATGATTTGTTTTTCTCGGTCAGCGGGGGTTCCGCCTCGTTTGATCCAGCTATCGTATTGAATCGGCAAATTCCACTTTTGGATGTCTTGATAGGCCAGTTGATTGGCGCTGAACATCGCCTGCCATTCTGATAATGAGCTTTCTCGAACATGGGAAGGGTCTCGAAGCCGGTTCAAATGATTGACAAACTCATCAAGAATGGGATCTTCAGGCGCGTAATGATCAACTAAGAGAAAACGTCCGTCCTGTTTCAGTACGCGTGCAATCTCGCTGACAGCTTTGCGGACATCTGAAAAATGGTGGGCTGCGTATCGGCAGGTGATGATGTCAAATGAATCGTCGGGGAAGGGGAGTGACTCTGCCGTTCCTTGCTGAAAGCGTACGTTTTCAGCTCCTTTTTCTTGCGCGAAGGAGGACGCAACCTCAACCATCTCTTTCGTCGCATCAACACCGATGCACTCCTGTACATAAGGAGAAAATGCCAGGGCCGTATGGCCGGCGCCCGCTCCTATATCCAGCACTCGATGCTCTGCCCGGCATTCCGCTGTTTTGATCATCAACCCCAAATCTTCCCCCTCGGCAAATACCTTTTCATCCCGATACATCTCGGCGTTTTTAGAAAACGGTGTTTCATTAGTCATTTGAACCAGCTCCTTCTTTTCGTAAATGATGATATGGATTATGTTAGCAATTTCTGTTATGATTCGTCCAAGATATAAAAATGATGAAAATGATAGGTTCAACCTATGGAGGCTGAAATGGATATTAAAGTGATGGAATATGCAGCGGAAATTGCCCGGCGCCAAAGCTTTACAAAGGCGGCGGAACATCTTCATATCGCACAGCCGTCTCTCAGCCAGCAAATCAAAAAGCTTGAGGCTGAGCTGGGGCTTACCCTTTTTCACAGATCCCATAGCTCTGTTACACTGACACCTCACGGCAGGCGTTTCATTGAAAAAGCCGAGGACATCATTCGTTCCAGAGATGATTTGCTTCGGGAAATGCAGGAGCGATCACAGGGAATCGGTCATAAATTATCCATCGGGATTCCTGCTGTAACAGGGAGATATCTCTTTCCCCCGCTGCTGAAGCAGTTTTTGGCGCGCTATCCTCATGTGGAGGTTCAGCTTGTTGAAAAAGATCCGGTTTCATTAGAGGAGATGACGGCAAAGGGAGAAGTTGACCTTTCTGTTTTATCCTTGCCCATCGAGGATGAACGGCTCTCCATTACACCCTTGCTCACGGAACCGGTTGTTCTCGCGGTGCCGAAGGAAAAACAAAGGTGGATGCCGCCGGAATTGGTCGCGCTGATTGAGAAAGCGCTGGAAGAAGATGAGGGACGCCAGCCGTGTGTGCCGATAGACATGGTAAGGAACGTGCCCTTTATTCTGTTAAAAGAAGGCTTCGGCTTTCGCAGGACAGTTCTCGATCTCTGTGCGGAAAGCGGCTTTAAGCCGAATGCTGCCTTTAAGACGAGCCATATTGAAACCGCCCAATCTCTTGTGGCTAACGGATTAGGTGTGACAATGGCACCGAATATGGTCAGAAGGGATAAAGATCCGGGTGTGATCTATTTATCGATTCAATCCGCGCCATCACGAACCCTCGTCTTTGTCTTTTTAAAGAACCGCTATGTCAGTCTGACCGCCCAGGCCTTTATGGAACTAAGCCGGGAAAGTCTTAAACAAACGTTTGATGAATGCTGTCTGGGAAACAAAGATGAAAATATTTAGAAAACAAAGCCGAAACGTGGTAGTATAGGAATACAAACTAAATCTTATAAAACAAAGGGGAATAATCGGAAATGCAACTATTCGATCTGCCGCTCGACCAATTGCAAACATATAAGCCTGAAAAAACAGCACCGAAAGATTTTTCTGAGTTTTGGAAATTGTCTTTGGAGGAACTTGCAAAAGTCCAAGCAGAACCTGATTTACAGCCGGTTGACTATCCTGCTGACGGAGTAAAAGTGTACCGTCTCACATATAAAAGCTTCGAAAACGCCCGGATTACCGGATGGTACGCGGTGCCTGACAAGCAAGGCCCGCATCCGGCGATCGTGAAATATCATGGCTACAATGCAAGCTATGATGGTGAGATTCATGAAATGGTAAACTGGGCACTCCATGGCTACGCCACATTCGGCATGCTTGTCCGCGGCCAGCAGAGCAGCGAGGATACGAGTATTTCACCGCACGGTCACGCTTTGGGCTGGATGACGAAAGGAATTCTTGATAAAGATACATACTATTACCGCGGTGTTTATTTGGACGCCGTCCGCGCGCTTGAGGTCATCAGCAGCTTCGACGAGGTTGACGAAACAAGGATCGGTGTGACAGGAGGAAGCCAAGGCGGAGGTTTAACCATTGCCGCAGCGGCGCTGTCAGACATTCCAAAAGCCGCGGTTGCCGATTATCCTTATTTAAGCAACTTCGAACGGGCCATTGATGTGGCGCTTGAACAGCCGTACCTTGAAATCAATTCCTTCTTCAGAAGAAATGGCAGCCCGGAAACAGAAGTGCAGGCGATGAAGACACTTTCATATTTCGATATTATGAATCTCGCTGACCGAGTGAAGGTGCCTGTCCTGATGTCAATCGGCCTGATTGACAAGGTCACGCCGCCGTCCACCGTGTTTGCCGCCTACAATCATTTGGAAACAGAGAAAGAGCTGAAGGTGTACCGCTACTTCGGACATGAGTATATCCCTGCTTTTCAAACGGAAAAACTTGCTTTCTTTAAGCAGCATCTTAAAGGCTGATAAATGTGAAAAGCCGCCGCATATCATCAGGCGGTTTTTTTCTGCAAACTGCCGGAATGAGAACAGACTGGAGACGAATAGATATGAAGCAAAGAATCATTGATGAATTAAAACGGATCGAGCAGTCATACGGAGTCAAAATCGTGTATGCCGTCGAGTCAGGAAGCCGCGCATGGGGATTTCCCTCGCAGGATAGTGATTACGACGTCCGCTTTATTTATGTGCCGAAAAAGGAGTGGTATTTTTCAATTGAGCAGGAGCGTGATGTCATTGAGGAACCGATTCACGATTTGCTGGATATCAGCGGCTGGGAGCTGAGAAAAACGCTTCGGCTTTTCAAAAAGTCAAACCCTCCGCTCCTCGAATGGCTGTCCTCAGACATTGTGTATTACGAAGCATTTACGACCGCAGAGCAGTTAAGAAAACTGCGCACGGAGGCATTTAAGCCTGAAGCAAGCGTGTATCACTATATCAATATGGCGAGAAGGAACGTCAAGGATTATCTACAAGGACAAGAGGTCAAAATTAAAAAGTACTTCTACGTTCTTCGGCCTATTTTGGCCTGCCAATGGATTGAAAAGCACGGAACCATACCGCCAATGGACTTTACTGTTTTGATGAATGAACTTGTTGCTGAACCCGAGCTGAAGGCTGAAATGGAAACCTTGCTTGAACGGAAAAGAAGAGGAGAAGAGCTTGACCTCGAAGCAAGAATCAATGTTATTCACCAATTCATTGAAACGGAAATCGAAAGAATCATGGAAGCGGCAAAAGAACTGAAGGCAGAGAAAAAAGATATGACACCTGAATTGAACCGTTTGCTTTTGAATACGGTTGAAGAAGTGTGGAAGGATGGAGGAAGCTGATGTTTTTTGTCGCTTCCTTTTCTCCTTTATTCGACAGAATCCCCCCCGACTTTCTAACTATCTGATTGTGGCAAACCCACAAAAATAATCAGAATCTTTGTATTTTGAGAATATTGTGAACGTCGGTTTTGTCCATTTACAATAAACTCATACAAATACTTCTTAGATTGCGGGGTGTTGAGGTTGGAAGTGATCACAAGAGATTTTTTCTTATTTTTATCCAAAAGCGGCTTTCTCAATAAAATGGCGAGGAACTGGGGAAGCCGGGTAGCAGCGGGTAAAATTATCGGCGGGAATGACTTTAACAGTTCAATCCCGACCATTCGACAGCTTAACAGCCAAGGTTTGTCAGTTACTGTCGATCATTTAGGCGAGTTTGTGAACAGCGCCGAGGTCGCACGGGAGCGTACGGAAGAGTGCATTCAAACCATTGCGACCATCGCGGATCAGGAGCTGAACTCACACGTTTCTTTAAAAATGACGTCTTTAGGTTTGGATATAGATATGGATTTGGTGTATGAAAATATGACAAAAATCCTTCAGACGGCCGAGAAACATAAAATCATGGTCACCATTGACATGGAGGACGAAGTCAGATGCCAGAAAACGCTTGATATTTTCAAAGATTTCAGAAAGAAATACGAGCATGTGAGCACAGTGCTGCAAGCCTATCTGTACCGGACGGAAAAAGACATTGACGATTTGGATTCTTTAAACCCGTTCCTTCGCCTTGTAAAAGGAGCTTATAAAGAATCAGAAAAAGTAGCTTTCCCGGAGAAAAGCGATGTCGATGAAAATTACAAAAAAATCATCCGAAAGCAGCTCTTAAACGGTCACTATACAGCGATTGCCACACATGACGACAAAATGATCGACTTTACAAAGCAGCTTGCCAAGGAACATGGCATTGCCAATGACAAGTTTGAATTTCAGATGCTGTACGGCATGCGGTCGCAAACCCAGCTCAGCCTCGTAAAAGAAGGTTATAACATGAGAGTCTACCTGCCATACGGCGAGGATTGGTACGGCTATTTTATGAGACGCCTTGCAGAACGTCCGTCAAACATTGCATTTGCTTTCAAAGGAATGACAAAGAAGTAAAAAAGGAGAGATTATCATGACAACACCTTACAAGCACGAGCCATTCACAAATTTCCAAGATCAAAACAACGTGGAAGCGTTTAAAAAAGCGCTTGCGACAGTAAGCGAATATTTAGGAAAAGACTATCCGCTTGTCATTAACGGCGAGAGAGTGGAAACGGAAGCGAAAATCGTTTCAATCAACCCGGCTGATAAAGAAGAAGTCGTCGGCCGAGTGTCAAAAGCGTCTCAAGAGCACGCTGAGCAAGCGATTCAAGCGGCTGCAAAAGCATTTGAAGAGTGGAGATATACGTCTCCTGAAGAGAGAGCGGCTGTCCTGTTCCGCGCTGCTGCCAAAGTCCGCAGAAGAAAACATGAATTCTCAGCTTTGCTTGTGAAAGAAGCAGGAAAGCCTTGGAACGAGGCGGATGCCGATACGGCTGAAGCGATTGACTTCATGGAGTATTATGCACGCCAAATGATCGAACTGGCAAAAGGCAAACCGGTCAACAGCCGTGAAGGCGAGAAAAACCAATATGTATACACGCCGACTGGAGTGACAGTCGTTATCCCGCCTTGGAACTTCTTGTTTGCGATCATGGCAGGCACAACAGTGGCGCCGATCGTTACTGGAAACACAGTGGTTCTGAAACCTGCGAGTGCTACACCTGTTATTGCAGCAAAATTTGTTGAGGTGCTTGAAGAGTCCGGATTGCCAAAAGGCGTAGTCAACTTTGTTCCGGGAAGCGGAGCGGAAGTAGGCGACTATCTTGTTGACCATCCGAAAACAAGCCTTATCACATTTACGGGATCAAGAGAAGTTGGTACGAGAATTTTCGAACGCGCGGCGAAGGTTCAGCAGGGCCAGCAGCATTTAAAGCGTGTCATCGCTGAAATGGGCGGTAAAGATACGGTTGTTGTTGATGAGGATGCGGACATTGAATTAGCGGCTCAATCGATCTTTACTTCAGCATTCGGCTTTGCGGGACAAAAATGCTCTGCAGGTTCACGTGCAGTTGTTCATGAAAAAGTGTATGATCAAGTATTAGAGCGTGTCATTGAAATTACGGAATCAAAAGTAACAGCTAAACCTGACAGTGCAGATGTTTATATGGGACCTGTCATTGACCAAGGTTCTTATGATAAAATTATGAGCTATATTGAGATTGGAAAACAGGAAGGGCGTTTAGTAAGCGGCGGTACTGGTGATGATTCGAAAGGATACTTCATCAAACCGACGATCTTCGCTGACCTTGATCCGAAAGCAAGACTCATGCAGGAAGAAATTTTCGGACCTGTCGTTGCATTTTGTAAAGTGTCAGACTTTGATGAAGCTTTAGAAGTGGCAAACAATACTGAATATGGTTTGACAGGCGCGGTTATCACAAACAACCGCAAGCACATCGAGCGTGCGAAACAGGAATTCCATGTCGGAAACCTATACTTCAACCGCAACTGTACAGGTGCTATCGTCGGCTACCATCCGTTTGGCGGCTTCAAAATGTCGGGAACGGATTCAAAAGCAGGCGGGCCGGATTACTTGGCTCTGCATATGCAAGCAAAAACAATCAGTGAAATGTTCTAAGCGGGACTAAATGGGCATCCTCCCTGCGGGGGTGTCCATTTCATCCATATACTATAAAAAAGAGGAGGAAGTGCCATAGAAAACACACAGCTGATTATTTCGATTTGTATTTATATGGCGGGAATGCTGCTAATCGGCTACTTTGCTTACAAGCGTACGTCGAATCTGACGGATTACATGCTGGGAGGACGCTCTTTGGGTCCGGCAGTAACCGCTCTCAGTGCCGGCGCTGCCGATATGAGCGGCTGGCTGCTGATGGGGCTTCCGGGTGCCATGTTTTCTACTGGTCTGAGCGGAGTTTGGATTGTGTTCGGACTTTGTCTTGGAGCGTGGGCGAACTGGCTTTACGTCGCACCGCGGCTGAGAACCTATACTGAAAAAGCGGGGAATTCCATTACAATTCCCGGATTCCTGGAAAATCGTTTCGGAGATCAAACAAAGCTTCTCAGACTGTTTTCGGGAATTGTCATTTTAGTCTTTTTCACGTTTTATGTATCGTCCGGCATGGTGTCCGGCGGCGTTTTATTCAACAGCATCTTGGGGATGGATTATCACACCGGCCTGTGGATTGTGACAGGTGTTGTTGTGGCATATACCCTGTTTGGCGGCTTTTTGGCAGTCAGCTGGACAGATTTTGTTCAGGGGATCATTATGTTTGCCGCACTCATTCTTGTGCCGATCGTTACGTTTTTCCACACGGGAGGAGCAGGTGATACAGTTGCTGAAATCCGCTCTGTAGATCCTGATATGTTTAATATTTTCAAAGGAACGAGCGTCCTTGGCATTATTTCTTTGTTTGCCTGGGGGCTGGGATACTTTGGCCAGCCGCATATTATTGTGCGTTTTATGGCGATCACGTCTGTCAAAGAGATCAAAAGAGCGCGCAGAATCGGGATGGGCTGGATGATTTTGTCTGCAGTAGGCGCAGTGCTGACCGGTTTGGGCGGAATCGCTTATTACCATCAGCGGGGCATGACACTGAAGGACCCTGAGACGATTTTTATTCAGTTAGGGAATATCTTGTTCCATCCGATTATCACGGGTTTTCTGATTTCAGCGATTTTGGCCGCGATTATGAGTACAATTTCTTCCCAGCTGCTTGTAACATCAAGCTCTCTGGTAGAAGATTTGTATAAGTCGATGTTCAGACGCTCAGCTTCAGATAAAGAACTGGTGTTTTTAGGCCGTCTGGCTGTTCTGGCTGTTTCAATTGTCGCGTTGGTTCTGGCTTGGGAGAAAAATAACACCATCCTTGGATTGGTCAGCTACGCGTGGGCGGGCTTCGGTGCATCATTCGGGCCGGTTGTACTGCTCAGTCTGTTTTGGAAACGAATGACCAAATGGGGGGCACTCGCCGGCATGATTGTGGGAGCAGCGACTGTAATCATTTGGGCGAATGCCGGTCTTTCGGACTTTCTGTATGAAATGATACCTGGTTTTGCTGCGAGTCTATTATCTGTGTTTTTTGTCAGCATATTGACGCAGGCTCCGTCACAAGCTGTCACAGACCAGTTCAACGACTACCAAGATACAATGTCACAATAAAGATCGAAAGGAGGAGGAAGGGGCTGTCCCTTTTTCCTCTTTTCTCCTTTTAAGCGGCCATTTTTTTCTTTTGGAAACAAACGTATTTTTTTCTATACAAAAAGACCCCGTATGGATATGATTAAAGTAAAAAAAGTATAGGAGAAAAAGGTATGGAAGAGCTTTTAGAGAGAGTTTTTTCATTTTCAGATGTTGATAAACTGATTGATTTTATTAGCTATGAGCTGCAAAAGCCAGTGATACTGGAAAGCGCGGATTTCTTTTTGTTAGCCTATAATTCTTACTATATTAACCATTTTGATTCTGCCAACCAGCAGACTATTTTTTCGAAAAAGTGTCCGGTCCAGATTTTTGAGAGGTTTCTGAAGGACGGAATTATTGAAAAATTGAAAACAGAGCCTGAGCCTTTTCGCGTCAATAAAATTGAAAGCATTGGGTTAAACCAGAGGGTGGTCGTGAGTGCAAAGCACAAAGGGGAAGTCATGGGCTACATCTGGATTCAGGAGCTGGACCAAAATCTGACGGATGAAGAGCTCGACTTTTTGTACGAGACCTCCTTCCATGTCGGGAAAATCATTTATAAAACGAATAAATTGAAACAGGAAAAGGAAGAAAAAGCAGAGGATCTCATCAAACGGGCGATCTATCAGCAATTTACCTCTGAGAAGGAACTCAGACGGGAAGCTGAAAGGATCAACACCGTGCTGCCTTCCATGTTTTCAGTTGTTATCCTGCACGCCGCAAATGGGGATGGGGAAGCGGTAGAGGATTTAAAGGAAAATATCAGGTCGTACCTGAATTTACGGGATAAGGTCAGTCATGTCTTAACGATCGAATCAAATATTGTCATCGTCGTAGCGAGTTTTTCCCAAAAAAGCTCCGTCTCCTCAGCAGCTTCTGAGTTTATTAACAAGCTGTTAACACATTTTCACTTTCAAAAAATACCTACCCCTATTTATATCGGTATCGGAAACGAATATAATCACCTATTAAAACTTGGCAAGAGCTACACAGAAGCACTTGAAGTCATCAAAGCCGCAGAAATCACCGGCAATCAGGAAAACATTCCATATGAATATGCCAAACTCGGCATTTACCGCTATTTAGAAAGCATCGAACAGAAAAATGAATTTTTAGAATACGAGAATAAAGATTTAGCTTTATTAAAAGCGAAAGACGAAGAAAGCAGCACTGAGCTGCTCAAAACCTTGGAAATCTATCTCCTCAACAACTGCAAAACAAAACCAGCGGCAGAACAGCTGTTTATTCACCAAAATACATTGAATTACCGCATCAAACAGATTACTGAGATGACGTCGATCGATTTAAGCGATTTCAGAACGCGGTGCCAGCTCTATCTCGATTTGATGCTGATGAAAAAGAAATAAAAAAGAAACCAGTACTTGTACTGGTTTCGTCTTCACTTAAAATCCTCTGTAAACATACGGATCATCAGGTTTTTTAATGGTATTCCAGTCAGTTACTTTGACGACAGGGAGAGTTGACTTGAATGGCTGGTAATATTCTGAGGCCAGAGTGCCCTTAATGTGAATCCATTCATCATCCTTGATGTCCATGTCCTTCGGAAATTCCACAAGCATCCCGTACACGCCGGAATCAGCGATACAGTGAATGATGCCAAACCTTAATACGAACAGCTGATTTTTGTTAATTGCGTTTCCTTTGTAAGCAAATCCATGGAATTCTATCGTCCGTCCGAGAAATTCACCCGGATAGTTATAGATGGTTTCCATTCCTTTTAGGAAATCGTCATCGGTCAGAGAAATCTCTTTTTTGCTGGAATACTTATTAAACAGCTGTTTCATTTGTTTGTCATAGCTGTCTTGCGCGTAATACAAGCTGGCATCAGGCCGCAAATACTGTGTTTGGGAGTAGTGATCTCCGCTCTCCATCGCCTTAAACGAGAACCCTTTTGTTTTGACAATGGATGAGTCAAGCGTTGCAATCGGGAAGAAGATGCCTGACACCAAAGGAAAAAGAAAAACAACATAAATCAAATAACGCTGATAAAATGGCTTGTTTTGTTCATGGTCATGCTCGTGATCATGGCCGCACCCGCAATCATGGTCATGGTGATGCCCGCTTTTTTCAGGCGACTTGATAAATAGATACGCTTGGACGGCGGTCAGAATAGCCAGCAGGAAGATCGCAATAAAGGACAGATAGGAATATTTCATATTGATATATTTTGTTAGATTTCCTGAGGCATGCAGATGATAAAAGAAAAACGTAAATCCCATCAGCACCAATAGACGAAACACCCAATCACCCCTTTACCAGTAGTGATCCCGCTAAAACAATCACGACAATGTATGTAATCAGCAGGAAAACAAATCGTTTTTTGAAGGCCGCAAGCATCATCAATAGATTCTTAATATCCACCATTGCGCCAAAGACGAGAAAGGCGATTAACGATCCTAATGAAAATGTGCTGCTGAAGGAAGACGCGATGAACGCATCAACTTCTGAACAAAGCGACAGGACAAACGCCAGACCCATCATCACGAGGGAAGAGGATACATCATTCTGCCCGATCGCAAGCAGAGTGGATGTTTTGACATACGTCTGCATAGCGGCTGCGATAAAGGCGCCGATGATTAAATATTTTCCCACGGAGAAAAATTCATCAATGGCATGCCGCAAGGTCCCGCCCAGTTTTTGGAGCAAGGTGCCGTGATGATGATGGTGGTGCCCGGGTTCATCAGGCTTTAAAAGCTGGTTATCCTTAAATTGATAGGATAAGATGACCCCGATGATCAGCGAAACGGCGAGAGCCAGTCCGCCTCTGTAAAAGACAACGCTCCATCTATTCCCGAACGCAATATAAGTAGAAAATAAAACGATAGGATTAATGATAGGCGCGGTCAGCATGAAAGCAACGCCCGCATGCAGAGGAACTCCCTTTAACAGAAGCCGCCTCGTAATCGGGATGATGCCGCATTCGCAGGCGGGAAATAAAACGCCGGCCAGCGCACCGAATAAAACGGCGAGAAAACGGTTTTTCGGCATGATTCTTGCAATCATTTCTTCAGAAACAAACATTTGAATGATTCCGGAAAGTATGACGCCAATCAGAATAAACGGAATGGCTTCTATTAAAATGCTGATAAAAATAGAATTCAGCTGAAGAAAAGATGATTGTGCTGTCACAATAAAACCTCCGCTCATGTTAAGCTGCCTTTCTTATGATACCAGAAAAAAAGGCACTGCTTGTTTGACGGAGGAGGGGAAAGGATCGTTTCACTTTGGTTAGGATTCCAAAAAGCCGAGTAAGATACTGTCTGTTTCTGCAGCTTCTTTTCCGAGCCAAATCAGGTGTCCCCATGAGTGAAGCAAACAGAGAGCAGCGCCACGAATGTGCTCTTTTGCATGATGTGCATGTGACAAGTCAACCAATCCATCATAAACACTTTGCATAATCAGCACGGGAGATATGATGGCTTGCAGGTCTTTTAAAGAGACAGCGGCGGTTTGTGACAAGTCAATCAGAAATCCTTCACCCGAGCGCTGCCGGCTGTTCATTTTCCGAAATGCTTCTATGTCTTTTTCATCCATTAAGGACTTGATTCGCTGAAACGGAATCGTGCTGAATTGGGGGCTCATAGCTCGAAACATCAAACGCGGGAAAGCGTTATTCAAAGAAGAAATCAGCTTCCATATCCACTTTTCCACCGGCGGGCGGAAGAGAATTCTCCCCAATTTATATTCAGTGTCTTTTGGGGTGAGCCACTCTTTGGTGACCGCGGATTGCAGGGTCAATGTATTTACTCTTTCTGGATAATGTGAGGCAAAGCATATGCCGCTCGGCCCTCCTGCTGAGATGGCGATCACATGGACACTGTCGATTTGTAAATGATCTAATAATTTCACATAGAAACGGCAGGCGTTGGCAAGACTTTTTCCAATTTCTTTTGACGTTCGTCCATAGCCGGGTCTTGAAGGCGTAATGATGGAATACCCTTGTTCAATCAACGCTGTGTATCCGAATTCCTCGTAACAATTTGAATGCCCGCCATGCATGACAAGGATCGGAGTTCCCTTGCCTGTCACAGAATATTCTAGTGTACTGCCATCGAAGGTGATCGTTTCGACTCGTCTTTTCATCTGTTTCACCCAATTGGTTTTTGCCTATTATAGAGTTTTCAGCAATTGACCACAAGGTAGAAGAAATGAATAAACAAAGGCCCTTGAAATATGATATACTTTGTATTGATATTCATTCTCAATTAAAACTTTGATATAGATGTGAACGGGAGGCAGGACGGATGGCTGAGAATCAAGAGGTATATGACGTTACGATTATAGGCGGGGGGCCGATTGGGCTGTTTACTGCTTTTTACTGCGGGATGCGGGAGCTAAAAACAAAGGTAATCGAATTTTTGCCGAAGCTCGGAGGGAAGGTGTCTTTATTCTTTCCTGAGAAAATCATTCGCGATATCGGCGGCATACCGGGGATTGCGGGAAAGCAGCTGATCGAGCAGCTGAAGGAGCAGGCGGCAACGTTTGATCCTGATATCGTATTGAATCAGCGTGTGACCGGGTTTGAACGCCTAGATGAAGGCACCATTGTTCTGACGGGTTCTGAAGGGGAAAAGCACTATACAAGAACTGTGATTTTGGCTTGCGGCATGGGTACACTTGAGGTCAATGAGTTTGACAGCGAGGATGCGGCCCGATATGCGGGCAAAAATCTTCATTATGGAGTGGAGAAGCTCGATGCGTTTAAAGATAAGCGCGTGGTGATATCAGGCGGCGGAGATACTGCGGTTGATTGGGCTAATGAGCTTGAACCGATTGCGGCGTCTGTGACTGTCGTTCATCGCCGCGAGGAATTCGGAGGAATGGAAAGCAGCGTGACGAAAATGAAACAATCATCGGTGCGGGTGCTTACTCCTTATTGTCTAGAGCAGCTGAGCGGCGATGAAGAGCGCATCAAAAGCGTGACGATTTGTCATGCTGAATCAGGCCAAAGGGAAGATATAGAGGTTGATGAGCTGATCATTAATCATGGCTTCAAAATTGATCTAGGGCCGATGATGGAGTGGGGGCTGGAGATTGAAGAAGGAAGGGTGAAAGCTGACAGACATATGCGAACGAATCTTCCGGGCGTGTTTGTGGCGGGCGATGCGGCTTTTTATGAAAGCAAGCTGAGATTAATTGCCGGCGGCTTTACCGAAGGCCCGACAGCAGTCAACAGCGCAAAGGCTTATTTGGATCCTAAGGCTGAGAATATGGCGATGTATTCAACCCATCATAAAAAATTGGTACATAAATAAAACAGCCCTTGGGGGAAAGGGCTGTTTGCCATCAGCTGTGAAGGAGTTTTCTTTCCGCTTGTTGATTTTGGATGAAAGCAAATAATTCATCCTGTTCTTGGATGGCTGTGAATCCATAAGCCCCGGCAGCTGAGTCATCGCCTATACAGACGATAGGGGGCCGGCTTGCTGACGGTTCCGGCGAAATGCCAATTTGTTCGCCACCATTGATCAATTGCTGAACGGACAGCTTGTTCGGGCAAATGACCATGTGCAGCTGGGATTCACTGATGGTACGCTGAATCATGTGGGTGAACCGGTCATCTATGACGTTTTCATGAGTGATATAAAACGAACAGGATTCTTGCTTTTGCATGAATTCCACTGCATGGCGGCTCCCGACAACAAGACGTTTTTCTGAATCAGGCTGAATGGCGGTGACAAGAAAGCCCCGTTTTTCAAGCTCCGTCTTTGCTTGCTCAGATGCTGCACTCAGTTTGGCTGTCAGCTGGCGGATGTCGATTTTCTGAGAAGCCAGTGCTCTGAAAAATTCACAAACCGCCCGGCGCGATGTGAAAAAAACGTCTTCAAAGGTGCCAATCTTTCGAAGAATTTCTTCATTGACAGGCATGTTTTCGGTCCGCCATTTCGGCCACTCGATGAGATCGGCGCCGGAATCGCGCAGCTTGTCTGCAAGCGGGTCTTCATCTTCGCCATGAGTCACAACCATCAAATGCCGTCCGATGAGCGGTTTGCTTTCAAACCAGCTGTGTGTTTGAAAGTTGACGATGTCTCCGATGACGATAATCGCAGGGTTTGTAATCTGGTGTTCCTGCACTTTTTGCTGAATGTTCTCAAGTGTTCCTTTCACACTCCGCTGGCGGCCCCACGTTCCCCATTGGATGACAATGACAGGGACAGAAGGCGATTTCCCGTATGAAATAAGCTGCTGGCAAATATAAGACAAGTTCTTGACACCCATGTAAAAAACAAGGGTTTGTACGCTTCGGGCTAGCCCTTCCCAGTCAAGGTTCGGCGTGCCTTTTAATGATTTATCATGCGCTGTAATCATGGCAAAAGACGATGCAAAATCCCGATGCGTGACGGGGATGCCCGCATATAGCGGCGCTGCAATTCCAGAGGTGATTCCCGGCACCATTTCATAGCGAATGCCGTGCTCATGAAGAGCATCTGCTTCCTCGCCGACTCTGCCGAATACGCTCGGATCTCCGCCCTTCAAGCGAACGACGGTTAATCCATTTAATGCTTTTTCAACCAGCAGGGCGTTAATTTCTTTTTGTTTCATAAAATGGCGGTTTGGCAGTTTTCCGCAATAAATAAACTGGCAGTCCGGTGATGCAAATTCGAGCAGCTTCGGGTTGGCGAGCCGGTCATATAAAATCACATCTGCTTCCTCGAGCGCCTGTTTTCCTTTGATGGTGAGCAGGCCTGGGTCGCCGGGTCCGGCTCCCACGAAATATACGATTCCGTTCTTCATGATCATGTCATCCTTCCGTCACTGTAAAAAATGAAGGACCACTAGAAAAGTGATCCGGTCTTTTGATCAATATACGAGATAAACATGTTCTCCTTCGATCAGCGTTTCATATGTTTTGACGCATCCGTGGTCAGGTTCTTGGACGATTCCGTCTTCTAAGGAAATTTTCCAGTCATGCATCGGGCAGAAAACATATTGACCGCTGACGATGCCTTCTGCCAGGACGCCGCCCTTATGCGGACAGCGGTTTTCGATGGCGCGGATGCTTCCGTCTGAAAGCTTGAAAACCGCGAGCTCCTTATCTTCAATATACACTGTTTTGCCTAATTGTTCAGGCAATTCTTCAATTTTTCCGATACATACTTTTGTTACGTCTTTGTTTACCATGTCCATTCCTCCTCAATGATTTTTTTGTCATTATGATGTGGTCACGACATTTTCAAATAATTCTTTAGAGGTTTGTTTATCCTCTAAAAAGTCTTTCCACGGATCCTTGTGGACAGAGAGTGTTTCATTCATTCGGCCGTTCAGCTCCTGCCGCTTTTCCGGATCGTTTAACACGGATTGGACATGGGATAAACCGACGCGCTCAAGCCATGCGGACGTACGCTCCAGATAGTTTGCGGTTTCCCTGTAATATTGCAGGTAAGCGCCTGCGTATTCTAAGACTTCTTCATTTGTTTTCACCTTCATCAGCAAATCGCCGGCACGCAAATGGGTTCCGCCGTTTCCGCCGACATAAAGCTCCCAGCCTCCGTCAATGCCGACAACGCCAAGGTCCTTAATGCCGGATTCCGCACAGTTTCGCGGGCAGGCAGACACGGCCATTTTGACTTTGTGAGGCGTGTTCAGCCCTTCGAATTTTTTCTCAAGCGCAATGCCCAGTGCCATGGAGTCTTGTGTGCCGAAGCGGCAGAATTGCTCGCCTACACATGTTTTCACTGTGCGGAGCGTTTTTCCGTACGCGTAGCCCGACGGCATATCAAGATCTTCCCATACCTTCGGAAGGTCTTCTTTTTTCACGCCGATAAGATCAATTCGCTGGCCGCCTGTCATTTTCACGAGCGGGATCTCATATTTGTCAACGACATCGGCGATCTTGCGCAAGTCTGTGGAGTTGGTCACGCCGCCGTACATCCGAGGAACGACTGAGTATGTTCCGTCTTTTTGAATATTGGCGTGCATTCGTTCATTAACAAAGCGGGATGTCCGGTCATCCTCGTATTTGGTTGGATTGATCATGCCTAAGTAGTAGTTCAGAGCGGGCCGGCATTTAGAACAGCCTTCTGGCGTTTTCCAGCCGAGCACATTCATGACTTCTCTTGTATGTGACAGCCCTTTGGCTTTGATTTCTTCTACGACTTCATCTCTCGACAATGTGGTGCAGCCGCAAATGGCTTCTTTTTGCGCTGACGCATCAAAGTCTGATCCGAGCGTATGCTGGAGGATTTCTTCTACGAGCGGCTTACAGCCTCCGCATGAGCGGGATGCACCGGTGCATGCTTTGATTTCGTCCGTTGACGAGCAGCCCTTTTCCTGTATGGCTTGAATAATCGCACCTTTTGACACGCCGTTGCAGCCGCAGATGATTTCATCGTCGCTCATCGCTGCGGTTATGCTTGTGCCTGCTTCTTGGCTGAGAGGCTGTAAGATTGATATTTTAGAGGTTTCAGAGATATCGGCTTCTTTTTGAATCATAGAAAACAGGCGATTGCCTTCGCTGCTGTCGCCGAATAAAACAGCACCGACAATTTGATTGCCTCTCAGGACGATTTTTTTATAGATGCCGTCCTGCTCATCGAAGACTTTAATCGCTTTTTTCTCCTCTGATTCGTTAAAGTCACCGGCAGAGAAGACCTCGACGCCTGATACCTTTAACTGTGTGGAGAGAACGGAGCCCTCATACGGTTTTGTTTCGATGCCGCAAATATGCTTTGCCAGCACTTTTGCCTGTTCATACAGCGGCGCCACAAGCCCGTAGGCGATTCCTCGGTGCTCGGCACATTCGCCGACCGCGTAAATGTGCGGGATTTCAGTCTGCATATAATCGTTGACGATGATGCCGCGGTTAACCGGAATGCCGCTCTCGGCCCCGAGCGTTGTATTTGGGCGGATGCCGACAGCCATGACGACTAAATCAGCTTCAATGCTTGTGCCATCCTTGAATCGGAGGCCTTCGACACGGTCGTCACCGACAATTTCTTCTGTTTGCTTTTCAAGTAAAAAGGTCATACCTTGTTTTTCTAACTCGTTTTGCAGCAGGCGTCCTGCCGTTGCATCAAGCTGGCGCTCCATCAGGAATGGGGCAAGGTGGATGACGGACACATCCATGCCAAGATTCAGCAGTCCGCGAGCTGCTTCCAAACCAAGAAGTCCTCCGCCGATGACGGCAGCTTTTTTATATTGTTTTGACGCGGCGAGCATTGTGTCTGTATCTTTTATGTCCCGGAAAGCTGTGACGCCTTTTTTGTCTGCGCCCGGAATCGGAAGGATAAAAGGGACCGAGCCTGTCGCCAGGATCAATTCATCGTAAGGCTGGATTCTGTCTGCATCTGTGATGACTGTTTTGTTTTCCGTGTCCACTTTGATGACTGTTTCATTTGTATACAATTGAATGTTGTTTTCTTCGTACCAGTCCCAATCGTTTAACGTAATATCTTTAATATCTGTATCGCCTTGAAGCACTTTTGACAAAAGGATTCGGTTGTAATTGGGATGCGGTTCGGCACCGAAAATTGTGATCTGAAACTCGTCTTTAGCAACACTCAGTATCTCTTCAATGGCCCTTACCCCGGCCATTCCATTACCAACAAGAACTAGCTGTTTTTTTCCCATCAGATGATCCGCTCCTTATCAATGTTTTTTCCAGCGTAGCACAGCAAAAAGGAATATTTAAGATACATGTTATAAAATGTAACAAAATATACGAAAAGTTCTAAAAATTTTATGAAAAATTTAAATAGGTCTGATTCGGACGGCGCATACCTTAAAACCGGGCATTTTACAGGCTGGATCTAAGGCTTCTCCGATTAAATCATTCACATTTTGAGCGTCTGCCCAATGAATGGGAACAAAAACAGTATCTTTTCTGATTTGTTCTGATAATTTGCTGCGGACGGTGATGCTTCCCCGCGGCGATTCTATTTTTACCAGTACACGGTCCTCGATATTGTAGGTCGCTGCTGTTTGCGGATGGATCTCCATAAACGATTCAAAATGTCTCGCGGCAAGGGCGGCGCTTTTTCTTGTTTGGACGCCTGTTAAGTAGTGAGACATGACTCTGCCTGTCGTTAAATAAAGCGGATAATCGGCTGTTGGCTTCTCTTTTGGAACAGATGGTTCGTTTGGAATCACACTTAATGCCGCTTTTTGATCCGGATGAGCAAATGATTCTGTAAACAAGCGCCCAGTTCCGGGATGATCAGATTCCGGACACGGCCAATGAATGCCGCCTTCACGTCTGAGCCTGCCGTATGAGATGCCTGAATAATCGGCAATCCCGCCTCGGCTCGCTTCTCTCAATTCATTAAAAATATCCTCCGCTGACGTATAAGAGAAGTAGCGACCCTTGCCGAGAGCGGATGCGAGATCACAAATGATCTGCCAATCATGCTTTGCTTCGCCGAGACATGGCCGGCTTGCTTCTCTTAATGTCACGCGTCCTTCTACATTTGTCATGGTGCCTTCATCTTCTAAGTAAGAGGAGGCGGGTAAAATCACATCTGCGTATTTCGCAGTCTCAGAAATAAACAAATCGATTGCAACAAAGAATGTCAGTTTACGTAAAGCCTTTTTCACGAGATTCGCATTTGGACTGGAGACAGCAGGATTGGAGCACATGAGGAACAATCCTTTGATGTCGCCGTCATTGATTTTTTCCATCATTTCATAGGCTGAGACACCTTTTCGCGGCAGATCATCCTGATGGATTCCCCACACTTGCGCAACATGTGCCCGGTGTTGTTCGTTTTCAATAGATCGATAGCCCGGAAGCTGATCGGCTTTTTGGCCATGCTCTCTTGCACCTTGCCCGTTGCCTTGTCCGGTGATCGCCCCGTAACCTGAGTAAGGCTTGCCGATTTTTCCTGTGATCAGCACCATGTTTAAGAAGCCTTTCACAGCCGCTGTTCCATCGGTTTGCTGTTCAATCCCGCGGGCTGTAAACAGCATGCCGGACGTTTCCTTGGCAAACTTTACAGCCGCTTTTCTTATATCCGCCAGCGGGACACTCGTCTGTTCGGCGATGTCATTCAGGTCCAACGAGTCAGTATGCTGCTTCAGCTCTTCGAATCCATTTGTTCGTGATTGAATGAAATCCTCGTTTATAAGCTGTTCGTCAATGATGATTTTGACGAGGCCGTTGGAAAGGGCGGCGTCTGTGCCGGGTTTGATTTTCAGATGAAGATCGGCGATTTTTGTTGTTGCTGTTTCACGCGGATCAATGGCAATGATGTAAGCTCCGTTTTCTTTCGCTTTTTCAAAATACGGCATAATCGTAGGCTGGCATTCCGCGATATTGGTGCCGGCCAGAATGATCACACGGGTGTGGGGAATGTCTGATAAGGGATTCGTTAAGCCTCTGTCGGCTCCGAATGTTTGGTTGGCTGCGGTTGCTGCGGCGGACATACAAAGCCTCCCGTTATAGTCGATGTATTTTGTCTGTAAGCCCACCCGTGCGAATTTCCCTAACAAATACGCCTCTTCATTTGTAATCGAGGCGCTTCCGTATACCGCCATGGCGTCATGGCCGTGTTCTGCTTGGATCATTGTCACTTGGTCTTTAATGTAATTCAATGCTTCTTCCCAGGAAACAGGGATAAACTCGCCGTTTTTCTTCAGCAGAGGGCGGGTGATGCGAGAGGAGTTCAAGGCATGCTGGTGAGCATTCATGCCCTTCATGCATAGCCGACCCTGTGTCGTAGGATTATCAATCCCGATCGCAGTGTACTTTTTGCGCGTGACGATGGTTTGTTCCACGAGCTGCATTTTGCACTGCATGCTGCAAAACGGGCATTGAGTGTCATATGTTTTTTCTGATTGGACGTCTTGCTGTTTATCACGGAAATATCTAAGCAGTCGTTCAGTCAAAATGCCTCATCCTTTCTTATATGCGCCCGTCTCTACAGTCGGGTTTTGAATCAGTGACAGATCTGTTTGGAGGCTTTCCAGCAGCTGTGCCCTTAGGTCTTCTTCGAATAGCACTTCTCTGATATGAACGATCCCGAGACGGTCTATCCACTGATGAACAGCTTCTAAGTAATGAGCCGTTTCCCGATAATACTGGATCAGTCCTTTGATCATGCCGGCAGTGCTGTCTTCGTTCTCAGTCACGCAAAACAGAGCTCCTGAACGGGCATGAGTTCCCCGGACGCCGCCGATGTGAATGTCCCAGCCAGCTTGTGTCCGAATTGCGCCGACATCTTGCAGGGCGGCATCGGTGCAGTCAGTTTCACATGATAAGCTGATAGAAATGGGAGCGGGTAAGGGAAGCGTCTCAAGTTGTCTTTCGATTTGGGCTGCCAGCTGCTGAATCGATCGATTTTGCCCGCATGTACATGCTTTGATGGTTTGCAGCGTGTGTCGGTGTTCATTAGTGTAAACGGGCATTTTCAGGTCTTTTTTCATGTTCGGGAGATCCGCAGGCTTGATCCCGGAAAGCTTCAGCCTTTGGCCGTGAGTGATGGATACGTCGGAAATGCTGTATGCCTCAATGATGTTAGCGATGGTTCTTAGCTGATCCGCGTTTGTCCGCCCCCCGTACATTTGCGGAATCAGGATGCATGTCTCTTCAGTGGCTGGCTCAGGCTGTACAAACCCGGGGTACAGCATTTCCAGATAGTATTGAATCGCAGGAACACAAGTACTGCATCCTTTTTTTGTTTTCCAGTCAAGCTGGTTCATCACTTCTGCCGGATTAGTGAATGGCCTGCGCTGAAGCTCAGCGATGATGTCGTCTTCTGTAAAATCAGTACAGCCGCAAAACGAAAGTGTGCCGGCGGGCTTCGTATATTCGCTGTTGGTCATGTACCTCAAAAGGTCTTCAACGAGCGGTTTGCATCCTCCGCAGGACCCAGAGGCTTTGGTGCAGTGCTTGACTTCCTCAACAGTTGTTAAGCTTTTCGTGTTCACCGCATCTTCAATCGCGCCTTTCGTCACTGTGTTGCATTGGCAAATCGTTTCACTGGAAGGCATGGATTCAAATAAAGTGCTGCTTGTCTCCGGTTCGATGATCTGCTTTTTGACAATGGAGATGTCTCGTTGTTTAAGCAGGCTGTCGAGAAGCCGCTGCTTGTCACGGGTGTCTCCGAATAAAATAACGCCGGCCAGTTTGTCATCTACAAAAAGCGCTTTTTTATAAACGCCTGCTTGTTCGTCGTAGATTTTGATGCTCGTCGTGCGTTCATCCTCTTGGATCTTTCCTGCTGACCACACATCGATTCCAGCTATTTTTAACGCCGCAGATGGTGCTGAGCCTTGATATTCCTCACATGGAACGCCGCAAATATGACTGGCGAGAACTTTTCCCTGCTCATAAAGCGGAGCCACCAATCCGTACACCGTTCCGTTATGCTCAGCGCATTCACCAACGGCGTAGATATTCGGTTCGCTTGTCTGCATGAAGTCATTCACGATGATCCCGCGGTTCACTTTGATTCCAGCAGATACAGCCAATTCAATATTCGGTTTGACGCCGGCCGCCATCACAATCAAGTCTGCTTTTAATGAAGAGCCATCTTTAAAATGGATTCGGTCTGCTTTCGTGGTGCCGGAAATGGAGACGGTGTCTTTCTCCAAAAGAAAGGTTAGGCCTTTTTGTTCCAGCTCTGTTTGCAGCAGCCGCGCCGCTGTTTGATCGAGCTGTTTTTGCATAATGCCGGCGGAGTGGTGAATGACGCTGACATCCATACCGAGATGCTGTAAACCGACTGCAGCTTCCAGTCCTAATAAGCCGGCTCCGATTACCGCAGCCTTTTGAAAGTGCTGGGCCATCCTCATCAGCGCTTGGCAGTCTTCTATTGTCCGAAATCCATAGACACCTTTTTTGTCTGCCCCGGGGAT
This sequence comes from Bacillus sp. FSL R5-0576, assembly GCF_038004765.1. Taxonomy (NCBI): domain Bacteria; kingdom Bacillati; phylum Bacillota; class Bacilli; order Caryophanales; family Bacillaceae; genus Bacillus; species Bacillus sp. FSL R5-0576. The sequence continues at coordinate 253,008 of NZ_JBBORU010000001.1, forward strand.
AGGGAGAATATGAGGGGAGGAGCCTGTTGCCACTATTAATTTGTCATACGACAGAGTGCGTTTCCGATCTGTGATGACCTGCTGCTGATCTGTATCAATTTGAATAACCGTTTCGCCTGTGTAAAGCGTGATCCCGTGCTTGTCGTACCAATCCTTGCTGTTCAGTGTAATATCATCGAGTGACGCTTCACCCTGCAATACAGAGGATAAGAGAATGCGATTGTAATTGGGATGCGGCTCGCTTCCGAAAATGACAATCTCAAACATGTGGCGATTCAGCTTTAATACTTCTTCAATACAGCGGATTCCGGCCATGCCGTTTCCCGCTAACACCAATCTTTGTTTCTTCATGTATCAGACCTCCTTTGGCGAAGCTCGTAAGTTTTCTCCTATTAAAAATTATGTCACAATGCACTGTTAACGCATTAAACGTGTCACAAAAACTTACACATGTCTTTTCCAGAAAATAATGGTCCTATATCCTTGATTCAGAAAATGTAAAATAATGAGGGTCTAGAAAGGGGAATCTTATGAAGCTGTCGGAACTGAAAACTAGCGGTCATCCACTCACTTTGCTCTGTTCCTTTTTATACTTTGATGTCAGTTTTATGATATGGGTTATGCTTGGGGCGCTAGGTGTTTATATTTCTCAGGATTTTGGCCTGTCTCCTTTTGAGAAAGGGCTTGTCGTAGCTGTGCCGATTTTATCTGGATCAGTGTTTCGTATCATTCTTGGTATTTTAACGGACAGAATCGGACCGAAAAAAACGGCAGTGATCGGGATGCTGGTGACGATGATTCCGCTGCTTTGGGGGACATTCGGCGGCCGTTCCCTGACTGAGCTGTATGCCATCGGGATTCTGCTTGGCGTGGCGGGGGCAAGCTTTGCTGTAGCGCTGCCTATGGCCAGCCGATGGTATCCGCCTCATTTGCAGGGGCTTGCGATGGGGATTGCCGGAGCGGGGAACAGCGGCACGTTGTTTGCAACCCTGTTTGGCCCTCGTCTGGCAGAGCAGTTCGGCTGGCACATTGTCATGGGAATTGCGCTAATTCCATTATTGATCGTCTTTATTCTTTTTGTATCCATGGCAAAGGATTCTCCTGCACAGCCGTCTCCCCAGCCGCTCAAAAGCTATCTGCATGTGTTCGGGCAAAAGGAAACATGGTTTTTCTGCCTGCTGTACAGCGTCACATTTGGCGGATTTGTCGGGCTCTCAAGCTTTTTATCTATTTTCTTTGTTGATCAATACCAGCTGTCAAAAATTCATGCGGGGGACTTCGTTACATTATGTGTGGCGGCGGGGAGCTTTTTCCGGCCTGTCGGGGGCTTGATTTCGGATCGTGTCGGCGGCACGAAAGTTCTTTCTGTACTGTTTGTCATCGTGGCACTGTGTATGGCCGGAGTCAGCAGCCTGCCATCTCTCTCAATGGTTATTGTTCTATTGTTTGTCGGAATGATGGGGCTCGGAATGGGTAACGGTGCAGTATTCCAGCTCGTGCCGCAGCGTTTTCGCAAAGAAATTGGCATGGTGACGGGAATTGTCGGTGCGGCCGGAGGAATCGGTGGGTTTTTCCTGCCGAACATCTTAGGATCTCTCAAACAGATGACAGGCACATATGCTATCGGTTTTATCACGTTTTCCTGTATCGCCCTGCTGGCATTTGCACTTGTGCTTGCCGCAGGCTATTACTGGAGAAAAAGCTGGAGCGCGGAAAGCAGCCCGGCGGATGTTTAGGGTTTTGACGGACACGCGTTTGTGCGTGTCTTTTTTATTTTCTCTTGATTTTCAACAGTGAACCGATCAAAATAAATAGTAATTATTACGATTTGTTAGCGAGAGGAGTTTTCTGAATGAATCAACATACGCTGCTCCCGAAAAAAACGGAGCGTCTTCAATACTTTGGATCGGTCAGTCCGATCAAAGGCGAGAAACCAGTGGAAAAAGAGAAAATGAAGGACCTGCAAAATATCAGGAAGGATTATTTTTTTGACATTCAGCATGTAGGTGTAGCTAATGTGTCCCATCCAGTCACAATCACTTCTGCCATGATGCCTGCCGAGCAAACAACGGCTGCGAACTTTACAATGACTTGTAATTTGCCGAGAAATCAGAAGGGGATTAACATGAGCCGGTTAACAGAGCTGCTGCAAGTCTATCATCAAAATGGCTGGGTTCTCTCATTTTCCTCTCTTCAGCAATTTACGAAAGAGCTTGCAGAAAACATGGACATATCATCTGCCACAGTTGAAGTGAGGTTTCCGTGGTTTTTCGAACGGAAAAGCCCGAAGCTTGAGAAAGCGGGTTTGATGCATGCTGATATATTCATGTCTGTCACCTATCGCAAAGATCAGCCGTTTAAACAGCGTGCCGGCATCTCAGCAAAAGTAACGACTCTGTGCCCTTGCTCCAAGGAAATCAGCGAATACAGTGCCCATAATCAGAGGGGAACGGTCAGCATTTGGGCGGATATTCACCCGGCCGCATCGCTGCCAAGTGATGTTAAAGCTGATTTGCTTCACGCCGCAGAATCAAATGCTTCTGCGAGACTGCATCCGGTATTGAAGCGGCCTGATGAAAAAGCCGTGACAGAAACGGCCTATGAAAACCCGAGATTTGTTGAGGATCTCGTCCGGCTGATTGCTGCTGATTTGTTTGAGCTTGAATGGGTGTCAGCCTTTGAGATTGAATGCCGAAATGAAGAATCGATCCATCTCCACGATGCCTATGCGAAGCTGTGTTTTTCGAAGGAAGTGGATAGAATATGAAACTCTCATTATTCATTGTTGCAGTTCTTATGCCAGCCAGCCTGCTGTCAGCCTGCTCCGATCATGCAGAAGAACACGCAAGTATCAATACAAAGAAAACGGTCGAAAACATAACGGATGTTCGAAAAACAGCAAAAACAAGCATTGATTGGACGAAGCCTTCGGGCGGAGAATACCCGGATATTAAACAGAAGCATGTCTGGATTGATGTGAATGTGAAGGAGCAGAAGGCTTACATCAAGGAAGGAAGCAACACTATCTATACAATGATGATCTCTTCTGGTCTTGATCAAACAAAAGATGATGCTACGCCAAAGGGCACCTTTTATGTAGAGCCTGAACGGGGAGAATGGTTTTTCTCCGAAGGATACCAGGAAGGCGCAGAATACTGGGTATCATGGAAAAACCACGGCGAATTTCTATTTCATAGTGTGCCAATGACAAAGGATCAAAAAGTCATCAAAACGGAAGCAGAAAAACTAGGAACGAAAGCATCTCACGGTTGTATCAGGCTGATCATTCCAGATGCAAAATGGATATATGAAAATATCCCTGAACATACAAAAGTGGTGATCAGCTGAATTGAAAACCGTTGACAAAAAGGAAAAAAGACCATACAATTTAAATCGTAACAATTACGTTTTATGATAAATGGCTTATCATTGTCTGTGCATCTGTGAAAAGCGGAAAGGCATCGATTAAGGATCTTGCTGTCGGCAAGGGCAGGGATTTGCGATGGGGAAAAGGATTAAACGCGGTTGGAGCCTTTACTGATTTATAAATCGGGCGGCAGCGAGAAATGAGCGCGAAAAGCTGCTCTACACCATTGTACATATGGCAAAGTATACAATTTAAATCGTAATCATTCTATTTTAATGGAGGCATTATTATGAAAAAAATTCCGGTTACCGTACTGAGCGGTTATCTCGGTGCGGGAAAAACAACATTGCTGAACAGCATTCTGCAAAATCGCGAAGGCTTGAAAATAGCGGTTATCGTAAACGATATGAGCGAGGTGAACATTGACGCGGGCTTGGTTAAGCAGGAAGGGGGCCTTTCCAGAACAGATGAAAAGCTTGTGGAAATGTCAAACGGCTGCATTTGCTGCACGCTTCGCGAAGACTTATTAATTGAAGTTGAGAAGCTGGCAAAAGACGGACGGTTTGATTATATCGTCATCGAATCGACAGGAATCAGTGAACCGATCCCGGTGGCCCAGACTTTCTCTTATATCGATGAAGAAATGGGAATCGATCTTACAAAATTCTGTCAGCTGGATACGATGGTGACAGTGGTTGATGCCAACCGTTTTTGGCATGATTATCAGTCAGGCGAAAGCCTTCTGGACCGCAAAGAAGCATTGGGGGAAGAGGATGAAAGAGAAATCGCCGACCTCTTGATCGATCAAATTGAGTTTTGCGATGTACTGATCTTAAATAAATGTGATTTGGTCAGCGAGCAAGAGCTCGAACAGCTTGAAAACGTTCTTCGTAAACTGCAGCCAAGAGCCAAGTTCATTCGTTCCGTCAAAGGAAATGTAAAACCGCAGGAGATTTTGCATACAGGGTTATTTAACTTCGAGGAAGCGAGCGGATCGGCGGGCTGGATTCAAGAGCTGACGGCAGGCCATGCGGAACACACCCCGGAAACAGAAGAATACGGTATCTCTTCATTTGTATATAAGAGACGTTTGCCGTTTCATTCTACACGGTTTTATCAATGGATAGATCAAATGCCAAAGAACGTGGTTCGTGCCAAAGGAATCGTCTGGTGCGCATCTCATAACAACCTCGCTTTGCTGATGTCGCAAGCAGGTCCGTCGGTTACGATTGAGCCTGTATCTTATTGGGTGGCGGCGCTGCCGAAGCTTGAGCAGGAGCAAGTCAAACAGCAGGAGCCGGAAATCCTGGAGGAGTGGGACCCGGAGTTCGGCGACCGCCTAACGCAGCTAGTTTTTATCGGAACTGACCTGGATGAAGAAACGATCACGAAAGAGCTTGATCAATGCCTGTTGACTGAGTATGAATTTGATTCCGACTGGTCGCTGTTTGAGGACCCGTTTAAATGGAAGCTGAATCAATAGAAAAAAAGCCGTCCCATGGGGAACGGCTTTTTTTAATGAAACGTTTGTTTAAACATAATGAGCGTATTTTTTCTCAAGGATATTCTGAAAGACCGCGGCAATGGAGCAGATGGCCCAATAAATGAGAGCGGTCAGAATATACATGGTCATATAATCAAACTCTCTGCCCCCGATGATTTTCGCATGCTGGAGCAATTCCGGCACTGTAATCATCGCAGCGAGAGATGACGCCTTGATTAAGTCGAGCAATACATTGGCAAGCGGAGGCAGCGCAATACGTATCGATTGCGGCAAAATGATGCCCCTCATCGTCTGCCAATAGGAAAGACCCAGCGAGGATGCGGCTTCCCACTGTCCTTTTTCGACGGATGAAATGGCTGAACGGTTAATTTCCGCAATGTAGGCGGCGCTGTTAAGGCTAAAGCCGATTAAAGCAGCCGTGATAGCGGAAAATTGAATGCCGATATAAGGAAACCCGAAATAAAGGATAAACAAAATCACTAAAATCGGAACGCCCCGCATAAATGAGATATAGAGCTTCGCCGGCCATCTTAACAAAGCAATCTTAGACATTCTGGCGAGTGATATGAACAGGCCGATCACAGTTCCCGCAAACATGCTTACAAAAGAGATGAGCAGTGTATACCCAATGCCTTTTATGACATAAGGGAACGATTCAATAGCCAGCTTCGTGTTGAAAATATATTCCCATTGAATGCTATTGATCATGGCGTCCGATTACAAATCAACGTCCTGAACGTCGGCATCAATTTTTTTTGATACATCTGCTTTATTGAAGAATTGTTTCGACAGTTTAGTCAAAGAGCCATCCTTGCTCATCTCTTTCAATGCTTCGTTCATCTTTTTCTGAAGTGCCTCATTGCTTTTTTTCATGACAAGGGCCTGTTTGTTCGGCATGTACTTGATGTCAGGATGAATTGTAATGTTGAGATCCGGGAATGCCGCGAGCGCAAGTGTCTGCAGGTAATAGTCGTTTAAAATGACGTCAGTGCGTCCGTTGGCAACATCTTTTAAATATTGCTCATTCGTCGCATTATCATAAATCACTTCTTTGGCGCCGTATTTTCTCGCGACATCCATGTAGACGGTCGTAGCCGCGCCAGCCGCTTTCTTCCCTTTTAAATCCTTAAGCGTTTTAATCCCGGATAAATCGTCTTTACGGACAATTGCCGTACCGTATGAATATTTATATGGAGTAGAAAATGCGAACTTCTTCTCGCGGTCCTTCGTCACATCGATGTCATTCGCGGCTGCGTCAACCTGTCCGCTGTTCACCGCTGTCAGCATCCCGTCAATGCCCATCTCCTTGAACTCAACCTTCAGTCCCAGGCGTTTTGCCGCTTCACGAACGACTTCAACCTCGTAGCCCGTCAGCTTATCGGAGCCAGAGTCGGTATCATGATAAGAAGTGGGATAAAGCGTACCTGATGTAGCGACTACGATTTTCCCTTTGTCCTTGATTTGCTCCCAGCCTGTATCCTTGGAATCGGCTTCATTTTTGCCGGAACAGGCTGCCAATATAAGAAAGAAAGCCATTGTGAAACTGAATATAACGGCTTTGGATTGCTTGAATGATTTCACCTATATTTCCCCCAATCTGTTAATCAACTAAAAAGATAGCATTGAACATAAGGGGTTGCAATATGTTGATCGCGTTTTCAAAAAGTTCGAATTGTGTATACAAAAAGCATAGGTGGGTGTTTAAAAGCGTCTATGAAGGGAAGAGGTGATGAAAAAAGGAGTTGTCCAAGGATGAATGCCAGACGTACCAAGGAAACACATGTGGACGTGATGGATGCAGAAGATCAGTTATTCCTCTATGCCAATACCGTAAGAAATGGTCAAGAAGCATGAAATCGATCTTCAGAATAAATTTAAGTCTTGCTGATGCCCCTAAGACATATGATATATCCGATGAGAAAGAAAATGGAAACATTTAAACCATAATGGGGAGTCAAATGAATATTTACAAACCAGCCGGATTTTGGATCAGACTTGGAGCTGCATTGTTAGACTATATTATAGTCTCCGTGCCGCTTTTGCTGATCTATTGGCTGATTACAGGAAAAGACCCAAACGACAGCATGTTCATCAGTTTGGTTGTTCTGCTGTATTCTATTTTGCTGCCGGTGTTTTGGCGCGGTTATCTTATCGGAAAAAGGATCTGCGGAATCAGAATCGTAAAAAAAGACGGATCACAGGTCAGTCTGTTAACAATGTTTTTACGGGTTATTGTAGCCGGCCTGGTTTACGTTATAACCTTCGGACTCGGCTTGATCGCCAGCCTGATTCTGATTGCCGTACGAGAAGACAAACGGACCCTGCATGATTTAATCGCGGGAACATATGTCACTTATGCGACACCAGGTGAAGAAGAACTTAATGCTGACGAAGAGATTAGAAAGAGCGAATAATGGTTCGCTCTTTTTATTTTTATGCATAAAAAATACAAGGCAGCAAAACATATGAAAAATAGGATTGGAGGAATAAACTGGATGAAACGAATAACCATCAACATTATCACAATGTTCATTGCAGCGGCTGTCATTTCTCTGACCGGTACAGCTGAGGCCGCTGAAAAACAGCAGCAGCCACCCGCAAATGTTACACTGACAGATCAGCAAAAGAAAGAGATTGAACAACTGGAAGCAGAGATTCTTAAAAAGCGCAAAGACGTGATCTCAAAGTATGTACAATACGGTATCCTGCCTAAAGAAAGAGGAGAACACATCAAAAATCACTTGGACAAACACTTTGAAATGATGAAACAAAACGGCTTTGTTCCAAAGCACCATCCTCATCCGCATAAATTTGAAAAAAGACATTAAAATGGTAAGCATCCAATTGGAATTGGGTGCTTTTTTATTGTTAAAAGTTACTGAATGAATTTTCCGGAAAAATATATCGCTTTTGTTGATTATATCTTATAATAAGATATAAATGGGGTGTATAATGATGGAAATGGATTTAATCTCTAAACTTAATCAGCAGTGGACAGATATTTATTATTTATTACATTATCAACATAAAGATAATATTTCTCACCAGGCAATACGGATTATGCAGCATATTGAAAAGCAAGGTGAGGCAACAATAGGAGCTTTGGCTGAATACTTGTCTGTCTCTCACAATACGGCGTCAGAGCATACTAAACGTTTGATTCAAAAGGGATTTATAGCTAAACGGCGAAGTCAACAGGATGAACGAAAAGTTTTAGTTTTCTTAACACAAGAAGGAAGATCTGTTCTTGAACAGCATACACAGCTAGATAAAGAGAAATTAAAAGAAATAATTGAACGAATGAGCACATCAGAAAAGAAATTACTTGAACAGGCATTTGAACTTTTAAGTAGGGAAGCTAAACAATGGCAGTTTTAAGTAAAGTAATCATCTCTGCGTTGATTATCGGTTTTGTTACTGAAATATCAAAAAGACATCCGACCTATGGCGGCATCATTGCTGCTTTGCCCTTGGTCAGCTTATTAAGCCTTTTTTGGATGCAAATACAAGGTGAAAAAACAGCTCAATTAAGTCAATTTGCATCTGGTGTGCTTACAGGAATCCCAGCTACAGTTTGTTTACTAGCTATTTTGGCTTTTTTGCTGAAAATTCATGTGCCGTTTTGGTTTGCATTATGTGTTGGAATACTAGGATGGGCTATGTTTTTATGGATGCAGAAGATCTTTCTCAATATATTATTTAACTGAGTATAGAAAGGAGATGCTATGTTTTTAAAAAAGGTTACTCTTCTTCGAGATAGGATTTTGGACTTTGACAGATTTCCTTTTACTATCCCGGCTATAAGTCAATTAAATGACATCTTATTTACTAGCCAAGTGACTTTTTTTGTGGGGGAAAATGGATCTGGAAAATCTACTTTGCTTGAAGCGATAGCAGATAAGTGTGAATTCAATACAGCGGGCGGAAGCCGAAATAATGTCTATGAATTACGGGAGTCAGATTCCCATTTAGGAGATTACATACGTTTATCTTGGCTTCCAAAGGTAACAAATGGCTTCTTCTTAAGGGCTGAATCGTTTTATCATCTTTCTCTTCATCTGGATGAGATGGAACTAGATGCTCCTCAGCCATACCGTTCCTATGGAGGGAGGCCGCTACACAATCAATCACATGGAGAGTCCTTTATGTCTCTATTCCGTCATCGTTTTAAAGAGAAAGCGATTTACCTTTTAGATGAGCCAGAAGCAGCACTTTCTCCAGCTAGACAATTAGCTTTTTTGAGAGTTATACATGATTTGGTGAAGGGCGGAAATGTACAGATGATCATTGCGACTCACTCCCCAATCCTACTGGGCTATCCCAATGCTAATATTTTAAGCTTTGATGGTGGAAGAATACATCATATTGAATATGAGAATACAGAGCATGTTCAATTAACACGATATTTTCTTGGACAAAGAGAAAAAATATTAGCTGAGCTGTTCCGCGACTAACATCGAGTTGATATGAAACGCGTTTCATAGCCTATGATAGGTTTATCAATAATTCAGGAGTGATAAAAACTATGATCCACCAGCATCCAGAATCTTTTCCGAAACATTTTTTGTGGGGCTCTGCTTCAGCAGCGTACCAGATTGAAGGCGCTTGGAATGAAGATGGCAAAGGCCCTTCTGTTTGGGATGTGTTTACGAAAATACCGGGCAAAACGTTTAAAGGAACCAATGGCGAGATTGCGGTTGACCATTATCACCGATTTAAAGAAGATGTCGCTCTGATGGCTGAGATGGGGTTAAAAGCATATCGATTTTCCGTCAGCTGGCCACGGGTTTTTCCAAAAGGAAAAGGAGAGATCAATGAAGCAGGTCTAGCGTTTTACGATAGTCTGATTGATGAATTGCTTTCTCATCACATCGAGCCGGTTCTGACTTTATATCACTGGGATTTGCCTCAAGCGCTTATGGACGAATACGGCGGGTTTGAATCCAGAAACATCATAGAGGATTTTAATCACTACTGTATTACTCTTTATAAACGTTTTGGAGACAGGGTGAAATATTGGGTTACGTTAAATGAACAGAACTACAATTTTAATCACGGATTTATTACAGCCATGCATCCGCCTGGAGTGAAAGACAGAAAACGATTTTACGAAGCAAATCATATTGCGTTTCTGGCTAATGCAAAAGCCATCGAATCATTTAGAGAATATGTGCCTGAAGGCAAAATAGGTCCTAGCTTTGCTTATTCTCCGGCTTACCCTTTATCAAGCCATCCAGAGGATATACTGGCATTTGAAAACGCCGAAGAATTTATGAACAATTGGTGGCTTGACATGTATTGCTGGGGAACCTACCCGCAAATTCCATTCCGCTACTTGGAAAAACAGGGATGGGCGCCGAAAATCGAAGCAGGAGATATGGAGCTGCTTGCCAAAGGGAAGCCTGATTTTATAGGTGTCAATTATTATCAGACGATCACCTATGAACGAAATCCGCTTGATGGTGTGTCTGAAGGGAAAATGAATACGACAGGCCAAAAGGGAACCAATCAGGAGACGGGGATACCCGGAGTGTTCAAAACGAAAAAAAATCCGCATCTGACAACGAGCAACTGGGATTGGACAATTGACCCAATTGGGCTGCGTATCGGTCTTCGCCGAATTACAAGCCGCTATCAGCTTCCAGTGTTTATAACAGAGAACGGTTTGGGTGAATTTGATAAAGTTGAGAACGGCACTGTACAGGATGATTATCGAATTGATTATTTGCGTTCGCATCTTGAGCAATGCAGACAAGCCATCAGTGACGGTGTCGATTTAATCGGCTATTGCAGCTGGTCGTTTACTGATCTGTTAAGCTGGCTGAACGGCTACCAAAAAAGATACGGATTTGTATATGTCAATCGTGATGAAGAAAGCACATACGATTTAAAACGCTTGAAGAAAAAAAGCTTTTATTGGTATCAAGATGTCATCAAGACAAACGGAGAAAGTATATAAAGAGTCCCTGAGAGTTATTCTCTCAGGGGTTTTTCATTACACAGAAACAGCATCAATAATATAAGTGTCGGCGTGCAAATCTGACATTTCAGCCGGCACAGTCCAGCATGTCAATTGATAGTCTCCTTTAGGCAGATCAAAGGACAGTCTTTTAGACATGATGCTTTCAATATGAATTCCGTTTTCTGTGACATGAAAAGGAACAGTCACTTTTGTTTCGTAGGAGTTTACTGTTTCTGAACTGTTCAGGCGCAAAAGAATAAAGGCCTTTGTATTTCGCTGTGCCTCAAAGGAAATGGCTCCGTCTGCCGCAGCATATCCTTTTTCAATCGCTTCGTCAGTCCAATCCATTACAGGAGGTGTAGAATCCTTTTGAAATACAGTAAATTGATGATATGAAATCGAAAGTTCTTGCGGCTTCCATGATTTGATCAATGTGCTGTTCCTCCTCTATGTACTGTTTACTGAATTGTGAATAAAACCTTTGTGCCGTCTGGGTAATCGGTAAGCTGATGCCCGACCCAAGAGCCTGCTCCGCGGTTGTCAGCGGGAGAAATGTATTCTACAGAAGCTCCCTCACCGCCTTCTTTGCACATGGCCATTGGCCATTCATCTCTGTCATACCCCTTTTTGGAAGGTACGTCCTTTAATGATTGCTCGCGGCGTTCCTCAGCTCCGTCTCTGTCGATAGTGCACACCTCTGAGTGCCCCTCATTTATCGCATCCTTAATATGCTTGGCCGTTTCGGGATAACGGTCAGAAGGGAAGGAGATTGTTTCATCATATTCTTTCGTTTGAGACGTTTTTTGATCAGCTGAGAAAAAGTCTCCTTTTATCAGGCCGACAGCTGCAGCTGCTATGATGACGATGACGAGAAGTATTGTTTTTATGATGTCCGTCGTGATGTTCACCTCCCGCTTTTAAAACTGACACAAGAGTAATCCAGAAAGCATTTGGTGTAAAGGTTTAAATTTTATGTTTTACGCTCAGTTTATTGCAAAAATCGTAATTTTAGCAGGTCGAAATATTTGTTTTCAGCAAAATACGATTGCCAATTTACAATAATGATAGTAAGTCATCAGCCGTTTTCGGCTTGATTAATCATTTTAAATTGGCTTATGATACCGGTAAGCTCCTCAGCTAATTGAGAAAGTGTTTCAGAAGCTGCGGTAATCTCCTCCATTGCAGCAAATTGCTCCTCTGTTAATGCAGCCGCTTGCCGGGTATTTTTAGTAGATTCTTTAATGTCGGCCGTATTGGCTGCAAAGGAATCATTTATATGATGTGCACTGGCTGAAATGTTTGTTACAGATGCTGATAAATCACTAATCTCGGCGCTGATTTCACCTGTTGCAGCTGCAATTTCCTTAAATGCATCTCTGGTGCGCTGGATCATGGTGACCCCTTCTGCAGCTTCTGTTTTCACATGCTCAACAGATCTTGCAGACCGGTTCATATCATTTTGTATTTCTATGATCAGTTTTGAAATCTGCCCCGCAGACTGTTGAGACTCTTCCGCTAATTTACGTACTTCATCAGCAACAACAGCAAAGCCTTTTCCTTGTTCACCGGCTCTGGCAGCTTCAATTGCTGCATTCAGCGCAAGCAGGTTTGTCTGATCGGCAATTTGGGTGATGACCGATAAAATTTGCTCAATTTGTTTAGAGCGGCCGTCTAACTGGTGTATGATTTCTCCGCTTTTCTGAATTGACTGGTGAATCGCATCCATTTGCGCCTGTACATTTGCAATTTCCTTTTGCCCAATGTCTGCTTTTGATTGCGCGAGCTGCCCTTTGTCAGCGATAGCGGCAGTATTTGCAGAAATATCCCGGATGTCTGCTGAAGCTTGTTTTAATGAGCTTTCACTGTTTTCAATTCGGGTGATCTGATCTTGGGCTCCATTTGCAATCTGCTGTACAGCTTCTGTGATCTTTTCTGAAGCTTGATTTGTTTCCTCTGCTCCGGCTGAGAGCTGCTGAGAGGCTGACGCAAGCTGAAGGGCTGATTGTTGTACGGTTTGTATGGTATCGTTCAGCTTCATTCTCATCTTATTATAATAGACGCTTAGTTCTGATAGCTCGTCACCGGTTTTGTCTGACACCTCTATTGTCATATCTCCGTTTCCGGCACTTTCAAAGGCGCTTTTTAAAGCGTTCAGCCGCTTGTTGATTTTTCTGGTGAAAACCAAGACAAGGATGACTGATACCATAATGACGATAACAAGAACGATAGCGAATTGAGTGAAAAGTGATTGTGTAAGTGATGTTAAAATACTTTGATTAGCTCCGGTATACAGCATGCCGATGATGTTCCCATTTTGATCTTTTAACGGCATGTATGCAGTCTGATAAGAAGAACCTGCTACATCTGCTTGTCCGTAAAAACGCTTTCCTTTCTTTAAAACAGCGGCAATAACTTCAGAAGAAGCCTGGGTGCCGACAGCTCTTTCGCCATTCTTCATGACATTGGTTGCAACACGAGTATCGCCTTGGAAAATGGTAATGGTATCACCTGTTTTTTCGCCAAGCAGATCAACAATATCTTCATTTCCATTGATTTGTGTTTGCCCTTTATAGAGCTTATTGTTTTTCACCTGCCAGTCGCCTGACATGACATCATCAATATAAGTGCTGCTTAAAGCGAGATCACCTTTCGCTTTTTCAGTTGCCATTTGTTTCATGCTTTCTGTAATTTCCTTAAGCATCACAGTGCCAACTGATGCCGAAAACAAAAGAATCACCACGAAAACGAGGCAAAGAATTTTAGTTCCTAGCTTCATCTCAAGTCGTTTTATCAACATAATTCCTCCCTTTATGATTTGTAGGTCATATTACTTATCGGGTTTTTGGGTTTAAAGTTTTATTTTAGAAAAAATAAAACCGGCCTGATCTTCAGGCCGGTTTGTGTGATGCTATTCAAGGTTTGCGTGGTGAGTGAACATAGTTTCAGAATCGAGTCCTTTTTTCTCCATGAGTTTTAAAATCACTGCATCATAGAATAGCAGCAAAGTTTGTTCAAATAATGATCCCATTGGCTGAATGGTTTTATAGCTTCCGTTTGACTGGTCTTTAGGAGAACCAGGCATTCTGATGATGAGGTCCGCTTGTTTTCCGATGCTTGATTCCGGATTGATGGTTAAAGCGGCAACAATTCCGTGTAAGCTTTTTGCTTTTGCTGCGGTATGAATCAAGCTTTTTGTCTCGCCTGATCCTGAGCCGATAATAACTAGATCTCCTTTGGCGAGCGGCGGAGTGAGAATCTCACCTACAATATGGGCGTTGAAGCCCATGTGCATCAGTCTCATCGCGAAGGATTTTGCCATCAGGCCAGACCGCCCCGCACCCGCGGTGAAAATTTGGTGGGATGAAAGAATGTGATCGGCAAGCTGGTCAGCTTCTTCATTAGAAATATAAGCTACTGAATTGTGTAACTCATTGAGAATTTCCGCTACGTATTCAGTCGTTTTCATAGGAGTTATCCTTGGACAATCAGCTGCTTCATTTTTGAAGCTGTTTCAGCCTTATCAGCTGCGCTTGTAATTCCGCCCCCAACAATGACAAGGTCAGGGTTTTGCTTGATCACTTCTGGCAGTGTATCAAGTTTGATGCCGCCCGCGATTGCGGTTTTTGCGTTTTTTACGGTATTTTTGATTGTCGTTAATTCTTCGAAAGAGTTTTTGCCCTCTGCTTGAAGATCATAGCCAGTGTGGACGCAGATGTAGTCAACGCCTAGTGCGTCAATTTCTTTCGCACGGGATTCGATATCTTTCACGTTAATCATGTCCACTAAGATTTTCTTCTTTTGTTTTTTGGCTTCTTCTACTGCGCCTTTAATCGTTGCATCGTCTGTAGCCCCTAAAACGGTGATGATGTCAGCGCCTGCTTCCGACGCTTTCATAATTTCGTAGCCTCCGGCATCCATGATTTTCAGGTCTGCAAGAACCTTCAATTGAGGAAATGCTTCTTTTATTTCTTTAACGGCTCTTAGGCCTTCATTAATGACGACCGGTGTTCCGATTTCAACTACGTCGATGTATTGTTCTACCTCTTTGACGAGCTCAATGGCTTCCGGGATGTTGACGAGGTCTAATGCAAGCTGTAATTCCATTGTTGATCCACTCCCTTTTTCGAATTATTTTTCATTCTATAGGTTCTCTTATTTGATGAGAAGTAGGCACTTTGAAGTCAACAAGTTACTTGGAGGATACTGTGAGGAGAGACAATCAGATTTCTTTCGCTTGATTTTATGAGTGAGTATAATGAAAAAAGAGTCTGCAAAAAAAGTAAGTAAGTGATGATACGTATCTAACATACAAAAAGGTTACTAAGGGGGGATTCTATTGAGCCGGATGGACGACAAAAGGTTTAATTGTGAGAAGGAATTAACGCTTGCAGTGATTGGCGGTAAATGGAAGATGCTCATTTTATGGCATTTAGGAAAAGAAGGCACAAAGCGGTTCAATGAATTAAAAACATTGATTCCTGATATTACGCAGAAGATCCTCGTGAATCAGCTGAGAGAGCTTGAGCAGGATATGATTGTTCACAGGGAAGTGTATCCGGTTGTCCCGCCGAAGGTTGAGTATTCTCTGACCCCGCATGGAGAAAGCCTCATGCCTATTCTTGAAGCGATGTATGAGTGGGGGAAAGGCTATATGGAATTGATTGATATCGACAAAAATGTCATGAAAGAATCGTTGTAAGACGCTCTTCGCAAGGGTGTCTTTTTTTTGCCTTTTTTTCGGTTTTTGCGCGGTACACATAGTCATGTAAAGATTGTAAATTGCATTCAGCAATAAAAAAAGATTGAACGCAGCAGTTTGGTTTAAAAATTTTTATTTTTCTGTAAATAATGTTTAGTGGAAATGATTGCGGCATCCCGCAAAAATATCCCTGTAAATAAACTGGAATCTTTCGGCATCCCGCATGAAACTTTTCACCCATTTTTCGGTGATAAAAACATTTTTTTCATTTAAAGTGAACGGTAGTAAGATAAAAAATATTGAAAACAATGAATAAATAGACAAAATTGTTTCCTATTAGGATAGGGGATCTTGCGGTCTTTATCCACTTATGTTAAACGCCGCAATGCTGACTGGCGGCTGCCCGTTTTAATAGCGGCAATCTGTTTTTTTGTTTGGAAGCTCTGCTTTTTAAGTGTAGTACTTTGGGCTATTTCGGCTGTTAGTTCATAAGAATTAAAAGCTGATATGGATAAGAAAGAGAAAATGCGTTGCACATGTTCACTGCTTATAAAGATTAGGGGAGGTATGACAATATGGAAATAACTTTTTACCCTTTAACGGATGCACAAAAACGAATTTGGTATACAGAAAAATTTTATCCTCACACGAGCATTTCAAATCTTGCGGGGATTGGTAAGCTGGTTTCAGCTGATGCGATTGATTATGTACTTGTTGAGCAGGCGATTCAAGAGTTTATTCGCAGAAATGAAGCCATGCGCCTTCGGTTGCGGCTAGATGAAAACGGGGAGCCTGTTCAATATATTAGCGAGTATCGGCCTGTTGATATAAAACATACTGACACTACTGAAGATCCGAATGCGATAGAGTTTATTTCACAATGGAGCCGGGAGGAAACGAAGAAACCGTTGCCGCTGTACGATTGTGATTTGTTCCGTTTTTCCTTGTTCACCATAAAGGAAAATGAAGTGTGGTTTTACGCAAATGTTCATCACGTGATTTCTGATGGTATCTCCATGAATATTCTCGGGAATGCGATCATGCACATTTATTTAGAATTAGCCAGCGGCTCAGAGACAAAAGAAGGAATCTCGCATTCATTTATCGATCATGTTTTATCTGAACAGGACTATGCTCAATCGAAGCGGTTTGAAAAGGACAAGGCGTTTTGGAACAAACAATTTGAATCGGTGCCTGAACTTGTTTCCCTGAAACGGAATGCTTCCGCAGGAGGAAGTTTAGATGCTGAGAGGTTCTCTAAAGATGTGCCTGAAGCGCTTCATCAGCAGATTCTGTCATTTTGTGAGGCGAATAAAGTCAGTGTTCTTTCGGTATTTCAATCGTTGCTCGCCGCCTATTTGTACAGGGTCAGCGGCCAGAATGATGTTGTGACGGGAACCTTTATGGGCAACCGGACAAATGCGAAAGAGAAGCAGATGCTTGGCATGTTTGTTTCTACGGTTCCGCTTCGGACAAACATTGACGGCGGGCAGGCGTTTTTAGAATTTGTCAAAGACCGGATGAAGGATCTCATGAAGACACTCCGCCACCAAAAGTACCCGTATAATCTCCTGATCAACGATTTGCGTGAAACAAAGAGCTCTCTGACCAAGCTGTTTACTGTTTCTCTTGAATATCAGGTGATGCAGTGGCAGAAAGAAGAGGATCTTGCCTTTTTGACTGAGCCGATTTTCAGCGGCAGCGGATTAAATGATGTCTCGATCCATGTGAAGGATCGATGGGATACTGGGAAACTCACCATAGATTTTGATTACCGCACTGATTTATTTTCACGTGAAGAAATCAACATTATTTGTGAGCGCATGATTACAATGCTGGAGAACGCGTTAACGCATCCAGAACATACAATTGATGAATTAACGATGATTTCTGATGCGGAGAAAGAAAAGCTGCTTGCGAGGGCCGGCGGTAAATCTGTGAGCTACCGTAAGGACATGACGATCCCGGAACTGTTCCAAGAAAAGGCTGAGCAGCTTTCAGATCATCCGGCGGTTGTATTTGAAGATCGTACATTGTCCTATCGAACGTTACATGAACAATCGGCACGCATCGCCAATGTGCTGAAACAGAAAGGGGTTGGCCCGGACAGTCCTGTCGCGGTTTTGATTGAACGCTCTGAACGGATGATTACAGCTATCATGGGGATTTTAAAAGCCGGCGGAGCCTATGTGCCGATTGATCCGGGTTTTCCTGCTGAGCGCATTCAATATATTTTGGAGGACTGCGGGGCGGACTTCATCCTGACTGAATCGAAGGTTGCGGCGCCTGAAGCCGATGCTGAGCTGATTGACTTAGATCAGGCAATTGCAGAAGGTGCAGAAGAAAGCCTGAATGCAGATGTGAACGCACGGAACCTTGCCTACATTATTTACACATCGGGAACAACCGGACGTCCGAAAGGCGTTATGATCGAGCATCGCCAAGTTCATCATTTGGTTGAATCTCTGCAGCAGACGATTTATCAAAGCGGCAGCCAAACCCTGCGGATGGCATTGCTTGCGCCGTTCCACTTCGATGCGTCAGTGAAGCAGATCTTCGCGTCGCTTCTTTTGGGACAAACCCTTTATATCGTACCGAAGAAAACAGTGACGAACGGGGCCGCCCTTGCTGCATATTATCGGAGAAACAGCATTGAGGCGACGGATGGAACACCGGCTCATTTGCAAATGCTGGTAGCAGCGGGCGATTTTGAAGGCCTAACACTGAAACACATGCTGATCGGAGGAGAAGGCCTGTCATCTGTTGTTGCGGACAAGCTGCTGAAGCTGTTTAAAGAAGCCGGCACAGCGCCGCGTTTGACCAATGTGTACGGACCGACTGAAACATGCGTTGACGCGTCTGTTCATCCGGTTATCCCTGAGAATGCAGTTCAATCAGCGTATGTGCCGATCGGGAAAGCGCTGGGGAATAACCGCTTATATATTTTGGATCAAAAAGGCCGGCTGCAGCCTGAAGGCGTGGCGGGCGAGCTTTATATCGCGGGAGACGGTGTGGGCCGAGGCTATTTACATTTGCCTGAATTAACGGAAGAGAAGTTTTTACAAGATCCATTCGTGCCGGGCGATCGCATGTACCGGACCGGGGATGTGGTACGCTGGCTTCCAGATGGAACAATCGAATATTTAGGCAGAGAGGATGACCAGGTCAAAGTCCGCGGATACCGGATTGAGCTTGGGGAAATTGAAGCCGTGATTCAGCAGGCGCCAGACGTTGCAAAAGCCGTTGTTTTGGCACGCCCTGACGAACAGGGAAATCTTGAGGTTTGCGCATATGTTGTGCAGAAGCCTGAAAGCGAATTTGCGCCAGCCGGCTTGAGGGCGCATGCGGCCAGACAGCTTCCTGACTATATGGTGCCGGCTTACTTTACAGAAGTGACAGAAATTCCGCTTACGCCAAGCGGCAAAGTCGACCGCCGCAAGCTGTTTGCACTAGAGGTGAAGGCTGTCAGCGGCACTGCCTTTACAGCGCCGCGAAATGAGACTGAAAAAGCAATCGCAGCCATTTGGCAGGACGTACTGAACGTTGAGAAGGCGGGGATCTTTGACAATTTCTTTGAAACTGGCGGGCATTCATTGAAAGCCATGACCCTTTTAACAAAGATTCATAAGGAAACAGGCGTCGAGATTCCGCTTCAATATTTGTTTGAGCATCCGACGATTGCGGCTCTTGCAGAGGAGGCTGATCACAGAGAAAGCCGGGCGTTTTCGGTGATTGAACCTGCTGAAAAACAGGAGCATTACCCGCTTTCCCTGGCACAGCAGCGAACATATATCGTCAGCCAGTTCGAGGATGCGGGAGTCGGCTACAACATGCCGGCAGCAGCAATTCTGGAAGGGCCTTTAGATATTCAAAAGCTGGAGCGCGCATTTCAGGGATTAATCCGACGCCACGAGTCATTGAGAACATCATTTGTTCTTGAAAACAGCACGCCGAGACAGAACATTCACGATAGCGTTGATTTCAACATCGAAATGATTGAAAGAGGCGGCCGCTCAGATGAGGCAATTATGGCTTCATTCGTTCGGAAATTTGATTTGGCGAAAGCTCCGCTATTCAGAATCGGTTTGCTGGGGCTTGAAGAGAACCGTCATATGCTGCTGTTTGACATGCACCATTTGATTTCTGATGGTGTATCCATTGGCATTATGCTGGAGGAGTTAGCACGCATTTATAAAGGCGAACAGCTTCCTGAACTTCGTCTCCAGTATAAGGACTACGCTGTATGGCAAAGCAGACAGGCTGCTGAAGGGTACAAGAAGGACCAGGCTTATTGGAAGGAAGTCTTTGCAGGCGAGCTCCCGGTGCTTCAGCTTCTGTCCGATTACCCAAGACCGCCTGTTCAAAGCTTTGAAGGGGATCGGGTGTCAATCAAGCTGGATGCGGGGGTAAAGGATCGCCTCAATCGTTTGGCTGAACAAAACGGCGCCACTTTATATATGGTGATGCTGTCCGCTTACTATACGCTTTTGTCAAAGTATACGGGGCAGGATGACATCATTGTCGGGACACCGTCAGCGGGCAGAAATCACTCCGATACAGAGGGCATTATCGGGATGTTCGTCAATACGCTTGCGATTCGCAGTGAGGTGAAGCAGGATGAGACGTTTACCCAATTGATCTCGCGTGTCCGCAAACGGGTGCTGAATGCCTTTTCTCATCAGGACTATCCGTTTGAGTGGCTTGTTGAAGATTTGAACATCCCGCGTGATGTTAGCAGGCATCCGCTGTTTGACACGATGTTCAGCCTTCAAAACGCGACAGAGGGCATTCCGGCTGTCGGCGATCTGTCCTTGTCTGTTCATGAGACCAATTTCAAGATTGCCAAATTTGATTTGACGGTGCAGGCGAGAGAAACCGATGAAGGCATTGAGCTTGATTTGGATTATAGCACGAAGCTGTTTAAACAAAGCACGGCAAACAGGCTGCTTACGCATTTTGCGCGTTTGCTTGAAGATGCTGCGGCTGATCCGGAGAAGCCGATTTCTGAGTATAAGCTTCTTTCTGAAGAGGAGGCTGCTTCGCAAATTCAGCAGTTTAACCCGGGCAGAACACCTTATCCGAAAGACAAAACAATTGTTCAGCTGTTTGAGGAGCAAGCGGCGAAAACGCCAGATCACCCGGCGCTTCAATATGAAGGCGAATCACTCACTTATCGTGAGCTGAATGAACGGGCCAATCGTTTAGCCCGCGGCATTCTTTCTCTTGGGGCTGGCGAAGGCAGGACAGCGGCTGTCTTATGCGAGCGGTCAATGGATATGATTGTGTCGATCTTGGCAGTATTAAAATCAGGTTCGGCTTATGTTCCGATTGATCCGGAACATCCGATTCAGCGGATGCAGCATTTCTTCCGTGACAGCGGAGCAAAGGTGCTTCTCACTCAGAGGAAATTAAAGGCTTTAGCGGAAGAAGCGGAATTTAAGGGCGTTATCGTGCTAGCCGATGAGGAAGAGAGCTATCATGCCGATGCGCGAAATCTCGCACTGCCTCTTGATTCTGAAGCAATGGCCAACCTGACGTATACCTCTGGAACGACTGGAACACCTAAGGGGAATATCGTGACACATGCCAATATTCTCCGCACGGTGAAGGAAACGAATTATCTCAGCATTACAGAACAGGATACGATTCTCGGTCTTTCCAATTACGTGTTTGACGCGTTTATGTTCGATATGTTCGGATCTTTGTTAAACGGAGCCAAGCTGGTGCTGATACCGAAGGAAACCGTTTTGGACATGGCTCGTCTGTCCCGCGTCATTGAACGGGAGAACATCAGCATTCTCATGATTACAACCGCTTTGTTCCACTTGCTTGTGGACTTGAATCCGGCGTGCTTGTCAACGCTTCGCAAGATTATGTTTGGCGGGGAACGGGCTTCGGTTGAGCATGTCAGAAAAGCTTTGCAAACGGTTGGAAAGGGCAAGCTCCTTCACATGTATGGACCGTCTGAAAGCACGGTTTTCGCGACGTATCATCCGGTTGATGAATTGGAGGAGCACACGCTGTCTGTTCCGATTGGAAAACCGGTCAGCAATACGGAAGTATACATTCTTGCCCGTACGGGACACGTGCAGCCTGCCGGAATTGCCGGAGAGCTTTGCGTCAGCGGCGAAGGACTCGTGAAAGGCTATTACAACCGTCCAGAACTGACTGAGGAGAAATTTGTTCCCCATCCGTTTACATCCGGCGAACGCATGTATAAAACGGGAGACCTTGCGAGATGGCTGCCGAATGGCGACATCGAATTTATCGGGCGAATCGACCATCAGGTGAAGATTCGCGGACAGCGCATCGAGCTTGGAGAAATCGAACATCAGCTGCAAACCCATGATCGTGTTCAGGAGAGTGTTGTGCTTGCCGTTGATCAAGGAGCGGGAGATAAACTGCTT
The DNA here is from genome assembly GCF_038004765.1 of Bacillus sp. FSL R5-0576. Taxonomy (NCBI): domain Bacteria; kingdom Bacillati; phylum Bacillota; class Bacilli; order Caryophanales; family Bacillaceae; genus Bacillus; species Bacillus sp. FSL R5-0576. Next base: position 274,947 of record NZ_JBBORU010000001.1, read on the forward strand.
TGCGCTTACTATGTCGGAGCGGGAGACATCTCATCACAAGAGATGAGAGAGCATGCTGCGAAGGACTTGCCGGCATATATGGTTCCTGCGGTGTTTATCCAAATGGACGAGCTGCCGCTGACAGGGAACGGAAAAATTGACCGGAGAGCGCTGCCGATTCCTGATGCCAACGTTTCAAGAGGTGTTTCATATGTTGCGCCACGCAATGAAACGGAACAAAAAGTCGCAGACATTTGGGCACAGGTGCTTCAGGCTGAACAAGTCGGCGTTTATGACCACTTCTTTGACATTGGCGGACATTCATTAGCAGGCATGAAGATGCTTGCCTTGGTTCATCAGGAACTGGGCGTTGAGCTGTCACTCAAGGATCTCTTCCAGTCACCGACGGTTGAGGGCTTGGCACAGGTGATTGCCTCCGCTGAAAAAGGGACAGCCGCAAGTATCAGCCCGGCAGAGAAACAAGATACGTATCCTGTTTCTTCACCGCAAAAACGGATGTACGTGCTTCAGCAGCTTGAAGATGCGCAAACGAGCTATAACATGCCGGCGGTTCTGCGCCTGACAGGTGAGCTTGATGTTGAAAGGCTTAACAGCGTCATGCAGCAGTTAATGCAGCGTCATGAAGCCTTGAGAACCACGTTTGAAATAAAAGATGGAGAAACGGTGCAGCGGATCTGGGAAGAGGCTGAGTGTGAGATAGCCTATTTCGAAGCCACGGAAGAAGAGACAGAGCGGATCGTTTCTGAGTTTATTAAGCCTTTCAAAATCGACCAACTTCCACTGTTCAGAATAGGGCTTATCAAGCATTCAGACACTGAGCATGTGCTGCTGTTCGATATGCATCATATTATTTCTGACGGTGCATCTGTCGGTGTGCTGATTGAGGAGCTTTCAAAGCTGTACGACGGAGAAACCCTTGAGCCGCTCCGTATTCAATATAAGGATTATGCCGTGTGGCAGCAGCAGTTCATTCAGTCTGAGCTTTACAAGAAGCAAGAAGAGCATTGGCTGAAGGAGCTGGACGGAGAGCTGCCGGTGCTGACGCTTCCGACTGATTACAGTCGGCCTGCCGTTCAAACATTTGAGGGAGACCGCATTGCATTTTCATTAGAAGCAGGCAAAGCTGATGCTCTGCGCAGGCTTGCAAAAGAAACGGATTCCACGCTTTACATGGTGCTTCTGGCTTCATACAGTGCATTTTTATCAAAACTTAGCGGGCAAGACGATATCATCGTCGGTTCACCTGTGGCCGGACGATCTCAAGCGGACGTCAGCCGCGTCATCGGAATGTTCGTCAATACATTGGCGCTGCGCACGTATCCGAAGGGTGAAAAGACGTTTGCCAACTATCTTAACGAAGTGAAAGAAACGGCACTCAGCGCTTTTGATGCGCAGGATTACCCACTTGAGGATTTGATCGGAAATGTTCAGGTTCAGCGTGACACAAGCAGAAACCCGTTATTCGATGCAGTTTTTTCAATGCAAAATGCGAATATAAAGGATTTAACAATGAAGGGGATTCAGCTTGAGCCGCATCCGTTTGAACGGAAAACAGCCAAGTTTGACCTCACGCTGACGGCTGACGAAACCGACGGAGGGCTTACATTCGTACTCGAATACAATACAGCTCTGTTTAAGCAGGAAACGATTGAACGATGGAAGCAATATTGGATGGAGCTTTTAGATGCAGTTACTGGGAACCCGAACCAGCCGCTTTCCAGCCTGTCACTGGTCACCGAGACAGAAAAGCAAGCGCTTCTTGAGGCATGGAAGGGCAAGGCGCTGCCTGTGCCGACAGACAAAACAGTTCATCAGCTATTCGAAGAGACTGTCCAGCGCCACAAAGACCGCCCGGCTGTCACATACAACGGCCAGTCTTGGACGTACGGCGAGCTGAATGCGAAGGCAAACCGTCTCGCGCGGATTCTGATGGACTGCGGCATCAGCCCGGATGACCGCGTCGGCATTCTCACGAAGCCGTCGCTTGAAATGTCCGCCGCGGTGCTCGGCGTCTTGAAAGCCGGAGCGGCGTTTGTGCCGATTGATCCTGACTACCCGGATCAGCGGATTGAGTATATTTTACAGGACAGCGGCGCGAAGCTTCTCTTGAAACAGGAAGGCATTTCAGTGCCGGACAGCTTTACGGGAGATGTCATTCTTCTCGACGGAAGCCGCACGATTCTAAGCCTGCCGCTTGATGAAAACGACGAGGGAAATCCAGAAACCGCTGTAACCGCGGAGAACTTGGCGTACATGATTTACACGTCTGGAACGACCGGACAGCCGAAGGGTGTCATGGTCGAGCACCATGCGCTTGTGAACCTGTGCTTCTGGCACCACGACGCGTTCAGCATGACAGCGGAGGACCGCAGTGCGAAGTACGCGGGCTTTGGGTTCGACGCTTCCATTTGGGAGATGTTCCCGACTTGGGCGATCGGCGCTGAGCTTCACGTCATTGATGAAGCGATCCGCCTCGATATCGTCCGCCTGAACGATTATTTTGAAACGAACGGCGTAACGATCACGTTCCTGCCGACACAGCTTGCGGAACAGTTCATGGAGCTTGAGAACACATCACTTCGCGTCCTCTTGACCGGAGGAGACAAGCTGAAGCGCGCAGTGAAAAAGCCGTACACACTCGTCAACAACTACGGGCCGACAGAAAATACGGTCGTTGCCACAAGCGCAGAAATCCATCCGGAGGAAGGCTCGCTTTCCATCGGAAGGGCCATTGCCAATACGAGAGTATACATTCTCGGCGAGGGCAATCAGGTGCAGCCGGAAGGCGTAGCCGGAGAGCTTTGCGTGGCGGGGCGCGGACTGGCACGAGGCTATCTGAATCGAGAAGACGAAACCGCGAAGCGGTTTGTCGCTGATCCGTTTGTGCCGGGTGAGCGCATGTACCGCACCGGCGATTTGGTGAAGTGGACAGGCGGCGGCATCGAATACATCGGCCGGATCGACCAGCAGGTCAAGGTCCGCGGCTACCGGATCGAGCTCTCAGAAATTGAAGTCCAGCTCGCACAGCTTTCTGAGGTGCAGGATGCGGCGGTGACAGCTGTCAAAGATAAAGGAGGCAACACAGCGATCGCGGCGTATGTCACACCGGAAACAGCTAACATAGAAGCACTGAAATCAGCACTGAAGGAAACCCTGCCGGATTACATGATCCCGGCGTTCTGGGTGACGCTGGACGAGCTTCCGGTTACGGCAAACGGCAAAGTGGACCGCAAAGCCTTGCCTGAGCCGGACATCGAGGCGGGAAGCGGAGAATACAAAGCGCCGACGACCGACATGGAAGAGCTGCTTGCCGGCATCTGGCAGGACGTGCTTGGAATGTCTGAAGTCGGTGTCACCGACAATTTCTTCTCGCTTGGCGGAGATTCCATCAAAGGAATTCAAATGGCGAGCCGCTTGAACCAGCACGGCTGGAAGCTGGAAATGAAAGATCTCTTCCAGCACCCGACGATCGAAGAGCTTACCCAATATGTAGAGCGTGCCGAAGGCAAACAGGCAGACCAAGGTCCGGTGGAGGGCGAAGTCATCCTGACGCCGATCCAGCGCTGGTTCTTTGAAAAGAACTTCACGAACAAGCACCACTGGAACCAATCGGTGATGCTTCACGCCAAGAAGGGCTTTGATCCTGAACGGGTGGAGAAAACATTGCAGGCGCTGATCGAGCATCATGACGCGCTCCGTATGGTCTACCGTGAAGGACTGGAAGACGTCATTCAATACAACAAAGGTCTTGAAGCTGCTTCAGCTCAATTGGAGGTCATTCAGATTGAGGGCCAAGCTGCAGATTACGAAGACCGTATAGAGAGAGAAGCGGAGCGTTTGCAAAGCAGCATCGACTTGCAGGAAGGCGGTTTGTTAAAAGCAGGCTTGTTCCAAGCGGAAGACGGAGATCACTTGCTTCTTGCCATTCACCACTTAGTGGTTGACGGCGTGTCGTGGCGGATTTTACTGGAGGATTTCGCCGCGGTATACACACAGCTTGAGCAAGGCAATGAACCGGTTCTCCCGCAGAAAACACATTCATTTGCAGAGTATGCAGAGAGATTGCAAGACTTCGCGAACTCCAAAGCCTTTTTGAAAGAAAAAGAGTATTGGAGACAGCTTGAAGAACAAGCTGTTGCGGCAAAGCTTCCGAAAGACCGCGAATCTGGTGATCAGCGAATGAAACATACAAAGACAATTGAATTCTCGCTGACTGCTGAAGAGACAGAACAGCTCACCACAAAGGTGCATGAGGCATATCACACAGAAATGAATGATATTTTGCTGACGGCATTCGGATTGGCAATGAAGGAGTGGACGGGTCAAGATCGAGTAAGTGTTCATTTAGAGGGGCATGGACGTGAAGAAATCATAGAAGACCTGACCATTTCCCGCACAGTCGGCTGGTTTACAAGTATGTACCCCATGGTGCTCGATATGAAGCATGCGGATGATCTGGGCTACCAGCTGAAGCAAATGAAAGAAGATATCAGACATGTGCCGAATAAGGGAGTCGGATACGGCATTCTGCGCTATCTGACGGCACCGGAACATAAAGAAGATGTGGCGTTCTCGATTCAGCCGGATGTCAGCTTCAACTATTTAGGTCAGTTTGACGAAATGTCGGATGCAGGTTTGTTTACGAGATCAGAGCTGCCGTCAGGACAGTCATTAAGCCCTGAAACAGAAAAACCGAATGCGCTGGATGTTGTCGGATATATCGAAAACGGAAAACTGACGATGTCACTGGCCTATCATTCTCTTGAATTTCATGAAAAAACAGTACAAACATTCAGTGACAGCTTTAAAGCGCATCTTCTCAGAATCATTGAACATTGCCTATCTCAAGACGGTACGGAACTGACCCCGAGTGATCTTGGTGACGACGATTTGACGCTGGATGAGCTGGATAAATTAATGGAAATTTTCTAATAGAGGTGGCATATGAGCAAAAAATCGATTCAAAAGGTGTACGCACTGACACCAATGCAGGAGGGAATGCTGTATCATGCGATGCTTGATCCGCATTCTTCCTCGTACTTCACACAATTAGAGCTTGGGATTCACGGCGCTTTTGATCTTGAAATCTTTGAGAAAAGCGTCAATGAACTGATTCGGTCATACGATATTCTCCGTACGGTATTTGTGCATCAGCAGCTGCAAAAACCGCGTCAGGTCGTGTTAGCGGAACGCAAAACAAAGGTGCATTATGAGGATATCAGTCATGCAGACGAGAACCGCCAGAAAGAGCACATTGAGCGTTACAAACAAGACGTTCAGCGCCAAGGCTTTAACCTGGCAAAAGACATATTGTTCAAGGTAGCGGTTTTCCGCCTTGATGCAGATCAGCTGTATCTTGTCTGGAGCAATCATCATATTATGATGGACGGCTGGAGCATGGGCGTCCTCATGAAAAGCCTGTTCCAAAACTATGAAGCGCTCAGAGCAGGAAGGACACCTGCAAACGGTCAAGGCAAGCCTTACTCCGACTACATCAAATGGCTTGGAAAACAGGACAATGAAGAAGCGGAGAGCTACTGGAGCGAGCGCTTGGCGGGTTTTGAACAGCCAAGCGTGCTCCCGGGCCGCCTGCCTGTGAAAAAAGACGAATACGTCAATAAAGAATATTCCTTTACATGGGACGAAACATTGGTTGCCCGTATTCAGCAAACCGCAAATCTCCATCAAGTGACAGGGCCTAACCTATTTCAGGCCGTTTGGGGCATTGTTCTCAGCAAATACAACTTTACGGATGATGTTGTCTTCGGAACGGTCGTCTCAGGAAGGCCGTCTGAAATCAACGGAATTGAAACGATGGCGGGGCTGTTTATCAACACCATTCCGGTGCGGGTAAAAGTTGAACGAGATGCTGCATTCGCTGATATTTTCACAGCTGTTCAGCAGCATGCAGTAGAGGCAGAGCGTTACGATTACGTGCCGCTCTATGAGATTCAAAAACGCTCAGCCCTTGATGGCAATCTCTTAAACCATCTGGTCGCGTTTGAAAATTATCCGCTTGATCAAGAGCTTGAAAACGGCAGCATGGAAGACCGCCTCGGGTTTTCGATTAAGGTAGAAAGCGCATTTGAACAAACGAGCTTCGATTTCAACCTGATTGTGTATCCGGGCAAAACGTGGACCGTCAAAATTAAATATAACGGAGCCGCCTTTGATTCCGCTTTTATCGAACGGACAGCGGAGCACCTTACCCGCATGATGGAAGCAGCTGTCGATCAGCCGGCCGCTTTTGTGCGTGAGTACGGGCTTGTTGGAGACGAAGAGCAGCGGCAAATTGTCGAGGTGTTTAACAGCACGAAAGCCGAACTCCCTGAAGGAATGGCTGTTCATCAGGTGTTTGAAGAGCAAGCGAAACGGACGCCGGCGAGCACTGCCGTCGTATATGAAGGAACCGAGCTGACGTACCGCGAGCTGAATGCAGCGGCTAACCGTCTGGCGAAAAAGCTTGTCGAACAAGGGCTTCAAAAAGGGGAAACAGCAGCGATTATGAACGACCGCTCAGTAGAAACCGTTGTCGGCATGCTGGCTGTTTTAAAAGCAGGCGCCGCATATGTGCCGCTTGATCCAGCGCTTCCTGGGGATCGTCTTCGTTTCATGGCAGAGGACAGCTCCGTTCGAATGGTTTTGACCGGAAATTCTTATACAGGGCAGGCACATCAGCTGCAAGTGCCGGTTCTTACACTGGACATAGGTTTTGAAGAGAGTGAAGTGGCTGACAATCTCAGCCTGCCATCCGCCCCGTCCGACTTGGCGTACATCATGTACACATCTGGTTCAACGGGCAAACCGAAAGGCGTCATGATCGAACATAAAAGCATTCTGCGCCTCGTCAAAAATGCCGGGTACGTTCCTGTTACTGAAGAGGACCGCATGGCGCAAACGGGAGCTGTCAGCTTTGATGCCGGAACGTTTGAGGTATTCGGCGCACTGTTGAATGGCGCAGCGCTTTATCCGGTCAAAAAAGAGACGCTGCTTGATGCGAAACAATTTGCTGCATTCCTGCGTGAGCAAAGAATCTCGACGATGTGGCTGACATCACCTTTATTCAACCAGCTTGCCGCAAAGGATGCGGGTATGTTCGGCACACTGCGCCATTTAATCATCGGCGGAGATGCCCTTGTCCCTCATATTGTCAGCAAAGTAAAACAGGCATCTCCGTCGCTTTCATTGTGGAACGGATACGGCCCGACAGAAAACACGACGTTTTCAACCAGTTTTCTGATCGACCGTGAGTATGGCGGCTCTATCCCAATCGGGAAGCCGATCGGAAATTCCACTGCCTACATCATGGATGAGCAGCAATGCCTGCAGCCAATCGGCGCGCCTGGTGAGCTTTGCGTAGGCGGAATCGGTGTAGCGCGTGGGTATGTCAATCTCACTGAGCTGACAGAAAAGCAATTTCTCGAAGACCCGTTCAGACCGGGTGAGAGAATTTATCGCACTGGTGACTTGGCAAGATGGCTGCCGGACGGCAATATCGAATTTTTAGGCAGAATCGACAACCAAGTAAAGGTGCGCGGCTTCCGAATTGAGCTTGGCGAAATTGAAACAAAACTGAACATGGCTGAGCATGTGACAGAGGCTGCGGTGATCATCCGCAAGAACAAAGCGGATGAAAATGAAATTTGCGCGTACTTCACAGCGGATCGTGAAGTGGCTGTGAGTGAGCTGAGAAAAACACTGTCTCAGTCTTTGCCTGACTATATGGTCCCTGCCCACCTGATTCAAATGGACAGCCTGCCGCTTACGCCAAACGGGAAAATCAACAAAAAGGAACTGCCTGCACCGCAATCAGAAGCCGTGCAGCCGGAATACGCAGCACCAAAAACAGAGAGTGAAAAGAAATTAGCGGAGATCTGGGAAGGAATACTCGGCGTCAAAGCAGGCGTTACCGATAACTTCTTTATGATCGGCGGCCATTCTTTGAAAGCGATGATGATGACGGCGAAAATTCAAGAGCATTTTCATAAGGAAGTTCCGATAAAAGTGCTTTTTGAAAAGCCGACTATTCAAGAACTGGCACTGTATTTGGAAGAGAACGAAAGCAAGGAGGAGCAGACGTTTGAATCGATCAGGCAAGCATCTTATCAGCAGCATTATCCTGTATCCCCGGCCCAGCGGAGAATGTATATTCTCAATCAGCTTGGACAAGCAAACACAAGCTACAACGTCCCCGCTGTACTTCTGCTGGAGGGAGAAGTAGATAAAGACCGGCTTGAAAACGCGATTCAGCAATTAATCAACCGGCACGAAATCCTCCGTACATCGTTTGACATGATCGACGGAGAGGTTGTGCAAACCGTTCATAAAAACATATCGTTCCAGCTGGAGGCTGCCAAGGGACGGGAAGAAGACGCGGAAGAAATAATCAAAGAATTTGTTCAGCTGTTTGAATTAAACCGCGCGCCGCTCGTCCGTTCGAAGCTTGTCCAGCTGGAAGAAAAACGCTACCTGCTGCTCATTGATATGCATCATATTATTACTGACGGAAGTTCAACAGGCATTCTAATCGGTGATCTTGCCAAAATATATCAAGGCGCAGATCTGGAACTGCCACAAATTCACTATAAAGATTACGCAGTTTGGCACAAAGAACAAACTAATTATCAAAAAGATGAGGAATACTGGCTCGATGTCTTTAAAGGCGAACTGCCAATACTGGATCTTCCCGCGGATTTCGAGCGGCCTGCTGAACGGAGCTTTGCGGGAGAGCGCGTGATGTTTGGGCTTGATAAGCAAATCACGGCTCAAATCAAATCACTCATGGCAGAAACAGATACGACAATGTACATGTTTTTGCTGGCGGCGTTCAATGTACTCCTTTCCAAGTACGCGTCACAGGATGATATCATTGTCGGCTCGCCGACAGCTGGCAGAACACATCCTGATCTGCAAGGTGTGCCGGGTATGTTTGTCAACACGGTGGCACTCAGAACGGCACCAACGGGAGATAAAACCTTCGCGCAATTCCTTGAAGAGGTCAAAACAGCCAGCCTTCAAGCATTCGAGCACCAGAGCTATCCGCTTGAGGAGCTGATTGAAAAGCTTCCGCTTACAAGGGATACAAGCAGAAGTCCGCTGTTCAGCGTGATGTTCAACATGCAGAATATGGAGATTCCTTCATTAAGATTAGGAGATTTGAAGATTTCCTCGTATTCCATGCTTCATCATGTTGCGAAATTTGATCTTTCCTTGGAAGCGGTCGAGCGTGAAGAGGATATCGGCCTAAGCTTTGACTATGCGACTGCCTTGTTTAAGGACGAGACGATCCGCCGCTGGAGCCGCCACTTTGTCAATATCATCAAAGCGGCCGCGGCTAATCCGAACGTTCGGCTGTCTGATGTAGATCTGCTTTCATCTGCAGAAACGGCTGCTTTGCTAGAAGAAAGACATATGACTCAAATTACCGAAACCTTTGCAGCACTTTTTGAAAAACAGGCCCAGCAAACACCTGACCATTCTGCGGTGAAGGCTGGCGGAAATCTGCTGACCTATCGCGAGCTTGATGAACAGGCGAACCAGCTGGCGCATCATCTTCGTGCCCAAGGGGCAGGAAATGAAGACATCGTCGCGATTGTTATGGACCGGTCAGCTGAAGTCATGATATCGATTCTCGGTATCATGAAGGCGGGGGCAGCTTTCCTTCCGATTGATCCTGATACACCCGAAGAACGAATCCGTTATTCATTAGAGGACAGCGGAGCAAAATTTGCGGTCGTGAATGAAAGAAACATGACGGCTATTGGGCAATATGAAGGGACAATCGTCAGCCTTGATGACGGTAAATGGAGAAATGAAAGCAAGGAGCGCCCATCATCCATTTCCGGGTCTCGCAATCTTGCATACGTCATTTATACGTCCGGTACGACCGGAAAGCCAAAGGGCGTGCAGATTGAGCATCGCAATCTGACAAACTATGTCTCTTGGTTTAGTAAAGAGGCGAGCCTGACGGAAAATGATAAGACTGTATTGCTTTCATCTTACGCATTTGACCTTGGCTATACGAGCATGTTCCCCGTACTTCTGGGCGGTGGCGAGCTCCATATCGTCCAGAAGGAAACCTATACGGCGCCGGATGAAATAGCGCACTATATCAAGGAGCATGGGATCACTTATATCAAACTGACACCGTCTCTGTTCCATACAATAGTGAACACCGCCAGTTTTGCAAAAGATGCGAACTTTGAATCCTTGCGCTTGATCGTCTTGGGAGGAGAAAAAATCATCCCGACTGATGTTCTCGCCTTCTGTAAGATGTATGGACATACCGAATTTATCAATCACTACGGCCCGACAGAAGCAACGATCGGCGCCATCGCCGGGCGGGTTGATCTGTCTGAACCGGATGCATTTGCGAAACGCCCGACAATCGGACGGCCGATTACGAATGCCGGCGCGCTTGTCTTAAATGAAGCATTGAAGCTTGTGCCGCCGGGAGCGAGCGGACAGCTCTATATCACGGGACAGGGGCTTGCGAGAGGGTATCTCAACAGGCCTCAGCTGACAGCCGAGAGATTTGTAGAAAATCCATATTCGCCGGGAAGCCTCATGTACAAAACCGGAGATGTCGTACGAAGACTTTCTGACGGTACGCTTGCATTTATCGGCCGGGCTGATGATCAGGTGAAAATCCGCGGCTACCGCATTGAGCCGAAAGAAATTGAAACGGTCATGCTCAGCCTCAGCGTAATTCAAGAAGCGGTTGTACTAGCAGTTTCCGAGGGCGGTCTTCAAGAGCTTTGCGCGTATTATACGTCGGATCAAGCTATTGAAAAAGCAGAGCTCCGGAACCAGCTTTCCCTAACACTGCCGTCTCATATGATTCCTGCTTTCTTTGTGCAGGTTGACGCGATTCCGCTGACGGCAAACGGAAAAACCGACAGAAACGCTTTGCCGAAGCCGAACGCGGCACAATCCGGAGGCAAGGCCTTGGCCGCACCGGAGACAGCGCTTGAAGAAAGCTTATGCCGCATTTGGCAGAAAACGCTTGGCATAGAAGCCATCGGCATTGACGACAATTTTTTCGATTTAGGCGGCCATTCATTAAAAGGGATGATGCTGATTGCCAACATTCAGGCGGAATTGGAGAAAAGCGTACCGCTTAAAGCACTGTTCGAGCAGCCGACTGTTCGCCAGCTGGCGGCTTATATGGAGGCGTCTGCCGTTTCAGGCGGCCATCAAGTACTCAAACCGGCTGACAAGCAGGCTATGTATCCATTGTCATCCGCACAGAAACGGATGTACGTGCTCAATCAGCTTGACCGCCAGACGATAAGCTACAACATGCCATCTGTTCTTCTAATGGAAGGAGAGCTTGATATTTCGCGCCTGCGCGATTCACTCAATCAGCTTGTGAACCGTCACGAATCATTGCGGACGTCATTTATGGAAGCTAATGGTGAGCCTGTTCAGCGCATCATTGAGAAGGCGGAGGTTGATCTTCATGTGTTTGAAGCCAAAGAAGACGAAGCGGACCAAAAGATTAAGGAATTTATCCGGCCATTCGACTTAAACGACGCACCGCTCATTCGCGCAGCTTTGCTTCGAATAGAAGCGAAAAAACATTTGCTGCTTTTAGATATGCATCATATCATCGCAGACGGCGTCTCAAGAGGCATCTTTGTAAAAGAATTGGCGCTGCTTTACAAAGGAGAGCAGCTTCCGGAGCCGGCGCTTCATTATAAAGATTTCGCCGTTTGGCAACATGAAGCTGAGCAAAAAGAACGGATGAAGGAGCATGAGGCGTACTGGATGTCAGTTCTTTCAGGCGAGCTGCCAGAGCTTGATCTCCCGCTCGATTACGCCCGTCCGCCTGTGCAAAGCTTTAAAGGAGATACGATCCGTTTCCGTACGGGAAGTGAGACGGCAAAGGCGGTAGAAAAACTGCTTGCGGAAACCGGAACGACCTTGCACATGGTGCTCCATGCTGTTTTCCACGTCTTTTTAAGCAAAATTTCCGGACAGCGGGATATCGTCATCGGCTCCGTTACTGCCGGCCGGACGAATGCTGATGTTCAGGACATGCCGGGAATGTTCGTCAATACACTTGCCCTGAGAATGGAAGCGAAAGAACAGCAAACATTTGCGGAGCTTTTGGAGCAAGCAAAGCAGACGAACTTGTCAGCGCTTGAGCATCAGGAGTATCCGTTTGAAGATCTGGTTAATCAGCTTGATCTCCCTCGGGATATGAGCCGAAACCCATTGTTTAATGTGATGGTGACGACAGAAAACCCTGATAAAGAACAGCTTACATTGCAAAATCTGAGCATTTCACCTTATGAGGCTCATCAGGGAACTTCTAAGTTTGATCTGACACTGGGCGGATTTACTGATGAAAATGGCATTGGCTTGCAGCTCGAATATGCGACGGATCTGTTCGCAAAAGAAACAGCTGAAAAATGGAGCGAATACGTTCTGCGGCTACTAAAGGCTGTTGCGGATAACCCGAACCAGCCGCTTTCCAGCCTGTCACTGGTCACCGAGACAGAAAAGCAAGCGCTTCTTGAGGCATGGAAGGGCAAAGCGCTGCCTGTGCCGAGAGACAAAACGGTTCATCAGCTATTCGAAGAGACTGTCCAGCGCCACAAAGACCGCCCGGCTGTCACATACAACGGCCAGTCTTGGACGTACGGCGAGCTGAATGCGAAGGCAAACCGTCTCGCGCGGATTCTGATGGACTGCGGCATCAGCCCGGATGACCGAGTCGGCGTTCTCACGAAGCCGTCGCTTGAAATGTCCGCCGCGGTGCTCGGCGTCTTGAAAGCCGGAGCGGCGTTTGTGCCGATTGATCCTGACTATCCGGATCAGCGGATTGAGTATATTTTACAGGACAGCGGCGCGAGACTTCTCTTGAAACAGGAAGGTATTTCAGTGCCGGACAGCTATACGGGAGATGTCATTCTTCTCGACGGAAGCCGCACGATTCTAAGCCTGCCGCTTGATGAAAACGACGAGGAAAATCCAGAGACGGCTGTAACCGCGGAGAACTTGGCGTACATGATTTACACGTCTGGAACGACCGGACAGCCGAAGGGTGTCATGGTCGAGCACCATGCGCTTGTGAACCTGTGCTTCTGGCACCACGACGCGTTCGGTATGACAGAGGAGGACCGCAGTGCGAAGTACGCAGGCTTTGGATTTGACGCTTCCATTTGGGAGATGTTCCCGACCTGGACGATCGGCGCTGAGCTTCACGTCATTGATGAAGCGATCCGCCTCGATATCGTCCGCCTGAACGATTATTTTGAAACGAACGGCGTAACGATCACGTTCCTGCCGACACAGCTTGCGGAACAGTTCATGGAGCTTGAGAACACATCACTTCGCGTCCTCTTGACCGGAGGAGACAAGCTGAAGCGCGCAGTGAAAAAGCCGTACACACTCGTCAATAACTACGGGCCGACAGAAAATACGGTCGTTGCCACAAGCGCAGAAATCCATCCGGAGGAAGGCTCGCTTTCCATCGGAAGGGCCATTGCCAATACGAGAGTATACATTCTCGGAGAGGGCAATCAGGTACAGCCGGAAGGCGTAGCTGGAGAGCTTTGCGTGGCGGGGCGCGGACTGGCACGCGGCTATCTGAATCGAGAAGACGAAACCGCGAAGCGGTTTGTCGCTGATCCGTTTGTGCCGGGTGAGCGCATGTACCGCACCGGCGATTTGGTGAAATGGACGGGCGGCGGCATCGAATACATCGGCCGGATCGACCAGCAGGTCAAGGTCCGCGGCTACCGGATCGAGCTCTCAGAAATTGAAGTCCAGCTCGCCCAGCTTTCTGAGGTGCAGGATGCGGCGGTGACAGCTGTCAAGGATAAAGGAGGCAACACAGCGATCGCGGCGTATGTCACACCGGAAACAGCTGACATAGAAGTACTGAAATCAGCACTGAAGGAAACCCTGCCGGATTACATGATCCCGGCGTTCTGGGTGACGCTGAACGAGCTTCCGGTTACGGCAAACGGCAAAGTGGACCGCAAAGCCTTGCCTGACCCGGACATCGAAGCGGGAAGCGGAGAATACAAAGCGCCGACGACCGACATGGAAGAGCTGCTTGCCGGCATCTGGCAGGACGTGCTTGGATTGTCTGAAGTCGGTGTCACCGACAATTTCTTCTCGCTTGGCGGAGATTCCATCAAAGGAATTCAAATGGCGAGCCGCTTGAATCAGCACGGCTGGAAGCTGGAAATGAAAGATCTCTTCCAGCATCCGACGATCGAGGAGCTCACCCAGTACGTAGAGCGTGCCGAAGGCAAACAGGCAGACCAAGGCCCGGTGGAGGGCGAAGTCATCCTGACGCCGATCCAGCGCTGGTTCTTTGAAAAGAACTTCACGAACAAGCACCACTGGAACCAATCTGTGATGCTTCACGCCAAGAAGGGCTTTGATCCTGAACGGGTGGAGAAAACATTGCAGGCGCTGATCGAGCATCATGACGCGCTCCGCATGGTCTATCGTGAGGAAAACGGGGACATCGTTCAGGCGTATCAACCGATCAGTGAGAGCAAGGTCAGCTTCGAAATCGTGGATCTGTACGGCTCCGATGAAGAGATGCTGAGAAGCCAGATTAAAATTCTCGCGAACAAGCTGCAGAGCAGTCTCGATCTGCAAAACGGGCCGCTTCTAAAGGCGGAGCAATATCGCACAGAAGCTGGAGATCACCTGCTCATTGCTGTACATCATCTGGTGGTCGACGGTGTGTCATGGCGGATTTTGCTTGAAGACTTTGCTTCAGGCTACATGCAGGCTGAGAAAGAAGAGAGCCTTGTCTTCCCGCAAAAAACAAACTCCTTCAAGGATTGGGCGGAAGAACTGGCGGCATTCAGCCAATCAGCGCATCTTTTACAGCAGGCTGAATACTGGTCGCAAATTGCCGCTGAACAGGTTTCTCCTTTACCGAAGGATTGTGAAACTGTGCAGCGGATCGTCAAGGATACATCATCCGTCCTATGTGAATTAACGGAAGAAGACACTAAGCATCTTTTAACAGATGTTCATCAGCCATATGGAACTGAAATCAACGATATTCTTCTCAGTGCGCTTGGTTTGACAATGAAAGAATGGACAAAGGGGGCCAAAATTGGCATTAACCTTGAGGGACACGGCCGGGAGGACATCATCCCGAATGTGAATATCTCCAGAACGGTCGGCTGGTTTACGGCACAATACCCTGTTGTGCTCGACATATCTGAAGCAGATGCCTCAGCTGTGATCAAAACAGTCAAAGAAAACCTGCGCCGCATTCCGGACAAAGGTGTTGGCTACGGCATTCTTCGTTATTTCACAGAAACAGCGGAAACAAAGGGCTTCACACCGGAGATCAGCTTCAACTATTTGGGCCAATTCGACAGTGAAGTCAAAACCGATTTCTTTGAACCGTCTGCTTTCGATATGGGGCGCCAAGTAAGCGGAGAATCAGAGGCGCTGTACGCTTTAAGCTTCAGCGGCATGATCAGAAACGGCAGGTTTGTGCTTTCCTGCTCCTACAATGAGAAGGAGTTTGAAAGAGCTACAGTCGAGGAGCAAATGGAACGGTTTAAAGAAAACCTCCTGATGCTAATCCGCCATTGCACGGAAAAAGAAGACAAGGAATTCACACCAAGCGACTTTAGCGCCGAAGACCTTGAAATGGACGAGATGGGAGATATCTTTGACATGCTTGAGGAGAATTTAAAATAAAACGCAAGGGAATTACAGAAGGCGGGAGCGAAACATATGAGTCAATTTAGCAAGGATCAGGTTCAAGATATGTATTACCTATCGCCGATGCAGGAAGGGATGCTTTTTCATGCCATCCTGAATCCCGGCCAAAGCTTTTACCTTGAACAAATCACGATGAAAGTAAAAGGCAGCTTGAATATCAAATGTCTTGAAGAAAGCATGAATGTGATCATGGACCGGTACGATGTATTTCGTACCGTGTTCATTCACGAAAAAGTAAAAAGACCTGTCCAAGTCGTATTAAAAAAACGGCAGTTCCATATAGAAGAAATCGATCTGACACACTTAACGGGCAGCGAGCAAACAGCCAAAATCAATGAGTACAAAGAACAGGATAAGATCAGGGGTTTTGATTTGACGCGGGATATTCCGATGCGGGCAGCCATTTTCAAGAAAGCTGAAGAAAGCTTTGAATGGGTGTGGAGCTACCACCACATTATTTTGGACGGATGGTGCTTCGGCATCGTCGTACAGGATCTATTTAAGGTATACAATGCTCTGCGCGAACAAAAGCCGTACAGCCAGCCCCCCGTCAAACCGTATAAAGACTACATAAAGTGGCTTGAAAAGCAGGATAAACAAGCATCACTGCGTTACTGGCGCGAGTATTTAGAGGACTTTGAAGGACAAACGACGTTTGCGGAGCAAAGAAAGAAACAAAAGGACGGCTATGAGCCGAAAGAGCTGCTCTTTTCACTGCCGGAGGCGGAAACAAAGGCCTTTACCGAGCTTGCAAAATCGCAGCATACCACTTTAAGTACGGCGCTGCAGGCAGTCTGGAGCGTATTGATCAGCCGCTATCAGCAGTCTGGCGATTTGGCCTTCGGTACAGTTGTTTCAGGGCGTCCCGCGGAAATCAAAGGCGTTGAACATATGGTCGGGCTGTTTATCAACGTTGTCCCGAGACGTGTGAAGCTGTCTGAGGGTATCACATTTAACGGCTTGCTCAAGCAGCTGCAGGAGCAATCGCTGCAGTCTGAGCCGCATCAATATGTGCCGCTTTATGACATCCAAAGCCAGGCCGATCAGCCGAAACTGATTGACCACATCATTGTTTTTGAGAACTATCCGCTTCAGGATGCGAAAAATGAAGAAAGCAGTAAAAACGGCTTTGATATGGTGGATGTTCATGTTTTTGAGAAGTCGAATTATGATCTCAACCTGATGGCTTCCCCGGGAGATGAGATGCTGATTAAGCTTGCCTATAATGAGAATGTGTTTGATGAGGCGTTTATCCTGCGCTTGAAATCTCAGCTTCTCACAGCAATTCAGCAGCTCATCCAGAATCCGGATCAGCCTGTCAGCACGATCAACCTCGTTGACGACAGGGAGAGAGAATTTTTGCTAACCGGCTTAAACCCGCCGGCTCAAGCTCATGAAACAAAGCCTCTGACGGATTGGTTCAAGGAAGCAGTGAACGTCAATCCGGATGCACCTGCGCTTACGTATTCCGGCCAGACCCTGTCTTATCGCGAATTAGATGAGGAAGCGAACCGCCTTGCACGCCGGCTGCAAAAACACGGTGCGGGCAAAGGCTCTGTTGTAGCGCTGTACACGAAGCGCTCACTTGAATTGGTGATCGGCATTCTCGGTGTATTAAAGGCGGGAGCAGCCTATCTGCCGGTTGATCCGAAGCTGCCAGAGGACCGAATCTCGTATATGCTGGCTGACAGTGCGGCAGCCTGTCTTCTGACGCATCAGGAGATGAAAGAACAAGCGGCTGAGCTGCCGTATACAGGCACAACGCTCTTCATTGATGATCAAACACGGTTTGAAGAACAGGCAAGCGATCCTGCAACCGCGATTGATCCTAATGATCCGGCATATATCATGTACACGTCCGGCACAACCGGAAAGCCAAAGGGCAATATGACCACTCATGCCAATATTCAAGGTTTGGTCAAGCATGTAGACTACATGGCATTTTCTGATCAGGATACGTTCTTGTCTGTTTCGAATTACGCCTTTGACGCATTTACCTTTGATTTCTATGCTTCTATGCTGAATGCGGCACGGCTCATTATCGCAGATGAACATACGCTGCTTGATACAGAACGGCTCACAGATCTGATCCTGCAAGAGAATGTCAATGTCATGTTTGCGACAACCGCACTATTTAATCTTCTCACAGATGCGGGAGAGGATTGGATGAAGGGGCTTCGCTGCGTGTTATTCGGCGGAGAGCGCGCGTCTGTGCCTCACGTCAGAAAAGCGCTGCGGGTCATGGGGCCGGGCAAGCTGATTAACTGCTACGGGCCGACTGAGGGAACAGTGTTTGCGACAGCTCACGTCGTGCATGATATACCGGATTCCATCTCCTCATTGCCGATCGGAAAGCCGATCAGCAATGCCAGTGTTTATATTCTGAATGAGCAAAGCCAGCTCCAGCCATTCGGGGCGGTCGGTGAACTGTGCATCAGCGGAATGGGCGTGTCAAAAGGGTATGTAAATCGTGCTGACCTCACGAAGGAAAAGTTTATTAACAACCCGTTCAAGCCGGGAGAAACGCTTTACCGCACAGGGGATTTAGCACGCTGGCTGCCGGATGGAACGATTGAATACGCCGGCCGTATTGACGACCAGGTCAAAATACGCGGACACCGGATTGAGCTTGAAGAAATCGAAAAGCAGCTGCAGGAATACCCAGGTGTGAAAGATGCGGTCGTTGTGGCGGACCGCCCTGAGTCTGGCGATGCATCAATCAATGCCTACCTTGTGAACCGAACGCAGCTTTCAGCTGAAGACGTGAAGGCGCACCTGAAAAAACAGCTTCCTGCTTACATGGTGCCGCAAACCTTTACCTTCTTGGATGAGCTTCCTTTAACGACGAACGGGAAAGTCAATAAACGGCTGCTCCCAAAACCTGATCAGGATCAGCTGGCGGAAGAATGGATTGGACCGCGGAACGAGATGGAAGAAACAATCGCACAAATATGGTCTGAGGTTCTCGGCAGAAAGCAAATTGGCATTCATGACGATTTCTTTGCGCTCGGAGGGCATTCCTTGAAGGCCATGACCGCCGCTTCCCGCATCAAGAAAGAGCTCGGGATTGATCTTCCAGTAAAGCTTTTGTTTGAAGCGCCGACGATTGCCGGCATTTCAGCGTATTTGAAAAACGGGGGCCCTGATGGCTTGCAGGATGTAACGATAATGAATCAGGATCAGGAGCAGATCATTTTCGCATTCCCGCCGGTCTTGGGCTATGGCCTTATGTACCAAAATCTATCCAGCCGCTTGCCGTCATACAAGCTGTGCGCCTTTGATTTTATTGAGGAGGAAGACCGGCTTGACCGCTATGCGGATTTGATCCAGAAACTGCAGCCGGAAGGGCCTTTAACATTGTTTGGATATTCAGCGGGATGCAGCCTGGCGTTTGAAGCTGCGAAAAAGCTTGAGGAACAAGGCCGTATTGTTCAGCGGATCATCATGGTGGATTCCTATAAAAAACAAGGTGTCAGTGATCTGGACGGACGCACGGTTGAAAGTGATGTCGAAGCGTTGATGAATGTCAATCGGGACAATGAAGCGCTCAACAGCGAAGCCGTCAAACAAGGCCTCAAGCAAAAAACACATGCCTTTTACTCATACTACGTCAACCTGATCAGCACAGGCCAGGTGAAAGCAGATATTGATCTGTTGACTTCCGGCGCTGATTTTGACATGCCGGAATGGCTTGCATCATGGGAAGAAGCTACAACAGGTGTTTACCGTGTGAAAAGAGGCTTCGGAACACACGCAGAAATGCTGCAGGGCGAAACGCTAGATAGGAATGCCGGGATTTTGCTCGAATTTCTTAATACACAAACCGTAACGGTTTCATAAATGAAGTGATGAAAGGAGGAGACAGCCAATGAGCCAACTCTTCAAATCATTTGATGCGTCGGAAAAAACACAGCTCATCTGTTTTCCGTTTGCCGGCGGCTATTCGGCGTCGTTTCGCCCTCTCCATGCTTTTTTGCAGGGGGAGTGCGAGATGCTCGCTGCCGAGCCGCCGGGACACGGCACGAATCAAACGTCAGCCATTGAGGATCTCGAAGAGCTGACGGATTTGTACAAGCAAGAACTGAACCTTCGCCCTGATCGGCCGTTTGTGCTGTTCGGACACAGTATGGGCGGAATGATCACCTTCAGGCTGGCGCAAAAGCTTGAGCGTGAAGGCATCTTTCCGCAGGCGGTTATTATTTCTGCAATCCAGCCGCCTCATATTCAGCGGAAGAAAGTGTCCCACCTGCCTGATGATCAGTTTCTCGATCATATTATCCAATTAGGCGGAATGCCCGCAGAGCTTGTTGAAAATAAGGAGGTCATGTCCTTTTTCCTGCCTTCTTTCCGATCAGATTATCGGGCTCTTGAACAATTTGAGCTTTACGATCTGGCCCAGATCCAGTCGCCTGTTCATGTCTTTAACGGGCTTGATGATAAAAAATGCATACGAGATGCGGAGGGCTGGAAGAAGTGGGCAAAAGACATCACATTCCATCAATTTGACGGCGGGCACATGTTCCTGCTGTCACAAACGGAAGAAGTCGCAGAACGGATTTTTGCGATCTTGAATCAGCATCCGATCATTCAACCGTGATCAAAAGCGGACAGCTTCGGCTGTTCCGCTTTTTTTTATGTTGAATGCCAATTTTTGCATGGTATAATAGTCGAAATACCCAAATAAAGGAAGGTCGAAACATGCGCACGTCTCCCAGGATGAAATGGTTTGTATTGCTGTTTACGTTTGTTTTCGCCATCGGAATGAACTCATTCAGAAATTCCTTTCAATTTTTTATGCTGCCAATGGCGGATGCCTTCCATGCCGACAGGTCGCTGATTTCGGTTTCTGTCAGCATTTTTATGATCACAACCGGCATCGTCCAGTTTTTTGTCGGTTTTTTTATCGACCGTTTCAGTGTCAGAAAAATTATGGCGCTTGGAGCTGTCTGCATCAGCGCAAGCTTTTTGGTGCTTCCTTATTCACCGAATGTTCATGTGTTTTCCGCCATTTACGGTGTGCTTGGCGGAATCGGCTATTCCTGCGCGGTCGGCGTGACGACCCAGTACTTCATCAGCCGTTGGTTTGACACACATAAAGGTCTGGCGCTTGCTATTTTGACCAATGCCAACTCTGCGGGCCTGCTGCTTCTCT
This sequence comes from Bacillus sp. FSL R5-0576, assembly GCF_038004765.1. Taxonomy (NCBI): domain Bacteria; kingdom Bacillati; phylum Bacillota; class Bacilli; order Caryophanales; family Bacillaceae; genus Bacillus; species Bacillus sp. FSL R5-0576. The sequence goes on from NZ_JBBORU010000001.1 coordinate 295,816, forward strand.
CGCCCATTTGGGCTGCGGCTCCGTATCATGCCGGCTGGCAGAGCACCTATACGATTTTGGGAATCGTCATGGCGGCTGTTCTGCTGCCGCTCCTCGTCTTTGGGATGAAGCACCCGCCGTATGCGCAAGCGGAGTCTGTGAAAAAATCTTATGATTGGCGGGGGTTTTGGAACGTGATGAAGCAATCCCGCCTCATTCATATCCTGTACTTCGGCGTGTTTACTTGCGGATTTACAATGGGAATTATTGATGCTCACCTCGTCCCGATACTGAAGGATGCGCATGTCTCTCATGTCAACGGAATGATGGCCGCGTTCGGGGCATTTATCATCATTGGCGGATTATTGGCGGGCTGGCTGTCCGATCTCCTCGGCAGCAGAAGCGTCATGCTATCCATCTTATTTTTCATTCGGCTGCTCAGCCTCATTTGCCTGCTCATTCCCATTCTCGGAATTCATCACAGCGACCTTTGGTACTTCGGGTTTATCCTGTTATTCGGGCTCAGTTACACAGGCGTGATCCCGCTGACCGCGGCGTCAATTTCGGAAAGCCATCAAACAGGATTGATCGGATCGCTGTTAGGCATCAATTTCTTTATCCATCAGGTTGCCGGAGCTCTCAGCGTGTATGCGGGCGGTTTGTTTTTTGACATGACTCATGGTTATTTGCTGATTGTCGCTGTGTGCATCGTGTTTGTGGGTTTATCGGCTGTAATAGAGCTGGTGCCGTTTTTAGATAAACAAAAGGCAAAAGAAACCCACCAATCAATATAAAAGGATCAGCACTGTCAATGCTGATCCTTTTTAAATTTGAGTTTTTTTGTTTCGGTATTTTTAAGGATAATCTCCTTGAATCTGTTCATCTCCACTTCGGAATGAAAAAAATGTTTTGGGATCGCAATATATTGGCTGCTGGATGTATTGATGCGGAAGATATTCTTATATTCGAAAACAGCTGTGATTTCATTCCAATTGAAAATGAGGTCATATTTTTTAGAACATATACGAATTCCTTCTTGGTTCAGAGTATATGTTCTTTTAGATTTCATCCGTTCGTTCTTCTTGTATGCTCTGGAAAACTTCACATATAGAAGCAGGAGGAGCAGCAGTGTAAACAGAACTGACATCACGATAATCAACATACTGTTCATAAACAAGTTAAGCGCGTCACTGCCATAAACGATACGGGGCCATCCGTTAATGAAGTTAACTGCAGCAAATATGGCGCAAAACAATAGAAAGTAAAAGCATGATATTTTTGCGATTTGATAAAAAAAGATTTCTCTTACATCCTTAAAAGTGATTTCTCCTGGAAGATTGATATTTTCACTAGCATATTGAATCATACGGTAAACCTACACCTCTAACCATGTTTTTCCTTTCAGTCTAGCATAATTTTTCATTTTTTTGCAGGCATACCAGGGCGCTTTGTTTTTTTCTCCAGATTGATATTGCTCCCCACCACGCCAATCATAATACAAACAGCCCCGGCAAGATGATACCAGGCCAGGCTTTCGTTGAGAATCACAACTCCTGCAATCATCGTCACAATGGTAGATACATGATTAAAAGCGCTCATTTTAAACGCCTCAATTCGCGACAGCGTATAGTTAGACAGAAATGAAGTGACAAGTGAAGACAGCACGCCCAAATACACAATGGCGAGAACGAAGCCGGGCTCCCGGAACGGCAGAAAATAAGTGCCGACTGTTCCCGCCGCTCCGTGACGCACAAGGGCGATGGCGTTGAAGACGACAAAGCCGATGGTTGACATGATGTAGGTGAGCTCGGTCAGCTTGAACCGCTGCGTCATTTTTCTGGCAGCAGTATTGTACATCGCTGAAGACAAAGCGGACAAAAGGATCAGCAAAGACCCTTTTAAGCTGGCTGATTCCACGTCAACGCCTTTCATCACAAAAATAAACATGACGCCGGCAACGGATAAAACTGTGAATCCCTTTTGCGTCCACGTTGGGCGTTCCTTTAAAACATAAGCGGCAAAGACCATCGTGAAAATCGGAATGGCTGCCTGAATAATTCCCGCTTCAGAGGAGGACGAGTACACAAGGCCGAATGCCTGAAAGCTGAAAAATAACGCGGGATACAGCAGGGCGAGCGGCAAAATGGCAATGACGTCCTTTACGCGGATTGATAGCTTTACCCAGCCGAATAAGATCGGTACAGTGGCCGCAGCAAACGCAATGGTGAACCGATGCGCCAAAATATCAAACGGCTCTGCTGTTTGCAGTGCGATTTTCACGAATAGAAAGGATAAACCGATAATGAACGAATATAAAATAGCCGCTATATAAGCGGGGGCTTGCTGATGTTTAACCATAATGGGAAGTGCTCCTTTACCTGAATTGCAGCGCCGGTCGCTCCCTTTATTGTATGGCCGCGGTCAGAACGGTACAATGAGAAAAACAATGAACTGTACCGGTACAAAACAGGGGGAGAAGGCATGGAGAAATATATGAGTCTAGTAACGAGGATAGAGGAGATGATGCAAAGCACCGCCTATCAAGAAGGAGACAGGCTTCCATCTATCCGTCAGCTGTCCGCCCGCTACCAAGTCAGCAAAAGCACAGTGATCCGCGCGCTGCAGGAGCTGGAAAAGCGCCACCTTATCTATTCTGTTCCGAAAAGCGGCTATTATATTGTGAAAAAGACAGGGAAATCAAAAAGCGGGCAGCCTGGCCCCATCGACTTTGCCACATCTGCGCCGGACCCAGATGTGTTTCCGTATCTTGATTTTCAGCACTGTATCAACAAAGCGATTGATACATACAAAAACGATTTGTTTATTTATGGGACGCCAAAGGGGCTTCCATCACTCATCCGCGTACTCCGAAAGCTCTTGGCCACTCAACAGGTATTTGCGGATGAACGGCATATTTTCATTACATCAGGTGTCCAGCAGGCGTTATCCTTGCTTTGTGCCATGCCGTTCCCAAATGGGAAAGAGAAGATCGCCATTGAACAGCCGGGCTACCATTTGATGGTCGAACAGCTTGAGACGCTTGGGATTCCCGCTATCGGGGTGAAACGAACGGAAGAAGGGCTTGATATAGCCGAGGTTGAGCGGTTATTTCAAACAGAATCGATTAAATTTTTTTATACGATGCCGCGCTTCCATAACCCGCTTGGCTGCTCATTGTCAGAGCGTGATAAACAGGAGCTTGTGAGACTGGCAGAAGCGTATGATGTCTATCTCGTTGAGGATGATTACCTCGGTGATCTGGAAGAAAATAAAAAGGCAGATCCGCTGTACGCATATGATCTGTCCTCACATGTCATCTATTTGAAAAGCTTCTCAAAAATGATGTTCCCCGGCCTTCGCGTGGGGGCGGCTGTTTTGCCCGAAGCGCTGACTGACACGTTCTATGCGTACAAAAAGCTGAACGACATCGACTGTTCGATGATTTCTCAAGCGGCATTGGAGATTTACCTGAAAAGCGGTATGTACGGCAGGCATAAGGAGAAAATCAGAGATTCTTATAAAGAGCGGTCGCTGAGGCTACATCAAGCCATTCGAACTCACAGGCAGCTGGGAAGCGGACGCTTTACGTTCTCCAGCGGGCAGGCACCCTGTATGCACACCCACCTGGTGCTTCCTCAGGATCTGCCCGCCTCAAGAGTGATTCATAGACTGAAAAAACAAGGGGTTCTCCTTGAGGCGATAGACCGTCATTATTTATCAGATTATCAGAAAGAAAATCTATTAAAAATCAATATTTCCAATGTGAAAACGGAAGATATTGAGCACGGTGTCAAGCTGTTGATGAGCCATTTATAAAAGCTCTTCGTACGAGACCATTGTGATATCCTCGGGGAAATCAGGGTGTGCGGCGCATACAGCCATTTTGTAGCCGGGATCGACCTCATACGTTTTGATATAGCATGGGGAATGGCTGTCCGGAAGCTCAATGGATACTTGTCCGTCCTGGTGCAGGCGCACTGAAAAGGAATCAAGCGGAAGCGATAAGCCTTTGCCTTCCTGTTTGATAAAGCTTTCTTTCATTGACCATAGATGATAAAAATAGTCTGTCTGCTCGTCCTTGTCTTTTGCTAAAAGGTCGCTGTACTCTGTTTTTGAAAAGAAGCGCTTGGCGATCTCAAGGCTGATCGGTTTCGTTTTTTCGATATCTATGCCGATCGGCTGTGAATCAAACGCGCAAATGACCCAGCGTCCGGAGTGAGAAATGTTGAAATGAGCGTCGGGAAGATCAGGGATGCACGGCTTCCCGTATTCCTGTGTGCTAAAGCGGATATCGGATTTGTCCAACTGATACTGCCTGCTTATGACTGAGCGAACGAGCACATCTCCCAGCAGGGTGCGGTGAGCATCTTCTTTATGATAAAATCTCCGGCATTTCTCCCGTTTTTCAGGTGATATGAAAGACATGAACCGTTCATTTTCTTCCTGTGAAAGCGGGCGGTCCATATAAATTCCGTAAATCTTCATTCTAGATCCTCCGTCTGCAAAAGATTGTCAAAACCATCCTATCATACTTCCACAAGACTCATATAGAGGAGAAAATAAAAAAACAAAGCCAAGGCGGCTTTGTTTTAGTGTACAGGCGGAGATGCTTTCACAGCGGCTGTCCGCCTTGCCACAGCATAATTCAGCAGCTGGATTGACTGGGGCAATGAAAAGCGCAAAATAAGTCCGGTGAGGATGGCGGTCAAAATGGTGCCAAAACCGATCGGTCCGCCCATGCCCCATGCCGCAAACAAAATGGTTAATTCCATGCCGTTCCGCACCCATTGCACATTCCAGCCGGTTTTTTCTGTAATCAGCATCATCAGTGAATCACGCGGCCCCGCGCCAAGGCCTGCTGATACATAAACACCGACGCCGTAACCAATCAGCACCACGCCTAGAGAGAAGACGATGATCGAGCCTGTGTAGGTCGAGGGGGCAGGCAGAATGAAATTGAAAAAATCTATAAATACACCAATGAGCACCATATTCAGGAGGGCACCAATTTTCGGCCAAGCTCTCGTAAACAATGACGTGAATCCGACGATGAGCGCTCCAATAATGATGGACCACTGGCCGACGGTAAGCCCGAAGTGCTGAAACAGGCTGTAATGAAATGCATCCCACGGACTAATGCCGAGTGCTTTTCCTTCTATCGTCAGGGATACACCAAAAGCCAAAATGATCAAACCGGCAAAATAAAATGTCCAGCGCAGAACAAGTTCTTGCTTCACGTGAGGTCCCTTCTTTCGTAAAAATCAGTCGATTGTCATTGTAGCACATCTGACAGAAGGGCGGAATAGGCGAAAGGGGCTCAACAAAAAAACAGGGCCGCCGCGGGCGCCCTGTTTCAGCGTGTTGGCAAACCCTTGCATTCGTTGTCAGGCCTGTGCTTCGGTGCTCACGAATTTAACATTCGCTGTGCTCCAATGCTCGCCCTTCCTAGACTTCAAAGGTTTTCAATCACGCTGAAAATCACAAAATCCTAAAACGAAAATCGTTTTAGGATTTTGTCAATAATCTGAAACAGGGCGCTGGCGCCCTGTTTTTCTTATTACAGCGGGTTCAAAATCCGGTTCAAGAACCGCTGTGTCCGTTCTTCTTTTGGTGCGGAGAAAATTTGCTCCGGCGGTCCTTGCTCCACGATAACGCCGCCGTCGATGAAGATGACTTCATCCGCAACCTCCTGCGCGAACTTGATTTCGTGGGTCACGACGACCATGGTCCAGCCTTCATTGGCCAAGTTCTTGATAACCTTCAGCACCTCTCCGACAAGCTCGGGATCAAGCGCTGAGGTCGGTTCGTCAAACAGCATGAGCTCAGGCTGAATCGCCAGTGCGCGGGCGATGCCGACGCGCTGCTGCTGGCCGCCGGAAAGCTGGAACGGATATAAATCCATTTTGTCCTTCAATCCGACTTTATCAAGAAGCTGAATCGCTTCTTTTCTGACTTCCTCTTTGTTCCGTTTTTGCACCTGAACAGGGCCTTCCATCACGTTTTCGAGGGCTGTGCGGTGCGGGAACAGGTGATACGCCTGAAACACCATTCCGGATTTTCGGCGAAGCTTTAGGATATCCGCCTGTTTCACCTTTTTGGAGAAATCGATGGAGAAATCATCAAATGCAAGCTCTCCGCGATTCGGGATCTCCAGAGCGTTCAGGCAGCGGAGCAGCGTCGTTTTCCCTGAACCTGAAGGCCCAAGTATGGCGATGACTTTTCCTTTTTCAATCTTCATATCTATCTTTTTTAAAATTTCATTTTCACCGAATGATTTGTTTAATCCTTTAACGGTAAGCATACTCGGAACCTCCTTATTTGGCCACGTAGCGGTCAAGACGCCGTTCGATGACATGCTGGACGAGTGAGAGCAGGAAGCAGATAATCCAATAAATAAAGGCTGCTTCAATATAGATCACTAAAATTTGATCAAGATTCCGCGCGCCGATTTCCTGGGCTTTTCTGAACAGCTCAGCGACCAGAATTTGAGAGGCGAGGGATGTATCTTTAATCAGGCTGATAAAGGTATTGGATAATGGCGGGATCGACACACGAAACGCCTGCGGCAAAATGACGCGGAACAGCGTTTTTTGATGTGTCATGCCAATTGTGTAGCCGGCTTCCCATTGCCCTTTCGGCACGGATAAAATAGATGCCCGAATGATTTCAGATGCATAGGCGCCGACGTTTAATGAAAAGGCGATAACTGCGCTTGGAAATGGATCTAATGTGACGTTAAAGGCCGGGAACAGATAGAAAATGATGAACAATTGAACGAGAAGAGGAGTGCCGCGTATTGCGGATACGTATACGCTGAACACCCATCTCAAAGGTCTCACTTTCGACATTCTGGCAAGCGCCGTAATCAGCGCCAGGATCATTCCGAATATAAAGGAAAGAATCGTAAGGGGAATCGTATAGTAGATTCCCCCTGAAAGTATCGGCCAGAATGACTGCTGCACCAGATCCCACGGGATCGCCGTGCCAAGCGTCAATGCCGGCAGATTATTTAGAAACATCTTCGCCGAACCATTTTTTAGAAATTTTAGAAAGAGTCCCGTCCTCTTTCATTTCTTTTAATGCTTTGTTGACTTGATCAACAACCTCGCCGCTTCCTTTACGGAACGTGAAATATGTTGACTGAGGATCACCTGTTTCAAACGCGATTTTCACGTTTTTATTGCCAGATGTTTTTAAGTAGTTCAATACGGCAAGCTTATCGTTGTATGTCATATCGACACGGCCTTGCTGGATCATTTGAAGGGCCTGCGCCATGCCTTCAACGCCTTCTACTTTAGCGCCGGCATTTGTAGCTAATTTGTTGTAGTTGCTTGTCAGTGATTGAGCTGACGTTTTTCCTTTTACATCTGCTTCAGACTTAATATCGTTGTTGTCTTTTTTCGTTACGACAACGGCTCTTGATGTTGTGTATTTATCTGAGAAATCATATTTGTCTTCACGATCTGTTTTTCCGACTTGGTTGGCAACAACGTCAAACCGTTTGGAATTCAGGCCGGCAAACATACTGTCCCACTGTGTTTCCTTAAAGTCGACTTTAAGCCCGAGGCGTTTTGCGACTTCTGTGATAACTTCGACATCATAGCCAGTCAGTTTATCAGTGTCTTTGTCGTGGTAAGTGAACGGCTCATATGTTCCTTCCGTTCCGACTGTGAGCACACCTTTTTTCTTAATTGAAGCCCAAAGATCGCCATCTTTGGCATTATCTTTTGACTGATTGTCATTTCCTGCTCCGCAAGCTGCAAGAGCTGCAATACTTACGACCATGAATAAAGCCAATAATGCTTTTTTCATCTTATTCCCCACTTTTCTGGTTGATTTTATTGAAATAAAAAATTAGCTTACAAATCTAAAGGATAACTTTTTTTTAGTATGAGTCAAGTATTTGGTTTTCATAAGACAAAATCTTTTAAAATAAATCCAAAAATTGCTGTGCCGGTTTAGGCAAATAACTGTCCGTTCTCCACATGACAGCCGGTGTCATAATGAAGGGATTATTTTCGATATGGACGGTGTGAACGTGATTTCTCATATGAACGGGAATCATTGTGACGGGCAAAATAGACGCGCCGAATCCGGATGACACGAGGCTGAGCAAAGTTGCAGAGTCGTGGCATTCACAAACAATGCGCGGCTCCAGGTTCAAACGATGAAATTCATTCATGACCTGATTATAGACGCCTTTTCCGTTGACAGGCCGCAGCAGGATCAGCGGAAATGAAGGAATGTCCTCCATCTTAATGGTGTCTCCGCACGGATATCCGGCTTCATCTGAAAGCACGAGCACACATGGAATGTCATCAAGCTGCTTGAATTGTACTGTGTCACTTTTGATCAGTGTTGTCGTGACCGCCGCATCGATTTGCCGGCTTTCCAGCAGTTCCAACAGTGTCGCGGGCTCATTTTCCCAAATATTAAAGGTGAGATGGGGGTATCTCTCTTTGATCTGTGTTACTTTTTCAAGCATCAGAGCCGCGCAATAAATTGTTGACCCCACGGCAAGTGTGCCGGCTACCTCCTCCTTCAGCTCCTGTACCTCAATGACTGCATCTTCAAACCTATGCAGAATCTCTTTTGCTCTTTTTAGAAAAACAGCTCCTTCATATGTAAGAGTCATTTGTTTTTTCTTGTTCCGGTCGAACAGAACAACACCAAGTTCGTCCTCCAGCTGTTTGAGCTGCCTGCTTAAAGGCGGCTGCGCCATGTGAAGCTTTTTGGCTGCGGACGTAATTTTCTGTTCTTGGGCAATGGTAATGAAGTATCGAAGCTGGCGAATATCCAAAAGAAAGCGCCCCCTTATCATACCTTTTAGGTATTAATTATAGATTTAATAGATATTTTTCATATGGATATATCAGGAGTATGATTGAAATGAAAGCAGAATTCAAGCGTAAAGGAGGGGGCAAAGTGAAACTCGTTGTCGGAATGACAGGGGCAACAGGGGCCATTTTCGGGGTCAGGCTGCTGCAGTGGCTGAAGGCCGCCGGAGTGGAAACCCATCTCGTTGTGTCTCCTTGGGCAAACGTCACGATCAAACACGAAACAGGCTATACCTTACAAGAAGTAGAACAACTGGCCACATACACTTACTCACATAAGGATCAGGCGGCAGCCATTTCAAGCGGGTCGTTTGATACCGATGGAATGATTGTTGCGCCGTGCAGCATGAAATCTCTCGCAAGCATTCGCACCGGAATGGCGGATAATCTGCTGACACGTGCGGCGGATGTCATGCTCAAGGAGAGAAAAAAACTCGTCCTCTTAACGAGAGAGACGCCTTTGAACCAAATTCATCTCGAAAATATGCTAGCGCTTACGAAAATGGGTACAATCATTCTTCCTCCGATGCCGGCATTTTATAATCAGCCGAGCAGCTTAGAGGAAATGGTTGACCATATTGTATTCAGAACGTTGGACCAATTCGGCATTCGGCTTCCTGAAGCGAAGCGCTGGAATGGGATTGGAAAACAAAAAGGAGGAGCTTGATCATGGCTTATCAAGATTTCAGAGAATTTCTCGCTGCCCTTGAAAAAGAAGGACAGCTGCTTACAGTGAATGAAGAGGTAAAGCCGGAACCGGATTTAGGGGCCGCCGCACGGGCAGCCAGCAATCTTGGCGATAAAAGCCCTGCGCTCTTATTTAACAACATTTACGGCTATCATAACGCGCGAATTGCGATGAATGTCATCGGCTCTTGGCCAAACCATGCCATGATGCTGGGCATGCCGAAAGACACACCGGTAAAAGAACAGTTTTTTGAATTCGCAAAGCGTTATGACCAGTTTCCGATGCCGGTCAAACGTGAGGAAACAGCGCCATTTCATGAAAATGAAATCACAGAAGATATCAATTTGTTCGATATACTGCCTCTTTTCAGAATTAACCAAGGTGATGGAGGCTACTATTTAGACAAAGCGTGTGTCATTTCCCGTGATCTTGAAGACCCTGACAACTTCGGCAAACAAAATGTCGGCATTTACAGAATGCAGGTCAAAGGAAAAGACCGTCTCGGCATTCAGCCTGTCCCGCAGCACGATATTGCAATCCATCTGCGCCAAGCTGAAGAACGCGGCATCAATCTTCCGGTCACTATTGCGCTCGGCTGCGAGCCGGTCATTACAACGGCGGCATCGACTCCGCTTCTCTATGATCAATCAGAATACGAAATGGCAGGTGCGATTCAAGGCGAACCATATCGCATCGTCAAATCAAAGCTGTCTGATCTGGATATTCCGTGGGGCGCTGAAGTGGTGCTTGAAGGTGAGATTATTGCCGGAGAGCGCGAATATGAAGGGCCGTTCGGTGAATTCACAGGCCATTATTCCGGCGGACGCAGCATGCCGATTATCAAAATTAAACGCGTCTATCACAGAAACAATCCGATCTTTGAACATTTATACTTAGGCATGCCTTGGACAGAATGCGATTACATGATCGGCATTAACACATGCGTGCCGCTTTATCAGCAGTTAAAAGAAGCGTATCCGAACGAAATTGTGGCAGTGAACGCCATGTACACACACGGTTTAATCGCGATTGTTTCCACAAAAACCCGCTATGGCGGATTTGCGAAAGCGGTCGGCATGCGCGCACTCACAACGCCGCACGGACTCGGCTACTGCAAAATGGTCATTGTCGTTGATGAGGATGTCGATCCATTCAACCTTCCGCAGGTCATGTGGGCGCTTTCGACCAAAATGCATCCGAAACACGATGCGGTCATCATTCCGGACTTATCTGTCCTGCCGCTTGATCCGGGATCCAATCCATCAGGAATCACTCACAAAATGATTCTTGACGCCACTACACCGGTTGCGCCGGAAACAAGAGGCCATTATTCACAGCCGCTTGATTCTCCGCTAACAACGAAAGAATGGGAACAAAAACTAATGGACTTAATGAATAAATAAGGAAAGGATGTTCGAAATGCATACATGTCCTCGATGCGACTCAAAAAAGGGAGAAGTCATGAGCAAATCGCCTGTAGAAGGCGCATGGGAAGTTTATCAGTGCCAAACATGCTTTTTTACATGGAGATCCTGTGAACCGGAAAGCATTACGAATCCCGAAAAATACAATCCAGCGTTTAAAATAGATCCAAAGGAAACAGAAACAGCAATTGAAGTTCCGGCGGTGCCGGAACGAAAGGCTTGATCCGCGTGAACAGTATGTCAGACCGTCTCTTTGAGCTGCTTGACGGGAGATGCCTGAGTGAGAAGCAGCATGAGGCCTTCGTTCTGCAAACAGTATCAGAGGATGGCTGGCCGCATGCCGCTATGATCAGTGCAGGTGAAATTATCGCGCTGAGCCGAACTGATATCCGAATCGCTCTGTGGAAAAACACAATGACTTCGGCCAACATCCTTCGCACAGGAAAAGCACAGTTCACGGCATGGTGGAAGGGAGCGGCCTATTATGTAAAGCTTGAATGCGCGCCTTTACCGCCTTTGAAAGATGCCGAATATGAAAGAGACCGTTTTTCCTGCCGCATCGTTTCAGTGAAGGAGGACGTTGCGAAATACGCTGATTTGACTTCTGGTGTCCGTATACAGCTTCACAGCCCTGAAGAGGTGCTGAGCAGATGGGAAAAGACCCTGGAAGATTTAAAGCGGTAATATCGATAGCCTGACGCCATGCGTCAGGCTTTTTTTATATAATGAAAACAAAGGGGGCGTGAGAAATGGAACGTGCGGGGATCTGTCACTCGGACGGCTTTGATTTAGCTTATCGAATTGAGGGCGAGGGCGCACCCATCCTTGTGATCGGGAGTGCGGTTTACTATCCGCGCCTTTTTTCCTCAGATATCAAACAGAAATATCAATGGGTCTTTGTCGACCATAGGGGATTTGCTAAGCCTAAGCGGGAGCTTCGTGCGGAGGATTCGGGGCTTGATGCCGTCTTGGCTGATATCGAAAGGATGAGAGCATTTCTTCAGACTTGAGGATGTTACTATCCTGGGACATTCCGGGCACGCTTTTATGGCTTTAGAGTATTCCAGGACATATTCCAAACAAGTTCGGAAGGTGGCGCTCTTCAATACTGCGCCTGATAACAGTGAAGAAAGACAGCGAAAAAGCGAATCATTTTTCATGGAAACAGCCAGTCTTGAGAGAAAGAAACGCTTTGAAAAAGACATCGCGAATTTGCCGCAGGACATCGAAAAAGATCCTGAAAGGCGCTTCGTGCACATGTGTATCCGCGCTGAAGCGAAAAGCTTTTATCAAGAGCGGCCGCATGCTGCTGCCTTATGGGACGGTGTATTCACGAATATGCCGATCATGGATGAATTATGGGGCAAAACATTTGCCCGGCTTGATCTTATTCAGCGGTTAGCTGATGTTCGTATGCCGGTGTATATCGGATTAGGGAGATATGATTATTTGGTTGCGCCTGTTGCGCTATGGGATGCTGTTGACGGTTTATATCCCCATGTGGATAAGGTTATTTTTGAAAAGAGCGGCCATCAGCCGATGCTGGAAGAACCGGAAGCCTTTGATCAAAGCTTCAGCAAATGGCTGGATCAATAAAAAAACAGCCCGCAGATCAAAATCCGCGGGCTGTTTCTGATTATAAGACCCCTTTCATCGCGCGTTTGATAACCGGCGAGAGCAGCAGGAGAATGCCGCCAAGAACGATAGAAATCAAACCGATGGTGCCGAAGTACATTGTTTCAGGAATTTTATCAAACAATCCGGCTACTTGGGCATTGATCGCTTGGGCTGCTGCGTTCGTCAGAAACCACATACTCATTGTCTGTGCAGAGAAGGCAGCTGGGGCCAGTTTCGTTGTCACGGATAAACCGACTGGAGACAGGCACAGCTCTCCAAGCACGACAAGCAGGAAGCTGAGAACGAGCCAAAGCGGGCTTACGAGTGCTTCTTTTCCTTGCATAGCAGGGAATACCATAATGATAAATGACAATCCGGCTAAAATAATTCCGATTGAGAATTTAACTGGTGTAGACGGCTGGCGTTTGCCAAGCTTCATCCAGAGCCATGCGAATATTGGCGCAAAAATGACGACAAACAATGGATTTAATGATTGGAACCAAGATGACTGAAGTTCGAATCCGCCCAATGAAAGTTTTATGCGTTCATCAGCGTATACCGCAAGAATGGTCGCTCCCTGTTCCTGAATGGCCCAGAACATGACAGCACCGATAAACAAAGGAACGTAAGCGGCAAGACGGGATTTTTCTGTTTTGTCCGCTTTTTTGCTTGTAAACATGATGATGAAATAAATGACAGGAATCAAAATACCGAGAATACTTACAAGGTCGATAAAACGCTTGATCGTCAGCACGCCTGTTTGTACAGAGATCATCACTGCGATCGCCACGATGATAACACCGATTCCGGTGCCAATCGCAGATTTTTTAGACAGCGGATTCGGCACATTGGAACCTGCAAGCCCGAGGTTTTTCTTTCTTGTCAAAGCAAATACGATAAGTCCGAGAAGCATTCCGACCGCGGCAGCTCCGAAGCCGAGATGATAGTTGTACTTCTGTCCGAGTGTTCCGACAATTAACGGCGCAAGTAAACCACCGAGGTTAATCCCCATGTAGAAAATACTGAAACCTGAGTCGCGGCGCGGGTCTTCTTTCGTGTAAAGATCCCCAACCACGCTTGAAACGTTTGGTTTTAATAAGCCTGTTCCGACAATGATAAGCACCATGCTGATATAGAATGCGATCGCGCTGCCCGGATAGGCGAGTGCAATGTGGCCGAACATAATGAATATGCCGCCGTAAAACACGGTGTTTGCGGTACCGAATACCCGGTCAGCGAGCCATCCGCCAATAATGGTGGACATGTATACGAGTGATCCGTAAATCGACATAATGGCAACCGCAGTGCCCTTGTCAAAGCCGAGCCCTCCGTTTACCGTCTCTGTATACAAATAGTAAAGTAAGATTGCTCTCATTCCATAGTAAGAGAAACGCTCCCAAAATTCGGTGAAAAATAGTGTAAATAGTCCTCGCGGGTGACCAAAGAACCCTTTTTGCGGGACGCTTTTAATGATACTTTCGTTATCAATCGAAGCCATGTCAGCCAAACCCTTTCTAAAAAAAGTGTATTATAAAAATCATATTCTTATATAATACTTGTGTCAATATAATTTATACTCATTTCAAATAGTTCCATAATGGAAAAATTATAAATACCTAAAAATAGTGATTTTCTCCTAATTTTTATACTCTTTATCGTGAGATTTTCTTACACAACTATTCCTTTATATTTTTTTAATAAAATTTTAGAGAAATGTACAAGCAGATCGGGCCTTTGTGAGTAACATGATAGTAATCATAGAGAAGGAGGCTCGCAATTGGCTGAATTCATATTAAATGCAGCGGATTTCGGTGTTCCTGGAGATGGTAAAACGGATTCGACAGAACGGATTAATCAGTGCCTCAGTACAGCTGTTTCGAAAGGCTATCATACTGTCTGGTTTCCAAAGGGAACATATTTAATAGACGCAACGCTTGGCGGAGATCTTAATCAGAGGTTTCGAAACGCGGGGATCATTGTTCCCGGCAACCTTGAGATTATGATGGACCCCGAATGTATCATGAAAGTGATACCGAATAGTTCGTGGGGTTATTCCGCATTTTATGTAGGCAAGCAAGAGAATATAACTATTTCCGGAGGACAAATTATCGGCGAACGGGATGAGCATACGTATGTCTCGGCGGGGATAAGGTCAACCCATGAATGGGGCTTTGGCATATGTATTGAAGGATGCTCGAATGTTGTCATTGATGATGTGAAAATTTCCGATTTTACCGGCGATGGGATCATAGTCAGCCCAAGGGGATTAAAGACCAATCAAGATTATCGAACGTCAGAGCAAATTATCATCCGCCGCTGTGAGGTTCGGCGGTCGAGGAGAAATAACATTTCCATTACCGGATGTGACATGGTCACGGTGGAGGAATGCTTGATTGAAGATGCCGGAACGGGGAATGGAACAGCCCCGAAATTCGGAATTGACATTGAAGGATATGGCGAAGGTGACGTTGATTATGAGGAACCGATTAATGTATCAATTCGCAATAACCACTTTGTTGGAAACGTTTCAAGTTCTGTGACCAATTTTAACGGGTATGGCATTTTAATAGAAGGAAATCACTCTGACAATACAATCAGCTACGGATATGGGACGCAAACAGTGATCAAGGGAAATATACTGAGGCGCCCTGAAGACGCGGCGGCTGCGCCAAGAGTCGGGATAACCGGACTCGGTGTATCACAAGGAAAAGAGACCAGTGATGCAGTGATCGCTGGCAACCTCATTACCGGATTTTCAACTGGAATTGATGTCAGGGGAAAGAGCGTTCTTGTGACGAACAACAAAATCAGCAACTTTGAAAACACAGGGATATTGGTTTATCAGTCTTCCGACGTAAAGGTAGACGGAAACCAAATTCAAAACGGACTGTCTGAAACAAGGCGCAGCATCGGTCTTCGCGCAGTGCTGTCAGATGACATCGCTTTTCTGAATAACTGTCTCATTCAAGTCGTTGACGGTGTGAACGTTTCCGGCGGAAATATGATCATTAAAGATAATCTCCTGAGAAAATTCAGCCGGGGCATTTGGATTGCTCAAGGGAACGCGGTGATTGAAGGGAATATACTGAATCCTGACGCGTTTGAAGCAGTGCCGGAATCATATTCTGTTTCCGTCACAAACAATGCCGGCGCCATCATCAAAAACAATACATTTAAAGAGTTCAAAAATTACCCCATTTATTGCTCCACAAGTGCGAAAACCTCAATTATCGGCAACCACTTAGAGAGATCTCCGCTTTTGGTCACCATCTATATCAGCGCCGGTGTGCATGAGATTTTTGATAATACCATTTCAGTCAACAGAACAGCCGGGAATCCGATTGTGATTTATATCAATGGCTCTGCAGGCTCTATCGTCTCAGGAAACACCATCAATAACCTCTCCGCGGGCACTGCGACAGCTATTCAAACAAACACGTCAACCAACTCCAAAATCATCGGCAACCGCATTTTTAAAGGGACAATCAACAAACACAGCAGTGATGCAATAGACGGCAATATTATCGTCTGAAAAAAGCGCCCCCTCTAGGGGTTCTTTTTTTTCGATTTATAGATCACGTACATTTCTCTCACAAGTACTAAAACAAAAAATAAAATTACAACCCATTCCGCAAATGTTGTCATCTTAAAGCTGGACATATTGTTATAAACGGCTTTTGTTAAACTGAACCCTTGAAGCATGTCCATCAATACAGAAATAGCTAATAAACAAATTAATATGACTCCAGTCACGCCCAATATCTTCATGCTTCATCATCCTCCGCTTTTAGTGTCTATCGTTGGCGGAGAAGTTATACCGCATCTAACCCTAATGCATAATCTCAATTTTAAAAGGAAGAATATGAGAAAACGACAAGGAAAGGTATTTGTGTATGCCTTTATTTTCTAAGCGAAAGAACAATACCGATTCAAAAGACAAGCAGAATACAGACGAAAGGAACCAGGAACAGCAGCAAGAAAAAGAAAGGCCGGTTCTCATTTCTCCAAGTTTGGCAAAGAATATAGCGGAAACGAAAAAGGAAGTCGGAAGCAGCTCTGACGTCATCATTCGCGAGATTAAAATCGGGGAGCAGGATCATGTCCACCTAGCTGTTATCTATATTGCTGGGCTGGTCGATAATAACACGATCCATGAGTCGTTAATTGACCCATTGGTACAGGATGAGTCTATCCAGAATACTCATGCGATCCAGCAAATTCTTGAAAAAACGCTCCCGCTGGGCGGGGTGAAAGCGGAAAAGAGCTGGGACAAGCTTTTTTCCGAGTTAATGCTCGGCAATGCGCTCATTTTTGCTGATGGCCATGATGAAGCTTTGATTTGCAGCACTCAAGGGGGAGAGCAGCGCTCCATCCAAGAGCCGAGCACCCAGGTGTCATTCCGCGGTCCGCGCCAAGGGTTTACAGAGTCTCTGCAAACCAATATTTCCATGATCCGGCGATACATTAAAAATCCGAATTTATGGGTTGAAAAAATGAAAAAAGGTTCTGTTACGAATACGGATATCGCTCTCATGTACATTCAAGGAATATGCGATGAAAAGGTGCTGAAGGAAGTGAAGCAGCGCCTGGAAAAAATAGATATTGACAGTATTTTGGAATCTGGATATATTGAGCAGCTGATTGAAGATGAAACCTTTACGACGTTTCCGACTATGTATCATACAGAACGCCCTGATGTAGTAGCGGGTAATCTGTTAGAAGGAAGATTCGCGATTATTGTGGACGGAACACCGTTTGTGCTTATTGCCCCGGCCTTATTTGTCCAGTTTTTTCAGTCTGTTGAGGATTATTATTCGCGTTTTGACATTGCGACAAGCATAAGAATTCTTCGTGTTTTAGTCTTTTTCATTTCGCTTGTGGCTCCGGCTGTATACGTGGCAGCCACGACGTTTCATCAAGAAATGATACCGACTCAGCTGTTAGTGGTCATTGCGGCCCAGCGGGAAATTGTCCCGTTTCCGGCTGTTGTGGAGGCGCTGACGATGGAGGTTGCTTTTGAGATTCTGAGGGAAGCGGGATTCAGGCTGCCCCGGGTTGTTGGCTCGGCAGTGTCAATCGTAGGCGCGCTCGTAATCGGCCAGGCTGCCGTACAGGCTGGTATCGTCTCTCCGGCAATGGTGATTATCGTGGCACTCACCGCGATTGCGAGCTTCGCAACACCGGCGTTTGCAATGGCGATTTCAGCCCGGCTTATTCGGTTTATTTTTATTATTGCCTCAGCTGTTATGGGTTTTTACGGGCTGATTTTAGGGATCATTA
Source organism: Bacillus sp. FSL R5-0576 (assembly GCF_038004765.1). NCBI lineage: Bacteria > Bacillati > Bacillota > Bacilli > Caryophanales > Bacillaceae > Bacillus > Bacillus sp. FSL R5-0576. The sequence goes on from NZ_JBBORU010000001.1 coordinate 313,641, forward strand.
TGATGTTTGTCCACTTATGCAGTCTTCGTTCATTCGGCGTTCCATATATGTCGCCGCTTGCACCCTTTTCTTCACAAGGCGTAAAGGACGCGCTTTTCCGGGTTCCGTGGTGGGCCGATGAAAAAAGGCCGGAATCGGTCAGCAAGGAAGATAAGGTGCGGCAGGGGCAAGATCAACGCCCAGAGCCGGCCGCTTCACGAGGAATGGTGAACAAAGATTTGGAAGAAGGGGATCAGAATGGTACGTAAATGTCTATTAGCCGTTCTCATGCTTTTGAGCGCCATTGTGCTGCCCGGCTGCTGGGATAAGAGGGAGCTGACGGATCTTGCGATTATCTCGGCGATTGGCATCGATCGGACAAACGACAGCAACTACGTGCTGCATCTTCAAATTATCAATCCAGGAAATGTTGCCGGCGGCCTTCAGGGAGGCGGTGCTGGAGACAGGCCGCCTGTATATGTCTATTCGATTGAAGGTAACAATATAACGGAAGCACTCAGAAAAGCCTCCATGAAGGTATCACGGCGGCTTTATTTTGCCCATACCAATCTAGTCGTGATCAATGAAAAGCTGGCAAAAGAAGAAGGTTTGGATTTTGTATTAGATAATCTTGACCGGGACACAGAATTCAGGACAACAGCAACCTTCGTCGTTGCCCATAAAACAAAAGCAGAAAATATTGTGAAAATCCTGACGCCAATTGATAAAATTCCATCAAATAAAGTCAATAAAACCTTGGATTTCACGGAGGCGCAATACGGGCGGGTGGTCAAAACCAATATTCAGGACGTTTTGAAAACACTTGCCGCCAACACTATGGCACCGGTCATCCCCGGATATATGATGATTGGTGACGATAAAAAAGGAGTCAGCATGGAAAACACGCAGGCGACTGACCCGAAAGCCATTCTTCAGGCAGATGGTCTGGCGGTTTTTGATAAGGCAGGATATTTAAAGTATTGGCTGGAAGATGATGAAAGCGTGGGGGCAGTCTGGCTTATGAATAAGATCCAGCATACGTTTATTAATGCTGACTGGGGCAAGACGAAGGATGCGGTCAGCTTGCAGGTTACCCATCAAGATACAAAGCTGGTACCGAAAATGCGGAACGGACGTCCGTACATCCATGTGAAAGTGTCGGTTGAAGGTATTATTGATGCTGTCAAATACCCTTTCCAATTGTCTGATCCCAAGGTGCTGGCCGCTATTGAAAAAGCGCTCAACAAAGAGCTTGAAAAGGAAATCAGCCATACTGTGAAAAAGATTAAGAAGAATAAAATAGATTTTATCGGTTTTGGTGACACGATATATAGAAAGTATCCGGAGCAGTGGGAGAAAATGAAGGACACATGGGACAAAGAATATTTGCCCGAACTGCCCATCGATGTGAAGGCCGAGACGTATATCAGAAGGACGGGATTGCGAAACGATCCGATCAAACACCAGTTTAAAGATGATTAGGTCTGAAGAAAGGGGAAGTGACAGATGGAAAAAGCCAGAATAAGCATAAGGCAGCTGTTTGTCATGATTATCATTTTTGAACTGGGCAGCTCCTTATTGATTACACCGGGATCAATGGCGGGCAGGGATGCTTGGATAGCAGTTTTATTAGGCTGTGCGATCGGACTGTTTCTTTTCTATTTGTATCAAGGCATTTATCAATGTTATCCGAATTCTTCTCCGAAAGAATATATGGATGATATGCTGGGAACCAAGCTGAGCTGGCTGTTTTCATTTCTCTATATATTGTACTTTGCCTATATTGCCGCAAGGGTGCTGCGTGACTTTGGAGAAATGCTGCTGACGTTTGCTTATCATGATACACCTATCATTATTGTAAATGCTTTATTAATGGTAGTAAGCATATATGCCGTAAGAAAAGGAATTGAAGTACTCGCACGCGCTGCCGAACTTCTTTTCGGGGTCATGTATTTACTGGGCGCGATCGGGCTCGTGCTGATTATTGTCTCAGGCACTATAGACCCGCACAATTTAAAGCCGGTTTTGGCAAACGGTATTTCTCCTATCCTTCACTCTGTTTTCACGCAGACCATGTACGTCCCATTTGGTGAAGTCGTTTTATTTGTGATGATTTTCCCTAACCTGAATGACAGAAAAGATGTGAAAAAAATGGGGATGATTGCCATGGCTATTAGCGGATTGGTTGTGGCGCTCACCGTGGCGATTAATATCATCGTGCTTGATGTTGATCTTACACTCAGATCCCAGTTCCCGCTTTTAAGTACGATTCAGACAATCAAGGTCGAAGAATTTTTAGACCGGCTCGATGTCTTTTTTATGCTGGCGCTGATCATCGGCGGCTTCTTTAAGGTCAGCCTCTACTTATATGCCACTGTGGTTGGGACATCTACGCTCTTTAAGGAAAAGAATCCCTCTCAATTGGCTTATCCGATGGGATTGGGCATCTTAATCCTTTCTTTAACGATCGCAACTAACTTTTCAGAGCACTTGAACGAAGGCTTGAACGTGGTGCCGCTGTATATTCATTTGCCTTTTCAATTATTGTTTCCGCTCTTTCTGTTTATTGTGGCTGTTTGGAAAAAGAAACGAAGAGAGAAGTCAAAAGGGACAGGAGCAAAGGAATGATAAAAAGAGCGGGGGGATGCAGCCGCCGCTCTTTTTATGTTCACTTCTATATAAAAGGGGGATATAGGGTGCGCCCCTGTCTGCACTGGCAGAGGCGCGTTTTGTTATACCACTGCGACGTTTTCCTTCACAGTAAAGCTTCCTCTTGAAAGTCTGATATTGATGTCTGACACTTTTGCAATTTGTTCATCGTGCGTCACCATAATGACGCATTTATTTTCCTTGTGCGCCAGATCCTGAAAGAGCCGTACGATCTCTTTTGATGTGTCCTCATCAAGGTTTCCGGTCGGTTCATCGGCTACGATAAGATCCGTGTCACAGCAGAAAGCCCTTGTAATTGATACCCGCTGCTGCTGTCCGCCGCTCAGTGTGAGCACTTTTTGCCGGGCTTGTTTTTCGTTGATGCCAACCTTCTGCAGCATGTCAAGCGCATATGATTCTTTGTTCTTTTCTTTAGATCCTGTGATTTCCATAGCGGTTGTGACGTTCTGCAAAGCCGTCATATACGGGAGCAGGTTGTACGCCTGAAAGACGATTGATACATATTGATTTCTGAAATTGGTTAAGCCGATTTTAGAAACCGCTTTTCCGTCGTAAAGGATGTTTCCTTCTTTTGGTGCGTCAAGTCCGCCTGCCAGAGACAGGAAAGTGGTTTTCCCCGTCCCTGATGTGCCGACGATTGTGTAGAATTTTCCTTTTTGAAAGCTGATGTTAATATCCTGAAACAATGGCTGGCTTTTGTCTTTATACCAGTAGCCGACTTGTTGAAATTCTAATAAGCTCATAGGTTCCGCCTCTTTCTATTCCTGTTTTGTCAATATCGTTTTCGGATGAAGCCGCAGTACTGAAATTGACGGCAGCAATGTTGCAATGATTGCGATTAGGATGCCGATCCCGCCCAGAATAAGCATGTCGTTCATAGAAACCGCGACGTTCAGTGAATCGATAACGTCCACGTTTGATGAACTGTGGCCGAACATTCCGCCGCCCATGCCGCCACCGCCGCCGGGCATTTGTCCGCTTGCGGTTTGCGTTGAATCGGTTGATGAACTGATTTGCTGGGATAAAAGCTGATTTCCAAGCTGATTTGCGACGAGATTTCCCGTCACAGATGCAAGGCCGATAGCGATAACGGCCACAATCAGAATCTCAGTCAAGAACTGTCCAATCAATTTCCATCGTTTTTCACCGATGGCCATTAACACGCCCATTTCGTATTTGCGCTCCCTGATTGACATCATGACAATCAGGCCAAGAATGACGGCGCCTGCCACTGATACAAGATACACCACGTTTTTAGAGAAAGAAGCCACATTTTCAATCGGTCCGACCATTTGCTGGTAAAGCTGATCGTTTGTATTCAGTGTGTACGTATCGAAGTCTATTGATGTTTTCTTCGCTGCTTTTACGAAAGCATCCATATTTTTCGCGTCGTCCATATAGTAAACAGCTGAGTCAATCGTATTTTTATAGTCGTCGCCTTTCAGCGCCGCTGTTGCTGTGTAAGGCGTATAAAGCTTGTTATAAGGGTTTAAGAAAGAGAAATTTTGGGCTTGGTCATCGCCTGAAGATGTTGTTTTATAAATACCGACGATCTTCAGCTTTACCGTCGTATCTTCATCTGTTGCTGATTCAATTGTGATCGAATCGCCAACGCTCAAATCATTTTCTTCCGCTAAAGTTTCGTTGATCACTGTTACTTTTTTGCCGACATCTGATTTTGTAATCGCGCGTCCGTCTGTGATTTTTGAATCTCCGTCAGAGAAATCATCGACTAACGCTGTGCTGATGACACCTTCAATCGAAAGATCGGCTTGAACCATTTGCGGTCCGCCTTGTCCGCCGCCTTGGCTGTTTTTAGCGTTTGAGCTTGAACTGCTGGAGCTGGAATCACTTGAACTAGAGCTTTCAATCGCATCAAAGTTTCCCGCGTTGGCTGAAGCTGATGTGGTGTAATTGTAGCTCTTCACATGATCAAGCGCTGCAAGCTTATTCGCATCAGACACTTTGATCGGTGTGGATTCGAAGCTGCGTTTTTCACCGCTGTCCTGCTGTTTTTCCATTTGCTTTTGGCGGTCAACCTGTAGTGTCACGCTTCCGCCGAGTTCCTGTCTGGCCAGTTCGCTTGATTTTTGTGCTGCCGACTGGATGGTGAGGCCTGATAGAACAAAGACACATATGACTGTAAACACAAATAATTGCAATAATGTTTTTCCCTTTTTAGCCTTCATATTCCAAAAGGCCCGTTTGATAAAGTTCATTTATGTTCCTCCGTATAGGTACTTTGATTGATAAGGCCGCCTCTGGGGCGGGCTTGCTTGTTGATAAATTAATAGTAGTCCAAAGGTATGAAAAAAATATGAACAATCTATTTCTAGTTGATGAAATAAAAACTAACAATTGTGAAACGCAAAACCTTCTGTTTAAAATGGTGCTATTATATAAAAAAGCATCAAAACAATCGGAGGATATAATGAAAATATTAATGATAGAAGATAATGTTAGTGTATGTACGATGACGGAGATGTTCTTTTTTAAAGAAGGTTTTGAAGCGGAATTCGTTCATGACGGGTTAGAAGGGTACCAGCGTTTTACGGAAGAAAATTGGGATCTGATCATTTTGGATATCATGCTTCCATCTATGGACGGCGTGACCATCTGCAGAAAAATAAGAGAGACAAGCACGGTGCCGATTATCATGCTGACTGCCAAAGACACTGAATCAGATCAGGTCATCGGCTTTGAGATGGGGGCGGACGATTATGTCACAAAGCCGTTCAGCCCGCTGACATTGGTTGCCCGCATCAAAGCCGTCATCAGAAGATATAAGGCGACAGGCAAAGCGGTTATTGATGAAGATATGATCGAAACGGAATGCTTTACCATTAATAAGAAGACGAGAGAAGTATTATTAAACGGAGAGCCTGTAGAAAATCTCACGCCGAAGGAATTCGATCTGCTTTATTACCTTGTCCAAAATCCGCGGCAGGTGTTCTCAAGAGAACAGCTGCTTGAGCAGGTATGGGGCTATCAATTTTATGGAGATGAGCGAACAGTTGACGTTCATATCAAACGGCTGCGGAAAAAGCTTGCCAGCGAAGACAAGCCTTTCTTGTATACTGTGTGGGGAGTAGGGTATAAATTTGATGAAGATTAAATATTTATATCAGCTGCTGCTAAGCCACATCAGCATTTTGATTTTAGCGTTTGTCATTATCATTTCTCTGTTTTCCCACTTTGTGAAAGAATTTGCCTATCAAAACAAAGTAGAGGAATTGACGTCATATGCGGTGCAGATCGCAAATGAATTCCAAGCCGGCCAGGTGGACATGCGCAGGCTCTATCCTTATCAGGACATTTTAAGCACAAGAAAGACGCAATTTATCATCTTTAATGAAGAGCAGCAGCCTTATTTTCTTCCTGAAGGCTTTCATCACCCACCAAGGGAACAGCTGAAGAAATCAGAATGGAATAAGCTGAAAAAAGGGCAGACTGTCATGATCAGGGCAGATGGCCGTTTTGATGATGAAGTGTCCCTTGTGGCGCAGCCTATATTTGTTCAGAACGAATTTAAAGGCGCCGTTCTGCTGATTTCTCCGATCAGCGGTGTTGAACAGATGGTCAATCAGGTCAACCTCTATATGTTTTACGCTGTGATCAGCACGCTTGTGATTACGATTCTTGTGAGCTGGCTTCTGTCCAAATTCCATGTCAAGCGGATTCAAAAGCTGAGAGAAGCGACAGATAAAGTGGCTTCCGGCGATTATGACATCCATTTGGAAAACAGCTACGGGGACGAAATCGGCGTACTGGCGTCTGACTTTAATATCATGGCGAAAAAACTAAAGCAGTCAAGGGATGAAATCAATCGCCTTGAGAAGCGGAGAAGGCAGTTTATCGCTGACGTGTCACATGAATTAAAAACACCGCTGACGACGATCAACGGTTTGGTTGAAGGGCTGAACAGCCATACGATTCCTGAGGATAAGAAGGATAAATGCTTCTCGCTGATCAGTGAGGAAACGAAGCGCATGCTGCGGCTCGTAAAAGAAAATCTGGATTATGAAAAAATCAGATCCCAGCAAATTACCTTGAACAAGCTAAACGTTCCTCTGATCGAGGTGTTTGAAATCGTGAAAGAGCACTTGCAGCAGCAGGCGGAAGAAAAACAAAACAAGCTGATGATCCAGGTAGAGGATCACGTCATCGTACATGCCGATTATGACCGGTTCATTCAAATTCTCGTCAACATTACGAAAAACAGCATCCAATTTACGAAAAACGGTGACATTTGGCTGCGCGGAATGGAAGGTTATAAAGAGACGATTATTGAAATTGAAGACACGGGTATCGGCATTCCAAAAGAGGATATTGAGCATATTTGGGAGCGATTCTATAAAGCAGATATTTCAAGAACGAACACGGCATACGGTGAATACGGACTCGGTCTCTCGATCGTCAAGCAGCTTGTTGAAATGCACCAGGGCACAGTAGAAATCAAGAGTGAAGAAGGGAAAGGCACAAAGTTCATCATCCGCCTTCCTTTAACGGCAAAACAGCAATAGCATACAGGGCGGCGGCATCATCTGATGGAGCCGCCTTTTTTGCACACCGCTTCGGTTTATTGCGTGCTCCCGAAAACAAAGATTGCGTGTTTTTCGGGTTGGGACGGTCTATAAACATGATAAAATATGACATAAACAGTTTTTGATGGGAGAGGGTGAAGGAATGAAGAGCGGGGTAATTCCTTCTTCAGCGGTCGGTCAAAAAATTAACGAGTGGTACAGATATATCCGGACATTCAGCGTGCCGGATGCCGAAGTGTTAAAAGCTGAAATCCAGCAGGAACTGAAACACATGCAGCATGATTCCAACTTGCTGCTTTATTATTCACTAATGGAATTCCGGCACCAGCTTATGCTGGATTATCTTGAGCCGTTAGAGAAATTAAATATCGAAGACCAGCCAAGCCTGTCTGAATTATCAAGAAACATTGACAGCAACCAGGCAGATCTCAAAGGGCTGCTCGACTATTACGTGAATTTTTTTCGCGGGATGTATGAGTTTGATAAGCGGGAATTTATTTCTGCCATTACATACTATAAACAGGCGGAGAAAAAGCTCTCCTTTGTCGCAGACCATATTGAACGGGCTGAATTCTATTTTAAAATCGCGGAAGCTTATTATTATATGAAGCAAACGTATTTTTCATTGATTAATATAAAAAACGCCTATGAAATTTACGTGGAGCAGGAAACCTATAATGTGAGAATCATTCAATGCCATTTCGTGTTCGGGGTCAACCTGATGGATGAAAGAAATTTCGAACAAGCCGCACGCCATTTCAAATTGGCGCTCAATATGGCCCAAGCGGAACAAAAAGCCCAGCTGGTCGGAAGAGCATACTACAATCTCGGATTATGCTATTACAATCAAGACCTTCTAGGCCCTGCCATTGATTACTTTGAAAAAGCGGTCTCCACGTTTGAAAGCAGCAGGATCATCAATTCTCTCCCGCAAGCCTATTTTTTAATCACCCTGATTTATTATAAACAGGGAAAACATGATAAAGCTTCGGAATATCACAAGCGGGGCTATGAATATGCTAAAGAAACAGACGATGCAGACTATGCCGTAAAATTCGAGTTTTTGCAATCCCTATATCAGGATCAGCCCAATGAAGAAGGAATCGAACGATGTTTCCAATACTTAAAAAATAAAAATATGTACGCTGATATAGAGGATTTAGCCCTAGAAGTAGCAAAATATTACTATGAACAGAAATGGTTTAAACTGTCTGCTTCCTACTTTCTACAAGTTGAAGAGGCAAGAAAACAAATACAAAGGAGTGAAGGTTTGTATGAAATTGAAATCTAAGTTGTTTGTTATTTGTTTGGCCGCAGCCGCGATTTTTACAGCGGCTGGCGTTTCTGCTAATGCGGAAGCACTCGACTTTCATGTGACAGAAAGAGGAATGACGTAAGAACAAGCCCCTTCTCATTTGCGAGAAGGGGTTTTTCTTTTCAAAAACACCGCAAGACATAGTCTTGCGGTGCCGCCTTCATGGAGATTACGTTTATTTAGTAGCCTCCTACAAATGCAGTTCCCACAATGATCAAGAGGATAAATAACACAACAATCAAAGCGAAAGAAGTTCCGTAACCTGACATTTTGTGCACCTCCTTGCGAGATTGCTTCAGCAAATGCTGCAAAACCGTGGCGGACAGGGTCCCGCAGAGACGGTCAGCAGCTTAGTAGCCGCCAACAAACGCAGTCCCTACGATAATTAAAAGAATAAACAATACAACGATTAAAGCGAAAGAACTGATGCCGCCGTAACCGCCGCCGTTAGAGTATCCTGACATAAGGTTTCACCTCCCTATGAAGGATACTATAAGATATGCTGAACCGATCCATTTGGCAGGGATAATAGTGGACAAGAGAAAAAATGAACAATTCGGCTATATGAAGGTGATATAAAAAATAGCGGGCGCTGCCGCCCGCTATTTATGTACGATTAAGAGATTAATACGCCCGCGAAAAATTCCTGGTATAACGCTTGAACGGCTTTTCTTTCTTCGGCTTCTTTTACGCCAAACATCATGCTCACTTCAGAAGACCCCTGATTGATCATTTCGATATTCACCTGTGCCTCTGATAATGCTTTGGCGGCTCTTGCCGTTGTACCGACATTGTGGCGCATCGCTTCCCCTACAACCATAATCAGGGCGAGATGATGCTCCACGATGACTTCATCGGCATGCAAATCCTCTTCGATCCGTTTGATGACGCTGCGTTCAGTGGCGGCATTCATTTGCCCCTGCCGTAAAATGATCGTCATGTCATCGATTCCCGAGGGAACATGCTCATACGTCAAACCATGCTCCTCCAGGATTTGAAGGGCTCTGCGGCCAAAACCGATTTCTCTGTTCATGAGATATTTGCTGATATAAATGCTGCAAAAACCGGTGTCGCTGGCAATGCCGACGACAGGCCCGTTTGTGTTATCCCGCTTGCTGACGACGCGGGTGCCTTCGGCTGAGGGGTTGTTCGTATTTTTGATCTGAACAGGAATCCCCGCTCTGAATGCCGGAATGAGCGCTTCATCATGAAACACTGAAAAACCCGCGTAGGACAGCTCCCGCATCTCTCTATATGTCAGCTCGCTGATTTCCTTTGGATTCTCAACGAAGGACGGATTGACAGAATACACAGCGTCTACGTCTGTAAAGTTTTCGTACAAATCGGCTTGTAGTCCGTTGGCAAGAATCGAACCGGTAATATCAGAACCGCTCCGTGAGAATGTGATCACATCGCCATCCTTGCTGAATCCGAAAAAACCGGGAAAAATGATGAGTCCGTCACGTTCCCGAAGACGATAGAGGTTTTGATAGGATTCAGGAAGAACTTGCGCGTTGCCGGGTTCATTTGTCACAAAGAGGCCGGCATCCTTCGGGTTTACATACTCCGCTTTGACGCCTTTATAGCGGAAATAAGCGGCGATCAGCTTGGCATTGTTATCCTCTCCGCTGGCCTTGACTGCGTCAAGGTATTGTTCGGGATTGCTTTTATCTCCTTCTAAAAGCGTAAACAGATCATCTCTGATTTTTTCGATAATGCCTTGCCCCAGCTGAAGCTCAGTGGCGATGAGAGCGTACCGTTCCACAACCGCTTCCGCCAGTTCAGGTGCGCTGCCTGATGCCAAATATTGTTCTGCACATGCGATTAAGAGATCAGTCACTTTCGTATCCTCGGCATAGCGTTTTCCCGGAGCTGAAACGACTACAGCTTTCCGTGCCGGGTCTGAGGTAACGATGTGAAACACCTTGTCAAGCTGGGCGCCTGAAGCAAGTGAGCTGCCTCCGAATTTAACGACCTTCATGTTTACATCTCCTAATGTTTAAAATTTTCACACAAATTTAGTATTTATTATCTCTCTTTCAGTACTGTAAATCAAGGGGGAATTTCTTTCTGGAGAGAACATTTGTATTTTTCACAAGGAATAATGTCAGGTTTGCTGACCGTATGCCTGCGTTATAAAGATAAATATGGTAAACAGCCTAACGTTTTGGGATGGAAAATGGTTAGAATGATTAGTAAAATGGATAAATGACTAGGTTAATATTTTTAAAGAATATTGACTAACCCTAGAAAAATGGTAATATGTAAATGATAATGATAATCAATTACTATATGGCCATATTGTTTTGAGTCCTTGCGGAGTAGGAGATACGTTCTTTTTGCTGTAAGGATGTAAGGAGGCAGCATGAAGCTACGTTACTTATTTATTCTACTTATCATATTAGCAGTCACATCTGTATTTATCGGTGTAGAAGATCTGTCGCCGCTTGATCTCTTCGATTTAAGCAAACAAGAGGCGTCAACGCTGTTTGCAAGCCGTTTGCCGCGATTGATCAGCATTGTCATCGCGGGATTAAGCATGAGCATCTGCGGTTTGATTATGCAGCAGATTAGCAGAAATAAATTCGTGTCACCGACGACGGCGGGCACGATGGATTGGGCGAGGCTCGGCATTTTAATTTCCTTGCTGCTGTTTACATCCGCCAGTCCTTTAATCAAAATGCTGGTCGCGTTTGTCTTTGCCCTTGCAGGAAATTTTCTGTTTATGAAAATCCTTGAAAGAATCAAGTTTAACGACACCATCTTTATTCCGCTTGTCGGTTTAATGCTCGGGAATATCGTCAGTTCAATCGCGACATTTATCGCATATAAATATGACTTGATCCAGAATGTGTCATCATGGCTGCAGGGAGACTTCTCTTTAGTCGTGAAAGGAAGATACGAGCTTCTTTATCTGAGTATTCCGCTCGTCATCATTGCCTATGTGTATGCGGATAAATTCACATTGGCCGGTATGGGTGAAAGCTTTTCTGTCAACCTCGGCCTCAAGTACAAACGGGTTGTGAACATCGGGCTCATTATCGTGTCCCTGATCACGTCTCTTGTCATTTTGACTGTCGGTATGCTGCCGTTTCTCGGTTTAATCATCCCGAATATTGTATCGATTTACAGAGGAGACAATCTGAAGAGCAGCCTGCCGCATACTGCGCTGTTAGGAGCGGTGTTTGTGCTGTTTTGCGATATACTGGGCAGAATCATTATCTTCCCTTATGAAATCTCGATTGGCCTGATGGTCGGAATCATCGGCAGCGGCATTTTCCTGTTTATGCTGTTAAGGAGAAAAGCCTATGCGTAACCAGATGAAAATAGCTTTGCTCGTTGGTTTAGCCATTGTATGTATTGGCTTGTTTTTGTTTTATGACTTAGGCAATTGGGATTACACCCTGCCGAGACGAATCAAAAAGGTCGCAGCCATTGTGCTGACTGGGGGAGCGATTGCGTTTTCGACCATGATCTTTCAAACGATTACGAACAACCGCATCCTGACGCCGAGCATTTTGGGCCTTGATTCTCTCTACATGCTGATTCAGACTGGCATTATCTTTTTGTTCGGTTCTGCGAATATGGTCATCATGAATAAAAACATCAACTTTATCATCTCTGTTCTGCTGATGATACTGTTTTCTCTTGTTTTGTATCAGATCATGTTCAAGGGTGAGGGGAGAAATATCTTTTTCCTTCTGCTTATCGGAATCGTGTTTGGCACGCTGTTCAGCAGCCTGTCTTCTTTTATGCAGATGCTGATTGATCCGAACGAGTTCCAAGTTGTGCAGGACAAGATGTTTGCCAGCTTTAACAATATCAATACGGATTTGTTATGGCTCGCGTTCATCATCTTCCTGCTGACAGGCGTTTATGTCTGGCGTTTTACAAAATTTTTCGATGTGCTGTCGCTCGGACGCGAGCACGCCGTGAATTTGGGCATTGACTACGACAAAGTGGTGAAGCAGATGCTGATCGTGGTTGCGATTTTGGTTTCTGTTTCAACAGCGCTAGTCGGGCCGATTATGTTTTTAGGCCTTCTGGTCGTCAACCTGGCGAGAGAATTCCTGAAAACATATAAGCATTCATACTTAATCGCAGGCTCCGTTTTCATCAGCATCATTGCGCTGGTCGGAGGGCAGTTTGTGGTTGAGAAAGTGTTTACCTTCTCAACGACGCTGAGCGTCATTATTAATTTTGCCGGCGGGATTTATTTTATCTACTTGCTGTTAAAGGAGAATAAATCATGGTAGAGGTCAGAAATGTAAGCAAACAATATGGCGGGAAAGTTGTTCTTGAAGAGACGTCAGTCACGATTCAAAAGGGCAAAATCACCTCGTTTATCGGTCCTAACGGCGCCGGCAAAAGTACGCTGCTGTCTATCATGAGCCGCCTGATCAAAAAGGATTCCGGCGAGATTTACGTAGACGGACAAGAGATTGGAGCATGTGACAGCAAAGAGCTTGCCAAGAAAATGAGCATTTTGAAGCAGGCGAACCAAATCAATATCAGGCTCACGATCAAAGACCTCGTTAGTTTTGGCAGGTTTCCGTACTCACAGGGCCGGCTGACAGAGGAAGACTGGGTTCATATCAACCAGGCGCTCAGCTATATGAAGCTGGAAGACATTCAAGACAAATACTTGGATCAGCTGAGCGGCGGACAGTGCCAAAGGGCATTTATCGCCATGGTCATTGCCCAGGACACAGATTATATTTTTCTGGATGAGCCGCTGAACAATCTGGATATGAAACACTCAGTTGAAATTATGAAACTGCTGAAACGGCTGGTAGAGGAGCTTGGAAAAACGATCGTCATCGTTATTCACGATATCAATTTTGCTTCAGTCTATTCTGACCATATCGTCGCTTTGAAAAACGGCCGAATCGTAAAAGAAGGACCACCTGAAGAAATGATAGAAACATCAGTGCTTGAGGAAATCTACGATATGACCATCCCGATTCAGACGATTGATAATCAAAGAATAGGTGTCTATTTTTCTTAATATATAGAAGAGGTGAAGAGCATGAAAAAGTTCGCATTACTATTCATCGCTTTGGTGACGGCAGTTGTGATTTCTGCATGCGGAAACCAAAGTACAAGCAGCAAAGGTTCTGATTCTAAGGAAGAACAAATCACGGTGAAACACCAGCTGGACAAAAACGGAACAAAAGTACCGAAGAGCCCTAAAAAAGTTGTCGTATTTGACTTTGGAAGCTTAGATACATTAGATAAACTTGGACTTGATGATAAAGTAGCGGGACTGCCGAAACAAGCCCTTCCTAAATATCTGTCCAAATTCAAGGATGACAAATATGCTGACGTCGGAAGCTTAAAAGAGCCAGACTTCGAGAAAGTGGCAGATTTAGATCCTGACTTGATCATTATCTCAGGAAGACAATCTGAGTCTTACAAAGAATTCTCTGAAATTGCGCCGACAATTTACCTTGGCGTAGACACAGCGAAGTATATGGAATCATTTAAGTCTGACGCAGAAACAATCGGTAAGATCTTCGATAAAGAAGATGAAGTGAAGGATGAACTCGCAAAAATCGATCATTCAATCGCAGATGTAAAGAAAACGGCTGAAAAGCTTAACAAAAACGGTCTCGTCATCATGGCGAACGACGGGAAGATCAGCGCATTCGGTCCTAAATCAAGATACGGCCTGATCCATGACGTGTTCGGCGTCACACCGGCTGATAAAAACATCAAAGCGTCTACTCACGGACAAAGCGTTTCTTACGAGTACATTTCAAAAACAAACCCGGATTACCTGTTTGTCATTGACCGCGGTACAGCGATCGGTGAAACATCATCTACTAAACAAGTCGTTGAAAATGATTATGTGAAGAATGTAAACGCAGTGAAAAATGATCATGTCGTCTACCTTGATTCTGCTACTTGGTACTTATCAGGAGGCGGTCTTGAGTCTATGGCACAAATGATCAAAGAAGTGAAAGACGGTTTAGAAAAGTAAAACCAAAAAGAGCCTCCGCTAAATAGCGGGGCTCTTTTTTTGTTAATCAGCGTGCCGGCTGCTGTTCGGCAGGGCGCTGAGGTTTCTTTAATGTGAATGAGAGAAGGAAGCCGACAAGTGCAATGACGGCAGCCACTATAAAAGCGGCGTTCATGCCGTGCAGGGCGGCGTGCTTCACATTTGTCGTGCCTGCATGTGCGGCCTGGTTGCTCATCACGGAAACCAATAGTGCGGTTCCGATCGAGCCGCCGACTTGGCGAATCGTGTTGTTCATCGCAGTTCCGTGCGGAATCAAGTGGCGCGGCAGCGCGTTGATTCCGGCTGTTGTCACTGGCATCATGATCATGGCGGTACCTAAGAGACGAACGGTGTATAAAACGACAATCCAAGCGAGTGACGTATGGTCAGTCAGCTGCATAAACGGCAGAGATGTCAGGAAGATGATGCAGAAACCGGCAATCGCCAGCCCTCTTCCGCCGACACGGTCAAAAATTCTGCCGATAATCGGCGACATAAAGCCCATCACAACGGCTCCCGGAAGGAGCATAAGCCCTGTATCAAAAGCTGTGACGTCTCTGACATTTTGTGTATAAAGCGGCAGGATGGTTTCCGTACCGATCAATAATGCAAAGACGAGGGTTCCCAGCAGTGTTGTTAAGCTGAAAACGCCAAACGTGAAGACGCGGAATTCCAGCATCGGTTTTTCAAGCTTCATTTGTCTTGTGATAAACAAGAGCAGCGCGATGACACCCACCAGCAGTGAAATCAAGACGGTTGAACTGGACCAGCCATAAGAGCCGACGCTTGAGAAGCCGTACAGAAGGCCGCCGAACCCAAATGTTGAAAGGATGACTGATAAAATATCAATCTGTGTTTTTCTTAAAGTCGTCACGTTTTTCATCAGGATGCTGGCAAGAATCAAATCAATCACAGCAAACGGAAGAATAATATAAAACAATGATCTCCAAGAGAAAGCTTCGACAGCCCATCCGGAAAGAGTCGGTCCGATCGCAGGCGCGAATGAGATGACCAATCCGACCATACCCATAGCCTGGCCGCGTTTTTCAATCGGAAAGATTGTCAGGAATACAGTCTGCATGAGCGGCATCATAATGCCGGCTCCAGCCGCTTGAATGATACGCGCTGTCAGCAGAACCGGGAAGTTCGGCGCGAACGCTCCGACGACTGTTCCGGCAGTGAAAATGCTCATTGCTGTGATGAGCAGCGCCCGGCTTGTGAATTTCTCAATTAAAAACGCGGTAATCGGAATTAAAATCCCGTTAGTTAACATAAATGATGTGGTCAGCCATTGTGCTTGGTTGGCATCGACATTGAAATCCCTCATGATATGGGGAAGTGCGGTAATCAACAATGTCTGGTTCAAAATCGCCACAAACGCTCCGGCTAACAAAATGCCGACAATGACAGAACGGTTAAAAGGTTTTTGTTCAATACTTTTGTTCAATACATATCCCTTCTTTTCTCTAAGTAATTAACAGTGTTTTTAACATGGAAACGGGCTGTGTTAAAACACCGGTTTGTTCCAGATAGCCAATCAGTGATTTGAGTAAAAAAGCGCGGGGTTCTTCCTTCTTCGCTTCTTCCTCCAGCATGGCAGCTGCGGATGTCAGTTCATCTACGTCATAGTCCGCGGCGGACAGGGAAGAGATGCCTTTATGTAATTCCTTCAGGCTTTCCGATAATAGGACTGATTTATCCTTTGGCTTGTAGGAGGATGCTGAATGAATATAAAGCTCGATGGCTTCGGGCGGAAGAAGAGACTGGCGGGTTTCCCTGTTTTTGATAATCTGATTGAGGGTGCTGATGATAAACTCTGCGATCGGGTCAAGCTCAAGCGGTTTTTCCTCGATTTTGATCAGCATTAAAAACTCACGCATCATGCCGTGAAGAATGATAACCAAATCCCACACAAACGGGAGAATGGTTTCTCCATACGCCTGGATCAGCGAATCGCGGTGCCAGCAGATAATCGTCGATCTGGTCTGATGGATATGCTGTTTGACCCGGTCATTGTGCAGCTTGGGGTTTCCGTAGGTCAGCATATTGAAAAACTGCTGATTCCGCCTGAAGCCCTCCAGTTCCATTTTGACCTTTTGCGTCAAACGCTCCTCCGGTGTAAGTGCGGTATTTTCCTGAAGTCTTGAGGCCGCGGCCACCATTTGCTTCTGGTTAAATGACAGCAGCTCCAAAAGCAGATCTTCTTTAGATTGGAACAGCTTATATATCGAAGCTTTTGACATCTTACATTCTTCTGCGATCGCCTGCATGGAAACCGACGTAAAATCCTTTTCCGAAAAAAGCTTTCGCGCGGCTAACAAGATATCTGTTTTTTTATCAAGCATCTCATGGCTTCCTTCTTTCTTGAACATTAGAAAACCCATTGGTTCACAGAAAACCAATGAGTAACTATGAAAAAAATTTTACCAAATAAACAAAATAGAAGTCAATGGATTTTAACCGGGTAAATGAAAGGCCTGCCGGAAAATCCGACAGGCCGAATAAGAGCTTATTTTTCAACTTTAAATCCTTGTTTTTCAAGCATTTCACGGATGTGCGGATAGTACAGGCGCTCATAGTAGGAAGCGATGCTCTGTGACCAATTTCTTGTTTCTTTTCCGTTTGTCCGTTTATTCATGTATTCAGACATCTGTTCGTCGTATGCCTGAATGTGAGACGTCAGCTCATCCTGATTCAAATAAGTTTCCTGATGATTGACAGCTTCCTGCGGCAAGCGCGGTTTTTTCGCTGAACGGTCGGCAGGATGCCCAATGACAAGGCCGGATAAAGGGAACACGTATTTTGGAAGCTCAAGCAGTTCGATCAGCTCTTGAGGGTTTCCGCGAACCGCACCGATCGGAACTGTGCCAAGTCCGAGTGACTCAGCCGCTGCTGTTGCTGTGCCGAGGGCAATACCAGCGTCTACTGCGCCGACAAGAACAGATTCCAATCCATTTGTGATTTCCATTTTGAAATCATGCAGATCTTCAAGCGCAATTTTGGCCCGGTTGAAATCTGCGCAGAACAGCAGGAAAACAGGAGCTTGATCGATCCATGGCTGGCCGCCTGCCAGTTCGGAGATTTTCTTTTTGCGCTCTTTATCCTGGACTGTGATCACAGTCACTTGCTGTCCGTTGATAGAAGAAGGGGCTGATTGCACCGCTTCAATGATTTGGTCCAATTGCTCCTGAGCTACAGGCTCATCTGTGTAGCTGCGAATCGAGCGGTGGTCTGTTAAAGATTTAATCACTTCATTCATATGAGACACCCTTCCTTTACTCGCTAAGCTCTGTGCGGACAACATCAAGAGGAGCGCTCAGCAGTTCTTTTCCTTTTGCGACAAACCCTTGGAAATGTGCAGTTTCGTTATGGAATTTCATTGCCGCTTCATCTTTCCATTTTTCAAGCATGACAAATGTATTTTCTTCGCCTACTTTTTCGAATAGGTCGTATTGCGCGTTGCCTTCCTCAGCTCTTGAATGCTGAACAAGTGATTGAGCCTCGCTCAAAAATTCCTCGCGTTTTTCTGGTTTTACTTTGATGTAAGCTTGTAATACGATCATGTAAATCTCCTCCGTCGTTATGCGAATTTATTGTTCGAATTTCATCGAACTAAATGTAACATGTATTCTAAATGAGGTAAAGGAAAAACCCTTAAATAGTAAAATTGTCATTCTAATTGTTGTGTGATACATTTGTGTCATGAACATTCCAAACCATCCAGAAACAGAAACATTGCAGCTGACAAAGGTTCTTCATGCACTTAGTGATCCGCTTCGTTTAGAGCTCGTCAAGCAATTAGCTGAAGCAAAAGAAAAAACGTGCAGCACCTGTGCAGATGTGCAGGTTGCCAAATCGACTTTGTCGCATCATTTTAAAGTTTTGAGAGAATCAGGCATCGCTCAAGTTCGGATAGAAGGAAAGCGCCGGTATTATTCGCTTCGCGCTGAAGACCTTGAAAAGGCATTTCCGGGCCTGCTTGAAGCCGTGCTGAATGTAGACCAGGACCGCTGGTGAATCAATCCCCTGTAACGGGGATTTTTTTATGTCCGTAAACAGCTTTGAAAAGCCGCTGCACACCCTCCTGAATATCTTCTTCCTTCAGCCGTGCAAAGCCGATAATGAGAGCAGGCCTGCCCGTTTGCCGCTTGTTTTCCTTCAAGTTAAATCGGCTCATTCCGAATATTTCAAGCTGCAGCCCGGCAGCATGTGACAGGATGTCTTGTTCGGTGCGCCTGGTATCAAATTCGGTAACAAAATGCAGCCCCGCATTTGCCCCTTTTACGGTAACCTCTCCGCTGAACTCTGCTTCTAAAGCGGTGATCAGGCGTTCTCTCTTTTCTTTATAATGCTGCATCATTTTTTTTATATGCTTCTGATATTCACCAGACTCGATAAATTCCTGCAGGGTGAGCTGTGTAAGTGATGAGCAAGTCTGCAGATCATAGCCCCGCTGTTTGTATGCCCTCAACAGCTCAGGCGGCAACACCATATAGCTGATCCGCAAGCCGGGGAGAAGGGACTTTGAAAAGGTTCCCATATAGATGACATTTTGAAAACGGTCGAGGCTTTGCAGCGCCGGAATACTGTCTACATCATATGTGAATTCACTATCATAATCGTCCTCAATGATATATCGGCGCGGCTCCTCGGCTGCCCAGTTCAGCAGCTGAATTCTTCTGGATACAGGCATAATCGTTCCGGACGGAAACTGATGCGACGGGGTGGTCACCAGCACATCTGGCTGCTGTCTGGTGATTTCAGCAATCGACATGCCCTTTTCATCCAGCATGATCGTCTTGACTTGTTTTCCGGCATTCTTCAAAAGCTGATACATGCGCCTGTAGCCAGGCTCCTCCATCGCATACACGGCTTCATTGGGTAAAAGCTCAGTCAACAGCTGCATGAGCACCTGTGTGCCTGCCCCTATGATCATTTGTTCCGGCCTGCATTTTACACCCCTCGTCAGGGAAATGAGCCTCGTAATGGCCGCTCTCACTTCATATATCCCTTGCGGATGTGACATATCGCCGAGCGTGCGGTATGAGCGGGAGGCCGCTTTTTGCTCGCAGCGGAACCAGCTTTTGATCGGAAAATGGTCTGTATCGGAACTCATGTGTGAAAACGATATCCAATCGCTCTGGTCGATGTGAATCTCTTTTAGATCATCCGGCAGTGCAAATGGAGGGTGCTCCTCGGCGGAAAACATGTCTAGTTCCTCCACGAAGAAACCCTTTCGTTCAATGGCGTACAAATACCCCTCAGCCAGCAGCTGCTGATAGGCTGAATTCACTGAATTTACGCTGACCTTGAGATTTTCAGCCAGCTCCCGCTTGGAGGGAACCTTCGAGTGCGGCAGCAGATTGCGGCTGAGGATTTCTTTTTTCAGCTTTTGATAAATTTGCTGATAGATATAATCGGCTTGTTCTGAACGATCGAGTGTAATCGTGATATCCATTTGTATTTTCTCCTTCTGATACCATCAAAAAGTTATAATTGGTACTTTTCATCATACCAAAGAGAAGTCAGAATGATAAGAAAATACCGACAGGGGGATATTCACATGAGTCAAACAACAGCAAGCATCACAACTGCACAATGGCAGCAAAAACGGGATCAATTTGTGTCAAAAGGTGTGAGCAACGGCAACCGCAGTCTGGCGGTCAAAGGAGAAGGGGCCGAGCTGTACGATCTGGACGGCCGGAGATTTATTGATTTTGCAGGCGCCATCGGCACGTTAAATGTCGGACATTCGCATCCGAAGGTGGTTGAGGCTGTGAAGCGGCAGGCAGAGGAGCTGATTCATCCTGGCTTTAATGTCATGATGTACCCGACTTATATCGAGTTAGCCGAAAAACTGTGCGGCATTGCACCGGGCAGCCATGAGAAAAAAGCGATTTTTCTTAACTCAGGGGCAGAAGCGGTCGAAAACGCTGTGAAAATCGCCAGAAAGTATACAAAGCGCCAAGGCGTTGTCTCGTTTACACGCGGGTTTCACGGGCGCACGAATATGACGATGAGCATGACAAGCAAGGTAAAACCTTATAAATTCGGTTTCGGGCCTTTTGCGCCAGAGGTTTATCAAGCGCCGTTCCCTTATTATTATCAGAAGCCGGCCGGCATGAGTGATGAAAGCTATGACGATATGGTCATTCAAGCATTCAATGATTTCTTTATCGCTTCAGTGGCGCCTGAAACGGTGGCGTGTGTCGTGATGGAGCCGGTGCAGGGAGAAGGCGGGTTTATTATTCCTTCGAAACGGTTCGTACAGCACGTCGCTTCATTCTGCAAAGAACACGGCATTGTTTTTGTTGCTGATGAAATCCAAACCGGCTTTGCCAGAACTGGCACTTATTTCGCAATTGAGCACTTTGATGTAGTGCCCGATCTGATCACGGTTTCTAAATCGCTTGCGGCAGGCCTGCCATTAAGCGGTGTGATCGGGCGTGCGGAAATGCTTGATGCGGCAGCGCCAGGGGAGCTGGGCGGCACGTATGCCGGCAGCCCGCTCGGCTGCGCGGCGGCTTTGGCAGTCTTGGATATTATCGAAGAAGAAGGACTGAATGAGCGATCTGAAGAAATTGGCAAAATCATTGAAGACAAGGCGTATGAGTGGAAACAAGAATTCCCGTTCATCGGTGACATCCGCAGACTCGGGGCGATGGCCGCAATCGAAATCGTCAAGGATCCAGACACGCGTGAGCCTGATAAAGCAAAAGCAGCAGCGATCGCGGCCTATGCGAATCAAAACGGATTACTTTTGCTGACAGCGGGAATTAACGGTAATATCATCCGCTTTTTGACACCGCTCGTCATTTCAGACAGCCTTTTAAATGAAGGGCTCAGCATCTTGGAGGCTGGCCTGCGAGCTTAATCATTGGAAAGAAAACGGCTGGGTCTGCTATCATTTTAAGTAATCATGAAAAGAAAGGAATGTTCAATATGCCAGATCAATTAACGGTCTACAACCCGGCTACGGGCGAGGAGATCAAAACGATTCCTCAGCAATCAGCCACAGAGGTAGAAGAAGCCATTGAACGTTCACATCAAGCGTTTAAAACGTGGTCTAAAACATCAGCGAACGAAAGAGCGTCTCTTTTGAAAAAATGGTATGAACTGATTGTTGAACATAAAGAAGAGCTTGCAGATTTAATTACGAAGGAAAACGGAAAACCCTATCAGGAAGCAGTCGGCGAGGTACTATACGGCGCAGGCTATATCGAATGGTTCGCAGAGGAAGCGAAGCGTGTGTACGGAAGAACGGTCCCGGCCCCGACAACTGGTAAACGAATTGTTGTCACACGCCAGCCGGTCGGCCCCGTTGCTGCTATCACGCCCTGGAATTTCCCGAATGCGATGATTACACGCAAAGCGGCGCCTGCTCTTGCCGCCGGCTGTACATTTATCATCAAGCCGGCGCCGGACACACCGCTGTCTGCTTATGAACTGGCGCGCCTAGCATATGAAGCGGGCATTCCGAAGGATGTTCTTCAGGTTGTGATCGGCGATGGAGAAGAAATCGGAAATGTGTTCACAAGCAGTCCGAAAATCCGCAAAATCACGTTCACAGGCTCAACACCTGTAGGGAAAATCCTTATGAAAAACAGCGCGGACACCGTAAAGCACGTCTCAATGGAGCTCGGCGGACACGCCCCGCTGATCGTAGATGAAGATGCGGACATTGACCTTGCCGTTGAACAGGCGATGGCGTCCAAATACCGAAACGCCGGCCAAACCTGCGTATGTGCCAACCGCCTGATCGTTCATGAATCCATTAAAGATGAATTTGCTGCGAAACTGAGCGAGCAAGTGTCTAAGCTGAAAGTCGGAAATGGACTTGAGGAAGGCGTCAATGTCGGCCCGATTATCAACAAACGAGGCTTCGAAAAAATCGTCAGCCAAATAGATGATGCGGTTGAAAAAGGCGCGAAAGTTATTGCTGGGGGCACATATGACCGAAACGATGACAAAGGGTGCTACTTTGTGAATCCGACAGTGCTCACCGATGTCGATACGTCCATGAACATCATGCATGAGGAAACATTCGGCCCGGTCGCCCCGATCGTCACGTTTTCTGATATTGATGAAGCGATTCAGCTTGCCAACGATACACCGTATGGCTTGGCTGCTTACTTCTTCACAGAAAACTACCGCCGCGGCATCTATATTTCCGAGAATCTAGAGTATGGCATTATCGGCTGGAATGACGGCGGACCGTCAGCTGTTCAAGCGCCATTCGGCGGAATGAAAGAAAGCGGCATCGGCCGTGAAGGCGGTTCAGAAGGTATCGAGCCGTACCTTGAAACAAAATATTTGTCCATCGGTTTATAAAAGAATGCACGCTCCTGAGAGCTGCCGGATTTTCCGGCAGCTCTTTTTGTGTTCCGGCGAATAATCACAACAATTCCAGCCAAAATAACAGCAAATACATTTTGAAAGAAGGTTCCCCAACAATGGATTTATTATTGGCTCTTCTCCCGGCTTTGTTTTGGGGGAGCATTGTTCTCTTCAATGTGAAATTAGGCGGCGGGCCGTACAGCCAGACACTGGGAACGACGATCGGGGCGCTCATTGTTTCTATCGTTATTTACTTTTTTGTTCAGCCCGTTCTGTCCCTTCGCATTTTTATTGTTGGAATCGTATCCGGCTTATTTTGGTCACTTGGACAGGCCAACCAGCTGAAAAGCATTCAATTGATGGGCGTGTCGAAAACAATGCCGATTTCCACAGGAATGCAGCTCGTTTCCACCTCGCTGTTCGGTGTGATCGTGTTCCGCGAATGGTCAACACCGATTGCGATTACGCTTGGCGTTCTCGCTTTGATCTTTATCATTGTGGGAATCATTCTCACGTCCTTGGAAGATAAGAATGATAAAAAAGAGGGCGAGCCAAGCAATTTGAAAAAGGGCATTTTGATTCTCCTTGTTTCGACTCTTGGTTATTTGGTTTATGTAGTCGTGGCTAGATTATTCAATGTGTCCGGCTGGTCCGCGCTGCTGCCACAGGCAATTGGCATGGTGGTCGGGGGGGTAGTTTTAACCTATAGGCACAAACCCTTTAACAAGTATGCGATCAGAAATATTCTCCCAGGGTTAATCTGGGCAGGCGGAAATATGTTTTTGTTTATTTCTCAGCCGCGAGTCGGCGTTGCAACGAGCTTTTCCCTTTCACAAATGGGAATTGTCATTTCTACGCTCGGTGGCATTTTCATCCTGCGTGAAAAGAAAACGAAACGCCAGCTTATAGCAATTGCGATCGGGATTATCCTGATTATTGCCGCCGCCGTATTCTTAGGAATCGCCAAAACAAATTCATAACAAATGGAGGAGGATGTATATGTATCCGGATTTAAAAGGAAAAGTCGTCGCTATTACAGGAGCTGCTTCAGGGCTCGGAAAGGCAATGGCCATTCGTTTCGGCAAGGAGCAGGCAAAAGTGGTCATTAACTATTATAGTAATAAGCAAGATCCGAACGAGGTAAAAGAAGAGGTCATCAAGGCGGGCGGTGAAGCTGTTGTCGTCCAAGGAGATGTTACGAAAGAGGAAGATGTAAAAAATATCGTGCAAACGGCAATCAAGGAGTTCGGCACACTCGATATTATGATTAATAATGCCGGTCTTGAAAATCCTGTGCCGTCTCACGAAATGCCGCTCAAGGATTGGGATAAAGTCATCGGCACGAACTTAACAGGTGCCTTTTTAGGAAGCCGTGAAGCGATTAAATATTTCGTAGAAAACGATATCAAGGGAAATGTCATCAACATGTCCAGCGTGCATGAAAGGATTCCGTGGCCGTTATTTGTCCACTATGCAGCTAGTAAAGGCGGAATTAAGCTGATGTCTGAAACGTTGGCTTTGGAATACGCGCCGAAGGGCATTCGCGTCAACAATATCGGGCCAGGTGCGATCAACACGCCAATCAATGCTGAAAAATTCGCTGACCCTAAACAGAAAGCAGATGTAGAAAGCATGATCCCGATGGGCTATATCGGCGAACCTGAGGAAATTGCCGCAGTGGCAGTGTGGCTTGCTTCGAAGGAATCCAGCTATGTTACAGGCATCACGTTGTTTGCGGACGGCGGAATGACGAAATATCCTGCTTTCCAGGCAGGCCGCGGTTAAACATAAAAAGCGACCCAGACATGACATCTGGATCGCTTTCTTTATTAGGCACGCTTTTTCTTTACAAGTGCTGCTACAGATAAAATAATGGCAGCCGCAGACAGCACAATCGCTGTAATGTCTAGAGCTGAAGAACCTGAGTTTTCGGAATCGTCTTCTGTTTTCGTGGCCCCGTGCTCATCTGTCACTTGTTTTGCAGACGTGATGTTTGTAATGGAATGAGGTGTATCGGCATCCTCGTCACCTGTCCACTCAACAATGCTGCCGTCTTTGTAATATTGGTATGCGTCCCAAGCAGCTTCCTCCGCTTTGTCAGGGTTTTTGGCAACAAAGGTAAACTGCTGGAACTGTCCTTCCTGAATGCCTCCGTCAGTCGCCTCCCATGTCACGGACACTGATTTGTCATCATGTTTTTGAGTGGAAACCTTCCAGCCCGGAATTGGCTCATATTGCTGGAATTCAACATCCTTCGGCATTTTGAGGACAACCTTCGTTGTCGGCAGATTTTTCTCTGAAGGAACCTTCATTGTATACGTTTCCCAAGAGCCTGCAGCAGACTCAGCCGGTTTTACAGAAACATGCGCGCTGGCAGGGGCCGTAAAGAATAAGAGGGAGCCGACAATAGCCGGACATAGTGTCAATGCGATTTTTTTCAACAACGTAAACACTCCTTAATTGGTCTTTGTAAACATGATATTGATTTCGTTAAAGTCGCCGGTCAGGCCGTGGACTTTGATCTTCCAGTTTCCTTTTTCATTAATCGACAGGTTTTGATCCTGGAAGACGCCTTTTGTTTTTTCTTTTAATGTAAAGGTGCTTTTGTTTTCGCTGCCTGACAGACCTGTTTTATAAACGGTTAACGTGATTTGCTGGATGTTTTTCACGGGATCTCCGTTATGGTCGGTGACACGCAGCTCAAAAACATTTTTTCCGGGCTGGTTTGGGCTGATGCTGAGAGAAACGCTTTGTCCGTTCTCAATTGCTTTGGTTTGGTAGAACGGTTCCGGCGCTGGCTCAGGCGGGCTTGGCAGGCTTGTAAACACGGCCGCTGTGATCAATACAGCGATGCCGATTGCCCACTCCGCTTTCAACGTTCGGCTGATTCCTGTGCGGCGCTGCTTTCTGGTAAGCAGAAAATGAATTGCGCCTAAGACCAGCATGAAAACAAACAGCCCGCTTTTCACTAAAAGAGCTTGGCCATACGCTGTATGGAACAGTGAATCCATTGAACGAATGATGAAAAATCCATTGAGCAAGCCTGAAAACAAAATGACGCCGACTGCAGTGAGCGCCCATGGAGAGAACCGTCTGACCGTCTCCCACGCGAGCGTTTTGTCAGGCTGCCTCCATTCTTTTGAGAGCAGCAAAACGAGTGCCGCTATTCCGCCGACCCAGATGGAAGCGGAAGTTAAATGAAGGAAATCCATCAAAATGCCGACCGTTTTTTCTTCAACGACAGCAGCATGCCCGGTAAACGCCTTGGCAAGCAGGAGACCGAAAAAGAAAATGAGCGGCGCTGTCCAATAGCCAAAGGATGAAAAGCGGTTTTTCCGTATCGCAGGAATTACAGACAGTGCGAGCAGCACGAACAGCGCGGCCTGTATGATCCAAATGGAGCCGCCTGCTGTCTCAAACAGTGTTTCTCTGATGTAGCCCGGCTGGAATGCGCTGCCCCAGCCGCCGCCTGCGTTCGCTTTTGTCTGAATCGGAAGCTGAAGCAAAAGCGCCAGCCCCAATGCTGCGATCGAGCCGGTCAGGATACGTCTCGTCCGTTTGACGAGCTGTTCTGATTTCCCTTTATACCAGAAAAGATGGAAGAAAACCGTTCCGATAAACAGAGATAAGGCTGTATACAGAATCGCGCGATCTGCTGCTGTTCCCGGATTCAGAGCTGAATCGGCTGCTTTTTGGCTGCTGAATCCGCCATCCGCTTTCCCGATACTGAATGGAATGACGCCGGAAACAGGATGCCCGTCCGCGGATACGGCATTCCATTCCGCTCTGTACACATCTTTAGGCAGATTCTTCTTCAGCTTCACTGTCATGATGTGATGATTATCTTTTTTGATTTCAGTCTTGTCCGTATCCACACGGTCGCCGTTTGAATTATAGACTTTAATGTAATGAAACCCTTCTTCAACCGGTTCATTAAATTCGATTTCCACCTGTGCAGGGGCGCTTTTTAATTCGCTGTTTTCCCCAGGTGAAGATTTGACAATATAGGCGTGAGCAAAGCTTGTTTTCGGCAGGAAAACAAGAAAAAGCAGAAGGATGATCCACCATCTGTTTCGCTTCATCACTCAGACACCACCTTCCGCTGTATGTGTTGTGTTATTTCTTGGTGCAGGTGCAGCGTTTCTTTCGGTCTTGAAGCATGTCTTCCAGCGCTTGGTCGAAAGTGCGGACGGCTCCGCCGAATCCTTTTTGAAATCGTTCGGCATGGTCAAGTGTCGCAAACGGAATGGCCTGCGGCTGGCAGCAGTGCAGGTTTAATTCAGCATTTACGACGAAATAAGCCGAACCGGCACTGACGGTTGTCTGTAACAGAAAATCTCTGCAAATCAAGTGTGAAACCTCTTCCGTTTTATCCGCGTAACGCAAAAACGCGCAATGTGCGCAGCATAGCTGTTCAATGTCTTGGTTTACCGTAATCAGCTGAACCGAATGAGCTTGATTGACGGGCTTCAAGCAATAGCTGCACATATGATCCGTTTGAGGTGTTCGGGCGGGGAGCGTGATGCCGCCGGCCGTTTTAATGACCTCATTTGACTGAACCAGCTGATTGACATCTCTGTATACCGTCATTTCCGAAACGCCAAACCTTGCGCTGATGTCAGAAATTCTGAGCGCGCCTTCTTCTTTCAGCCACTTCAGTATGTGTTGTTGTCTATTAATCGGAAGCATTCATACACCCTCTTCATTAAGATCTATTTAAGCGTAGAGGATTTTAGAGACAGAGACAAGTAAGCTGATGATAAAAAATGTGAAAATATGTTGAACAGCAACAAAACGAAACAGAAGGGACTCTGGTATAATAGACATATGGAATAGAAAGTGAGGAATACCCTATGAAAGAAACACCATGCCCGAACTGCGGCAAACCTTTGACAGGCGACATGGTCAGATCATCAAATGTGCCTTGTCAATTTCGCTGCGGACACTGCCGGGAACGGCTTTATGAATATAAAGTATCAGCTCCGATTATGCTGGTATCATTAGCGGCCATCGTGCTGCTCATTTATCTTTTGCTGCTCCTCCGCAATGCGGCAGGTTCAATGCTGCCGGCTGTACAGCACGTGCCAATGGCTGTTTTTGCGCTTGTGTGCGCCTATCCCGTTTTTATTGTGAGTGAGCGAATGATCGCAAAGTACGTGATTCAAAACGGCAACATTATTTATAGAGGAAAGAGAAAAGGCTCCTGAAACCAGGAGCCTTTTTATTTTTAAAAAATTGTCACAGTCATGTGCCAAAGTCCTCTTTACTTTCAATTGTATAGGGACTGTAAGCGTTTTAACATAGAGACAAAGGGAAGCATCATTCTCTGAACATATTTTTGCACCTTACAGCGACAAACAAAACAGGGAGGGTTTATATATGCAGCAGCAAGAACAGCAGCAAGGCGGCATGAAAGTGAAAGTGCAGCGCTTTGGGAGTTATTTGAGCGGAATGATCATGCCGAATATCGGCGCGTTCATCGCGTGGGGTATCATTACCGCGCTGTTTATTCCGGCAGGATGGTTTCCGAATGAACAGTTGAACACGCTGGTCAGCCCGATGATTACGTATTTATTGCCGCTTTTGATAGCGTATACAGGCGGAAAAATGATCTACGACCACCGCGGCGGAGTTGTCGGAGCGACAGCGGCAATTGGGGTGATTGTCGGATCGGATATTCCAATGTTTTTAGGCGCAATGATTATGGGTCCGCTTGGCGGATACCTCATTAAACAGACTGATAAATTATTCAAGGATAAAGTCAAACAAGGCTTTGAAATGCTGATCAACAACTTTACGGCAGGGATTGTCGGCGCGGCTTTAACGATTCTCGCGTTTTACGCCATCGGCCCGGTTGTCCTGACGCTAAATAAATTGCTGGCGGCTGGTGTGGAAGTCATTGTACACGCGAATTTACTGCCGATAGCCAGTGTTTTTGTAGAACCGGCGAAAGTGTTGTTCCTCAACAACGCTATTAACCACGGAATCTTAAGCCCGATCGGAATCGAGCAAGCATCCCAAACAGGAAAATCAATTCTGTTTTTAGTAGAAGCAAACCCTGGACCGGGGCTCGGCATTTTGCTGGCGTACATGTTCTTTGGCAAAGGATCTTCAAAATCAACGGCTCCCGGTGCGGCGATCATCCATTTCTTCGGCGGGATTCACGAGATTTACTTCCCGTACATTCTGATGAAACCGGCCCTGATTCTCGCAGCCATTGCCGGCGGAGCAAGCGGACTCTTAACGTTTACGATCTTTAATGCCGGACTTGTCGCGGCAGCGTCACCGGGAAGCATTATTGCATTGATGGCAATGACGCCAAGAGGAGGCTATTTCGGCGTATTGGCGGGCGTGTTGGTCGCTGCAGCTGTATCGTTCATCGTTTCAGCAGTGATCCTGAAATCCTCAAAAGCAAGTGAAGAAGACCTGGCTGCCGCAACAGAAAAAATGCAGTCCATGAAGGGGAAGAAAAGCCAAGCAGCAGCTGCTTTAGAGGCGGAACAAGCCAAAGCAGAAGAAGCGTCTGAGCTGTCTCCTGAAAGCGTGAACAAAATTATCTTTGCGTGTGATGCGGGAATGGGATCAAGTGCCATGGGGGCATCCATCTTAAGAAACAAAGTGAAAAAAGCGGAGCTTGACATCAGTGTGACCAACACGGCCATTAACAATCTGCCAAGCGATGCGGATATTGTCATCACCCACAAAGATTTAACAGACCGCGCGAAAGCAAAGCTGCCGAACGCGACGCACATATCAGTGGATAACTTCTTAAACAGCCCGAAATACGACGAGCTGATTGAAAAGCTGAAAAAGTAATCTTATAGAAAGAGAGTGATACTCATGCAAGTACTCGCAAAGGAAAATATTAAACTCAATCAAACGGTATCATCAAAAGAAGAGGCCATCAAATTGGCAGGCCAGACGCTGATTGACAACGGCTACGTGACAGAGGATTACATTAGCAAAATGTTTGAACGTGAAGAAACGTCTTCTACGTTTATGGGGAATTTCATTGCCATTCCACACGGCACAGAAGAAGCGAAAAGCGAGGTGCTTCACTCTGGAATTTCAATCATACAAATTCCAGAGGGCGTTGAGTACGGAGAAGGCAACACGGCAAAAGTGGTATTCGGCATTGCGGGTAAAAATAATGAGCATTTAGACATTTTGTCTAACATCGCCATTATCTGTTCAGAAGAAGAAAACATTGAACGCCTGATCTCCGCTAAAAGCGAAGAAGATTTGATCGCCATTTTCAACGAGGTGAACTGACATGATCGCCTTACATTTCGGTGCGGGAAATATCGGGAGAGGATTTATCGGCGCGCTGCTTCACCACTCCGGCTATGATGTGGTGTTTGCGGATGTAAACGACACGATGGTCAGCCTCCTCAACGAAAAAAAAGAATACACAGTGGAACTGGCGGAAGAGGGACGTTCATCGGAGATCATTGGCCCGGTGAGCGCTATTAACAGCGGCAGTCAGACCGAGGAGCTGTACCGGCTGATGAATGAGGCGGCGCTCATCACAACAGCTGTCGGCCCGAACGTGCTGAAACTGATTGCTCCGTCTATCGCAGAAGGTTTAAGACGGAGAAACGCTGGAAACACACTGAATATCATTGCCTGCGAAAATATGATTGGCGGAAGCAGCTTCTTAAAGAAAGAGATATACAGCCATTTAACGGAAGCAGAGCAGAAATCCGTCAGTGAAACGGTAGGTTTTCCGAATTCTGCCGTTGACCGGATCGTCCCGATTCAGCATCATGAAGCCCCGCTGAAAGTATCGGTTGAACCATTTTTCGAATGGGTCATTGATGAATCAGGCTTTAAAGGGAAAACACCAGTCATAAACGGCGCACTGTTTGTTGATGATTTAACGCCGTACATCGAACGGAAGCTGTTTACGGTCAATACCGGACACGCGGTCACAGCGTATGTCGGCTATCAGCGCGGACTCAAAACGGTCAAAGAAGCAATTGATCATCCGGAAATCCGCCGTGTTGTTCATTCGGCGCTGCTTGAAACTGGTGACTATCTCGTCAAATCGTATGGCTTTAAGCAAACTGAACACGAACAATATATCAAAAAAATCATCGGTCGCTTTGAAAATCCTTTCATTTCGGACGATGTGACCCGCGTAGCGAGGTCACCTCTCAGAAAACTGGGAGAAAATGATAGACTTGTAGGCCCGGCAAAGAAAATAAAAGAACCGAATGCACTGGCGGAAGGAATTGCCGCAGCCCTGCGCTTCGATTTCACCGGTGACCCTGAAGCGGTTGAACTGCAAGCGCTGATCGAAGAAAAAGGATACAGCGGCGTACTTCAAGAGGTGTGCGGCATTCAGTCCCATGAACCGTTGCACGCCATCATTTTAAAGAAACTAAATCAATAACCGACCACCCGTGACACAATGTCACGGGCTTTTTTTACTATCTCGCAATCTAGTATAATAGAAAGCGCTTACGATAACAGGGGAAGGAGAATGACGATGAAACAATTTGAGATTGCGGCAATACCGGGAGATGGAGTAGGAAAAGAGGTTGTAGCGGCTGCTGAGAAAGTGCTTCATACAGCGGCTGAGGTACACGGAGGTTTGTCATTCTCATTCACAGCTTTTCCATGGAGCTGTGATTATTACTTGGAGCACGGCAAAATGATGCCCGAAGATGGAATACATACGCTTACTCAATTTGAAGCGGTTTTTTTGGGAGCTGTCGGAAATCCGAAGCTGGTTCCCGATCATATATCGTTATGGGGACTGCTGCTGAAAATCCGGAGGGAGCTTGAGCTTTCCATTAATATGAGACCCGCCAAACAAATGGCGGGCATTACGTCACCGCTTCTGCATCCAAATGATTTTGACTTCGTGGTGATTCGCGAGAACAGTGAAGGTGAATACAGTGAAGTCGGCGGGCGCATTCACAGAGGCGATGATGAAATCGCCATCCAGAATGCGGTGTTTACGAGAAAAGCGACAGAACGTGTCATGCGCTTTGCCTTCGAATTGGCGAAAAAACGGCGCAGCCATGTGACAAGCGCCACAAAGTCTAACGGAATTTATCACGCGATGCCGTTTTGGGATGAAGTCTTTCAGCAGACAGCCGCTGACTATAGCGGAATCGAAACATCATCTCAGCATATTGATGCGCTGGCCGCTTTTTTTGTGACGCGTCCGGAAACGTTTGATGTCATTGTGGCGAGCAACTTGTTCGGTGATATTTTAACCGACATCAGCTCAAGCCTGATGGGAAGCATCGGCATTGCGCCTTCTGCGAACATCAATCCATCCGGCAAATATCCGTCCATGTTTGAACCGGTTCACGGCTCAGCTCCTGACATTGCCGGACAGGGCCTTGCCAATCCGATCGGCCAGATTTGGACAGCGAAGCTGATGCTCGACCACTTCGGAGAGGAAGAATTGGGGGCGAAAATTCTGGATGTAATGGAGCAAGTGACTGCCGACGGCATCAAAACACGCGACATTGGGGGACAAAGCACAACGGCTGAGGTCACTGATGAAATCTGTTCGCGCTTAAGAAAGCTCTGATGAATCAGGCCGGGGCAGATGGCTGCCCCGGCCTGTCCATTTCCTTACGAAAATTTCCACGAAAGTCTAACCAAGCAGTTCCAAATGCTGTATAATAATTTGGAATTCTTAGGAAAGCATCGGGTGAAGGAAGTTGAATGCAAAAACAATCACGTTAAAGAAAAAAATAAAAATCAAAACGATCGTTGTACTCAGTATTATTATGATCACAGCTCTCATTTTTACGATCAGATTGGTGTTTTACAAGCCTTTTCTTATTGAAGGATCATCAATGGCCCCAACGCTTAAAGACTCAGAAAGAATTCTGGTTGATAAAGCAGTCAAATGGACTGGCGGGTTTCACAGAGGCGACATCATAGTCATTCATGACAAAAAGAGCGGCCGCTCATTTGTCAAACGTTTAATCGGTTTGCCTGGTGACAGCATTAAAATGAAAAATGATCAGCTATACATAAATGATAAAAAGGTGGAAGAACCATACTTAAAGGAATATAAACAGGAGGTCAAAGAGTCGGGTGTAACCTTAACAGGTGACTTCGAAGTTGAGGTTCCTTCCGGTAAATATTTTGTGATGGGAGATAACCGTCTCAATTCACTGGATAGCAGAAACGGAATGGGCATGCCTTCTGAAGACGATATCATCGGTACTGAATCTCTCGTCTTTTATCCATTCGGTGAGATGAGACAGGCAAAATAAAACGCAATGCAACAAAGAACATGGAACGTACGGAACCAAAACACGCGATAATAAAGCACTGTAAGCGTTTAAAAAATTTCTGATGAAACGGGGCGGAGCCGTTTTTCCGCCCCGTTTTTTATGATAGAAAGCGTTTTGAAGAAAAGGGCCCTGTTGAAATAAACAGAATCAGGATTGGCGAAGCCGTGAAGCGCATCGAATTGGTAAATCTCAAGATGGGTATGCTGTTTTTCCCGCAGTTTTTTGATAAGAAGCGCTACGTCAAACGACGGCTCATAATTAGGGAAAAACAATAGGACCGGGCAGGCTGGCACGTGATGAAGAGAGTCGCGTATCCGGGAACCGTAATAACAAACCGATCCGCTCACCTCAGGCATACTGCTGCATTTCCATGCGATAGTAGCCCCCACGCTGAATCCAATCACAAAGATGTGCCGTCCGGCGTTTTGTCTGATCACATTCTGGATGATGGTTTCTCCCGTTTTCAGCCGTTCGTGTTTTGTAAATTGTTCGTATGCCGTTTTTTTTTCTTGCAGTGTGTAGACTTCATCCTCGCCGAGCAGGTTGGGCGTCAACACATCATATCCAGCCATTTTGATCAGCCGGCCCATCTTTTTCATATGGCTGTTTACACCGTATATTTCGTGTACGAGAATGACAAGCGGTTTTGGGGACATAACGGCCTCCTTTTGTGTTTTTTCCATTATATCCTATCGTTTCACTTTAGGCTGAGATATAATGGTCAAAAAAAGGAGATATAAAATGAACTCATTATCTTTGCCTCACCGCTATCCATTTTTGTTTATTGATGGCGTGACGGATAGCGAGCCCGGCAAACATGCGGCAGCTTATAAGCTGATTAGTGAGAACGACTGGTTTATCACTGATACGCAAACAGAAATGCCGTTTTCACTTGTGATTGAAGCGCTTGCGCAAACCGCGGCTTTTACAGGAATTACAGATGAGAACAGCTTGGGATTATTGTCTTCGGTGAAGAAAGCGGAAAAGCTGGGAGAAGCTGTGCCTGGTGACCGGCTTGATCTTACGTTTGAAGTCACGCGCAATCGGCGCGGGTTTGTGTTCGGACATGCCAAGGCATCAGTTGGAGAGCAGCCTGTTGCTGAAGCTGAAATCGGCATCTATATTGAAAAATGAAAAAAACCCTTCACAACATTTTGTGAGGGGTTCTATTTTGTGTCGTAATCCCGTTCGCTTTGAGAGTTATCTCTTTGCTGGCGTTTGTGTTTTTCATCATTCATATTTTCCTTCAGCTCTTCATTAGGAATCGGATCGGTTAAGTCGTTGTGCTCGGGGTTTTCATTTGGTTTGTTTTGCTGTTTTCTTTCTGTCATGTTTGATCACCTCACCGTTTGTTTTCCTCTTATCCGTTCTCCTCAAACATAGGAAATCGCTTTTTTGTCCCGCTGGGTATAATGTATTAGAATAGAGAGAAGCACAACAAAAAGATAAAGAGAGGTACATATATGTCTGTTCAAAGAGAAGATGTAGATATCAAGCTGATCGCAATTGATATGGATGGTACACTGCTGAACGATGAGCAGCTGATCTCGGATGAAAACCGCAAAGCCATTCGTGAAGCGGAGGATAAAGGTGTGTATGTGGTGATCAGCACGGGCCGGACGCTGATGACGTGCCGGGAGCTGGCGGAATCGCTAAAGCTGTCATCCTTTCTAATCACGGCAAACGGCAGTGAAATTTGGGATTCGAATTTTAATTTGGTGGAACGGAAGCTGCTTCATACGGACCATATTCAAATGATGTGGGATTTGCGGAATAAGCACAACACTAATTTCTGGGCTTCTACGGTGAATAAAGTATGGAGAGGCGAGTTTCCGGAAAACATAACGGATCATGAATGGCTCAAATTCGGCTTTGACATTGAGGATGACGATATCCGAAACGAAGTGCTTGAGGAGCTGAGAAAAAACAAAGAGCTCGAAATCACAAATTCAAGTCCGACAAACATTGAAGTCAACGCGCTTGGCATCAACAAAGCTGCAGCCCTTGCCAAGGTTACGGAAAAACTCGGCTTTACAATGGAGAATGTGATGGCGATGGGCGACAGCCTTAATGACATTGCGATGATCAAAGAAGCGGGTCTTGGCGTCGCAATGGGCAATGCGCAAGACATCGTAAAAGAAACGGCTGATTATATCACGGATACAAATATTGAGGATGGTGTCGCTAAAGCGATTCGCCATTGGGTACTATAAAAAAAGAGAGTCCTAAGATGGACTCTCTTTTTTAGTTTGGCAGGTTTTATTCTGGGACCATGGTAGGTTTTCTGACAAAAGTATTTCACAAACTGATATGATTCACTTATAATGAAATAAAGTTCAAAAATTCGGAATAGTCGTTCCGAATTTCGGGACAATAAATGACATAAAGCATATCGTTTGCTTTGGCAGGAGGGATTCTGTGTTTCAGATTGATTTAAACTGTGATTTAGGAGAAAGCTTCGGAGCCTACAAGATAGGCCTTGACCAAGATATTTTAGAGTATGTGACATCAGCGAATATCGCATGCGGATTTCATGCAGGAGATCCTAGTGTTATGCGAAAAACCGTCGCGCTTGCAGCAGAAAGAGGCGTGAAAATGGGTGCGCATCCGGGCTTGCCGGATTTACTCGGTTTTGGGCGCCGCAATATGGCGATTTCTCCTGAGGAAGCGTATGATCTTGTCGTTTATCAAATTGGCGCGCTCTCTGGCTTTCTAAAAGCAGAGGGACTTCACATGCAGCACGTCAAGCCGCATGGCGCTTTATACAATATGGCGGCAGTCGATCAAAAACTGTCGGATGCTATCGCGAAAGCTGTCTATAAGGTTGATCCCGGCCTGATTCTTTTCGGTCTTGCTGAGAGCGAGCTTGTAAAAGCGGGAGAACGGATCGGACTTCAGACCGCAAATGAAGTGTTCGCCGACAGAACATACCAATCGGACGGCACGCTGACACCGCGCTCCCAGCCGGACGCACTCATTGAAAGTGATGATGCCGCCGTCACCCAGGTCATCAAAATGGTGAAAGAAGGGGCGGTCAAATCTCAGCAAGGACATGATGTGTCATTAAAAGCAGATACAGTCTGCATTCATGGAGATGGAGCCCATGCGCTGACATTTGCGCAAAAAATCAGAAAACAGCTCAAAGCGGCTGGAATTGAAGTGACAGCTATTTCAGAACAGAGGTCAACATAAAGGAGGAACAATAGATGGAGCAGCAGAAAAAGACAGCAGGAAAAAAAGCGGGCAGCTGGTCATTGCTGATGGGCGCCGCCTTTTTAATGGCGACATCAGCAATCGGACCGGGTTTCCTCACCCAAACCGCAACATTCACAAACACACTCGCAGCAAGCTTCGGTTTTGTCATCTTAATCTCTATTATTTTAGATATTTTCGCCCAAACCAATGTGTGGCGCATCATCGCAGTTTCTGGAAAACGAGGTCAGGAAATTGCGAATATGGTGCTTCCCGGACTGGGGTATTTCATCGCCATTCTCGTCGTGCTTGGCGGACTAGCTTTTAATATTGGGAATATCGGAGGGGCCGGGCTGGGGCTTCAGGTGCTGTTCGGCATTACACCTGAAACAGGCGCTTTAATCAGTGCCGTTATTGCCATTTTGATTTTTGTCATCAAGGAAGCAGGAAAAGCGATGGACCGTTTTACGCAAATCGCGGGGTTCGTGATGATTATTTTAACGGTCTACGTTGCGGCGACGACAGCTCCTCCGGTCGGACAGGCAGTCGCAAATACATTCGTCCCGGAACACATCAGCATATTTGCCATTGTCACCCTAGTGGGCGGAACCGTCGGCGGTTATATCACATTTGCCGGAGGACACCGTTTGCTTGATGCCGGAATTAAAGGGAAGGAATCCATTCCGCAGGTGACAAAAAGCTCGGTTGTCGGCATTTTAATTACATCTGTCATGCGTATCGCTCTTTTTCTTGCGGTTCTAGGCGTTGTATCGAAAGGCCTGCACATCGATGAAAGCAACCCGGCGGCTTCTGTTTTCAAGCTGGCTGCTGGAAATGTCGGTTATAAAATTTTCGGATTGATCATGTGGTCTGCGGCGATTACGTCTGTTATTGGAGCAGCCTATACATCTGTTTCATTTTTTAAAACCTTTTCTCCAAAAATTGAAAAGAATTCACGCGGTATTATTATCGGATTTATTGTGGTTTCTACGTTAGCTTTTGTCACAATCGGCCAGCCTGCGAAGATCCTCGTCCTTGTCGGTTCACTGAACGGCTTAATTCTGCCGATTGCGCTCGGAACGCTGCTTGTTGCCGCCTACAAGAAAAACATTGTCGGTGATTATAAGCATCCGCTTTGGCTGACAAGCACAGGCGCGCTTGTAGTGATTGTAATGGCAGTTATGGGAATCTACACGTTATGTACACAACTTCCTCAATTGTGGAGCTGATATAAGTGGAGCAATTAAACAAAATGGCGCCAAAGGATGTACGCGCCCTGATACGAGAGGGGAAAATAAACGGGCCGACCGCAGGCATGTCCGGCGGCTACGCCCAAGCGAATCTTGTGGTTTTGAAAAAGGACCTTGCGTTTGATTTTCTGCTGTTTTGCCAGCGAAATCAAAAGCCCTGCCCCGTGCTGGATGTGACTGAAGCAGGTTCGCCTGTGCCGTCTCTGGCTGCGCCTGATGCTGATATCAGAACGGACTTTCCGAAATACCGTATTTACAGGCACGGTATCTTAACGGAAGAAGTATCTGATATTACGCCATACTGGGAGGACGATTTTGTCGGCTTTCTGATCGGATGCAGTTTCTCCTTTGAACAGGCACTGATCAATAATGGGATAGCTGTCCGGCATATTGATGAGGGGACAAACGTCTCAATGTATAAAACGAATATCGATTGTGTTCCGGCGGGGGCGTTTCACGGACAGATGGTTGTCAGCATGAGGCCGGTTCCTGAGCGGCTGGCTGTACGTGCCGCACAAGTGACTTCGCGTTTTCCGGCTGTGCACGGAGGGCCGATCCATATTGGCAATCCGGGAGCAATCGGGATTCGCGATCTCGGGAAACCGGATTTCGGAGATGCCGTTTCCATTCGTGACGGCGAGGTTCCTGTTTTTTGGGCATGCGGGGTGACCCCGCAAGCCGTGGCTATGAATGTAAAGCCTGAAATGGTCATCACACATGCGCCGGGGCATATGCTCATCACAGATATTCGAGACGAGTCGCTTGCGGTGCTGTAGCCTCTCGTCATCCTGATGAACGAGAATTAAAAGAGGTGAGAAAGATGACTGTACGATATCAAATCGAACAGCTCGGTGATTCTGCAATGATGATCCGATTCGGAGAAGAAATCAATGAACAGGTCAACGGCATTGTCCATGCAGCGGCCGCTTATATAGAAGAACAGCCATTTCCGGGATTCATTGAATGTATTCCGGCTTTTACAAGTCTAACCGTATTTTATGATATGTATGAAGTGTACAAGCATTTGCCTCAAGGCATAAGCTCACCTTTTGAGAAGGTCAAGCGCGATGTCGAAGAGCGGCTGGTAGAAATAGCCGAAGACTATGAGGTCAACCGCCGCATTGTAGAAATTCCCGTCTGCTATGGCGGTGAATTCGGTCCGGATTTAGAAGAGGTGGCGAAGGTCAATCAGCTGTCACCGGAGGAAGTAATCGACATTCATACAAACGGTGAATATGTGGTATATATGCTTGGCTTCGCGCCCGGTTTTCCTTTTCTAGGCGGGATGTCAAAACGCATTGCAGCTCCGAGAAAATCATCACCAAGACCGTCGATTCCCGCAGGTTCGGTCGGTATTGCGGGATTGCAGACAGGCGTTTATCCGATTTCAACGCCGGGCGGCTGGCAGCTGATCGGCAAAACGCCGCTGGCTCTTTTCCGGCCGCAGGAAAACCCGCCGACATTGCTGCGGGCGGGAGATACTGTGAAATTCGTTCGCATCTCAGAAAAAGACTATCACGCCTATAAGGAGGAGTCCAATTGAGCATGAAAGTATTAAAGCCCGGACTGCTCACAACGGTTCAGGATATAGGCAGAACGGGTTACCAAAAATACGGCGTTCTGGCCAGCGGCGCTATGGACACGGTTTCACTGCGCATTGCCAATCTGTTGATAGGAAACGGCGAAAATGAAGCAGGTCTCGAAATAACGATGATGGGGCCCGGTCCGTCGTTTCATTTTTCAAAACAGACACTGATTGCTGTGACAGGGGCGGACTTCACGCTGCTTATTAATGACGAGGAAGCGCCTTTATGGAAGCCTGTGCTCATCAAGGAAAACAGCACGGTCAGCTTTGGCCCCTGCAAACTCGGCAGCCGTGCTTATTTGGCGGCAGCCGGCGGCATCGAGGTGCCTGCCGTCATGGAAAGTAAAAGCACATACGTCAGAGCAGGCATCGGCGGACTTCATGGCAGAGCGCTTCAAAAAGAAGATGAACTGAACATTGGAGAGATGTCAGCTCTTTCGCAAACCATCCTTTCCCGCTTAAGTTCGCAGCTTGGAAAACAGGGATTTGCAGCACCGAAGTGGTCAGTCAGCCGCGGCAGATTTCTGCCATTGAAGAAGAATCCCGTCATTCGGGTGCTGGAAGGAAAGCAATTTGCCTTTTTCACAGAAGAATCAAAAACGCGTTTTTATCAAGAAGCATTTCGTGTCACGCCGCAGTCTGACCGTATGGGCTACAGGCTCAAAGGAGAACCGCTCGAACTGAAGGCCCCGCTTGAGATGGTGTCGGAAGCGGTTTCATTCGGAACAGTTCAGGTGCCGCCTGACGGCAACCCGATTATCCTGCTTGCAGACCGGCAGACGACTGGCGGCTATCCGAGGATCGCGCATATCATATCCGCTGATCTTCCGATTGTTTCCCAAATCATGCCGGGTGAGCACGTCCAGTTTGAGCCTGTATCCCTTCAGGAAGCAGAAGCGCTTGCGATTGAACGGGAACAGCATATAAAAGAACTGAAAACGAGAATAAAGATGGAATGGCTGACATAGCAAAGGGGATGCATGATGCAGAATAAAAACAAAACCGTAGTCAAATCTATGGCGCTGCTCAATTTGTTTTTGCATAAACCAAGCCTAACCTTAAGTGAACTGGTGTCGCTGACGGGAATGCCGAAGACCTCTGTTCACCGGATGGTCAGCTCTTTGGAGGAAATGGGGTTCCTCAGTCGGGATGCGTCCGGCGCTTATTCGCTGGGATTGGTGTTTTTGGAATTCGGACAGCTTGTCGCTGACAGACTGGATATCAGAAAAATAGCGAAACCGGTGATGGAAGAGCTGTGCCGGGAAGTGGATGAAGCCGTGCAGTTGATCATGAGGGACGGCAATGAAGCGATATACGTTGAGAAAATAGAAGGGACACAGACTGTGCGGCTGTATACGGCGATTGGCAGGCGTTCCCCCCTATACGCGGGAGCGTGCGCCAGAAGCATTCTGTCCTTTCTTCCCCGTGAAGAAATCGAAGCATACATCAAACAAACCGAGCTCATTTCGATTGGCTCCGGAACGATTACCGATCCCGAAAAACTGCTTCAGGAGATTGATGCCTCTGTGCAAAATGGCTATACTGTCAGCTATTCAGAGCTCGAAAACTATACGGCGGCGATCGGCGCCCCGATCTTTAACCATAAGCGCCAGGTGGCAGCCGGCATTAGCATTGCAGGCTTTGAAGCGAGATTTACAGAAGACAGGCTGCCCTATTTAACAGAAAAGGTGAAGGACGCCGCTTTACAGATTTCAAGAAAAATAGGATATACATAAGTAGCCAATCTTTTCTCTGCTGCGTACATTAACGTATCGACGTTCAAGAGTGGAGGAAAGAACATGATGCTTCGATATACAGCTCTGGGCGATTCCTTGACGACAGGGAGAGGCTCGGGGCTGTTTTCACCCGGCTTCGTCCAGCGTTTTGGGGACATGATGGAAGCTGACTTGAAAACAAGAACGGCAATAAACATATTTGCCAGATCAGGCCTGAATACAGAAGAGATTTTGGGACTCCTGTCATATCCCTATGTGCAAAAATGCATTCGAGATGCTGATATGATAACGATCACAGGGTGCGGAAACGATCTCATCGATTCGGTCTTAGCCTACCAAACCTCTAAGGATGAAACGATTTTCAGCCGTGTATCCGCCCATTGCCATGAGAATTTTGAAAAGATGATTGCCAAAATCGCCGAGATCAAAGGAGAAAATCCTTCCCCGTACGCCATCCGAGTGTTCAACTTATACAATCCGTTTCCCGGCATTGAAATCGCCGGCAAATGGATCACATCCTTTAATTCACATTTAGAAACACTTGCATCAGCACCCCATGTCAAAATCGCAGATGCCTATAGCATCTTCAAAGGCAAGGAGCGGGAATATCTGTCCTTTGACGGTGTCCATCCGAACTGCAAAGGCTATCAAGCGATGGCTGAAGCCGTTCACAAGCTAGGCTATAAAGAATTATCAGTTTCATAGAAAACGCGCCTCATGACAGGCGCGTTTTGTATGTGTGATCGAAATATTAAAAGAAACTTAAAATTCCCTTTCTTCTGTTCTACAGACAAACAAAGTGCGCTAGAATAATGGAGGACGTAGGCAAATATAGCCATAACGTTCAATATTTCGTATATAAGGAAGGATGGTCCTTTTGTTTCGGATTTTTAAAATGTCTTTTGCGGTTATCATTATTATACTGGCGCTTATTGCTTTTAACTATACGGAACACACCTCTGTTATCCAATCGGTCATGCTCGTCTTTCTTGGTGCGGTCATGTTTATGCAGGGACTTGAAGAGCGCAAAAAAGAAAATGACGGCTCAGGCGCTTTTAATATTTATACCGCCGTTTTTGTATGGTCTGTCTCCCTTATCGGTTTTACACTTCATATTATATAAATCTATTACACATCCTGAAAATGCTCGACCGTCGGGAACGGGGTATAGAACCGATGAAGCAAGGCTTTCCACTCTTGATACTCTGAAGAACCGCGAAAGCCTTCCGTATGGTCCTCAAGTGTTTCCCACTCCACAAGAAGCAGATATTTATGCGTTTCCTCCATGCATTTTGATAACGAGTGAGTGATATAGCCCTTCATGCCGGAAATAATCGGCGCCGCTTGCCGGAATGCATCCTCAAACTCTTGTTCAAGGCCTTCTTTAATGTGAAGCATTGCTGCCTCTCTGACCATGCTATCCCTTCTTTCTGTCTTTTCAAATAGTCTACAGCAAACGATAGGAGATTTCTGCAAAATCGGTGAACTTTTCCTTCATTTTCAAAAAAATCTTGCACGCACCAATTCAATTAAGAGAAAATAACAAGTGGAAGGCAGGGGAAAGTCATGTTAAAAAAGTGTATTCTACTAGTATTTCTATGCGTCGGATTGATTGGGTTAATCGGATGCTCCAAAACAGATTCACCAGAGGATCGCATGGAAGCATTCGTGAAACAGTGGAACGATCAGCAATTCGATGACATGTATCAAAGCCTGACTAAAGATGTCAAAAAAGAAATCTCCAAAAAAGATTTCGTCAACAGGTATAAAGCCATCTATGAGCAGGCCGGCGTAAAAAATTTGAAAGTCACTGCGGGAGAAGTAGATAAGGACGATCAAGACAACAAGACAATGAAACATATCCCGTATAAAGTCAGCATGAACACAAATGCCGGCAAAGTCAGCTTCAAGAATACTGCTGTGCTGAAATTAGAAAAAACAGATGACGAGGAGTCATGGAATATAGATTGGGACCCATCGTTTATTTTCAAGCAGCTGGCTGACGACAAAACCGTGCAAATTATGAGCATTGAACCGAAACGAGGCCAAATTTACGATAAAAATGGAAAAGGTTTAGCTGTCAATACAGATGTTCCGGAAATTGGAATTGTTCCCGGAGAGCTTGGCGATAAAAAAGAGAAAGTTATAAAAGAACTCGCCAAAAAACTTGATTTGACTGAAGACGACATCAAGAAAAAGCTGGATCA
This sequence comes from Bacillus sp. FSL R5-0576, assembly GCF_038004765.1. Lineage (NCBI taxonomy): Bacteria > Bacillati > Bacillota > Bacilli > Caryophanales > Bacillaceae > Bacillus > Bacillus sp. FSL R5-0576. The sequence continues at coordinate 356,725 of NZ_JBBORU010000001.1, forward strand.
AGGCTGGGTAAAAGACGATTCGTTTGTGCCGCTCAAAAAGGTCAAGCCTGACCAGGAGAAGTTAGTTTCTGAAGCGACGTCATTACAAGGCGTAACAAGAACGAATGTCAGCTCCCGCTACTATCCGTATGGCGAAAAGACAGCCCATTTGACAGGCTATGTCCGCGCCATTACAGCGGAAGAACTGAAGAAAAAGAAAGAAGGAACGTACAGCGATACGTCTAACATCGGTATCGCCGGACTTGAAAATGTGTATGAAGACAAGCTAAGAGGCACAACTGGCTGGAAAATCTACGTGCCGCAAACCGGGGAAGTCATCGCTGAAAAGAAAGCAAAGGACGGCGAGGATCTTCACCTCACAATTGATATCAAAACGCAAACGAAGCTGTATGATGAACTGAAGAATGACAGCGGGGCGGCAGTCGCCCTGCAGCCGAAGACAGGCGAAACACTCGCCCTTGTCAGCGCGCCTTCCTACGATCCAAACGGATTTATTTTCGGCTGGAGCGATAAGGAATGGAAAAAGCTAAACAAAGATAAAAACAATCCGTTTTCAGCGAAATTCAATAAGACATACGCGCCAGGTTCTACCATTAAACCGATTGCGGCTGCTATTGGAATCAAAAACGGCACCCTTAAAGCCGATGAGAAGAAAACAATCAAAGGCAAGGAGTGGCAAAAAGATTCGAGCTGGGGCGGCTATTCAGTGACACGTGTTTCTGAGAGACTTCAACAAGTCGATTTGGAAAACGCCCTTATTACGTCAGACAATATTTATTTTGCCCAGAATGCGCTTGATATGGGAGCGGACACCTTCACAAAAGGCTTGAAGACATTCGGTTTTTCAGAGGACATTCCGTATGAATTCCCGATCCAGAAATCGTCTATTGCAAATGACAAGCTTGATTCAGACATTTTGCTTGCGGATACAGGCTATGGACAAGGGCAAATGCAAATGTCTTCGCTTCACTTGGCAACTGCTTACACGCCATTTGTTGACAATGGAGACCTTGTCAAACCGACGCTGATCAAAAAAGATTCACAAACAGCTGATGTTTGGCACAAGCAAGTGGTCACCAAGGAAGGAGCGGCAGACATTACAAAAGGTCTGAAAGGCGTTGTGGAAGATGAGCGCGGATCAGCGTATCAGCCTGTCGTGAAAGGAATCACAGTGGCCGGGAAAACAGGAACAGCCGAGCTGAAAACATCAAAAGATGATAAAGACGGCACGGAAAATGGCTGGTTTGTCGGCTACGATTACAAAAACAAAGACCTGCTTGTCGCCATGATGATCCAAAATGTGCAGGACCGCGGCGGTAGCCACTATGTCGTTGAGAAAGCGAAAAAGCAATTTCAATCGAATTAAAATGTCTTTTTAAAAGGAGCGAAAGGAAAAAGGGGATCTGAGGCCGAATGAACTAGTAAGGGGCAAAACCCGGTTTATACAAAGAAAAGAGGGATTTTGCATGCAGCGTATTCAATTGGCGGAGGATCTTCAATTTTCAAGAGTCATACACGGGCTTTGGCGGCTGAATGAATGGAACTATTCAGATGCTGAACTTCTAAGCCTCATTGAATGGTGTATCGATCACGGCATCACGACCTTTGATCATGCGGATATTTATGGAGGCTATACGTGCGAAAAGCTGTTTGGAAACGCCCTTGCCCTTTCGCCTGGATTAAGAGAAAACATAGAGCTGGTCACAAAATGCGGTATCGTTCTTGAATCGCCTGAACGGCCCGCTCACAGATCGCATCATTATAACACAAGCAAATCGCATATTTTGGCATCCGTTGAGCAATCGCTTATGAACTTAAGGACGGATTATATTGATGTGCTGTTGATTCACAGACCGGACCCGCTCATGGATCCGGAGGGGGTAGCAGAGGCGTTTCAGGCCTTGAAATGCTCTGGCAAGGTCAGGTACTTTGGCGTTTCAAATTTTAAAGATCACCAGTATCGGATGCTGGAATCGTATTTGCCTGAGAAGCTTGTGACCAACCAGATTGAGCTTTCCGCATACGAATTAGAAAATATGCTCGACGGCACTTTGAACCTGTGCCAGGAAAAACGGATTCCGCCGATGGCTTGGTCGCCTCTGGCAGGCGGCAAAGTATTCACTGAAAACACGGATAAAGACCGACGTGTCCGCACGGCGCTTGAATCCGTCCAAGGGGAAATCGGCGCCGCTTCATTGGACGAGGTCATGTACGCATGGCTGTATACGCATCCGGCCGGCATCATGCCGATTGTCGGAAGCGGAAAGCGCGAGCGGATTTCCGCCGCGATAAATGCGTTGTCATACAAGCTTGACCAGGATCAATGGTTCCGCATTTTTACAGCCGTACAGGGTTACGATATTCCATAAAAAGCATCAGCTTACCAGCTGATGCTTTTTCAATATTGTCACACCGCATAGTGCCAAATTACCATTTATAAGTGATTGATTCTTGCTTGAAAGCGTTTTATATTAAAAGGAAACCTCTCTATATCCTCTACTGCATCTCCTTGCGACTTCATCCGCACATCAAGATAGTCTAGGAGGTCTTTTTTATGTATATGACTGCCAGAGAACAAAAGCTGTTAAAGCACTTATTATTACAAAACAGATATATAACCGTAACTGAGCTTGCTGAGCTGATGCAAGTCAGCACGAGAACCATTCACAGGGAACTCAAATCAATTAAACCGCTGATGGAAACCGTGGGGCTTACGTTAGATAAACAGCCCGGTAAAGGGTTGAAAGCAGTGGGAAGTCCCGAAGATAAACAAAAGCTGCTTACTGATTTATCATATGAACAGCATGAATACAGCGCCGACGAACGGAAACTGCTCATTCTTTGTTCGTTATTAGAGTCTCAGGAGCCCGTCAAACTGTACACGCTTGCTCATGATCTCCAGGTGACGAATGCCACGGTCAGCTATGACTTAGATGAGCTCGAGAAGTGGATTTCTCCCTTCGGACTGACACTGATCCGCAAAAGAGGTTTTGGCATCCAGCTTATAGGGCCGGAGAATGCGAAACGGAAAATTGTCGGCAACTTGATTGTGAACCGTCTCGACATCCAAATGTTTTTGGAAGCGGTTGAATTAAACATCAAAGGAAAAACCGATTCTTCAGAGAAAATGTTCGGGGTTGTCAGCAAAGGTGAGCTGTTAAAAATGGAGCGCATCTTATTTCAGCTCAAAGAAAAAATCGCTTTTTCATTGTCCGACAGCTCCTATATAGCGCTCGTCGTCCATCTGACGTATGCGATCGAACGAATTAAGCTTGGGGAAACTATCACCATGGAGCAAAATGAGCTTGAGGAACTGAAGAATGCGAAGGAATACAGCTCCGCTCTTGAAATCGCGGGTGAGCTTGAACGTGCCTTCGGCGTGACGATTCCAGAGGCGGAGGTCGGCTATATTACAATCCACCTTCGAAGCGCCAATCGAAAATACAAAACAGAATACAAAGCGCAGGAAATTGAGCTGGAAACAGCCCTGCAAACAAAGCGGCTCATTGCTTTTATTTCAGACAAAATCAGAATGGATCTGACGAAAAACTACTCTTTATATGAAGGCTTGATTGCCCATTTGGAGCCGGCCGTCAGCCGCATAAAAGAAAATATTGAGATATACAATCCGATGAAGGAACAGATCAAGCGCGATTATTTTCTGCTTTATATGGCGATCGAAGAAGGCGTCGAAAAGTATTTTCCGGGCATGTCCTTTTCTGATGATGAAATCGCTTTTATCGTTCTTCACTTTGGCTCGGCTCTTGAAATCAAAAAAGAAGAAGCAAAAGTGAAAGCGCTTGTCGTCTGCTCAAGCGGGATCGGCTCCTCGAAAATGCTTGCCTCCAGACTGAAAAAAGAGCTGCCGGAAATTGAATCGTTTGATATGTCATCCCTGATCGAGCTAAAGGGGAAGGATGTTCAAGCCTATGATATGATTGTGTCCACTGTACCGATTCCTTATGAAAACATTGATTACATCATGGTCAGCCCACTATTAAATGAGGAAGACGCAAACCAGGTCAAGCAGTATATCAAGCGGAAGATTCCCCTTATTCTTAACAAAAAAAGAAGCCCGAAGGAAGAAGCGCAGCAAGCTGATGTACCTGACATGCTAGAGGCGGCGGAAAGCATAGGGCGGTATATGGAAGTTATCCAAGATGTTCTGCGCCATTTTACGCTAGCTCAACTCAAAACAAACCCGGACCATAGCATGCTTTTGCTAGAGCTTTTTCAACAGCTGAAGAAGGATGGCCTGATCCGTAATCCGGAAAAAGCCGCGGTTTGCCTGGCTGAGCGGGAGAAACAAGGGGGATTGGGAATCCCCGGAACAAACATGGCGCTTTATCATCTCAAAAATGATGAAATCGTCCTGCCTTTTTTCAAAATGTTTGATCTCAGCACCTCCTATGAAGTGGATGGCATGGACGGAAATACCCTCAGGATGACACGCATCCTCGTCATGATGGCGCCTAACTCATTATCTGCTGAAGGCTCGGAGATTTTAAGCGCGATCAGCTCGGCAATTATCGAGAGCGGAGAAAGCATGGCGGGGTTTCAGGAAGAAGGAGAACAAGAATTGTATCAGCGGTTAAACCGCATATTTTTCACATGGATGAAAGAAAAAAACATACTGTAATCCTGCATGGCACACGTCAAAAATTTGGCGTGTGTTTTTCTTTGGACGGGGAACAAAATAAGAAAATGTGGGACTATTTTATCATTCAGTATTGGAATAATTCCAAAATGAAATAGTTTTACAAGTTATCTTTTTTGGGTTAAAATGGGTGAGGTAAGGAAGAAAATCTAACAAATTATTGAAGATTCAAGAGAATATAGGAGATGACGATATGGAAACATTACAGCATCTGATTCTGCATGACATGCCGAATAGCGAAGATATAGAGGCTGTAAAAAGCGGAGACCATACACTGACATATAAAGGTTACCGTAAACGGATTAATCAGCTGGCGAATGCCATGCTTCAAAAAGGAATTCAAAAGGGCGACCGTGTTGCATTGCTTTGCAAAAACGGCCATCCCGCCTCAACAGTTATGTTCGCCGCACTTGAAATAGGTGCTGTTGTCGTACCTGTCAGCTGGCAGCTGAAACCATATGAAATGACAGGCATTTTAAAAGCAAGTGAACCGAAAGCAATGTTTTACGGAGCGGAGTTTAAAGAGACACTAGATGAAGTTCTTCCTGAATTGTCCTCACTGTGTGTAACAATGGAAACAGGAACAGCTTACGAAACATCTGCTGAATTTGAAGCGCTGTTTGCAGGTCCTGATCATTTGCCAGAGACGGAAATGGTTTCCCCTGATGATACAGCACTTCTGATGTTTACATCTGGAACAACGGGTAACCCGAAAAGATGCATGATTACACATGGCGGCATATACAGATACGTTAAAAAATCCAACAGCTCAATAGCACGCATGAAGGGCCTTCGTTTTCTCGCGTGCCATCCGATTTATCATACGAGTGCGCTCATTTGCATCATGCTTGGAACGTTTGCAGAAACAACCTTTGTGTTTACAAAGGATCAAGATCCTGTTCACATGCTGAAGGTCATTGAAGAAGAGAAAATTCAGACCGTGATGGCTCTTCCTGTGTTCTACACGTATTTGCTTGAGGCGTGGGAAACGCACCAAACTGACTTATCTTCGCTTGTTATTTTAATGACAGGCGGAACAAAAGTGCCGAGCAGCCTAATCCGCCGCTATCTTGATATTGGCATTCCGCTTGCGCATGGCTATGGAAGTACTGAGGCTTGGGGCATCAGCACATGGACGCCTGATATGGGAATGGATAAAGCGGCATCTGCAGGAAAACCTGTGGCAGGTGTTAAAGTCAAAGTGGAAGATCCTCTGACTGGAGAAGAACTTCCTCAAGGACAAATCGGCGAAATCGTTGTTCATACTCCATTCTTATTTAAAGGCTATGAAGACAATCCTGAAGCAACAGCGAAAGTGCTGCAAAATGGATGGTTTAGAACCGGAGATTCAGGATATGTAGATGAAGATGGCTTTATTTTCATCACGGGACGCTACAAGGATGTCATTATTTACGGAGGCGATAACGTCTATCCTGATCAGGTTGAAGAAGTTATCCAGCAGATCCCGGGAATCCTTGAAACGGCTGTGGTCGGTATTCCAGACCCGCTTTACGGTGAAAAACCGAAAGCTTTTATCGTGAAAAATGGCGGCCAGCGCATCACGGAAGAGGATGTCATCGCATTTTGTAAAGAACGCCTGTCCGCTTACAAAATACCTGAAGTTGAATTTGTTAACGAACTGCCGAAAAACAACCTTGGCAAGGTGAAAAAAGACGTCCTGCGCAATCAGGCTGTACATTCATAAAAGAAGAAGCCCGTCCACTTTATGTGGCGGGCTTCTTTGCAGTTGCACAGACGGAAAGCTCAGGCTTAATGTTCTTAAATTCTATATCAATGTCTTCGAAGCCGGCTGCTTTAAAGTCAGCATTCATCTCTCTTCCAAATGATTTGGTTTTCTCAGGACTGGCATCCGCTTCCCGCGGCTGCATCGTAATGGCTGCTTTGCCGCCTGGCTTTAATGCCCGATAAATCTGTTTCATGCCTTTTGTTTGGTCATTCCAAATGGTGTAGTTGTTAACGGAAATCACTTTATCATAAAACGAGGCGGGGAGAGGAAATGTCTCGATGCTTCCTTGTATCAGGCGTACGCCCTTTGGTTTCACTCTGCGGGCGGCCAGCTTCAGCATGGCCTCTGACACATCAATCCCATGAAGATGAACATCCTTCTCGCGTTTCAGCATCTGCTGCATGCAGTATCCCGGGCCAAACCCGACTTCTAAAATGCTGTCCCCGCGCGTGATACCCAGCTGATTGATTGTCCACTGATTCAGTGTTTGATTTTCAGCAGCCATGATGTACCCGGCAATCATGCCGATGACGCCCTTTGGCCTGCTGAATCTTCTAGAAAGCATGTTAATCATTCAGCAACCAACCCCCTTTTTGAGTTAATTTCCTCCCAGCGTTCCATGTGAAACATTTTTCTGATAAAGCAATGCGAAGGTGCCAAGCCATGTTTATCCATAGAGTGTGTGAGGTACACAACAAATAGACATGAAAACAAAGGAGGAGAATCATCATGGCAAATTATCCAAAAGAACTGCCGGCACAAACTCAAAGTCGCCAGCCGGGAATTGAAAGCGAAATGAATCCAAGTCCGGTGTATGAGTACGAGGATTATAAAGGAGCAGACAAATTAAAAGGAAAAGTAGCTCTTATTACAGGCGGCGACAGCGGGATCGGACGCGCGGTTTCCGTCGCTTACGCAAAGGAAGGCGCAGACATCGCCATTGTGTATAAGGATGAGCATGAAGACGCTGAGAAGACGAAGAAACGTGTTGAACAAGAAGGCGTAAAATGCCTGCTGATTGCTGGTGACGTAGGTGAAGAGGAATTCTGCAATGAAGCGGTTGAAAAAACGGTCAAGGAACTAGGCGGCCTTGACATCCTTGTCAACAATGCAGGTGAACAGCATCCGAAGGAAAGCATCAAAGATATTACGAGCGAACAGCTTCACCGCACATTCAAAACAAATTTTTATTCTCAATTTTATTTGACTAAAAAAGCAATTGATTACCTGAAAACGGGCAGCGCCATCATCAATACGACATCCATCAACCCGTACGTAGGGAACCCGACACTGATTGATTATACAGCGACAAAAGGGGCGATCAACGCCTTTACAAGAACAATGGCGCAGGCGCTTGTTAAAGACGGCATCCGTGTAAATGCAGTCGCGCCGGGTCCAATCTGGACGCCACTAATCCCAGCTACGTTCCCTGAAGAAACAGTTGCTCAATTTGGGCAAGATACGCCGATGGGCCGTCCTGGACAGCCTGTTGAGCACGTCGGCTGTTATGTGCTCCTGGCATCAGATGAGTCCTCTTACATGACAGGACAGACCCTGCATGTTAACGGCGGAAACTTTGTGACGACATAAGAGGGAGTGAGACATATGGGCATCACGAAAGAAGAAGTGAACAGCTACTATCAAAAAGCAGGGATTGTATTAACGGACGAGGAAGTAGACCAAATCCAGCTGATGGATTACGGCTTAGGAAAAGAAAGAAAAGTCGGGCTCCAGCTCTTCGTCTACGTCAATACAGACCGTTATTGTTCAAAGGAATTGGTGCTGTTTCCGGGACAGACTTGCCCGGAACACCGCCATCCGCCGGTCGACGGCCAGGAAGGCAAGCAGGAGACCTTCCGCTGCCGCTACGGAAAAGTGTATCTTTACGTAGAAGGAGAAAAAACGCCGCTTCCAAAAGTTCTCCCTCCTCAGGAAGACAGAGAACACTATACGGTCTGGCACGAAATTGAGCTAGAACCGGGCGGGCAATATACAATCCCACCGAATACAAAGCATTGGTTCCAGGCCGGGGAAGAAGGTGCCGTCGTGACGGAAATGTCATCGACGAGCACGGATAAACATGATATCTTTACCGATCCAAGAATATAAGGATGGGCTTAACAGCCCATCCTTTTTGTATTGAAAAAAACAGAATCATCGCTATAATGGTTAAAAAAGGAAAGAGGGCGAGGCAATGTTCACTTGCAAGGTAAATGAGCACATCACCATCCGATTATTGGAGCCGAAGGATGCGGAGCGGCTGGCCGAACTCATTATCCAAAATCAGCAGCGGCTTGGCAAGTGGCTGTTTTTTGCGGAAAATCCAAGCAGCGCTGAAACGTACCGAGAAACAATCATTCCAGATTGGCGGCGCCAGTATGCCGACCTGAACGGCATTGAGGCGGGGCTCCTTTATGACGGCAGCCTATGCGGCATGATCAGCCTGCATAACCTTGATCAAGTGAATCGTAAGGCGGAAATCGGATATTGGATTGCCAAAGAATTTGAAGGGAAAGGCATTATTACAGCTGCCTGCCGAAAACTCATTACGTATGCTTTTGAAGAGCTTGAGCTGAATCGTGTGGCGATCTGTGCGGCTGTCGGAAATGAAAAAAGCAGAGCGGTTCCGGAGCGGCTCGGGTTTCTAGAGGAAGGCAGTGCACGGGACGGCTTATACGTAAACGGCAGGCATCACGACCTCGTCTACTACAGTCTGTTAAAGCGTGAATGGGAAGGCGAAAAATAAAGAGCACACTTTCTTGTTTAAATCTTCCCCGGATGTGGAAAAGTAACAGCGGAGACGTTAAAAAGGAGTGATTCGAGATGAATCAGCAAGACATTAAACAAAAAGTGCTTGATGTTCTAGATCACCATAAAGTAGGTTCGCTCGCAACAGTTCAAAAGGGCAAACCGCATTCCCGCTACATGACTTTTTTCCATGACGGGCTGACGATTTACACACCGACAAGCAAGGAAACTCATAAAGCGGAAGAAATTGAGAACAACCCCAATGTCCACATTTTATTAGGCTATGATTGTGAAGGTTTTGGCGACGCATATGTCGAAGTTGCCGGAAAAGCCAAAATCAACAATTCGGCAGAACTCAAGGACAAAATATGGAGTTCCAAATTAGAGCGCTGGTTTGACGGCAAGGATGATCCGAATCTGGTGATTCTTGAAATTGAACCGGAGGATATCAGATTAATGAATGCCGGGGAGAAAACACCGGTCTCACTCGAACTATAAAAAATTTGTGTTTTCAAGGGCGATATGTTATTATGAATAGCTAGTAAGAAAAATAAGCAAATAAAAAAGAAAGTAAACTTCTTTTTTCTGTTTTGAGAGAGAAGCTTACCGCTTCCCAAGCAGCATAACCAGCTGCCCTTATTCTTTTCCTTCATAACAAATCGCCCCTAACGATGAGATGGAAAAAAGACTTTTTTGTTTTACAATTCACACCGGCGCGGCTTCGGAGCCGCAGTGACGATTGAGAGGTAGGGCTTTCGTTGTCTTGTGTTCAAGAAATTTCCATGGTGTTTACTTTCCAGAATGATTCTTCGGAACAATGCTTTATGAATCTAACCCGCCTGACTTGGCGGATGATATAATCTTTATTTGCGTATAGAAAAGAATAAGACAAACCGCCCGGCGTACGCCGGACGGTTTTTTTATTGCAAAAAACACATCGTACTGAAACCTCCTTGTCTTCATTCCAGTCTTATCTCTAGGATGAAATTGGAGGAAGAATAACGTGCATGTCATTACAACACAAGTACTTTTTATTTTTTGTTTTTTATTGCTGATTCACTCGATAGAAACTTTAGCCTATGCCACAAGGCTTTCCGGGGCCCGCGTTGGATTTATTGCGTCCGCGCTTTCTCTGTTTAATGTCATGGTCATCGTATCCAGAATGTCGAACATGGTGCAGCAGCCCTTTACCGGGCATTTAATTGATGATGCTGGAAAAAACGCACTGGCGATTGTAGGGGAGCAGTTCCGCTTTTTAATTTTCGGATCGACAGTCGGCACCATTTTGGGCATTATCCTGCTCCCGTCTTTTGTCGCTCTTTTTTCACGGGCGATTATTCACTTGGCAGGCGGCGGCGGCTCCGTTTTTCAAGTATTCCGAAAGGGATTCTCGAAACAAGGATTCAAAAATGCCCTTTCCTATTTGCGTCTGCCGTCTATTTCATATGTAAAAGGATTTCATATGCGCTTGATTCCGAAGCGTTTGTTTGTCATCAACATGCTGATCACATCGATTTATACGATTGGCGTGCTTTCGGCTTTATACGCAGGCCTTCTGGCGCCGGAGCGCAGTACGACAGCCGTCATGGCTTCGGGTTTGATCAACGGAATTGCGACCATGCTGCTGGCCATTTTTGTTGATCCTAAAGTATCCGTTCTAGCTGATGATGTGGCAAAAGGAAAACGAAGCTATATCTATTTAAAATGGACCTCTGTCACAATGGTCACATCAAGGGTGGCGGGCACACTCCTCGCCCAGCTCATGTTTATTCCGGGGGCCTACTATATCGCGTGGCTGACAAAGTGGTTTTAATAAAAAAGGCTGGATCATAAAAATCCAGCCTTTTTTGCGTTCCCTTATTTATATTTCCTTAATCCGCGGTCGTACAAAAAATTTCCGAATGGGACGAAAGCGGCGACGAAGCCGGCAGCTGACCATTTCAGCGGCCATTTGACAGAGAAGGTTGCATAAGCCAAGACAAGCAAATACAAAATGAACAACCCGCCGTGAACCGAACCGACAATTGTCACCGCAAGCGGAAGGCCTGCCCAATATTTAAGCGGCATAGCGATGAACAACAGGATTAAGAGTGACATTCCTTCAATAAAACCCATCGTGCGAAGTCTTCCGATCGGCGTTTGCAGCATAAATCGCCCTCCTTGTGGACACGTTTTCATTTTATACTATAAACAATCTGGGGGGGCATATGACAGCTTTCAAAAAATGTTCAGAAAACATTCATTTTTACATGCCTTTTCTAGGGAACTGTACTTGTCATTTACAAAGATACCCGAGATAATGTGTACAAAATCAAAAAAGAAGGATGTTGAAATGAAACTTGACCAGATTGATCTGAATATCATTGAGGAGCTGAAGAAGGACAGCCGTTTGTCGATGAGGGAATTAGGCAGAAAAATTAAGCTGTCGCCACCATCTGTAACAGAACGGGTAAGACAGCTTGAATCGTTTGGCATCATCAAGCAATACACGCTGGAGGTCGACCAGAAAAAACTGGGGCTTCCCGTTTCCTGCATTGTGGAAGCAACCGTTAAAAACGCGGATTACGAGCGGTTCAAAAGCTATATTCAAACATTGCCGAATATTGAATTTTGCTACCGGATTGCGGGTGCAGCCTGCTATATGCTGAAAATCAATGCCGAAAGCCTCGAAGCGGTAGAAGATTTCATTAACAAAACATCGCCCTACGCGCAAACCGTCACTCACGTCATTTTCTCAGAAATTGACACGAAAAACGGGCGCGGTTAGAGAGTGCCGCGCGAAGTCTGTTATAATAACAGGATGAGCGTGAAAGAAAGAGAAGTGATCAAGCATGTCAAAAACAGTTGTATTAGCTGAAAAACCTTCAGTCGGCCGGGATTTAGCCCGGGTGCTGAAGTGCCATAAAAAAGGAAACGGTTATCTCGAAGGCGATCAATATATTGTGACCTGGGCTTTAGGCCATTTGGTGACGCTTGCTGATCCGGAAGGCTACGGAAAAGAATTTCAATCATGGCGCCTAGAGGATCTGCCGATTATCCCAGAACCCTTGAAGCTTGTGGTGATAAAAAAAACCGGAAAGCAGTTCAATGCAGTCAAATCCCAGCTTACCCGTAAAGACGTCAATCAGATTGTCATCGCGACTGACGCAGGCCGGGAAGGTGAGCTTGTTGCGCGCTGGATCATTGAGAAAGCGAATGTCCGAAAACCAATCAAGCGGCTGTGGATTTCATCTGTGACGGATAAAGCGATCAAGGAAGGTTTTCAAAAGCTGCGCAGCGGCAAAGAATATGAAAACCTGTACCATTCTGCCGTCGCCAGAGCGGAAGCGGATTGGATTGTGGGGATCAATGCCACCCGTGCACTTACCACAAAATTCAATGCCCAGCTCTCATGCGGGCGTGTGCAGACTCCGACGCTTGCCATGATTGCAAAGCGCGAGGCAGACATTCAAGCGTTTACGCCCGTTCCGTATTACGGCATCCGTGCTGCAGTCGACGGCATGACGCTGACGTGGCAGGATAAGAAATCAAAGCAGACGAGAACGTTCAATCAAGATGTAACAAGCCGTCTGCTAAAAAATCTCCAAGGAAAGCAAGCGGTCGTAGCTGAGCTGAAAAAAACAGCGAAAAAAAGCTTTGCGCCTGCGCTTTATGATTTAACGGAGCTGCAGCGTGACGCCCACAAGCGCTTCGGTTTTTCTGCTAAAGAAACGCTTTCTGTACTGCAGAAGCTATATGAGCAGCATAAGCTCGTCACATATCCGCGGACGGACTCTAGATTTTTATCCAGTGACATCGTCCCAACGTTAAAAGACCGTCTGGAAGGCATGGAAGTAAAACCGTATGCCCAATATGTCAACCAAATTAAAAAACGCGGCATTAAATCTCATAAAGGATATGTCAATGACGCGAAGGTGTCAGACCACCACGCGATTATCCCGACCGAAGAGCCGCTCGTTCTCAGCAGTCTGAGTGATAAAGAACGAAAGCTGTATGACCTGATTGCGAAACGTTTCCTGGCTGTATTAATGCCTGCATTCGAATATGAGGAAACAAAGGTCATCGCAGAAATCGGCGGAGAAACCTTTACGGCGAAAGGCAAAACCGTGCAGTCGCAAGGGTGGAAAGCCGTTTATGATATGGCGGATGAGGATGATGAGCAGGAGGATGACAGAGACCAGACACTTCCTGCGCTTCAAAAAGGCGACACACTTGCCGTCCGCACGTTAACGGAAACAAGCGGCCAAACGAAGCCGCCTGCCCGCTTTAATGAAGGGACCTTGCTGTCAGCGATGGAAAACCCAAGCGCATTTATGCAAGGAGAAGAAAAAGGCCTCGTCAAAACGCTTGGAGAAACAGGCGGCCTCGGCACGGTGGCAACGCGTGCCGACATTATTGAAAAACTGTTCAACAGCTTTTTAATCGAGAAAAAAGGCCAAGATATTTTTATCACATCTAAAGGAAAACAGCTCCTGCAGCTTGTTCCGGAGGATCTGAAATCACCGGCCTTAACAGCAGAATGGGAGCAAAAGCTGTCTGCGATCGCGGCCGGCAAATTGAAATCGGCTGTTTTTATTAAAGATATGAAGGCTTACGCTCACCAAACGGTAAAAGAAATCAAAAACAGCAGCCAAACCTTCCGACATGACAACATCACGGGAACGGCATGTCCGGAATGCGGCAAAATGATGCTGAAAGTAAACGGCAAACGCGGGACGATGCTCGTGTGCCAAGATCGTGAATGTGGAAGCAGAAAAACGATTGCCCGAAAAACAAACGCCCGCTGCCCAAATTGCCATAAAAGAATGGAGCTTCGCGGCCAAGGCGAGGGCCAAACCTTTGCGTGTGTGTGCGGTCACCGTGAAAAGCTCTCTGTATTTGAAAAACGAAAAAACAAAGACAAAGCGCGTGCTACCAAACGGGACGTATCCTCTTATATGAAAAAACAAAATAAAGATGAGCCGATTAACAACGCGCTGGCAGAACAGCTGAAAAAACTCGGTTTGGATAAATAATAAAAAAACCTGTGCCTATCGCACAGGTTTTTTTAGTGGACTTAGGTCCTGTTTTCTTAATGTTCAAAAAGGGGAAAAAAAGCTAGCAATCTGCATTTTTTTCTTTTATAGTAAATGTACTTTGTAACATGGCAGTCATATTTTCGTCTATAACTATTTGTGAGCGTCTGATTTGCTTCAGGCGACAAAGGGGGATTTGCCTGTGAGGCATGTACTAATTGCTGTCATCTTATTCTTCTTATCTATCGGACTTTCCGCAGGGTGTGCTGAAGCTGGAAACAAGACCCAAAATCAGTCGGCGACAGAAGTGAATGCCAGCCCGCTCCAGCCGGCGGAATATTTCATCTATCACAATTTAATGAATGACAAAGGGCTGATCAAAACCGATTTTTCAGACCAGCCTTCTTACTTGTCGGAATCTCTCGGCCTGTGGATGGAGTTTCTGCTCAGCAAAAATGACGCACCGCATTTCCAGGATCAATATCAGCATCTGACTGATTCATTTCTGATGAGCAATCACTTGGTGACGTGGAAGATTCAAAATGGCCAAGCGAGCGGGACGAATGCGCTGATAGATGATATGAGAATTATGCTGTCTCTTGACCAAGCCGCCGCAAAATGGGGCCGCAGCGACTACGCGCAAACGGCTAGGGATATCGGCACGTCTTTGAAGACATACAATATGAACAATGGGTTATTTACAGACTATTACGACTCACAGGCCGCTTCAAAGGATGTGACGCTTTCATACGTCATGCCTGACGCCTTAGCTGTCTTAAAGAAGAATGGAATCATAGACGAAGACACAGAACAGCGGAATGCCAATGTTCTCTATTCAGCTCCTTTAAAAAATGGCTTTCTGCCGAAGACATACAGCTCGGAGACGAAGGAATACACATATGATAGTGAAATCAACCTGATTGATCAGCTTTACGCTGCTTGGCATTTGCCGGAAGGGGATGAAAAAGCATCTGTTTTAGCGGACTGGATCAAGCAGGAATTTCAGAAAAACGGAAAGCTGTACGGGCGGTATTCGGCAGATACGAAGGAGCCTGCCGTCCAATATGAGTCTCCATCCGTATATGCCTTAGCCGTATTGTTTTTGACAAAACAGCATGAAAACAGTTCTGTCATCAAAGCCATATATGACAGAATGAATGACTTTGAAATTCATGATCCGGTGAAATCGTATTATGGAGGCTATATGAGCGGCACTCAGACGCATTCATTTGACAATCTGCTGCCGCTGTTAGCCGAAAGGAAGCTTTTTAATGAAAATATCATTCAGTGAATCACAAAAATTATTTGCTTATTTTTCAGGGCTCATCGCGGCCCTGTCTTTGTTTATTTATTATGTGTCAGCCCAGCAATCAGAAGGTGCTCTGATCCTTTGCATCACATTTGGCGTCATCGCCGCAGGCATCTGGTTCGGCCCGATTTACGCGCTGGCAGTGACCTTAATCGTACTCTTTGTTCTCGGCACCTTAATGATGTTTTTCCAGACTGGACAGACATCGCTCTTTCCGGCTGAGGAAGGGCTGCGAATGCTTGTTGTGTGGGGAATCGCGCTTTTGCTGTTTTCTTTTATTTCTGGAAGAATCCACGATATTACAGCAGAGCTTCGGCGCTCAATAACACGGCTTCAATCCGAAATTAAAAGCTATGTTGCTGTTGACAGAGTGACCGGATTTGATAACAAGCAAAGGATGAGGCTGGAGCTTTCAGAAGAAATCAAGCGGGCGGAGCGCTATGGCAATTCTTTTGTTTTTTTGCTGCTGCATATGCATTATTTCAAAGAGTTTAAGTCTTTGTACGGTGAAAAAGAAACGGACCGCCTCTTCCAATATGTCAGTCAGCAAATCAGGACAAGCGTTCGGGAAACGGATAAGAAATTCCGTCCCTCTGATGAGCGTATCGGGATCGTGCTGACGCACACGCCTGCTGAACATATGCCGGCAGTTCTGACTAAGCTGAAGAAACAATTGGATACATATCAGCTGGAAAATGGAAAGTATGTGTCGCTTACGTTCCACGTTTGCTATTTGCCCTACCGCAACGATATCAAAACAGCTGATCAATTTTTAGAAGAACTGGAAAACGAGATGATGATGAATGAACTATAAAGGAATCACATTGCCATGCGTCATGATGCTTCTATTTTTAGCTATTGCGTCTTTTCCCGTTTCTGCGCAAGCGAAAGATCAAGATGCCGGCATTCTCATCATCTACTCAACCTTGGACGGCAAAGAGTCGTCACAAGTCAAAATGCTCGATTTGCTTGCGGGCCACTTTACATCCCATGTGACAGTCAAAAAAGATTCAGACGTTGAAGCATCGGATTTCAAAGGGAAAGACCATGTGATTTATTTCGGCCAAACGAAAAGAAAGCTCAGCAAAAAATTGCTGTCTCTGATCAGCGGCGTAAAAAAACCGGTTGTCGCCATTGGCTATAACGCAGGCCAAATCAGCCAATTTTCCGGGCTTTCATTAGCCCGCAAAGAAAATGTGTTTCAGGTTCACAGCAGGTCGGAAAAGGCCGATGTGTCTCTGGAAAGCGGGCTTAACGTGCTGAGTGTATCAGGCCTGAAAGGAACGGCGCTTTACACCTTCAAAGCCGATGACGGCACAACGCATTCTTTTATATGGAAAACAAAAAAAGGGAATGTGTACATTGGATTAACAAATTTGTTAAATGACAATTTGATCGTGGCGAAACAGCTCAGAGAAGCTTTCGGAGAGAAGGCGGGGACGACGTTATTGTATTTGCGTCTCGAGGATATCAGCCCGATGTCTGATGAAAAATTGCTGCTTCAAGCCGGTACATACCTGCATAAGCGGCATATTCCTTTTATCCTGGCGGTCATTCCGGTTTACTTGAATCCGGAAACAGGCGACAAAGTGTATTTGTCTGATCAACCGAAGATGGTCAAGGTGCTGAAGAAGCTGCAAAGCATGGGCGGCAGTATCATTGTTCACGGCTATACTCACGCTTATCGCTACAGTGAAACAGGAGAGGGCTTTGAATTTTGGGATGCAAAGGCGGATCAGCCGATTACATCCGGAAATGCCGAAGACCCCCCGTCCATTTTGGAGAAAGAACAGGACTTCCCGAACGAACAAGCCTATCACAGCTATCTCGAACCATTTCGGGAAAAGGAAGAAACGTATACAAAACAAAAACTGACGCGTGCCATTGAGGATTTGACATCATCGGGTCTTTACCCGCTGGCGTTTGAAGCGCCGCATTACACGATGTCCGATTATGGCTATCAAATCGCCTCGCAGTATTTTACAAGCATTTTCGGCCAGGTCCAGCTCAGCAGCACAACATGGAAAACATCCGGTGCACCTCCGTTTGTGACTGCTCCTTCGATGTTGCACGGAATGACGCTTTATCCGGAAACGATCGGCTTTGTCGACACATCAAAGCAAAACCCGATCGGTGAGATGGAGGAGCACATCTCCCAGATGATTGATTTTGAAGGCGGAGTAGCCGGAGGATTTTATCACCCGTACCTCGGGATGAAATATCTGCCGGAGCTGGTTGATCAGATGGAACGCATTCCAGACAGTGAATGGCTTGATTTAAAGAAAACGAAACAAACCGTCAAAACAGACAAAGTGGAAATTCATACAAGCGGTGACGGAACGATTCAGGTGAAAAACGGCGTAAGCGCCATTGACGAGTTTTTCGATCATCATCGCCAAACCCCTCTGGAAAAGGCGTTATGGATTCTCTCCGCTGTTGTGCTCTTATTTGTCATCATGTTTGTCAGTTATACGTTTTACTTGAGAGCCACATTGAAAAAACGAATTTTTAAGGAGAGAAGAAGCCTTGGGTAATACGCTGTTCTTTATCTCGCTAAGTTTAATATGGGTTATGCTTCTCTACCACATGTTCCTCATGCAGGGCGGGTTTCGCCACTATATGACCTTCGAACGGAATATCCCGAAGTGGAGAGAAAATATGAAGGAACTGCCGAAGGTCAGCGTCCTCATCCCGGCGCATAACGAAGAGGTTGTGATTCGGCAGACGCTGAAGGCCATGGTCAACCTTTATTATCCGAAGGACCGGCTGGAGATTATCGTCGTTAATGATAATTCATCAGACCGGACGGGTGATATCGTCAATGAATTTTCCGAGAAATACGATTTCATCAAAATGGTGATTACGAAGCCGCCAAATGCAGGAAAAGGAAAATCCTCTGCACTTAACTCGGGTTTTGCCGAATCGAACGGCGATGTGATCTGTGTGTATGACGCCGACAACACGCCTGAGAAAATGGCTGTGTATTACCTTGTGCTCGGCCTGATGAATGACGAAAAGGCAGGCGCCGTGGTAGGGAAATTCCGCGTCATCAATGCGGCAAAGACGCTGCTGACGAGGTTTATTAATATCGAAACGATCTGTTTTCAGTGGATGGCCCAGGGAGGCAGATGGAAGTGGTTCAAAATCGCCACGATCCCAGGCACCAACTTCGCGATCCGCAGAAGCATTATCGAAAAGCTCGGAGGCTGGGATGACAAAGCGCTCGCTGAGGATACTGAGCTGACCATCCGGGTATATAATCTCGGCTATCACATCCGCTTTTTCCCTGCCGCCATCACGTGGGAGCAGGAACCGGAAACATGGAAGGTATGGTGGCGCCAGCGCACCCGATGGGCGCGCGGCAATCAATATGTCGTGCTCAAATTTTTGGCGCAGTTTTTTAAGCTGAAACGAAAACGGATTATCTTTGATTTGTTTTATTTTTTCTTTACGTACTTCCTGTTTTTCTTTGGCGTGATCATGTCAAATGCGATTTTTGTAGTGAATTTGTTTTATGATTTGCATTTGTCTGTTGGATTTTTGGCAATGATTCTCTGGATTTTGGCGTTTTTCTTATTTATGACAGAGGTCATGATTACGTTGAGCATTGAAAAAACAGAAATGAACAAGCAAAACTTTTTTATCGTATTTCTCATGTACTTCACATACTCGCAGGCATGGATTGTGCTTGTTATCTACTCTTTATTCGTAGAAATCAAGCACCGTCTATTCAAGCAAGAGGTCAAATGGTACAAGACAGAACGATACAATCAACATAAAAGCGGGTGACCTTTTTGAAACAAATAATCATTTTTCTCACAAGCTTCATGCTGCTGGCGATGACTGGACAAACGGCTCTTGCCAAAGACCTACAGGTCAGCGGTTCGCTCCTCGGGAAAAGCAGCCAAGAACAAGCCAAACAGCAGGTGCTGACAAGCGAGCTGATTACACTGTATGGATCAAAAGACAGCGCAGAGCTGACGTATCAGATCCCGGCAGGCGCCTCTTCGGGCAATCAGCAATTGGTAATCGAATACGAGGCATCAAATCTTTTAATTTCTCCATCATCGTTAACGGCTGTCATTGATGATGAACCGGTCAAGACGTTAAAGCTTGATGGTGATTCCAAACGGAAAACAGTGAAGCTGAATCTGAATAAAAGCCAGTCTGCGCAAGGCTATCACAACGTATCGCTGAAATTCTACGGCGTAATGAAAGAGGGCGTGTGCGTCAGACAGGATACATCAGGCAACTGGATCAAAATTTATCCGGACAGCCGGCTGACACTTGCTGACAGCAGTGAAGCGAAGGGAACGTCGCTGGACCATTATCCGTATCCTTTCGCCCAATCTGGAAATACAGCGGAAGAAACAGCTATCGTCATTCCGGATAACCCAAGTTCAGCAGAAATAGAAGCTGCTGTTAAAACAGAAGGCTATTTGAAAACGGTGGACAGCAGTATCAGTATTGCGTATGTCACGGAATCTGAACTGAAAAAAATCGATAAGCCGACGATTGTTATCGGCGTGGACAAGCATTGGAACGGCAAAGTGAAAAAACTGTTGAAACAAGCCGGGCTACAGGCAAAAGGAGAAAACCTTCTGCTTGCGGAGCGGGTGCTGAAAGCAGAGGGCAAACAGCAGCCGGTTCTGTTTGCGCA
Source organism: Bacillus sp. FSL R5-0576 (assembly GCF_038004765.1). NCBI lineage: Bacteria > Bacillati > Bacillota > Bacilli > Caryophanales > Bacillaceae > Bacillus > Bacillus sp. FSL R5-0576. The sequence goes on from NZ_JBBORU010000001.1 coordinate 376,861, forward strand.
AGCGGCGTCCGAGGACGCGCTCACTAAAAAAATCAGCGTGATGACAGATCAGACATATACAGGCCAGCTCAGCGGCGATACACTTTCAATCAGCAAGCTTCAGCAGACTGAAAAAAAAGAAAGCGATAAGCTGACCCTTGAGAATTTTGGAGCGGGTGATATCACAATTGGAGCCGACAAAACATCTTCAGCACATTATTTTTATCCGGCTTCGGCTGTTTTAGATGAAAACCAATCGGCGAAGCTGTCGCTTAAACTGAAAAAGTCTGAAACGATTCAGGCCTCAACGGCTGAAAACGAGTCAGCCTCTCAGGCTGCAGAACTGAAAGTGATGATCAACGGCCAGCCGCACTCGGTCCGGCTTGATGAATTAGGAAAAGAAGATAAAAACGGATTCTATCATGTCAAAGTGAAAGTGGACCCTAAGCTGCTGCAAAAAAACCGCTACATTGATATTCAGTTCGTCACGACCGGTTTAAAGGAAAACAACCCTTGTAACACCACTGATGAAGAAAAGTGGGTTTTTATCGATAAAAACAGTACATTATCATACGCCATCAAAGGCATGTCCCCGTCAGCGGATTTTCAAGAGTGGCCGCTGCCTTACGCCGGAAACCAGGATCAAACAACGTTAATCGTGCTTCCTGACACCGTAAGCCAATCGAAGCTAGAGGAGCTTTCTCTCGTAACAGAATCCTTTGGCAGCGAAGCACAGCATTCATATACGGTAAAGAAATCATCTGACGTTACAGCAAAGGATGCGAAAGGACGAAACCTCATTTTCATAGGGGGGATCAATCAATTTTCTCTTCTGAAGGAGAAATCATCAGATCTGCTTGTGCCGCAGGAAAAGAACGGCTCGTTTGATGTATCTAGTTTCGAGATGCTAAATGAGACGACAAAACAAGTGGTATTTACCCAAGCATCGGTTTGGGATTCACGCTATACAATGGCTGTCTTTGCACCGTCAAAAGGAGATGGCGCGGCTGTCACAAAAGAGATCATCAGTTATCTGAACAGCAACGATGAGTCGGCAACCGTCCTTAATGAAACAAATAGCCAGCAGGTGTTTACAAACCACCAGCAGCTCAAATCGGAAACAAACAGTTCCGATGCAGAACAACCAACACAGGATCATAGCCAGAAATGGATGTATATTGGTGTGCTGGCACTCATTATGGTGATTGCGGCAGTGTTCATTTGGATTGCCGTAAGACGCAGAAAAAGAAAGACAGATACAGAATAAAACAGAGGCGATTTTAGCCTCTGTTTTTTATTTTTGGTAAGTAAATTCCATTTGTGGAACCTGTCATTTTATTTTTTTCTCTCAGCCAATAAGCCTCTTTACAACGTGCGGGAACGGGAGTATGATCTCTTTTAGAAAACAAATCGCTTAATCTGAAATCAGAGCGGGGGACCCAATAGAACGGCTTTTTGCCGTTGGGGTGAATCCTTTTTAGGTAGGGCTAACTCTCATATGCCCGAATCCGTCAGCTAACCTCGTAAGCGTTCGTGAGAGGAGATGAATGAAACCTGTGTTCGATGTTATGGCACAGGGGCATCCGTTTGCCTCTGTGTTTTTTGTTGTTCATTTTTGAATGCAAATCGCATACAGAGACATCATAGCAGAAAGGACTATCATCAACATGTGAGAGCAAGACACTGATGTTTTATTGTTTTAATTGAAAAATGAGAAATTAAAAGGGGAAGACATCGATGTATCATTCAATCAAACGTTTTTTGATTGGGAAACCACTAAAATCCCAAGCAGCTGGAGAGCAAAAACTGACGAAATTAAAAGCCTTGGCTATGCTTTCCTCAGATGCGCTGTCATCTGTCGCATATGGGACAGAACAAATTCTAATCATTTTGGCAACAATCAGTGCAGCCGCATTTTGGTACTCCATTCCGATTGCGGTTGGCGTTCTCATCTTGCTGCTCGCACTGATTCTTTCATACAGGCAAATTATTTACGCTTATCCGCAGGGCGGCGGGGCGTATATCGTTTCTAAAGAAAATCTCGGTGAAAAACCGGGATTGATTGCGGGCGGTTCATTGCTTGTTGATTATATTTTAACAGTAGCGGTAAGTATTTCCGCAGGCACGGATGCCATCACGTCAGCCTTTCCTGCATTGCATGATTATCATGTGCCGATCGCTATTTTTCTCGTGTTAGTGATTATGATTTTGAACCTGCGCGGGCTATCGGAATCGGCATCGATTCTTGCCTATCCGGTTTACCTGTTTGTGGTGGCGCTTTTGGTTCTCATTGCAGTCGGGTTGTTTAAACTCATGACGGGGCAAATTGACCAGCCAGCCCATCATACACCGCTCGGCACACCTGTAGCCGGCATTACGCTGTTTTTGCTGCTTAAGGCTTTTTCCTCCGGATGCTCAGCGTTGACCGGGGTTGAGGCCATTTCTAATGCGATTCCTGCATTCAAAAACCCGCCTGCGCGAAACGCGGCAAGAACGCTTGCGATGATGGGGATTTTGCTGGCGATTCTGTTTTCCGGCATCACGGTTCTCGCGTACGGGTATGGTACGGCGCCGAAACCTGATGAAACAGTGGTTTCACAAATTGCGTCCGAAACCTTTGGGCGGAATGTGTTCTACTATGTCATCCAAGGTGTCACATCGCTTATTTTGGTCCTTGCGGCAAATACGGGATTTTCAGCCTTCCCGCAGCTTGCCTTCAACCTGGCGAGAGACCAGTATATGCCGCGAATGTTTACTGTCAGGGGCGACCGCTTAGGCTTCTCAAATGGGATTATCTTTTTAGGCTTTGCCTCCATTGTTCTCATTATCTTATTCGGAGGACAGACGGAGCACTTAATCCCGTTATATGCTGTGGGCGTATTTATTCCATTTACGCTTTCACAAACCGGCATGTGCATGAAATGGATCAAGCAAAAACCAAAAGGCTGGATCGGAAAAATGCTGATCAACTCCTGCGGCGCTCTGATATCGTTTATGGTTCTATCCATTCTGTTTGTGACGAAGTTTAATGTCGTATGGCCTGTGTTAATCTTTATGCCTATCGTCGTTTTGCTGTTTTTTGCGATTAAAAATCACTATACAGCGGTTGGTGAACAGCTTCGCATCGTAGACAAAGAGCCGGAAGAAATCAAAGGCACCGTTGTGATTGTGCCTGTGGCCGGTGTCACCACCGTCGTGCAAAAATCGATTCACTATGCGAAATCACTGTCCGATCAAGTGATCGCCGTTCACGTGTCATTTGACAGAGAACAGGAAAAGAAATTCGAAAAACGCTGGGAAGAGCTTAATAACGGAGTGCGTCTCGTTACGCTTCACTCCTCGTACAGAAGCCTTGTCCATCCGTTTGATAAGTTTTTGGAAACAGTTGAGGCAAAAGCGAAGAAGGAGCAGTTTTCCGTTATGGTGCTGTTTCCGCAATTTATAACGAAAAAACGCTGGCACACCATCCTTCACAACCAATCGGCCTTCCTCCTCAGAGTCCGGCTGTTCTGGAAAAAGGACATAATGGTTGCCACACTGCCGTATCATTTTAAAAAGTAAAGCTCTAGGACCAAGGGAATCACCTTGGTCCTTTTTTGTTGGAAAAGGAGGTATGGCGGTGTATACACAAGGTGCTTTTGTGATCGTATTGAACGAAAGTCAGCAAATTCTGCTGATGAAACGAAAAGATGTCCCTCTATGGGATTTGCCGGGCGGCAGGGTTGATCCCGGGGAATCGGCAGTGCGGGAGGTATTGGAAGAAACGGGATACAATGTAGCGCTTTCTGCGAAAATAGGTGTTTACCAAAGGCCAAAGTTTCAAGATGAACAGCATGTGTTTTTCGGAAGCATAACAGGCGGACAAGCAGTGGCTGACGGCACAGAGACAGCGGGATTAAAGTAGGTTTCCCCGGAGCGTTTGCCGCTTTTTATGGTGCCGAACCGAAAAAGGCAGATCAATGATTTCAAGAATGGCGCTCAAGATGTAAATGTCACCGTCAAGGATAGAGGATTGCTCGCGGCGATCGACCTGTTGAAAAGAAGACTGGGCAAGCGATAAAGGTCTCCGGGTTTTAAAGCCTTTCTCCTGTGGTATTGAAAAAAGGAAAAAGGAGGATACGTTATGGCACACAAAACTGCAGGACAAGCAATGACAGAGCTGCTTGAGCAATGGGGAGTTGATCACGTATACGGCATCCCCGGAGACAGTATAAATGAGTTTATTGAAGAATTAAGACACGAAAGAAATCAACTGAAGTTCATTCAAACTCGCCATGAAGAGGTAGCGGCACTGGCAGCCGCGTCTGAAGCAAAACTCACCGGCAAGATCGGAGTCTGTCTGTCAATCGCAGGGCCGGGAGCGGTGCACTTATTAAATGGTTTATATGATGCTAAAGCCGACGGCGCCCCTGTGCTGGCGATTGCAGGACAGGTTTCTTCTGGCGAAGTCGGACGGGACTATTTCCAGGAGATCAAGCTGGAGCAAATGTTTGAGGACGTGGCCGTGTTCAACAGAGAGGTACATAGCGCGGAATCACTTCCGGATCTCTTAAATCAGGCGATCAGGACCGCCTACAGCAAAAAAGGCGTTGCGGTATTGAGCGTGTCAGATGATTTGTTTGCGGAGAAAATCAAACGGGAGCCCGTGTATACTTCACCAGTGTATATTGAAGGGAACCTTGAACCGAAAAAAGAACAGCTCGTCACCTGCGCCCAATATATTAATAACGCTAAGAAGCCGATTATCCTGGCAGGGCAGGGAATGAAAAAGGCGAAACGGGAGCTCTTAGAATTTGCGGACAAAGCCGCCGCTCCGATCGTTGTTACACTCCCGGCAAAGGGTGTTGTTCCCGATAAGCACCCGCATTTTCTCGGCAACCTCGGGCAAATCGGAACAAAGCCGGCTTACGAGGCAATGGAGGAATGTGATTTATTAATCATGCTCGGAACGTCATTCCCATACCGTGATTATTTGCCTGATGACACGCCGGCGATACAGCTCGATTCAGACCCGGCGAAAATCGGAAAACGGTATCCGGTGACAGCGGGCCTTGTCTGCGATTCGGCTCTCGGCCTGCGCGAATTGACAGAGTATATTGAACGCAAGGAAGACAGAAGATTCCTGAATGCCTGCACAGAACATATGCAGCATTGGTGGAACGAAATTGAAAAAGATGAGACAGAGGCAACAACACCGCTTAAACCTCAGCAGGTCGTGGCACGTCTTCAGGAAGCGGCAGCCGATGATGCGGTGCTCTCTGTAGATGTCGGCACTGTGACAGTCTGGATGGCGCGTCATTTCAAAATGAACGCGAACCAGGATTTCATCGTTTCCAGCTGGCTTGCGACAATGGGCTGCGGCCTGCCGGGAGCGATTGCAGCAAGCTTGTCCGAACCGGAACGCCAGGCGATCGCCGTCTGCGGTGACGGGGGATTTTCCATGGTCATGCAGGACCTTCCGACCGCCGTCAAATATAAGCTCCCGATCACAGTCGTCATTTTAAACAACGAAAATCTCGGCATGATTGAGTACGAGCAGCAGGTCAAAGGCAATATCGACTATGTCACAAAACTTCAAAATGTCGACTATGCCGCATTTGCAGAAAGCTGCGGAGCAAAGGGCATCAAAGTGACCAAAGCGGAAGAGCTTGCGCCGGCTTTCCATGAGGCGCTGCACTCTGACCAACCGGTCGTAGTGGATGTCATGATTGGAAACGAACCGCCGCTTCCTGGCAAAATCACCTACGGGCAGGCGAAAGGCTTTAGCAAGTACATGCTGAAAAACTTCTTCGAAAACCAAAAATTTGAAATGCCGTCACTGAAGAAAAGTTTGAAACGGTTATTTTAGTGAATATAACTAAGGGTTATTGGGATAACTCCCAATAACCCTTTTAATTAAATTGAAAAACCTATTTTTAGATTTAGATGTCGACTCATAGGATCATAGATGTATTGTAAGAAAGTGTTTACATATAAAAAAATGATATGTTATTATGTCCTTGTATTTCCATTTTTTTAAAAAGGAGGAACTATAAGGCTAAGTGTTTCGGTCGATAAAAATAAGTATAAGGGGAATTAGATTATGAAAAAAAAGTTATTTAGTACAATTTCAATAGGGGTATTAGGAGTAACATTTTTTGCGAATTCTTATACAACGCAAGCTGCACCAGAGCATATTAAACAGGTAAAACATATTGAATTAAATACTGGTGAAGATGAATACACAACAAAAAATGCATTTGCTGCTGGAGTTGCTGCCGGTATTGTTAGTGCAGCAGTTTATGATGGCATTAAAGCCGCTGGAAATTGGTTGGGAAAACAAGCAAACAAAGCTAATGCACAATCTATATATAGTGCAGCTCCTGCTAGAAAATATGCATGTTATATAGTGAATCCTCAAGATCACAAGGATATTGATATTTCAGAAGTTGCGGAATTTGGTAGGTAAAAAGGAAGGGGCCTCCCTTCCTTTTCAAATGGAGGTTGTATAATTTGAAGACAAAGAGGAAATATAATTTACTTGTTTTGTTCCTTTCTTTATTAGTAGTATTCCATACAATAATAATGATAATGTATAACTTGCCGTTAAATCCTGTTAACTTTAAGCATGAGAAATTAATTTCAACGTATATGAATCCATTATTTACTCAAAACTGGCAATTATTTGCCCCAGATCCGGTAAGCACAAATAACAATATTATCTGCAGGGGGGTCTTTACAAATAATAAAGGACAAAAAGAATATACTGAGTGGATAGATATTACAGAAAGTTATAATGCAGATATTAAAAACAATTTATTTTCACCAAACAGATTAATGAAAACTGCGCTTTCTGGTGCTGTCTTTGAGGTTCAACCGTATCTAAAGCTGAATGATAAAAAGAAGAATAAACAATTAATTGAGAACGAATACATCCGAATTATATCTAGTATAGCTGTGAAAAAAATAGAGAGAAGTAAGAAAGTAAAATTAGAATCATTAGATGTTAAGTTGTCTATAGAATCGTTTCCTGAGTATGGAAAGAAGGGGAAGTCAAAATTTAATGTACAGCAGTTCCCCCATATCAATTTACTAACAAAGGAATGAGATTTAATTTGAAAATTATTTTAAATAAGTTCAGAAATTTTAATCATTTAATGTCAAATAAAATGCATTATTTAATAGGTTCAAGCATCTTAAGGATATTTATTGGATTACATATTATGTTTACTTATTTAATTCACTTTGCTCAAAGGAATGAAATATGGGGACCTAATGCTTTTTATTCATTTGAAAAATGCTTTGAAGCTTATGGTTTTACTTCTCTATATCTTTTTAGTGACTCACAGTTATATTTTGAGTTTATTTTTATAAGTGGAATAGTCATTAATACTCTGTATATATTAGGGTATAAAATGAGAATAGTCAGCATCATAAATTTTATTTGGGTTTGGTCTTTATATCAAAGGAATCCTTATATACATGACGGTGGTAATAATATTCTTATTCTTATTATGTTGTATCTTATTTTTGCATCCTTAGGTGAGTTTTTTACTATTCATACTGAATCCCGTTCGAAAGAAAAGTCTAAAGTTACTATTATTATTCACAATTTCTCAGTGATGATTTCAATGATTCAAGTGTCTTTACTTTATTTTTTTGCGGGCTTTAACAAAGCGCAAGGAAAAATGTGGACCCATGGGACCGCACTTTACTATATACTACAGGTTGATGAATATAGTATAAACAAAGGGTTTACAAATCTCGTTATTGATAACCCTTATCTTCTAGTATTAGGAACATACTCAGCATTGTTTCTCCAGCTAATGTTTCCAATATTAGTTTGGAATAGGTATTTTAAAATTCCCCTGCTTATAGGTTCAATTCTTTTTCATTTATCTATAATTATATTTATGGGTCTTCTTCAATTTGGTGTTATAATGATAGCCCTTGATTTATTGTTTATAACGGATACGGAGTATAGGAAATTGTACAAGTTTTTATCACGAATTTATGATAAGTTTAAACTGAAGTTTAGGAATATTTTCAACCAAAAGTTAAGAAATCCCACCATTTAAAATATCGTTTAAATGTTAATGTCAGACTGTTATAATCATTATGTCTTTTCAATCCAATTTAGGGGGAAGGGGTTTTATGTTTGATTACATTAAGATTATTATTTATTTAATCGGATCAATTGGAATGATCTACGCTTGTTATCACGATTATAACTATGCAAAAAAAGGACAAAATGACAAGTGCATATTTTTCAAAAATAAACGATTAAGTGGAGTAGTGCTATTTTGTTATTTGTTTTTATTTTTAGCTAATCTTAAGGACTTCTTGTTTTTGTTAATTAACACGAAATAAATACAATTGTATAGTTAAAAGACTGTCGATGTGAGTCGGCAGTCTTAATTTTACCTAGTCAATTATTTTCGTCCTTGTATGTTTATTCTTATCAAATCTTACAGACTTCTTCTCATAATAGGGTTATTTTTCTTTTTTCTTCAGCCCGAAGAAAAAAGGAAAAGCAGAACCGACCAAGAAGGTGCCGAATAAAAACATGCCGCCGATAAACACGTGGAAATTTGTGTGTCCGGCCGTAAACGCCGTGATTAGGGAAATGATACTGAGCACGATCATGGCAATGCCGGGCGCGACTCTCATTTTTCCCTTGGATTTATGGGCAGCAACAGAACATAAAATGCCGATAACAATAGGAACAATCCACAAATAAAACAGAATAAATACTGACATCATCAAAACTCCGATTTTTCTTCTATCATAACAAATTTCTGTCAAAAAGGGTATCAATGAGCTTTTGTGAAAAAATAAAAACCGGCTTTAGAAGCCGGTTTTTTTATCGAAACGTATCTACAATTAAAAACACATTCAAAGCAACGATCAATACAGCAATCAGCCAAGACACCACTGTGATCCATTTGGCGTTGATCAGAGATCCCATGATCCGTTTATTGCTTGTAAACATAATAAGCGGAATGAGGGCAAAGGCGATCCCGAAGGACAGCACGACCTGGCTCAGTACGAGAGCGGTCGTCGGATTAACACCTGACGCGATGATCAAGATCGGCGGAATGATCGTGATAAAACGCCGTACATACAGCGGAATGCGGTAGTTGATAAATCCTTGCATAATCACGTCGCCTGAAAGTGTGCCGACAGACGAACTGGATAGACCGGCAACGAGCAGCCCGATCCCGAATAAAGCCGCAGACATAGGGCTGACAAGATGTCCGAATTGCTGAAATGCGACGTCGAGATCCTCAACAAACAGGCCGTTTTTGAAGAATAATGCGGCAGCCACAATCAGCATACTTGCATTAATAGCCCCTGCAATCAGCATCGCTATTAAAATATCAATAAATTCAAATCTAAAGATTTTTTTCCGTTCTGCATCAGTTTTGCCAACCACCCGCCGCTGTGTAAGGGCAGAGTGTAAATAAATGGCGTGCGGCATAACAGTTGCGCCAAGAATACCCGCTGCAAGAAGCACACTGTCAGTGCCATGAAACGCCGGGACAAAAAGGCCCTTCATCACTGACACGGCATCAGGCTTTGCGAAAAAGGTCTGCAGCGCAAAGGCGATCACGACCACAAACAGCATACCAGCAATACCGGCTTCAAGTGAGCGATAACCGCGGCGCTGAAGCTCCAATATCGCGAAAGAACCGATCGCAGCTATAATAGACGCTTCAAGCATCGGAATGCCGAACAGCAAATACAGTCCCAGAGCCGCTCCGATAAATTCCGCCAGATCAGTTGCGATAATGACCAGCTCGCCCTGAATCCATAATCCGATCGAGACAGGCTTCGGGAATTCTTCACGGGCAACCTCAGGCAGATTTTTGCCTGTCGCAATACCGAGTTTGGCGGATAGGGATTGAATTAAAAGGGCCATGATATTAGAAAATAAGATCACCCATAAGAGCATATATCCGTATTTAGAACCCGCCGAAATATTCGTTGCGAAGTTGCCGGGATCAATATAGGCAATGGCTGCTATAAATGCAGGGCCGAGAAAAGGGAGCAGCCCTCTGAATCCTCTGATTTTCCCGTCAAGCGCATCTTGGACGGCTTTGGAACGGGGAGATTGTGCTGTGATGTCCTTGTTCATCATGTCTCACCTGAATTCTGTTTGTTTTTGCCGTACAACAAAGAGTTTCCTTAAGGCAAATTATTTTATCTACATCATATGACCATCCCGGTTTCTTGTCAACCGAAAATGTTCAAAATACACTTCTGAATTTTTCCCTGTTATGTAACATGATATGTAGGGATTCGGGATAAGGTCCCATATAAAAAGACATCGTTTCAGTTCGAAACGATGCCTTCTGTATCTAATGAGTCTAGGCTTCCTTCCGCAGCCCGCGGAATATAAGGCCCAGCAAGAATACGAAGATGGCTGCCCCGATGATGGCCGGGAAAATAGCAAAGCCGGCGAGGCTCGGTCCCCATGTGCCAAGAAGTCCGTGCCCAATCCAAGCGCCGATCAGCCCGGCAATCATAGAGCCGAAAATTCCTCCCGGCAGCCGGTTTCCTACAATGGCGCTCCCAATTAATCCGATAACAATAGCAACAACTAATGAAACCAAAAAGCTAAGCATCATGATCACCTCTCATAAATGATTTACCAATCAATAACCGCTCCTGATCATTTCGAAACACCTAAAAGCATATTCCTTTATGATCCTGTTTTAATCTTTCTCTGCACACTGCCGTCAGCTAAATGAACAATGACCTCAGTGCCTTTATGCGCCGCGATTTCCTTTGCATCCTTGATTTCAGACACGCGTTTGGCGCCCTCGGCTTTGACTGCCCAGCCTTTTTTATGCTTAATAACATGTTCTGCTTTGTTCATGAGCTCGGAGCCGCTGCCGCTGCTTGGATCAGCATCGCGTTCTGTCTCATCATCATGCGTCAGGAAATCATCAATTTCATCTGTAGAGGCGTTTTCCGCCCATTCCTTCGCTTTGCTTGTCGCAATTGGAATCGCGCGCCCTTCCTCATAGCCTTCATCAATCATCGCATTCGCAATGTCTATCGCCTTTTTTCTCACCGGCTTCTCAAGATTTTTTAATGAAGCAGGATAATCCTTCATCGACCAAGGCATGTCCATCACTCCTTTTCCTTTTATAAAAATGGTACCCGCAGGTGAAAAATAAAAACGCATCCGAAAAAATGAAGGTATACTATATAGTAGAAAAAACGGAAGGGAAGTGCGGATTGGGTGCCAACAGAACGAAAAGAAGACTTACATCAGCAATTAAAAGAGATAGAGAAATGGGAAAAAGATCAGCAAAAAGTCTGGTTTTGGGAAAAGCTCAGCCGTCTCCCGTTTCAGCTGCTGGACAAGCTGACACCGGAATTCATCCAGAAAAAGATCGGCAAGCTCTTGGATGAGGTCGGCAGCTTTGTTCAAACAGGCGGACAGTACCTGACATCTGAAAAACAGATTATCAGGATGTTTCAAAAGAAACTGCCGGAGGAGATCTTTGAATCGCTGGAGGACGTCCGGAAAGCGCCTCTTCCTGTCATGGATGAAATTGCGGAAGGAATGGGCAAAAACAGAACCAACGCAGCAACCGTTCAAGGCGCGACAACCGGTGTGGGCGGCGTGTTTACGCTGGCGGCAGACATTCCGGCAGTGCTTGGCTTATCACTAAAAACATTACAGGATATCGCAGTCGCATACGGCTATGACCCAAAGGAGAAAAAAGAACGCGTCTTCATTGTGAAATGCCTGCAGCTGACGTCGGCTGATGTTGTCGGCAAAAGATCGATTTTGCAGGAATTAAAACACTACGATCAAGACCGTACATATAAGAATGTCGCTTCTCAAATCCAAGGCTGGCGAGAAGTCGTTTTGGGCTATCGAGACACGTTTGGCTGGAAAAAACTTTTCCAGATGGTGCCGGTTGCCGGAATGGTTTTTGGCGCCGCTGCCAATCGCTCAACATTAAACGACATTACCGAGACAGGCATGATGCTGTACAAAAAGAGGCGCATTCTTGAACGACTGAAAGAAACAGAACGAGAGATGGAATAGTAGAAAGCAGACGGACACCGCGATCCGCCTGCTTTTTTTAGTGGAAACATACCCAATGTGTTTTGTTTGTTTAAAAGAATTGTGAGCGGGAATACAACAACCAACACCAATTAAAGGAGGAATTCAAAATGGCAGACAATAACAAAATGAGCAGAGAAGAAGCAGGTAGAAAAGGCGGAGAAACAACAAGCAAGAACCATGACAAAGAATTCTATCAAGAGATTGGTCAAAAAGGCGGAGAAGCCACCAGCAAAAACCATGACAAAGAATTCTATCAGGAAATCGGCGAAAAAGGCGGAGAAGCCACTAGCAAGAACCATGACAAAGAGTTCTATCAAGAAATCGGTGAAAAAGGCGGAGAAGTCACTAGCGAAAATCATGATAAAGAATTCTATTAAGAAATCGGCCGAAAAGGCGGAGAGGCAACAAGCAAAAATCATGATAAAGAATTCTACCAAGAAATTGGCTCAAAAGGCGGAAACGCCCGCAACAACGACTAATCAAAAGCATAAAGGCAGACAACCTGTAAATAAAAAAGCGATCCGGCACATCAGCTGGATCGCTTTTTTTTTGGAATCTTCTCAATTTATGCCACTATTGCGATACAATAAGTGAAAAAGGGGTTTTCGCTAATGTCCAAGATGCAAAACTTGCTCGCCATCGCAAATGAAGTCAAAGAAAAGCACGCCAATTTTTCAATCTCAGAGGTCAACGACCACTGCGTGCGCCTTGCGGTGTTTACGGGAGAATATGACTGGCACCATCACCCTGACTCAGACGAATTGTTTATTGTTCTTGAAGGGGAGCTGCTGATCGATTTTAAGGACAAAGAAACCGCGGTGCTCAAAGCAAATGACAGCCTGCTGATCCCGAAAGGCACGGTTCACCGCACACGCTCTTACGTCAGAACGGTAAATCTCTGTGTGGAGCATAAACAAGCCAAAACCGTCATCATAGAGGAGCAGCCATGCTAATCAAAAAGATGATATGTGAAGTAGACGCTGCAAACGCTGAAGCATTTGCAAAAGCGCAGTCACAGTGGGGAGCATTATCGCATATAAGCGGCTTTATCAAACAGGCCGGCGGCTGGCGAAAAACGATAGACGAGCCGCTCACCGCAGAAATCATCAGTGTATGGGAAAACAGAGAAGCCTATGATCATTTTATGGAGAACGAACATGACAGCATATACGAGGAAAACGATCAGAAGGCTGTAATTCTTTCGATAGAGGTGACGGTGTACGAAGAGGATAAACCGTTCGTTCACGATCTGTTACATAACCCCGATATCCGGTACGAACCAAACTGGACGGTTCTGAAGGCATAATCAAAGCCCAAAACATCATGTTTTGGGCTTGTCTCTTTACTCGCGTCCCGGAAGTGTATTATGAACATAAGGCGGTGCTGGTTTTAACTCCGGTTTTTCTCCAAACGTTTTTGCCTCTTTCACATATTCAAAGGCTTCTCCGTCCGGCGCTTTTTCATTTAGCCAGTTTTGCTTGGCGCTTTCTTCGCCTTCAGAGAAATTGATAAGCTGATGTGAGAACTCTTGTTTTTCGAGCGCTTTCGGGAAGGTACCCGGCACAACCGGACCTTCCTGTGCTTCTAATTCTTTAATGGCGGCAAGCCATTGATTCTGGTGCATTGTGTCACGCGCCAGCAGGAAGCTGAGCATATCTTTGACGCCTTTGTCATCCGTCATTTCAAACAGGCGTGCGACCTGCAGACGGCCCTGTGATTCTGCATTCAGGTTGGCGCGGAAGTCTGCCAGCAGGTTTCCGCTTGCTACGATATAACCGCCGCTCCAAGGTACGCCTGTACTGCTTTCCGGCATGGCGCCAAGTCCTGATACAATCGCATGGTGAGGGTTCATGCCGCCCAGGATGGAGCCGATGACCGGATCTTCAGCAGCTTTTTCCTGCTGATCAAGAGGGGCATCCTCAAGAAGTCTGGCAATCATCGTTGCGATCATTTCAACATGCCCGAGCTCCTCAGTTGCCGTATCCATCAGCAAGTCCTTGTATTTTTCATTTCCTCTTGTGTTCCAGCCTTGAAATAAGTACTGCATGGCAACTGAAATTTCTCCGAATTGCCCGCCTAAAATTTCTTGCATTTTTTTAGCGAATAATGGATCTGGACGATCTGGTTTAGCAGGATGCTGCAGCATTTTTGTGTGCTTAAACATGTACCCATCTCCTTTTTCGTTTATCTCTTTTTATATTTCCGATCAATAGAAAGATAAACGAAAAACAGCGTATCGAGATGGGAACTATGAATCTTTTCGCAGCTCCAACAGTTCCCGGATCAGCTCCCGGCCAAAGATGGGCTCATACTGCCGATAAACAGGGTCAAGACGCTTCATCCATTCTTGTTTCTCTTTATCTGACAGCTCATAAATATGTATAGCAGAATTCTTTTTGATTTCTTCCAGCTGCTCCTTGTTCATTTGTTCGGCATACGTTTCATTCCACTCCGTCGTCTCCTTCATCGCTTCAGTCAAAATGCGTCTTGTTTCTGGTGTTTGCGCCTTCCAGAAGTGTTCATCAGTCATGACAGCGTAGCCGAGGTAACCGTGGCTGCTTATTGTCAAATAGTCCTGAACATTATAAAATTTTTTAGAATAGATGTTTGAAATTGTATTTTCTTCGCCATCGACTACATTGTTTTCTAACAGCTGAAAGGTAGAATTGAAGGATTCCTGATGAGGTGTTGCGCCAAGCAGCTTGAACTGATCCTCAATCACATCGCTTTGCATAATGCGCAGATCCTGCCCTTTTAAATCATCCGGTGTTTTGACCGGCCCTTGATTTGTTGTGATTTGCTTAAAGCCGTTCGTCCAATAGGCCAGTCCTTTTAATTGTTTTTTCTTTAGAGAATCAAACAGCTGTGTGCCGATGCTTCCGTTCAGCCCTTTTTTGACGGCATTGTAATCTGTAAATGCATACGGCAGATCAAGCACTCCCCATTCAGGCGAGAGCATGCCGAGCTTCGATGTGGAGGGGGCGATAAATTGAACATCGCCGTTTTGCAATGCTTCAATTTCTTCAATGTCCGAGTACAGGCTTCCATTCGGAAATACTTCTATTTTTATTTTCCCGCCTGATTTTTCGTTCACCAGATCAGCGAATTTATTGGCGGCCAGCCCTTTTGGCGTATTTTCAGCAACCACGTGGCTGAATTTAAACACGATTTGATCCTGCAGGCCTTCCTGGTCGTCATCATAAACAATCTTTTTATTGCCTGTATGATCATGGAATCCGATAAATAAAGCGGTTGCAATTCCAGCGATCATCAGTGCGAGACATGCAAGCAAACTCTTCATGAAAAGCCCTCCCCTATGTTAAGGATAATGGGGGCAATGACATTCGTAAAGACCTGAAAGGAGAAGCTGATGAACAAAAAGAAGCTCTCAATCCGTTGGAAAATCACGATCTTATCCTATATACTCGTCATTTTCTCCTTTTTGATCGGCGGCATTGTGCTCATCGGCAACATTCAGCATACAGAGGAGCGGGAGCTGAAAAAGCGGCTGATGAATACGGCCCGGACGGTGTCAGAGATGACAGAAGTGAAAGAAGCCTTGGCGCGAAAAAAACAAACAGAAGCTGTTCGCCATGCGGTTGAAAAAATCAGGATGATTAATGAAGCAGACTATATTGTCGTCATGGATATGAATCACATCCGATATACGCATCCTGTCAGCACAAGCATTGGCAAGAAATCAGAAGGTGCAGACGAGGAGGCAGCGTTTGCGGAGCACATTTATTTCTCTGAAGCAAAGGGCGAGATCGGCACGGCGGTTCGCGCTTTTTATCCGGTTAAGGATCAAGACTTGAACCAAATAGGCGTGGTGCTTGTCGGAAAAACGCTGCCGGGGATCGCTGACATCCTGCTTCATTTAAAGCGTGATATCGCATTCATCGTTGTGCTGACACTCGGCTTCGGCCTTGCTGGTTCCTTTTTGCTGGCCCGCCATATCAAAAAACAAATGTTTCAGCTTGAACCCCATGAGATTGTCCGAATGTATGAAGAACGGACAGCGACGTTTCACTCGATGAATGAAGGGGTGATCGCCATAGACAATCGTCTCATCATTACGATTTTCAATGAAAAAGCGAAACAGATCTTTGAAGTGCAGGGGGATCTGATCGGCAAGGTGATTTGGGAGGTTCTCAAGGATTCGCGCCTGCCCGAAATCGTGGAGCGGAACAAAGCGGTTTATAATGAAGAAATTCGTGTCAGCGGAAAAGTCATCATGAGCAGCAGAATTCCGATCGTCATGAAGAAAAAAGTGATCGGCGCCGTTGCGATTTTTCAGGACAGAACGGAAGCGGCCAAGATGGCAGAGGAATTGACTGGTGTCAGAAACTTTGTGGAGGCGCTCCGTGTCCAAAACCATGAGCATATGAATAAGCTGCACACGATCGCCGGTCTCATCCAGCTGGGGAAATCTGAAAAAGCCTTGCAGCTTGCGTTCCAGGCGTCAACTGAGCAGGAAAATGTGACTGAATTTCTGCACCGCTCGATTCAAAATGACGCTGCGGCAGGCCTTCTATTAAGTAAAATCAGAAGGGGAAGAGAGCTCGGCATTGCTGTTCATATAGATGAAAACAGCAGTCTTCAGCAATTTCCCGAGCATGTTGATCAGCATGATATTGTCGTGCTTTTGGGGAATCTGATTGAAAATGCCTTCGGCTCATTTGAAACCGTTCAATCTGAAGACAAACGAATTGACATTAGTATCGAACAAACGGATGATATCCTTGCTATTTTAATAGAAGATAACGGCTGCGGAATTGATCCGGCACATATGCCTCGCCTTTACGACAAAGGTTTTACGGTCAATAAAACTGGCGGCACAGGCTATGGCCTGTATCTAGTGAAACAAATCATAGACAAAGGATCGGGCACGATAGAAGTTGATTCACATGCGGGGCAGGGGACATCTTTTTCTATCGTTTTTCCAATGAAGGGGGAGGAAGCACAGCATGGCTCGTAAAGAATGGAAGGTTCTGCTCATTGAAGACGATCCGATGGTTCAAGAGGTCAATAAGGATTTCATTACAACTGTTAAAGGCGTTACTGTCTGTGCAACGGCAGGAAACGGAGAGGAAGGCATGAAGCTGATTAAAGAAGAACAGCCGGATCTCGTCATTCTCGATGTGTACATGCCGAAAAAAGACGGCATCAAGACCTTGCAGGAGATCAGAAAGCAAAAGCTTGAAGTGGATGTCATTGTCGTCTCCGCTGCAAAAGACAAGGAAACGATCTCACTCATGCTGCAAAACGGAGCGATTGACTATATCTTAAAGCCGTTTAAGCTTGAGCGAATGAGACAGGCGCTCGAAAAGTACAAGCAATATAAACAAAAAATCGAAGCGAATGATACGCTGTCCCAGGAACAGCTCGATGCGATCCTGAATATTCCGCAGCAGGCCGTACAGGATCTGCCGAAAGGGTTGAATCACTTCACGATGAATGAAGTCACTGCTTTTTTGAAACAGCAAACCGCATCCCTTTCTGCTGAAGAGGTCGCCAAGGCGCTCGGCATCGCCAGAGTGACAGCCAGACGATATCTTGATTACTTAGAAAAAACCGGGATCATCAAATTGGACGTTCAATACGGCGGAGTCGGCCGGCCGGTCAACCGCTACGTGTTAAAAGGATAAACCTGAGACCAAAAAGACCAAAATGTCCGTTATGATCATAAACTTCCCCAGACGTTATGAAAACGCTATCATTCTAGTGAGAAAGACACAAAAGGCGAATAGGACAGGGGGATGAAGGATATGAAACTGTTTAAAAATTTAACAGTTCAGGTCATAACCGCGGTCATCATCGGGGTCATTGTCGGGCTGGTCTGGCCGGATGTCGGCAAAGAAATGAAACCGCTTGGCGATACATTTATCAACGCTGTTAAAATGGTGATCGCACCAATCATTTTCTTCACAATCGTTCTCGGGATTGCAAAAATGGGCGATATGAAGAAGGTTGGAAAAGTAGGGGGAAAAGCGTTTATCTATTTCGAGGTTGTCACTACCCTCGCACTCATTATCGGTTTATTTGTCGTCAATATTATGAAGCCGGGTGCGGGTCTTGATTACAGCAAGCTTGAAAAGGGAGATGTATCACAATACACGCAAAATGGCGGTCAGGGAATCGACTGGATTGAATTTGTTACACACATTGTTCCATCCAACATGGTTGATGCCTTCGCAAAAGGGGACATTTTGCAGGTCTTATTCTTTTCTATTCTTTTCGGAGTGGGTCTTGCGGCATTAGGTGAAAAAGGAAAAAGCGTCATTGATTTCTTCGACAAGGTTTCTCACGTTTTTTTCAAAATTATCGGCTACATTATGCGCGCCGCGCCAATCGGGGCATTCGGGGCGATGGCGTATACAATCGGACACTTCGGGCTCGATTCCATCAAACCGCTGGCAAGCTTAATGATGTCTGTTTATATTACGATGTTCCTGTTCGTATTTGTTGCTTTAAATATCATCTGCAAGCTTTACGGATTCAGCCTGTGGAATTACCTTCGCTTCATTAAGGATGAGCTTCTGATCGTGCTTGGCACAAGCTCTTCCGAATCGGTGCTTCCGCGTATGATGGATAAAATGGAGCGCTACGGCTGTTCCAAATCAGTTGTCGGGCTAGTTATTCCGACGGGCTATTCGTTTAACCTCGACGGCACATCCATTTATTTATCAATGGCGACTGTCTTTTTGGCACAGGTGTTTGGAGTAGACCTCAGCATCGGCCAGCAAATTACGATTATCCTCGTTCTGATGCTGACATCGAAGGGAGCGGCAGGTGTGACGGGAAGCGGATTTATCGTCCTTGCCTCAACGCTGTCAGCGCTGCAGGTCATTCCGCTGGAGGGGCTTGCACTCCTGCTCGGGGTCGACCGTTTCATGAGTGAAGGAAGAGCCATTGTGAACCTGATTGGAAACGGAATCGCCACGATCATTGTTGCCAAAAGCGAAAATGAATTTGATGAAGCAAAAAGCGTAGAGGCTGTTGAAGGCATGAAAAAAATGAAAACAGCAGTCTGAAAAAAGAACGGCCCATCCATGGGGCCGTTTTTTTAATTGTTTAAGAATTATTAAGGTAAGGACAGAGACCTCAGCATTTTTTTGTTATATAATTTACAAATGGATACTATATTGAATGAAGGACGTTTGTCCTAACAGGAGTGTATAAATGGCCGCTTTAGTTAAATTTTTTCAGCACCCGGGAGTAAGGCGTTTCTCCATCTTTGTCGTGTTAACTGGTGTGTTATATCTATTTAAGAGCATGATTAACTTAATATTGCTTACCTTCATTTTCACATTTCTAATGGATCGTTTGGAGCTTGTCGTGCGGCAGTTTGTAAGCCAGTTCTTCCGCGTGAGCCAGCGGGTTGTCATTACGTTTCTTTACATGTTGCTGGCTGTGCTGCTTACAGTCGGGGGCTTTGTGTTTTATCCGGTCGTCGCCGCACAGATCCAGCAGCTGGTTAAGCAGATTAAACATATTGCGTATCACCCTGACAGCATCCCTTTCTTTGATGAGATCACCAGTGTCTTCGGAGATATTAACATCAGTTCATATGTCAAAGAGGGCTTCAATGTAGTGTATACGTATCTGGCCGATATCAGCACATTCGGCTTGCAGGTCGTGATGGCGCTCATTCTCAGCATGTTTTTCTTATTTGAGAAAAAACGGCTTTCTGAATTCATGGCGAAATTTAAAACGAGCAAACTGAGGGTCTTTTATGAGGAAATTGCTTTTTTCGGAAGCAAATTTGCAAGAACGTTCGGCAAGGTGCTCGAGGCTCAATTTATCATTGCGCTCGTCAACTGTATTCTGACGTTTATCGCGCTTTGGATTATGCATTTTCCGCAGCTGTTTGGGCTTTCGATTATGGTGTTCTTCCTTGGGTTGATCCCTGTAGCAGGCGTCGTCATTTCCCTGATTCCGCTCAGCATTATCGCCTACAGCACTGGCGGCGGAATGTATGTGCTCTACATTGTCCTTGTCATATTCGCCATTCATGCGATCGAAACATATTTCTTAAATCCGAAGCTGATGTCGGCGAAAACAGAGCTGCCAATCTTTTTCACCTTCACTGTACTCATTTTTTCTGAACACTTTTTCGGCATTTGGGGTTTAATTATCGGGATTCCGATCTTTGTGTTTCTCCTTGATATTCTGGATGTCACCAACAAGGAAGATAGGTCTAAAGGACCCCGAGAGAATAGCGATAAAAAGTAGTTTAAAATCGAATAATGAGTGTGCCTCGATCTGCCGGCCTGCCTGTTCAGGGCATGAGATTAAGATTCGGAATCGGCGCTTGATATTGCTTCGCACAGTGGTGAACACAACAGGTGACAATGCCTGTCATCAGTACAGAAACTGAAAAGAACAAACAGTCGGAGCAAACGCTCATCATCGGTTTAACCAAACATTTGGAAGCAACAAATGCTATAATACAAACAGTGCCTAATGTTGGGCACTGTTTATTTTTTGTCGAAAAAGGAGGAAGGCTTTATGGCTGAGCCGATTTTACATATTGAAGGCCTCGATAAAAAGATTGGGTCTAAACAGATTTTAAAACAGATCAGCATGGACGTCATGGAAGGTGAAATCATCGGCCTTCTCGGTCCGAATGGTTCCGGAAAAACAACACTCATCCGTATCATCGTCGGGCTGTTGAAACAAAACAGCGGAAGCGTGACAATCAGCGGATTCCAGCATGATACAGAGTTTGAAAAAGCGATGGAAGCGGTTGGAGCGATCGTTGAGAACCCTGAGTTCTATCCGTACCTGACAGGCTGGGAAAACCTCAAGCACTTTGCGAATATGCACAAAAAAATAGCGGATGAACGGCTTGATGAAGTGGTGGAGCGTGTCGGGCTGACGTCAGCGATTCATGATAAGGTGAAAACCTATTCCCTTGGGATGCGCCAGCGTCTGGGAATCGCCCAGGCAATTCTTCACCGGCCGAAGCTTCTCATTCTAGATGAACCGACAAACGGCCTGGATCCTGCGGGGATGAAGGATTTTCGCGATCATATTAAAGAGCTCGCAGAAATGGAAGGAACAGCTGTCCTGTTCGCCACTCATTTATTGCGGGAGGTTGAAGACTTGTGCGACCGTGTCATCATCATTCAAAAAGGTGAGATCAAAGCGGAAGTCAGCTTACAAGGAACTGATCAAACCACAGAAAAAGCGATTATAGAAGTGCAGCCGCAAGAAAAAGCGCTCAATTGGCTGACAGGCAATCAATATCAAGCTGAGAGCCAAGACGGGACGATTGTAGTTGAGGTGGCAAAAGAAAACATACCGGAGCTGAACCGATCACTTGTCGGACAAGGTCTGAATGTATTTTCCATTACCCCTTACACACAGTCACTGGAAGACGAATTTATAAAAGCGACAACAGCTCATCAAGAGGAGGGAGAAGAGCTTGTCTAAATTGATTTGGAATGAACATATGAAACTTTTTAATCGGAAGGTCACTTTGGTTTCCCTTATCCTGATGGCTGTCTTTCAATTCTTCATGGCATTGATCATTAAACGGATTGTCATCAGTGCCGGAACAGATGAAAACTTCATCGGCTATTTATCGTATACACCGAGCCTGAACATTTTGCTGCAGGCTTTAACGATCGTAATTGCAGCAACAATTGTTTCGATGGAATTTGATAAAAAGACGATCAAATTTTTGCTCATTCGTCCGGTTAAACGCCAAAAGGTCTTTTGGTCAAAATTAATCACAGTCGTGATGGTCAGCTTCTATTTGTATCTGGCATACTACATTCTCGCATTATTATTCGGTCTCGTGTTTTTTGGCACATCGGTGACTGCGGAATCAAAGACATTGCTGGTCAACACCTTGGCGCTGATCGGGTCAAACTGGCTTGAAGCTGTAATGATGGGATTATTCGGGCTGCTTTGTTCTTCGCTGTTCCGCAACAGCGCGGTAGCAGTTGTTGTTTCTTTTGTCGTTTTATACGGAGCGAGTACACTTGTTCAGCTCATGAAGTTGTTTGAAAACAAGTGGGGCAGCTTTTTGCTTTTTGCGAACACTGACTTTACGCAATACAGAAGCGGAGAGACAGCGTTGTTTTCAGGCATGACGCCATTGTTTTCAATTGGAATTCTCATCATACATGCCATATTCTTCATCGTTGTTGGCTGGTGGTGCTTCTGTAAACGGGATGTTCGGGTCTAAAGGCAAGGAATGACATTTTTGTGAAAAAGCTCACGTAAATCAATATCATTTGATATTTTGGTTTATACTAAAGGTACTGACGGAGGTGTCTCGATTGAGGAACTTTATTACCGCTTTACCGATCGTATTGCTGCTTGGATTCTCATTTGTGTCATTCATGTTTCAGTTTGAACATCTTGTTTATTTCAGGCTCGCGCTTGGGTTGTTTTCTCTCGTGGGACTGTACATGATATATAAAATGAAGACGGGCATCCGCTATTTTATCATCTATCTGTATGCCAGCTGGATTGTGTTGGCCGCAGTGACCGCTTTTGAAGAGCCGATTTTCTCAAGCTTTTTCTTTGGCGGCCTGGTGATGACGATGGGTTACCTGACATATATGCTGATTTATCTCGGCATGAAACAAGACCGGGATGCAAATCCTGTGTAATCGCGCTGTTCCCTTGGGGAACGGCGTGTTTTTCTATACTGGACAAAAAGATTAACAGTTGCGGAAAAATGGCAGGAAATCTATAATACATATTAAATTTATCGGAATTAAAACTTGGGGGGCTGCCGGATGTCATTATTTATACAAAACGATCAACAGCGGCAATGGATGGAGAAAATCGGACGGATTGCGGATGAATTTCAGCAAACAGCTGCTGAAGATGACGAACAGGGACGTTTTCCTGCAGAGAAAATACAAAAACTGCGTGATGCTGGGTATACAGCATTAACATTGCCGGCATCTCATGGCGGAGGGGGCATTTCTGTTTACGATATGCTCCTGTTTCAAGAACGGCTTGCACGGGGAGATGCTCCGACGGCTCTTAGCATCGGCTGGCATTTGAGCGTGATCGGGGAGCTTGGAGAAGGCAACAGCTGGGATGAAGACGTATTTGCATTTGTTGCCAAGGAAGTCCAGAACGGAGCTGTCATTAACAGGGCGGCGACTGAAGCGAAAACCGGAAGCCCGACAAGAGGAGGGCGTCCCGGTACACACGCCGTCAAAAAGGATGGCAAATGGGCAGTGAACGGGAGAAAAACCTTTACGACGATGTCTCAAGCACTGGATTATTTTTTAGTAACCGCATGGATTGAAGACAAACAAACAACAGGCGTGTTTCTCATTCATAAAGATGATCACGGCTTGTCGATTGAAGAAACGTGGGATATGATGGCGATGCGGGCGACTGGGAGCCATGACCTTGTACTGAACGAAGTCATGCTTGATGAGAATAAGCTGGTGGAACTGCTTCAAGGGCCTCGCGGAGCTAAGCCGAATGGCTGGCTGCTTCACATTCCAGCGATCTATCTTGGTGTTGCTCAAGCTGCTCGTGACTATGCAGTGCAATTTGCATCTGAGTATTCTCCAAACAGCTTGAATGGACCGATCAAGAATGTCCCGGCCGTACAGCAAAGAACAGGCGAAATGGAGCTTGAACTGCTCAATGCCAGACACTTTCTTTTCCATATCGCTCAATTGTATGACGATCCGGAGCGGCGTCCACACTTGACAAGCGAGCTCGGTGCGGCTAAGCATATCGTCACAAACGCTGCGCTGTCTGTTGTTGATAAAGCGATGAGAATTGTCGGGGCCAAAAGCCTGGAACGAACCAACCCGCTTCAGCGCTATTACCGTGATGTGCGCGCCGGTCTTCACAACCCGCCGATGGATGACGCCGTGATACACAAGCTGGCGGCTGAAGCGTTTGAGTGATAAAAAAAAGAGCCTTACCGGCTCTTTTTATGTATTGTTTTGCTCCTGCAGATTTTTTTGATGCTTGCGGTCGATCCTGTCATAAATAACGTTCATCAGCTTTGGATTGCCCATAATCGCCTCTTTGTTTTCCTGGATCAGCTGTTGGTAAGTTTTCACTTTACGCTTCGGCATGCTCCGGCGCCCTCCTGACATGGTTGTATTCACTTTCTAACTCCGTCAGCGACAATTCATACAGATGACGCTTTGACTTTTTGTATATACCATTCTGTATTAACAGATGAATGAGCTGTTTTTTTCTGATTTCTGCAGACTGAGGTGTCATTGTGTCACCAACCTCCAATCAAACGATATTGATAATCATTATCAATTAACTTCAGTATACATTGTCCGCAATCGCCTGTAAAGATGAAAACAGTCCTATTCTTGGCCAATTTACAAACATTCAACAAATCGACAAAAAGTTTCCCGGGCAATAATTTGCTGTCGAAATATTCCGCTTCATTGAACGCGTCCTGCTATTTTTCATGTTTTGAACCATACTATGTAATAGAATGGAGGCTGGTATTCAATGGAGCGGACAGAAAATCTGAAAAAGGGAGAAAAAGGGGCGCTCCTCAATATTTTTGCATATGTCATCCTTGCTGTTGTAAAGCTAGTCATCGGGATTCTATATCATTCTGAAGCGCTGAGAGCAGACGGGTTAAATAATGGAACAGATATTGTTGCGTCAGTAGCAGTGCTGATAGGATTGCGGATTTCTCAAAGACCGGCTGACAGCGATCATCCATACGGCCATTATCGGGCTGAAACAATTTCGTCTCTTGTTGCGTCTTTTATTATGATGGCAGTCGGCATTGAAGTGTTAATCGGCGGAGGAAAAGCGATTGCGGGCGGCACAACGGAAACGCCAAATCTTATCGCGGCATGGACGGCGTTAGGCAGTGCTGTGTTTATGTATGGCATCTATTTATATAACAAAAGGCTGGCGGCGTCCATTAAAAGCTCTGCCCTGATGGCAGCGGCAAAGGACAGCAGGTCAGACGCTTTTGTAAGTGCCGGCGCGTTTATCGGTGTTTTTTCGTCCCAGCTGAAGCTGCCGTGGATTGATCCGGTAACGGCTTTTATCATCGGCATCATCATTTGCAAAACTGCGTGGGATATCTTTAAAGACGCTTCACATTCCTTAACAGACGGTTTCTATTTAAAAGATCTTGAGCCTTACAAACAGACCGTCGGCAGGATCGAAAATGTGCATCGTCTAAAGGATGTGAAAGCGAGGTATTTAGGCAGTACAGTTCATATCGAGATGGTGATTACGGTTGATCCGAAGCTTACAGTAGAAGAAGGCCATGGAGTGGCGGATGAAGTAGAAGACAAAATAAAACATGAACACGATGTCACTCATGTTCATGTTCATGTAGAGCCTGACGACATAAAATAAGGCTGTTTAACGAATTAGCTTATATGTTCAGATAAAAATTCAGTCACTTCTTCAGGCGTTTTGGCATTGGCGCTGTGAAGGTGAGCTGTTTTTTCACCGTTCTTAAAAATAAGCAGGCTGGGAATGCCCATTACTTGGTATTTTTCAGCCAGGTCAGGAAGCTCGTCCTTATTCAGCTCATACCAATCGTTTTGATTGTATTCTTCCAAAATATCGCCGATGAACATATTCATGCGTGTGCAGTCTGGGCACCAATCAGCATAAAACTTTACAATGATTTCTTTATCGGATTGAATCAGTTCATTAAATTGTTCGTTTGTTGTGATTTTTTTCATATGTCACATCTCCTTTTCAATGCCATTTTAATATAAAATAAAAAGGAATTACATACAAATGCATTCAACATCAGCATGCCCAAAAATAATTAGATCATTTTCCGGTGAAAATGATAAGATAGTAAAGATGAATTGTAGTGGGGGGAGTATCCATTGAAAACAAGTCTAGGATTAGTGTACGGAGGAAAGTCGGCAGAACATAATGTTTCCCTGCAGACGGCTCTGGCTGTAATCAAAGCGCTAAATACTGAGAAGTTTGATATACATCCGATTTATATAACAGAAAAAGGCGAATGGGTAAGAGGCGCCCGTTTAACTGAGCCTGTTTCAAATGTGAAAATGCTTCAATTTGAGCAAGGAGGCAGTGCTTTTTCTCCAGCTGCCTTGAACCAGGAGATGTTTCCGCAGGAAGCGTCACAGCAAAATGAAGCCATCGACGTCGTATTCCCGCTCCTCCACGGACCGAATGGAGAAGACGGTACGATCCAGGGAATGCTCGAGCTGTTGAACATTCCTTATGTCGGCAACGGAGTGCTTGCTTCCTCAGCTGGCATGGATAAAGTTGTCATGAAACATTTATTTGCGCAGGCTGGCCTTGCTCAGGCTAAATACGCAGCTTTCCTTAAGAAAGACTGGACTCGTTCTTCGAAAGAATGCTGCGAGCAGGTTGAACAGGAATTAGGCTACCCTTGCTTCGTAAAACCGGCTAACCTCGGCTCAAGTGTCGGAATCAGCAAATGCCGAAACCGTGAAGAACTGCAAAAAGCGTTTGAGCTTGCTTTCCAATATGACCGCAAAGTCGTCGTCGAAGAAGGCATTAACGGCCGCGAGATCGAAATCGGCGTTCTTGGAAATGACGATCCTAAATGCTCTGTTGTGGGAGAAATCGCACCGAAGACAGATTTCTACGATTACAAAGCGAAATATGAGGATGGAGATACTGATCTGATGATTCCGGCGATTGTGTCTGATGAGGAGTACGCAACAATCAGTGATATGGCGATCAAAGCGTTTAAAGCGATCGACGGTTCAGGACTCGTCAGAGCGGACTTTTTCCTGACAGCTGACGGCGAAGTTCTGATCAATGAAGTCAACACAATGCCTGGCTTTACACCTTTCAGCATGTTCCCGCTGCTCTGGAAAGAAGCCGGAGTGGAATATGCTGACCTGATTGAACAGCTTGTGGAGCTTGCAAAAGAACGCCACGCTGAAAAACAATTGATTAAGCATACATTCTAATGAAGAAGGACACTGCCGGTAAAAGGGCAGTGTTTTTTCCCGTATATACAAAAGAAAGAGAGGGACCTTACTTGATTAAGCGAACAGTAAAAAACATTGCCGAAATGGTTAAAGGCACACTAACAAATCCGCAATATGAACAAACAGTCATTCATGGAGTGGCAACCGATACAAGAAAACTGGAACAACATCAGCTCTTCATTCCGCTGAAAGGGGAACGTTTTGACGGCCACACTTTTGTGGAACAGGCTTTTGAAGCTGGTGTAGCGGCTGTTCTTTGGGATCGGTCAGAACCAAATCCGCCCGAGAATCACGCCGTCATTTTAGTGGACGATACCCTTACCGCACTTCAGCAGCTTGCAAAAGCCTATTTGCAGGAGCTTGGCACGCGTGTCATCGGAGTAACTGGAAGCAATGGCAAAACGACAACAAAAGATATGATTCACGCCGTACTGGGGACCAAGTACCGTGTCCACAAAACTGGAGGAAACTTCAATAATCATATCGGTTTGCCGCTGACAGTTTTAGCGATGCCTGAAAATACGGAGATCGCCGTATTGGAGATGGGAATGAGCGCCAAAGGAGAAATTGACCTCTTGAGCCGCCTGGCAAACCCGGATGCGGCAGTGATTACGAATATCGGCGAATCGCATATGCAAGACCTCGGCTCTAGAGAGGGCATCGCGGAGGCGAAGCTTGAAATCATTAACGGGCTTAAAGAAGACGGAGTGCTGATTTATATCGGGGACGAACCGCTTCTTCAAAATGCATACAGCTGCCAGACGAAAACGTACGGGACGGGAGCGCATAATGATTATCAGCTTCAGGATGTCAGCCAGAGTGAGGAAGGAACCCATTTTACAATCAAAGGGATAGAAAACACGTTTTTTATTCCGATACTCGGCAAGCACAATGTGATGAACGCCATGGCAGCGATTGCTGCAGGGGCTTATTTTGGCATCGCGCCTGAGGATGCGGCAAAAGGACTGAGCGGCCTAAAGGTAACCGGGATGAGACTTGAACTCATCAAAACAGAAAGCGGCCTTTCGATAATCAATGACGCTTATAATGCGAGCCCGACTTCCATGAAAGCTGCAATTCAATTGACAGAAAGCCTCGAAGGCTACGGCAAAAAAATGCTCGTGCTCGGTGATATGCTTGAGCTCGGCGATCTTGAAGAAACGTTCCATAAAGAGTGCGGCGCTGTGATCAGCCCTGAGAGAATTGACCGCGTCTTTACGTACGGAAAACTGGGAGCTTTTATCGCGGAAGGCGCCCTGAAACACTTTGAGAAAGACCGCGTCAGCCATTACACTGAGAAAAAAGATCTCCTCCAAGCTGTGAAGGAAAACGCATCAAAAGGCGATTTGATTTTATTCAAAGCGTCCAGAGGTATGAAGCTTGAAGAAATCGTTAAAGATTTAATAGAGAGCCCGCTTTCATAAGAAAATATTTTGCGAAAAAACGCATATTGCATCATAAAATAACATGATATGCAAACACTAATGTATGCCGGCCGAAAATTATGTATATCTGGCCGGCTGCGGCTATGATACAATATATATATAGGTTATTTCGCGATACGAACATATTCGTCCGGACTTTTCATCGTGACCCGAAGTTCTCCGCTGGATTCTTGGGAGCGGATGGAGCAGCAGCCGGCATATTCGAGATGCCGATCTGCTTCTCATCTTATTGAAAAACAAATAGTGTAATGGTAAGATAAAACTTAAAGTAATTCGGGCTTTGTATACGGATGGATCCTGTCCTTCTTGTCTAAAGGGCAGTTTTATAAGTGGTAAATCACGACATTACTGAAACAGCAATTAGAAGGAGTTTGAATAATTTGACTATAACGTTTCAAGATTTTAATTTAAGTTCTGATCTCATGAAAGCAATTAATCGTATGGGATTTGAAGAAGCAACACCGATTCAGGCACAAACGATACCGCTCGGACTTTCAAATAAAGACGTCATTGGACAAGCGCAAACAGGTACAGGTAAAACAGCTGCGTTTGGTATACCCCTTGTTGAAAAAATTAACCCCGAGTCTCCTAATATTCAAGCAATCGTAATCGCGCCAACCCGTGAATTAGCCATTCAAGTATCTGAAGAATTGTATAAAATCGGACAAGATAAACGTGCGAAGGTTCTTCCTATTTACGGCGGACAGGATATTGGACGGCAAATCCGGGCGTTAAAGAAGAATCCGAATATTATTGTCGGAACACCTGGCCGTCTTCTTGACCACATCAACCGCCGCACAATTCGTTTAAACAACGTAAATACCGTTGTAATGGATGAAGCGGATGAAATGCTGAACATGGGATTCATTGACGATATTGAATCTATCCTTTCAAACGTGCCAAGCGAGCATCAGACACTTCTGTTCTCTGCCACAATGCCTGCGCCGATCAAACGCATTGCAGAGCGCTTCATGACTGAGCCGGAACACGTAAAAGTAAAAGCGAAAGAAATGACGGTTTCTAACATTCAGCAGTTCTATTTGGAAGTGCAAGAACGCAAAAAATTCGATACACTGACTCGTCTTCTTGACATTCAGTCTCCTGAGCTTGCGATCGTATTCGGACGTACAAAACGCCGTGTCGATGAACTGGCTGAAGCCCTGAACCTTCGCGGATATGCAGCTGAAGGTATTCACGGTGACTTAACGCAGGCGAAACGTATGGTTGCGCTTCGTAAATTTAAAGAAGGCGCAATCGAAGTTCTAGTCGCAACTGATGTTGCAGCTCGCGGACTTGATATCTCAGGTGTTACACACGTATACAACTTCGACGTGCCTCAAGATCCTGAAAGCTACGTTCACCGTATCGGAAGAACGGGCCGTGCAGGAAAAACAGGTATGGCGATGACGTTCATTACACCGCGTGAGAAAAGCATGCTTCGCGCAATTGAACAAACAACAAAACGCAAAATGGACCGCATGAAGGAGCCTACACTTGATGAAGCGTTAGAAGGCCAGCAGCAGGTTACTGTTGAACGTCTTCGCACAACAATCAGTGAAAACAACCTGAACTTCTACATGACAGCGGCAGCTGAGCTGCTTGAAGATCATGATGCAGTAACAGTGGTTGCGGCGGCTATCAAAATGGCTACAAAAGAGCCAGACGACACACCGGTTCGCTTAACAGACGAAGCGCCGATGGTCAGCAAACGCTACAAGAACCAGCGCTCTTCTAAACGCAGAGACGGTCAAGGCGGCGGCTACCGCGGCGGAAAAGGGAAAAGCAACAACCGTTCTTCCTATGACAAAAAGCGTTCAAACGATCGCCGTTCTTCAGGTGACAGACGCCAGAAAAAATCTTACTAATTTGATCGATTCAGAGCCCAAAACATGATGTTTTGGGTTTTTTTATGTTCGCGATTTGTTATTCAGCAAACTTTCAGCTGACGGAAGCCATTTTTCTCTGTATGCTTAAGAATGAAACCTTTCTGTAAAAGAGACGTATAAGTAACGACGAAAAAAAGGGAGGTAGGTATTTTTGAGAGAGCAGCCAAAAAACCAAATCAGTCCAGACGGATTAAAGGTTTGGCGACTTCAAGAGATCATCATATCCGCTGTTTGCTTGCTTATTGTCATTGCAGTTGCAGTGTTAAGCTATTATTTTCATTGGCCGTACTGGATCAGCGGCGTGCTCGGCGCAGTTTGGCTGCTGGGATCGATTGTGACGGTCTTTATCATTCCGAAGGTCCGTCATAAGGTGTGGCGATATGAAGTCCATGAACATGAAATAGATATTCAGTCAGGTATTTTTGTGGTGACACGTGTGATTGTTCCGATGGTCAGAGTTCAGCACGTCGATACGTCACAAGGGCCATTATTAAAAAAATACAACCTGGCAACGGTGAAAATTTCCACGGCCGCGACCGTTCATTCGATCCCCGCTTTAGAGATGGAGGAAGCGGATCGGCTGAGAGACTCCATTTCCCGTCTGGCGAGGGTGACTGACGATGATGTCTGAACCGAAACGCCTGCACCCGGCAGCAGTCATTTTGAATTTATGCCATACCATTATTCAAACGATAAAAAATATCATTCTGCCATTCTTTTTTGTGTATATTGTCAATTCAAACCATACTGTCCGTTTTTACGGAGCCATTGCGCTCGGTGTGCTGTTCATCTGGCTTGTAGCGGCAAGCATTATCAAATGGAGAAGGTTTACCTATCGAATTGAAGATGATGAATTTAGAATCGAAGAAGGCTTATTTGTTACGAAAAAGCGATACATATCGATTGATCGGATTCAAACAATGAATACGAGTGCGGGCCTTGTCCAGCAAATCTTTAAGCTTGTGAAGCTGCAAATTGAAACAGCAGGCGGAGGCAAGGAGGCAGAAGCCGTTCTTTCTGCTATTTCTGTTGAAGAAGCGGAACGCATCAAAGAAGCTGTCTTTAAGAAAAAAGCGCAAAGACGAGAAAATGAACTTGATGAAGAACGGCTTGAAGCTGAAGAGGAGTTGGTTCCGGCCGTTGAGGTGCAAGAGCACTATCGCATGAACGCGAAAGAATTGCTCATGGCCGCTTCTACCTCCGGCGGAATCGGAGTCATTATCTCCGCTGTATTTGCACTTATTTCCCAGCTTGATGAAGTGCTGCCAATGGATTGGTTATTTGATAAATTTTCCTTCCTTCAGCACGCCAGCATCGGTATTTACGCGGTACTGATTTTTATCGGTTTATTTATCGCCTGGATTTTCAGCATCGCGGGCATGATGTTTAGATACGCGAACTTTCAAATCATAAAAAAAGAGCAGGAACTTGTGATTTCAAGGGGAATTATTGAAAAACATCAAGTCACGATTCCATTGCGAAAAATACAAGCCATTAAAATCAAAGAAAATATCATTCGCCAGCTTTTCGGCTTTGTAACGGTGTCCATCGTCAGCGCAGGAGGCGGCGACCGGGAAAAAGAAGAAGGCGCTTTGACCATTCTCTTTCCAATGATTCATAAAAAAAAGCTTCCGCACATGCTCCGAACATTTACGCCGGAATATACGCTGGAAGAAAACTGCCGCCGCCTGCCGCGGCGCGCGTTGAAACGCTATTTGTTCCGTTCTGTCATTTTTTCACTCTTTTTGATCATTCCGTTATGTATCTTCTTTCAGCCATGGGGCTATCTGTCAGCCATCCTGCTGCCGATAGAGTTGCTCTTCGGCTATCTCGCGTATAAAGAGGCTGCATGGACGATCAACGGGGACCGTCTTCAGCTGACGTCTAGATTTATAGGCAGAACAACCGCCATTGTACTGAAAAAACGAATGCAGGTCTGCAAGTTCAGCCAATCCTATTTCCAAAAGAAAGGCCGCTTGTATACCATTTCTACTTCGGTGAAATCATCGAGCCATATGGAAGAATTAACGGTGAGGGATGTAGGTGAAGAGGATGCAGCCTTCATTTTAAACTGGTACTCATATGAAAAAGCGGACGGTTAATACCGCCGCTCCAGCGTGTCGGCAAACCCTCGCATTCGTTGTCAGGACTGCGCTTCGGTGCTCACGAATGAGAACATTCGCTCCGCTCCTATGCTCGTCCTTCCTAGACTTCAAGGGTTTTCAATCACGCTGAAAAGATGACAAAATCCTAAAATGAAAACCATTTTAGGATTTTGTCAACAATCTGAAGCGACGGTTAATACCGCCGCTCTTTTTTTTGCACGCATAAAAACGAAAGAAGAAGCCCGCCGCATAGTCCAAACAGATGGGCCATCATGTTAATATTGGAGTTGATAAACGACATGAGAACGGCAAATGCGAGCAGTGTGATGATCATTTTGGAATGCTCCTGCCCTATTAGCTCATTGCGAAAAAGAACCATAAACAGGTACACGCCGAATAGCCCGAAAATTGCGCCTGAAGCACCGACATGCACGTAATCAAGCGGCTCTGTAATATAAGTGCCGATATTGCCGATGATGCCGGAGCCGGCGTATACAAGAAGGAAACGCGCTTTTCCCAGCATGCGTTCCAAAGCCGGGGCAAATAAAAAGATGGACATGGAATTAAACAGCAGATGTGTGAAACCGGCGTGCAGCAAAATTGGTGTGATCAGCCGCCACCATTCACCGTTTGCGACACCTAGATTATAGCCTGTGACGGTATCCCTCCATAACACGACTGAATGGGCAGGAAGTGAAAAAAACAGCCAGAGAACAGCTTGCAAAGCCAATATAAAGGTGACAACGGGGTAAAGCCTGATAAACGTTTGAAAATTTTCAGTCCGTATAAACATTCCGAGCCCCTTTTCTTCATTTTGGTATATCTATAGTAACACGTTTATGAGACAAACCATTTAAATAGTACGTACGCAAAGGAGGTTATCATACATGATTTACGGCATTGGGCTGGACATTACCGAGCTTAAACGGATCGCCTCTATGGCTGGACGCCAGAAAAGGTTTGCCGAGCGGATTTTGACGCGAAGCGAGCTTGACCAATACCATGAGCTTTCTGAGAAAAGAAAAATCGAATTTCTCGCGGGCAGATTCGCGGCAAAAGAAGCTTTCTCGAAAGCATTTGGCACCGGCATTGGGAGGCAGCTCAGCTTTCAGGACATTGAAATTAGGAAAGACCAAAATGGCAAGCCCTATATCATTTGCACGAAACTGAGCCAGGCTGCCGTTCACGTATCGATCACTCATACAAAAGAATACGCTGCCGCGCAGGTTGTGATTGAAAGGTTGTCAAGCTAGTCTGCATATTAGGGAAACCCCACTCATATATTTGATAGTGCATTAAGGGAGACAAGTTGTTTGAGGCTTTTATGGTACGCATCTGTTCTGCCTAAACGTGTACCGAGCGTACCGTTAAAGTCAAACAAGCGATTTCTTCCTTTTACATCAATTGAGAAAAAGGGGTTGAAAAAGGTGAGAAAAAGCTTTGTTTTGCTTTTAACGGGACTGCTTGCTGTTCTTATTCTTTCTGCCTGCGGGCAAAAAACACAGCAAGATATTGTGGCCGGGTTAGATGAAAAGGCGAAAGAATACACCTCGTACAAAGCAAAAGCGAAAATGACCATCGAGACAGGGAGTGAGCCTCAAGTATACAATGTGGAAATCTGGCACAAAAAGCCGTCTCTGTACAGGGTTTATTTAGAAAATCCGAAAAAGGACCAAAATCAAGTCATTTTACGAAATGAAAACGGAGTATTCGTTCTCACGCCGTCTTTAAATAAGAGCTTCAGATTTCAAAGCGATTGGCCAAACAACAGCAGCCAGGTTTATCTGTTTGAATCGCTCGTAAAGGATGTTCAAAACGATTCGGATGCAGTTTTCACAGCGAAAGAAAAGAAATACGTATTCGAAACAAAAACAAACTATCAGCATAACAAAATGCTGCCGACGCAAGAAATCACATTTAACAAAAAAGATATGAGCCCGTCATCTGTCAAAGTGATGGATACCGACCGGAAAGTGATGGTCAAAGTAGAATTCAGCAGCTTTGAATTTAATAAACAATTTGATAAAGAATCATTTGATGAAAAGAAAAATATGACCCTTTCTCAAATGGATGTCGCCACAAGCGCGAAGCCTTCCGATACATTTGCGGTCAAAACGCCGCTGGAACTGCCGCTTGGCGTCAAGCTGCTTGAAGAAAAAGATATATCTACTGAAGACGGGAAGCGCATCATCATGACGTACGGAGGAGAAAAATCATTTACGTTAATTCAGGAAAAAGCCCAGATTGCCAAGGCTTCCTCCTCCGTTACGCTGAACGGCGAACCGGTAAATCTCGGCTACACCATCGGCGCCCTGTCGGATGCATCATTATCATGGACATATGACGGCGTAGATTACCTTCTCTCTTCTAAAGATCTTTCTAAAGAGGAAATGGTGACAGTAGCGAAAAGCATGCAGGGACAATCATCGAAATAACCGCCAAAGGCCAAACATGATTTGGCCTTTTTTTCGTTAGACATCGTTTCCCTTTAGCCTTTAATTTTAGTATGATATGTAAATGATATTGAATAAAAGCTAGGAAGTGTCGTAATGAGCACAAAACCTTTTTACAGAGATACGTGGGCGGAAATTGACTTGTCCGCGATAAAGGAAAATGTCAGCAATATGAAAAAACATATCGGTGAACATGTCCACCTGATGGCAGTTGTGAAAGCAAACGCCTACGGGCATGGTGATGCAGAAACAGCAAAGGCTGCTCTTGACGCAGGTGCTTCATGCTTGGCGGTGGCCATTTTGGATGAAGCGATTTCACTGCGCAAAAAGGGCTTGAAGGCACCTATATTGGTGCTTGGCGCGGTTCCCCCGGAGTATGTGGCAATCGCTGCCGAGTATGACGTGACCTTAACGGGTTATTCTGTTGAATGGCTTCAGGAGGCAGCCCGCCACACGAAAAAAGGTTCTCTTCATTTTCATCTGAAGGTCGATACGGGGATGAACAGGCTTGGTGTAAAAACAGAGGAAGAAGTTCAGAACGTGATGGCCATTCTTGACCGCAACCCTCGTTTAAAGTGCAAAGGGGTATTTACCCATTTTGCGACAGCGGATGAAAAAGAAAGAGGCTATTTCTTAATGCAGTTTGAGCGTTTTAAAGAGCTGATTGCTCCGCTGCCGTTAAAGAATCTGATGGTCCACTGCGCGAACAGCGCCGCCGGACTCCGGCTGAAAAAAGGCTTTTTTAATGCAGTCAGATTCGGCATCGGCATGTATGGCCTTCGCCCGTCTGCTGACATTTCGGACGAGATACCGTTTCAGCTGCGTCCGGCATTTACCCTGCATTCGACGCTGTCACATGTCAAACTGATCAGAAAAGGCGAGAGCGTCAGCTACGGAGCCGAGTACACAGCAGAAAAAGACACATGGATCGGGACGGTGCCTGTAGGCTATGCGGACGGCTGGCTCCGACAATTGAAAGGGACTGACATCCTTGTGAAGGGAAAACGCTTGAAAATTGCCGGCAGAATTTGCATGGACCAATTTATGGTGGAGCTGGATCAGGAATATCCGCCGGGCACAAAAGTCACATTAATAGGCCGGCAGGGGGATGAATATATTTCCATGGATGAGATTGCAGGAAGGCTCGAAACCATTAACTATGAGGTGGCCTGTACAATAAGTTCCCGTGTTCCCCGTATGTTTTTGGAAAATGGGAGTATAATGGAAGTAAGAAATCCTTTATTGCAGGTAAATACAAGCAATTAACTTACCTAAATGGAGAATTCATAAAACAGCTTTGCTTGAAGAGTGAATAATGGTATCATTATCACTGGATGGATAAAAGAGTCGTATCCGTAAGTTTGGTGGAGGTGTATGTTTTTTGTCTGAATCCAGCGCAAGAACCGAAATGAAAATCAGCTTGCCCGAAAACCTAGTAGCTGAATTGGATGGTGTAGCGATGCGGGAGAAACGAAGCAGAAACGAACTGATATCACAAGCAGTGAGAGCGTATGTCAGCGAACGAACAACTCGTCACAACCGTGATTTGATGAGACGCGGCTATATGGAAATGGCGAAAATCAACCTGAATATTTCTTCTGAGGCTCACTTTGCGGAGTGCGAGGCTGAAACGACAGTTGAGCGCTTAGTCAGCGGAGGATAATCATTTGATTGTGAAACGCGGCGATGTTTATTTTGCTGATTTATCTCCTGTTGTTGGCTCAGAGCAAGGCGGGGTGCGCCCGGTTTTAGTGATCCAAAATGACATCGGAAATCGCTTCAGCCCAACTGCTATTGTTGCAGCCATAACAGCACAAATACAGAAAGCGAAATTACCAACCCACGTCGAAATCGATGCAAAACGCTACGGTTTTGAAAGAGATTCCGTTATTTTGCTGGAGCAAATTCGGACGATTGACAAGCAAAGGTTAACGGATAAGATTACTCATCTGGATGATGAAATGATGGATAAGGTTGATGAAGCCTTACAAATCAGTTTGGCACTCATTGATTTTTAGACATATTTGCAGGTTGCTCAAATAGAGCAACTTTTTTTGTTTTCAAAAAACATAAACGATATAATAGTGAAATAACGAAAAAATATGTTGTTTTTTATTGGGAGGTAAGCGAATTTGATGTCGAATCAGACTGTATACCAGTTCATTGCCGAAAATCAAAATGAACTGCTCCAACTGTGGACTGACACACTAAAAGAATTAAGCGAGCAAGAATCCTATCAGCTGACTGACCAAGTGTATGAAAATATATCTAAAGAATATATCGACATTCTGCTGCTGTCTGTTAAGGACGAAAACGCTGCTGAAAGCCAAATCAGCGAACTGGCGCTTCGAGCGGTCCAAATCGGACTGTCTATGAAGTTTTTGGCTACTGCACTTGCTGAATTCTGGAAGCGTCTCTACACGAAAATGAATGATAAGAGATTGCCAGATCAAGAGAGCACGGAATTAATCTGGCAGATTGATCGCTTTTTCAGCCCGATTAACACAGAAATTTTTAATCAATACTCAATCTCATGGGAAAAAACAGTATCCCTGCAAAAAATCGCGCTGCAAGAGCTGTCTGCGCCGCTTATCCCGGTGTTTGAAAATATCACTGTGATGCCTCTTGTCGGAACAATTGATACTGAACGCGCGAAACGAATTATGGAAAATCTTCTTAATGGCGTTGTCAAACACCGTTCCCAAGTCGTGCTGATTGACATTACAGGTGTCCCTGTCGTCGATACGATGGTTGCCCATCATATTATTCAGGCATCAGAAGCAGTAAGGCTTGTCGGAGCAAAATGCCTGCTGGCCGGAATCCGCCCGGAAATTGCTCA
Source organism: Bacillus sp. FSL R5-0576 (assembly GCF_038004765.1). Lineage (NCBI taxonomy): Bacteria > Bacillati > Bacillota > Bacilli > Caryophanales > Bacillaceae > Bacillus > Bacillus sp. FSL R5-0576. The sequence goes on from NZ_JBBORU010000001.1 coordinate 414,577, forward strand.
AACCATCGTCAATTTGGGGATTGATTTATCCCAAGTTATAACTAAGAATACCCTGCAAAAAGGAATTCAAACAGCATTGGAAATGACGGATCGAAAAATCGTTTCATTGGGGGAATAACATTTTGAGACATCCGAAAATCCCGATCTTGAAACTGTATAATTGCTTATTAGTGTCCATTCAGTGGGAACTTGATGACCAAACAGCATTAACCTTTCAAGAAGACTTATTAAATAAAATATACGAAACAGGTGCTAACGGAGTCGTCATTGACCTGACATCTGTGGATATGATTGATTCATTTATCGCGAAAGTGCTGGGCGACGTCATTACAATGTCTAAGTTAATGGGGGCTAAAGTCGTCTTGACCGGCATTCAGCCTGCTGTGGCAGTGACGCTGATTGAACTTGGAATCGCACTTGAGGAAATCGAAACTGCGCTCGACTTAGAGCAGGGGCTTGAGACATTGAAGCGGGAATTGGGGGAATAGCGAATGAACGACCAATCCTGTGTAAGAATCATGACAGAATGGGATATTGTGGCCGCCAGACAGTTGGGACGAAACGTTGCGAAAGAACTGGGTTTCGGCACGGTAGACCAGGCTAGAATTACAACGGCTATTTCAGAATTAGCCAGGAATATTTATTTATATGCCGGCAAAGGGCAGATTGGAATTGAACAGGTCGCAGACAGAGGAAAAAAAGGCCTGAAAATTATAGCGGAAGACCAAGGGCCGGGAATTCCTGATATCCGAAAAGTCATGGAAGACGGGTTTTCAACGTCTGGAGGACTTGGTGCGGGACTTCCCGGGGTCAAAAGGCTGATGGATGAATTCAGCTTAAATTCCGTAGCGGGGGAAGGAACAGAGATACAAGCCATCAAATGGCTTCGGTAGGAGGTAAGAACGTGGATTTTAGGGAGGTTATTGAGCAGCGGTATCATCAGCTGCTTAGTCGATATATAGCCGAATTAACAGAAACATCTTTATATCAAGCCCAAAAATTCAGCCGAAAAACAATCGAGCACCAAATTCCTCCGGAAGAAATCATCAGCATTCACAGAAAAGTGCTGAAGGAGCTGTATCCAAGTCTCCCGGAAGATGTGTTTCATTCGCTGGATTTTTTAATAGAAGTCATGATTGGCTATGGAATGGCTTATCAGGAGCATCAAACCCTTAGAGGGATACAGCAGGAAATCAAATCAGAAATTGAAATCGCGGCAAATGTCCAGCAGACGCTGCTCGGAACTAAAGTTCCTCAGGAGGAAGCGCTGGATATCGGCGCCATCAGTGTTCCCGCTAAACAGATGAGCGGTGATTACTACCACTTTGTCAAAGACAAGGAATCCATCAATATCGCAATCGCGGACGTGATCGGAAAAGGCATTCCAGCGGCTTTATGCATGTCCATGATTAAATACGCGATGGACTCTTTGCCGGAAACGGGCATACACCCTTCTCAAGTGCTGAAAAATTTGAATCGTGTTGTTGAACAAAACGTTGATGCCAGTATGTTTATTACGATGTTTTATGCGAATTACAATATGGACAAGCATCAATTTACATATGCTTCAGCGGGACATGAACCGGGATTCTATTATTCTCAAAAAGACAACACGTTTTACGATTTAGAGGCCAAAGGACTCGTTCTCGGCATCTCGCAGGACTATGACTACAAACAATTCGATCAGCATCTGGAAAAGGGCGATATGATTGTTTTATTTTCTGATGGCGTCACAGAATGCAGAACGGAAAACGGTTTCTTGGAGCGTCCTGATCTGCAGAAGCTCATTGAGGAACATATGTGTTCCTCCGCGCAGGAAATGGTCAAAAACATTTATGACAGCCTCCTCAAATTGCAGGATTTTCAGCTTCACGATGATTTTACGTTAATTGTTTTGCGGAGAAAGGTTTAACGTCTGCCAGACGAGGGTATAAAGCAACTAGTGATTAGTGATTTGAAGGAAAATTTGAGGTGATACGAATGAATATAAATGTTGATGTGAAGCAAAACGAGAATGATATACAAGTAAACATTGCAGGAGAAATTGATGTCTACTCAGCCCCGGTGCTCAGAGAGAAGCTCGTTCCTCTGGCAGAACAAGGAGCTGACTTAAGAATTTGCCTGAAAGATGTCAGCTACATGGACAGTACCGGATTGGGCGTTTTTGTAGGGACCTTTAAAATGGTGAAAAAACAAGGCGGTTCGCTGAAACTTGAAAATCTTTCTGACCGGCTGATCCGACTGTTTGACATTACAGGCTTGAAGGACATCATTGATATTTCTGCAAAGTCAGAAGGTGGAGTGCAATGAAGAATAATGTTGATTACATCGAAATGAAAGTGCCGGCCCAACCTGAATATGTTGGAATTATAAGACTGACGCTATCAGGGGTCGCAAGCAGAATGGGCTATACGTACGATGAAATTGAAGATTTGAAAATCGCAGTCAGTGAAGCGTGCACAAATGCGGTTCAGCACGCTTACAAAGAAGATAAAACTGGGGAAGTGTCAATACGATTCGGTGTGTTTGAAGACCGTTTAGAGATTATTGTGGCGGATGAAGGAGACAGCTTTGACTTTGATCAAAAGCAGCAGGATCTAGGGCCGTACACACCTTCGCACACAGTTGATCAATTATCAGAAGGAGGGCTCGGTCTATATTTAATGGAAACGCTCATGGATGAAGTCAGAGTGCAAAACCACTCCGGCGTCACCGTAGCGATGACAAAGTATTTAAATGGGGAGCGAGTTGATCATGACACAACCATCAAAAACTACGAAACTAACTAAAGATGAAGTCGATCGGCTCATAAGCGATTACCAAACAAAGCAAGATGAACAGGCGCAGGAAACGCTTGTGCGGGTGTATACAAATCTGGTTGACATGCTTGCGAAAAAATACTCAAAAGGCAAAAGCTTCCACGAGGATCTCCGCCAGGTCGGCATGATCGGGCTTCTAGGCGCGATTAAGCGATACGATCCTGTTGTCGGCAAATCGTTTGAAGCTTTTGCAATTCCGACAATCATCGGTGAAATTAAACGTTTCCTCAGAGATAAAACATGGAGCGTTCATGTGCCGAGACGAATTAAAGAACTGGGTCCAAGAATCAAAATGGCGGTTGATCAGCTGACCACTGAAACACAAAGATCGCCGAAAGTCGAAGAGATTGCCGAATTCCTCGATGTTTCTGAAGAAGAGGTTCTTGAAACGATGGAAATGGGCAAAAGCTATCAAGCTTTATCCGTTGACCACAGCATTGAAGCGGATTCGGACGGAAGCACCGTCACGATTCTTGATATCGTCGGATCACAGGAGGACGGATATGAGCGGGTCAACCAGCAATTGATGCTGCAAAGCGTGCTTCATGTCCTTTCAGATCGTGAAAAACAAATCATAGACCTTACGTATATTCAAAACAAAAGCCAAAAAGAAACTGGGGACATTCTCGGTATATCTCAAATGCACGTCTCGCGCTTGCAACGCAAAGCTGTGAAGAAGCTCAGAGAGGCCTTGATTGAAGATCCCTCGATGGAGTTAATGTAATGATCCAGGTTGAAGAAAACGAGCATATTCAAACTCTAGTATATCAACTGAATAAAGAAGGGAAATCAATTTGCGGTGACAGCTTTTTTATGAAAGCTGATGATAAGGAGTTAATTTGCGCGGTTGCTGACGGACTGGGAAGTGGATCACTTGCTAACGAATCCTCTGCAGCCATCAAAGACTTAGTGGAAAACTATGCGAATGAAGACGTAGAAAGCATTATCGAACGCTGTAATCAGGCGATGAAAAACAAAAGAGGCGCTACAGCATCTATCCTGAAAATCAATTTTGAGCAAAGGCAGTTTACGTACTGCTCTGTCGGAAATGTACGGTTTATTCTGCATTCCCCGTCTGGTGAAAGCTTTTATCCTCTGCCGATTTCGGGCTATTTATCAGGCAAGCCGCAAAAATACAAAACGCACACCGCCACCTATGAAAAGGGTTCAAAGTTCATTATACATACAGATGGACTCAACGTACCTGATATCCGCTCCCATTTGAAAAAAGGCCAATCGGTAGAAGAAATATCGAATTCGCTGAAAATGTATACGACATCGAGAAAAGATGACCTGACCTATATTCTTGGACAGCTGTCCTAAGAGAATAAGAACAAGAAGAAGCTGGAATACCGGCTTCTTTTTTTTATGTGTTTTTTTCGGTTTTTGATACACTAGAGAAAGAACGACAAAATTGGAGGCTTTGGTTACATGGAAACGTCAGCCCTTTTAAAACAGCAAATTGCGAAAGAAATAGGTTTATCACAAAAACACGTTGAAAGTGTCATCCGCCTGCTTGAGGACGGCAATACAGTCCCGTTTATTGCCCGGTATCGAAAAGAGCAGACGGGTTCAATGGATGAGGTTCAGATTCAGACGATTTCTGAACGCTGGCAATACATACAAAACCTGAATCAGCGAAAAGAAGAAGTCATCAGGCTGATTGCAGAGCAGGATAAACTGACAGATGATCTAAAACGTAAAATCGAGCAATCGGTGAAGCTTCAGGAAGTGGAAGACCTTTACCGCCCTTATAAGCAAAAGCGTAAAACAAAGGCGACAGTCGCCAAAAGCAAAGGCCTTGAGCCGCTTGCCGACTATATCCTGACACTTCCCCAAGATGATCGTCTGGCAGCAACTGCAGACCAATACATCAGCGAAGAAAAAGAAGTGTTCACACGAGAAGAAGCGATTGAAGGCGCCAAGCACATTATTGCGGAACAAATCTCAGACGAGCCGACCTTCAGAAAGTGGATTCGCCAGGAAACCTTCAAAAGAGGAACCATTAAGTCTGCAGCCGGAAAGTCGGCAGACACCGATGAGAAAAATGTGTATGAAATGTATTACGAGTATGAAGAGCCAATTGCAAAAGTTGTTCCGCATAGGGTGCTGGCAATGAACCGCGGCGAAAAAGAAGACATTTTAAAGGTAGCGATTGAACCGCCTGCGGATCACATTAAGGCGTATTTAGAAAAACAAATCATCAAAAATCGCTCAACATCCGTAAGAGAGATTTTGCAGGAGACAATTGAAGACAGCTATAAAAGGCTGATCCAGCCGGCAATCGAGCGTGAAATCAGGAAAGAGCTCTCAGAAAAAGCTGATGAACAGGCGATTCATATTTTCTCAGAGAACTTGAGAAAGCTTCTTTTGCAGCCGCCAATGAAAGGCAAAACCGTTCTCGGTGTTGACCCAGCCTTTCGAACTGGCTGTAAGCTCGCTGTGTCAGATGAGACCGGAAAAGTCTTGAAAATTGATGTGATCTATCCGCATGCGCCAGTCAACAAAACAAAAGAAGCCCATGAAAAAGTGAAAAAGATTCTTGAGCAGTATCAAGTCGAGATGGTGGCGATCGGAAACGGCACAGCATCCAGAGAAACAGAGCAATTCATCGTCAATGTACTCAAAGACATGCCGCGCAAAATTTATTATGTGATCGTCAATGAAGCGGGAGCAAGCGTCTATTCGGCTTCAGAGCTTGCCAGAGAAGAATTCCCTGACCTTAAGGTTGAAGAGCGCAGTGCCGTGTCTATTGCGCGAAGACTTCAAGACCCGCTCGCGGAGCTCGTTAAGATCGATCCGAAGTCTGTTGGTGTCGGACAGTATCAGCATGACGTCAGCCAAAAACGCTTAAATGAATCTCTGCGGTTTGTCGTCGAAACTGTCGTAAACCAGGTGGGAGTAAACGTCAACACAGCCTCCGCCGCGCTGCTTCAATATGTAGCTGGATTATCGAAGTCTGTAGCAGGCAACGTTGTCAAAAAACGTGAGGAAATCGGAAAGTTTTCAAATCGAAAGGAACTGAAGGACATCCCAAGGCTCGGTGCGAAAACCTATGAGCAATGTATCGGTTTCTTAAGAGTGCAGGAAGGGACAGAGCCTTTGGATAGAACAGGCATCCACCCGGAAAGCTATAAAGAAACAAAAGCGCTTTTGAAAAAACTCGGACTTTCAACAGAACATATCGGCACGGCGGAATTGAAGGACAAAATCAATCAGCTGGCGCTTTCTGAAACGGCAAAAGAGCTGGGAATCGGCGAAATCACTCTGAAAGACATTTGTGAACAGCTGACAAGGCCGGAACGCGATCCGCGCGATGAGGTGCCTAAGCCTTTGCTGAAAACAGACGTCCTTCAGCTGGAAGATTTGAAAGAGGGAATGGAACTGCAGGGCACCGTGCGCAATGTAGTGGACTTCGGAGCGTTTGTTGATATCGGAGTCAAACAAGACGGGCTTGTGCATATCTCAAAACTGAGCAATCAATTCGTCAAGCATCCTCTTGATGTCGTATCTGTGGGCGATATCGTGACAGTTTGGGTTGACGGCGTAGATGTACAAAAAGGCAGAGTATCGCTGTCTATGGTAAAATAAAAGCACTGCTTACGAGCAGTGTTTTTTCCTATAGAAATACCAGCATTGATTCAGCAGTTTAATTTGGTAATTATCTTTTTCAAGGAACGCTTTTTGCATCTGCTTTTTAAGCCAATTTGGCATAGGCTCATTCCTCCTCAGCTTTTATCATAAGAGGGACGGTGATTACCATATTGTATGCGAACGGTGAATTGTCCCGTTCAATGTTTTTTAAGTGAGGTGCACCATGGATAATATAGAGCTTCAAAAGCTGACAGAGGATATTTCTAAAACATATTTTAAAAAGCCGTTCCGCCATCAGGCGCTTTTTAATGACAGGCTTAAAACCACGGGCGGAAGGTACCTGTTAACCTCTCATAACATTGAATTGAACAGAAAATATCTGATTGAACACGGCAGGGAGGAGCTGATCGGCATCATCAAGCACGAGCTCTGCCATTATCATCTCCACCTTGAAGGAAAAGGGTACAAGCACAGAGACAGAGATTTTAGAATGCTATTGCAGCAGGTCAACGCGCCGAGGTTCTGTACACCCCTTAAGAAAAAAGAGGAAAACAAAAAAACTTATATGTATATCTGTACGGCCTGCGGCCAACAGTATATAAAGAAGCGCGCCATGAACCCTGACAGATACAGATGCGGAAAATGCCGCGGAAAAATAAAAAGAATTTTTTCGTGAAAAAGGTTGACGAATATGGCAAGCCTATGTTACATTATAAAAGTCGTCACGAGAGATAAATAAAAACATTTACCTCTTGACACTGCAAATTAAGGCTGATATAATAAGTCTTGTCTCATTATTCCACAGTAGCTCAGTGGTAGAGCTATCGGCTGTTAACCGATCGGTCGCAGGTTCGAATCCTGCCTGTGGAGCCATATTGGAGAAGTACTCAAGTGGCTGAAGAGGCGCCCCTGCTAAGGGTGTAGGTCGCGTAAGCGGCGCGAGGGTTCAAATCCCTCCTTCTCCGCCATAAGATTTCGATATAAGTTCTCAACCATCGGCCCGTTGGTCAAGCGGTTAAGACACCGCCCTTTCACGGCGGTAACACGGGTTCGAATCCCGTACGGGTCATTCCATTTCGTTGGGCTATAGCCAAGCGGTAAGGCAACGGACTTTGACTCCGTCATGCGTTGGTTCGAATCCAGCTAGCCCAGCCATTTTTATTTTTGAAATCTAATAGTAAGAGCCATTAGCTCAGTTGGTAGAGCATCTGACTTTTAATCAGAGGGTCGAAGGTTCGAGTCCTTCATGGCTCACCATTTGTCTTTTTGCGGGTGTGGCGGAATTGGCAGACGCGCTAGACTTAGGATCTAGTGTCTTACGACGTGGGGGTTCGAGTCCCTTCACCCGCACTTTATTTACAAAGTGCACGCAAATCGGTTTTACTAGGTTAAGAGCCTACTAAACCAGCACAAACACAATTTAATGATCACGCGGTCGTGGCGGAATGGCAGACGCGCTAGGTTGAGGGCCTAGTGGGTGAATAACCCGTGGAGGTTCAAGTCCTCTCGGCCGCATCAATGATACCAAGGGTTGTAGACCTTTGGTATTTTTTTATGCTCTCTTATAATTTTAAGGTTTACTCCTTTTTACCCACTTGTTAGAATAATGCATCCAGCTTATCAGCAGTTTCTTTTTGTTTATTGGAAAAGAGATGCAAGAAAAATCAGTTGTTGTTCTGATGGGAGCATGTCCAAGTCGTTCTTTTATTGTGATATAATCTTCTCTTTGATCAATTAACAATTTGACATGGGAATACTTTAGCTGTGAAGTCAGGTTGGTTAAACTCCTTCTCAATTTAAGAACCGCTACTATAAAATCATGTGAATAGCAAAGAGGGACTTGTTTATTAAAGAGAGAATGTGAAGGGAACGAATAGGAAAACATCTATTCATTTGATAGGTAATTATGAAAAAAGAGATTATCTTAATTACTGAGTACTAGGAAAATACATGATGCAAATATATGTCAATGAGCTATATAGAATGGTTCCAAGTTACGATGCGATTGTCGTCCATATAAGGTCACTAAAATTAGAGAAAGTCTATACAAACTCTAAAAAGATTCAAAGGTGATTGTGTAAAGTTTAAAATCTTTTTGTGGGGAGATCTTTTGCGTTTTCCACCCGTACTTGTTTATTTAGCTTTCTATCCCCCTAAACTAGATATTCTTAGTCCAATATTGATAAAAAGAATGGGCGATCTTCCTCTATAACTTCCTTAAACGGACACCATTCTCGTAACTCTACCTTCTATCAGTCGCGTTCCCAATAACCTGGTTAGATGAGCAGGTTATTTTATTTCAACTGATGAATTAATGAAGCTGTACTTTGCTCTCTTTTTTTCTTTTGAATAGATTGCACAGAGTAAAACCTATACCATTAACCCCTGCATATGGTAGCAATTCACTTTTCTGCTCCATATTCATACACCTTGGTTAACTACGGCTACTTTGGTACGCCTCCAAACCTCTGATCTAATTTGTACGATATAACCTAAATAAAAAGGGCTATAAAGAAGCTGCCCTTAAAAATTTTAAGGACAGCAAGATGATATAAACTTCACTATAAATTAACAAATAAACAAACTTATGTTACTTCTGCCTAAACAGCCAATACTCACATTGGATTGAATTTTATTACTCTTAGGTATATCGGTGTCATAAAGTTTCTGAAGTGAAAGAACTTTTTTCATAATGCTATACCTCCAGTTTATTCATTAGATTGTGAAATAGTAAAAACCTAATGGAAATCTTCATTAAAAACCACCTATGGAAGTACAAGCGTATAGACTTACTGAGCTGCCTTGACCACCCTCACAAATAAAAATACTGAGAACTGACTTTTTATCAGGGCTGTCACTTTTTTTCGTTGATAATTTTTGAAGTGACAAAATTTTATCAGACATTATAACACCTCCTTTTTGATTATGATTTTGTAAAAAAAGTGAAAATTTTCACTTTTCTCCATTGTAATATTTCCCATAGGGTATTACAATATAAATAACTTAAATTGCCTAAAAAAGAAAAAAAAGAAATAGAAAGGTAATGAGTCATGGATAATATATGTAAACTTAGTTTTCAATTAGGAAAATCAAAAGTGAATTCATTAGGTAGCGCATCTATTATCATATACAAAGATGAATTCTTTGTTGCTACTGCAGCTCATTGCCTATACGATGTAGGCAGTAATGAAATAGCTAAAAACATATCAATAGAAGTAGAGAACTGTGGAATGAAAGAATCATATGATGTACTAAATATAGTAATACCTGAAAAATGGATTAGTACTCATAGGTTAACTTATGACTATGCTTTTGGATGGATTAAATTGCCTGAAAGCATGAGGAATGTTGCTTTTATTCCTAACTTTGATTTAAGTGGGATGATAGAAGAGCATAATAAAGCGGTTACATTAGCAGGCTACCCAATTTCATTTTTTAAATCTCAGAAGAAATACTCTAAAGGAGATTTAGATTTAACTCTTTTTAAAGAAGAGCAGCTTATTGGAATGAGATCCAAACTTAAACATGGGATATCTGGCGGTCCTTGGTTTTTTGAAAGTGATAATGAAAAATTCCAGATTGGTGTTACATCTGCAAGAATTAAAAGTTTCAAAAATAAGGTTTGGGCGTCTATTTGGACTAAAGATACAGAAAGAATACTAAACAAGTTATTGACAAGTGAGATGCAAGAAAAAATTATTCTAGCCTAAAGTGAGGGATTTTGATGGATTTAAGATATGTTGAGTTTTTGAGCCCAGGCAATTTATTTTATGAATTGGTAACACCGAATAAAATAGTAAACAATTATCGTATCCCAAACTTAAATTCTGAAGAGTGGAAACAAAACACGGATATTAATTGGAGTTATTGTATTAACACAAAGAAAAAGATGCCCAAACAAGGATGGAAAATACATATCACTACAGATATTGATGAGGCACAAAAGACTTTAGATATTGTCCTTCCATATCTCATTGAAAATGAAATATCCTTTAAATTTGTTCCTAATGAAAGGCAATTATTATTCAAAAACTCTAAAAACGGAGACAGAGCATCTTCGGGTAAATTCATTACAATCTATCCTTACGATAACAAGACTTTTCTAACATTACTTTCAGATTTAGATAATCTGACTAAAGCTTTAAAAAAAGGTCCTTATATATTGAATGATAAACGCTGGAAGTATTCAAATGTCTTCTTTCGTTATGGAGCATTTGTATCTATGTATGTGAATAAAGATGGACAAAATGTTCCAGCAATTCAGCGACCTGATGGCACATTAATTCCAGATGTCCGTGCTCCATATTATGAAGTTCCTGACTTTGTTGAAGAACCTGTTGAAATACAAATCATGACTAAAAAAGTTGATGCAGAACTTGATAAAGAAGACACATCGAAGTTTGATTCATACAATGTTATTTCTGCACTGCATTTTAGCAATGGTGGTGGAGTATATAAAGTTGAAAAAAACGGGAAAACGTTTGTTATGAAAGAAGGAAGACTTGGTTCAGGTTTGGATCGGTTGAAACTAGATGGTTTTAAACGAATTTATAAAGAGGCTGAAACAATAAAGCAATTAAGTGAGAAGCCTTACATAGTTGATTTTTACGATTACTTTGAGATTTGGGAAAATAACTATTTGATTGAAGAACATGTATCAGGAATTTCTCTTATGGAATATGTATCTCAAAACTTTCCGTTTTCATATAAAGAAGATAAAGATATTTATATGGAACGCATGATGCATGTGATAGATCAGTTGATTGATGCTTTAAAAGATCTTCATAGAAGTAAGATTGCACTCGGAGATTTACAGCCAAATAATGTATTGGTATTAGAGGATTACTCAATCAAATTAATAGACCTAGAAACTGCTGTAACTCCCGAAAGCAAATACACCCCCGCCTTAATGACTCCTGGTTACGTTACGGATCAAGCAGAAACTTTTGAGCAAGCAGATTGGTATGCATTACTTAGAATTTGCAGGTTTTTATTTTTACCGATAGAAAATTTATCTGATCTGTCAATTGATATTGAAATAAATCAAGATAAATGGATTGGAGAGAATTTTGGGGATGCAGTTTTAAATAAAATTCAAGAAATTCAAGAGAAGACATTACCAACCATCAAGAAATTAAGTGAAGCTGCTACTTTAACAATTCCACCAATGAAAATAAACTACAAGAATGTTAATGAGATAACTGAAGGTTTGCGAGCTGGAATTATGAGTCATTTAAAACCTAAGTCAGAAAGTTTAATATCCGGAGATATCAGGCAATTCATTGAAAAAATGGGCAGTCTATCAATCGCTAATGGAGGATTTGGTGGAATAATGGCCTTGGATAGAACAGGGACTCTATCCGATTCAGTTTATCAATGGGTTGATCATGTATTGGAGACAATATTGAATTTAGACACGGAAACATATAAAAATTTCCCGCTCGGTTTATTTAATGGTATCTCAGGCATATTGTCCGTTTTATACGATATTGGATATAAAGAAGAAGCAATTAAACTGTTAGAGACAATGCCTTTGCCAGATACTGAAGATTCAGATTTAACACTGTTTTCCGGATTATCGGGAATTGGATTAAACTACCTTGCCTTTTATAGCATTACTCAGAAAAAAGGCTTTCTAGATCGCTCTATAAAAATAGGAAATAGAATAATAGATGCCTATAAAGAAGACTGCTCCATCACTGTAAGGGATCCTTATGCAATGCCGTATGGCTTGTTAAATGGCTGGTCTGGAATCAGCTTGTATATTCTAATGTTAGGCAAGGCGACAAATGACAATGACTTAATAAAGCTGGCTAGCGAAATTTTCAATAAAGAAATAAGCAAAAACATTGAAATTGATTCTAAATTAGAATTAGCACAAATAAAAGAATATTCATTGGGCTATAAAAGGTTGATACCATATCTTGGTGAAGGTGCAGCTGGGATTGCATTAATTATGCTTGAATTCAATAAAAATCTTCCTGATTTTATGACAGAAAGTAATACTGAACTATTCAAAAAACTAACTAATGTTACAGACTTATATAGCACATTTGCAAGTGGCATCTTTCGAGGTGTGGGAGGAATGATTATTCTTGCGAATGCAATGAAATGTGAAGGGGTAAATACAGGCTCATTAGAATATACCATTAAAGCACTCGGGAATTATCTCCTGTATAAGAAACACGAAGGAATTTTAAGTCCAGGAGAGTATGGTTACCGACTATCTTTAGACTTACAAACAGGAAACAGCGGATTACTACTTGCTCTTTCTGATATAGATAGTGATAAATGGAGTAGTTGGTTACCGTTACCTAAAAACAATAATCTGAATCTCTTTGAAATAGACAAGTTCATTAAAGGAGGTGAAACAAATGAAAAAGCTATTATCTCTTCAGCACAAAGCACTTGATAAAGAGGTTACTCTATTAAAAGGCAAGTCATCAGTAAGCTTAGGCTGCGATAAGATCAGTACAGTTAGTTTGTATTTCTGCGGTAACTAAGATTACTCACTGTTTAGACTAAAGGAGGTGAAACAAATGAAAAAGCTATTATCTCTTCAGCACAAAGCACTTGATAAAGAGGTTACTCTATTAAAAGGTAGATCATCAGTAAGCTTAGGCTGCGATAAGATCAGTACAGTAAGTTTGTATTTCTGCGGTAACTAAAGATTACTCACTGTTTAGACTAAAGGAGGTAAAACAAATGAAAAAATTATTATCACTTCAGCATAAAGCGCTTGATAAAGAGGTTACTCTATTAAAAGGCAAATCATCAGTAAGCTTAGGCTGCGATAAGATCAGTACAGTAAGTTTGTATTTCTGCGGTAACTAAGATTACTCACTGTTTAGACTAAAGGAGGTGAAACAAATGAAAAAGCTATTATCTCTTCAGCACAAAGCACTTGATAAAGAGGTTACTCTATTAAAAGGTAGATCATCAGTAAGCTTAGGCTGCGATAAGATCAGTACAGTAAGTTTGTATTTCTGCGGTAACTAAAGATTACTCACTGTTTAGACTAAAGGAGGTAAAACAAATGAAAAAGTTATTATCACTTCAGCATAAAGCGCTTGATAAAGAGGTTACTCTATTAAAAGGCAAATCATCAGTAAGCTTAGGCTGCGATAAGATCAGTACAGTTAGTTTGTATTTCTGTGGTAACTAATGATTATGGACAACCCTACTTAAAGAAAAGAGAGGGGATCATCCTCTCTTTTCTTTGTATTACCCAAAAAGTAAATACAATAAACTATTTAAAAAATATAAAAGGAGTTGGATGAAATGTCAAGAGGAAAGCAAATCAGTAATATCCTGAAATTGCAGAGCTTAGAAAGTGGTCCAGTATATACTGCAGGAGCGACAGGAACTGTTGAAGGTCAATCACTTATTTCACCTGCTAGTATAGCTTTTTGTTTAACTCCTCTTCCTGTCAGTACCATGAGTGCAGCTTTTTGCAATAACTAATCTCTTGAGAGGGTTGTAAATATGGACTTACGATACTTCAAATACTTTATCTCGACAAACAATTCTTTTTATACAAAGCCCGATACCCCTAACAGGGAATCGGCTTTGTATATTTCTAATATACCTAATAATTATAAAACCATAAGAGAAAATCATTGGATTCATGTTATAAACAAAGAGCATAAACTTCCAATGCAAGGTTGGAAGATACATATAAGTACTACAATAGATTCTGCAGAAAAAACATTAGAAATTGTATCAAATGTCCTATTCGATTACAAAATCTCTTTTAAATACGTTAAAAGCTTATGGGAATTAAGTATTAAAAATTCAAAATACAGCAATAGGTCTGCTGCGGGTAAGTTTATTACAATTTTCCCGCCAAATGAACAAGTATTTTTAAATTTGTTAGAAATATTAAGCAGTCTGCTAGATACTCTTCCTAGAGGCCCTTATATTTTAACTGATAAAAGATGGTACGAAAGTAATGTATATTTTAGATATGGTGCATTTTTAAGTATGTATTATTATGAAAATAATAAAAAGGTATTTGCTATTCAAAGTCCTTCTGGTGACTTAGTTGAAGACTCAAGAAGTCCTCATTATTCTATACCCAAATTTATCACTGAACCTGCTCCAATAAGAGAGATGGATAATAAATTAGAAAACGAAATAGCTGAACCTACTCCATTAGATGATATAGAGGTTATCCATGCAATTCATTATAGTAATGGAGGGGGAGTCTACTTAGCCCTAGATAAACTAGACAAAAAAGTTATCCTTAAGGAAGGAAGGCCAAACATTGGATTAGATAGTCTGGGAATTGATGCCTTTACAAGAATAAAAAATGAAGCGATGATTTTAAAAAAACTTGAAGGAACGCGTTACCCTGTAAAAATATATGATTTTTTTAAGGCGTGGGAACATAATTTTATTTTAGAGGAATATATTGAAGGCACATCACTGAGAACTTGGCTTGCAACAAAATATCCTTTTTATACGAATGAAACAAATAAAGAATACTTAAAAACAGTATTAAAAATTTTGAATCAATTAATAGATGCTCTAACTGAAATACATAATCAAGGAATAGGGATAGGAGACTTACAGCCCTCAAATATTATTATCACATCAGACGAAAATATACGATTGATCGACTTTGAGACTGCAAGTTTTATTGATGATAGTGTACCATCGGGTTTAAAAACATTTGGTTTTACTGGCGGGCCTAATATGACGAGAAAACAAGCGGATTGGTTTGCGTTACTAAGAATATCGAGATATTTATTTTTACCTATCGGACCAGTTCAAGATATTTCTTCAAAAATTTTAGAGGCACATGATAAATATATTGAAAATTATTTTGGCATCGAAGCTATAAAAATAATTAATAAAATACAAAAAATTTGTTCTCAAGTTCAGGCAAATCCAGCTAAAGATTTATTGAATGTTGAACATAACCATATTAAAGAAATGTCACTAAATGAAGTAAAGATGTTACTTCAAAATAATATAATAAATAATTTGTTTGTTGATGAAAGGGTAATCCCAGGAGATATTAGACAGTATGAATTAGAAAATGGATTATTTAATATCTTAACTGGCGGTTTTGGAGCTGTATTAGCCTTTAATAGAACAAATATACAAAATAAAAAACTAAACGAATGGGTAGGTAATCAATCTTTAAACGATTTATTGAAGATGGAAAATGGACTATTAACTGGCAAGGCTGGAATAGCCACTAGTTTATGGGAATCAGGTTATTATGACAAAGCAAAACATCTTTTTGATAGCATTAATCATTTTAAAAATAACAGTGATATAACGTTATCATCCGGACTATCTGGAATCGGTTTAGCTTTTTTAGGCCTTTCATATGAAAAAGACTCTATCAAATATCTTAACAAATCTATAGAAATTGCAAACCGGCTAGAGGAATTATTAGAAAAAGACGTTTCAATCGTTCCTTATGATATGGATATAATACCTCGTGGTCTTATTAATGGTTGGTCAGGTGTTTCACTTTTTTATTCTTCTTTATATAAAAGAACTAAAAATCATAAATGGCTTATTTTATCGAAAAAAGCTATTGAAAAAGATTTGATCACTGGTAAATTCGATGATTACGGCGTTTATCAATTAGAAGATATCACTAGAGTAGTCCCTTATTTAGATGGTGGAAGCGCTGGAGTGGGATTGGCATTAATTGAATTAAGTTTACTTTTAAAGGAGGATTTATGGGAGAAAGAATTGGAAGGTATTTACAAAATAGCGAAATCGAAGTGTTTTTATAATTGTGGATTATTTAGAGGTACTGCCGGGATAATGGCTGTTAGTAATGCAATTGATAAATATTATAACCGGGGTATAAATGCTGATAATTTGAAAACTTTAGATCTACACCTCTTTAAAGGAAAGGTCGAAATATATACTCCTGGAGACTTTGGGTATCGTTTATCAAATGATATATTTTCCGGTTCATTAGGATTGTTGCTCGTAATACAAGGTATTATAAACAATACTAATTATATGTGGCTCCCTGTGATGAACATCAAAAAAGTATTTGAGTCTAACTCTTAATTATTTATCTCCCTCAATTAAGAGTGTAGGTAGAAACTTTTCTAATATTTTTTTGAATATGGATATCCGAAGTAAAAAAGGAGATTATTATGAGACCTAAAAACCCCTTATTCTTTTTATTATGTAAAATAAAACTTCCATTATTATTAATTTTGTTTGCTATTTCTATTTCATCTATAGGCAGCATTAGTGGTTTGTTTATACCTCTATTTACAGGTAAGGTTGTTGATAAATTTTCTGAGAACACCTTTGATTGGAGATTTATAGTAATTTTTTTATGCATGTTTTTAATTAACGCGATCTTGAGTGGTATTGGGTTATATTTGCTCAGTAAAATTGGTGAAAAAATGATTATGGCAATTCGTTTTATGCTCTGGGAACATATAATCAAATTAAAAACCTCTTTCTTTGATAATAATGAGAGTGGTTCAATAATGAGTCGTATCACAGACGACACCAATGTTATCAACACTTTTGTATCTCAAAAATTACCCAATATAATACCTTCTATAATCACTATTTTAGGCTCTGTTATCATTTTATTAAGAATGGATTGGCAAATGACTCTTATAACTCTTATTATAGTGCCTATATTTTTAGCAATAATTATCCCTTTAGGCGGAATGGTAAGGAAAATCTCAAAAAAAGCACAATCCGAAGTCGCAAGCTTTAGTGGTTTATTAGGGCGTGTCTTAACAGAAATACGTCTTGTAAAGATATCTAATACAGAAAATCAAGAATTGAAAAATGCTTATAACAACCTTTTTGAAATATATAAATTAGGGTTAAAAGAGTCTAAGATCATTTCAATTATACAACCTTTAACTAGCCTCATCCTTTTACTGACTATAGGAATTATTCTGGGATTTGGCGGTATAAGAGTCTCAACGGGTGTAATATCTGCTGGCACCCTAGTAGCTATGATTTTCTATGTCATACAATTATCAGGCCCTTTGACTAATTTTTCAACGTTACTTACAGACTATCAGCGTGCGATAGGAGCTAGCCAAAGATTAAGTGAAATTCTACTTGAGCACAAAGAAGAGCTAGAGTCCAATAAGAATGCTTTAGATATTGATTTCAGCAATCAAAATTTGAAATTTTCAGAAGTAAGTTTCAAATATGATGATAAACCGATTTTGAATGAAATAACTTTTGATATCCCAAGTAGAAAGGTTACTGCTTTTGTAGGACCGTCTGGTTCTGGTAAAAGTACTATTTTCAATTTAATTGCACGTTTGTATGAATTACCCCCAAGTAATGGGAGCATATCACTCGAAGGAATACCGATTAACGAATTTAACTTATCAGATTGGCGGAATAAAATTGGATATGTAATGCAAACCAACGCAATGATAAATGGCACCGTAAAAGATAATATTACTTATGGAATCAAAAGAGAAATTAGTGAAGATGAAATTATTAAGTATTCTAAATTGTCTAATTGCCATGAATTTGTTATGTTGTTAGATAAAGGTTATAGCACAATAATTGGCGAAAAAGGAGTGAAGTTGTCAGGAGGTCAGCGTCAACGAATTGATATTGCAAGAAACTTTATTAAAGATCCTGATATTCTATTATTGGATGAGGCAACAGCAAGTTTGGACAGTGAGAGTGAGAGAAAAATACAGAATTCACTAGAAGAATTAATGAAAAATAGAACTACAGTAATAATAGCTCACAGATTAGCAACAATTAAAAAAGCAGATCAAATCATTTTCTTAGACCAAGGAGTGATTACTGGTAAAGGAACTCATGACCAATTAATGCTTACCCATGAAAAGTACAGGCGATTTGTGTCAGCCCAAAAATTGGCTAACTAACTAAATTACGAGCTCGCCCCTTTAATCTATTTATTAGTAAATTTAATATCATCATCTAAATCATTTATGTTAAATGAATTAAGATACCTTACAAATTTAGTGTAATCTTAACAATGTAAGATGAGGAATACTTTTTGCATTAGTTAAACTGAAAAGCAGCTAATTATTCGGCATAGTCTGTGGATGTTATGTTTTGATAAGTAGTAATAAATATTACTTTAGCTGTAATTTGACTGCATATACTTTGATTGAGAACATAAAATGGTTATAGAAAAAGACGGATAACCCGGTTTTAAAGTAATTATAAAAAGGAGTTATAACGATGGTAAAAAGATTTTTTCTGGTTTTACTCACACTAATTATGTCTATAGTTGTTATGCTAGTGGCTGCTAAAAATTCTCCTGGAGATAATGTCATTTCATTTGAACAGCCTCGAATATTAATGATATCAATTGGGATAGTGGTATTTTTATTCATTCCCCCGTTAGTCATGTCCTTTTTTGGTAACTGGGTTGTAAGAATCGTATCTGGTGTATACCAATGTTTTATCGTTCTAACCTTTCTGGGGCTCATTCCAATAGGATTTCTTATTCCCGATGGCTTTTTGACCATTGTTGTTTCTATTGCAGGAACTTTAATCAGCATAGTTAGCGTTGTAGTAACCTTTATTGATAGGAATAAAGAAGTTAAATCTTAGCTGAAATAATAAAATAAGGTTAGAAGGCTTTATCCTTAATTTCAAGGAAAGGAGCTTTCTTTTTTTATAGGTTTATATGTTGCGAATGACTAACGCCCTTGATGACTTATGGTTGCTTTTAGTGTAGATACTCGGAAAGAGAGTTACAGGGCGTATCTTAACAGTTCCTAAATCTACAGCTCCCAAATTGTTCATTTACAATAAAATAAATCCTCTCAACGGGCTGCAATTTCTTGTCCATAATTTCTCGGTGTCCTTGAGATTCCAAAAATAGACGCAGAGCTTCGGACTGTAGAAGGAACGGATGCGGATGATTTGGAAAAAGGAGTCGGCCACTACAAAGGCAGTTATTATCCAGATGAAAACGGACAAATTGTTCTATCGGGTCATCGGGATACTTACCGTATTCCGCCGGACAGGGGAACTAAAAAAAGGTGATCAATTAAAGGTTCTGCTGCCATATGGGAGCTTTTCATATGAAATAGACAAAACAAAAATTGTAGACAAAAAGATACGTCTATTATTACCCTGCAGCATAACAAAGAGGAGCTCATTCTGACAACTTGTTACCCGTTTTCATATATCGGTAATGCACCAAAGCGGTATATTATTTATGGAAAACAGATTTGAGAAATTCAGAATATCAAAGATTAGGCTGACGAATTTTCGTCAGCCTTTTTCGTCAGGTTCTTTCTGCATTCTGGTCCATAATTAAATCAAAATAATCTTAGTAAACATAAAAGTATTTTATGTTTTTGTATAAGTTTACTTTACTTTTATATAAGGTCGATTTATAATTTGGTTCAAGAGGTGATGGTCATGAAGAAAGATTTTGGTGATTCGATCTCAAATAAGGTTTATGAATATCGTGTACTTGCCAGATTGTCTCAGCAAGAATTAGCAAAGAAAGTCGGGGTTTCCAAACAAACCATCTTTGTAATGGAGAAAGGAAATTATGTTCCGACTCTGCTGTTAGCTTTTCGAATTGCCGAATTTTTTAATGTGGATGTAAACGAGATTTTTACTTATGAGAAAGGAAATGATCAAAAATGAAAATGAATTCGATCACAGATACGATCACTAACGCAATTTTTTCTCCTTTAAAGTCCTGGGCTGAACATTCTCCGGGAAATTGGAATATTCTTATTGGCAGTGGGTTTGTATTGCTTGTAGTCGGATTGATTCTGACATTCGTATTTACTAAAAAAATGGGTAAGACTGACGAAAGAACAAACCAAATCGCTTTAAAAGGTAGCCTCTGTACGTTATGTGCACTAATTTTTTGCGACTTGCTTTTCCCAAAAGAATATATGTGGCAAGTTTTCTTCTTATTTAAGTATTCTATTGCATTCTTCGCTTCAGCAATCTATCTAGCCGTTCGATATAAAAAAGATTTTTTGTAAATTCAATTACCGAGAAAGATAGTGTCTCTGCTCACCAATTATTAACCACAATTCATATAAACCGTTAGAAATGAAGTAAAATGAAGTTAGAAAATGTAATGAAAACAAGCTTTCATAATCAATGATATGGATTTACAATGTTGAGGGCCCAGTGGGGTGAATAAGCCGTAAAGGTTCAAGTTCTCTCGGCCGCACCCCAATAATACCAAGGGTTTAACCATCTTTGGTGTTATTTTTTGCGGAAAATACGGCTGTACCGCATTGTGGAGTCCACTAAAAAAGTGCTGACCTCTGCACAACATCGTTGCGCGAGTCTGCACTTTTATTCTGCGATTATGGGGAGTTTATTTAATCCGTTGTTAGCCGCGCCGATACTTGGCTTTTAGAAGCTTTTTTTAAGTGGCTAAAACCAACAAATTTTTTGCCTTCTTCATCCCATAGGCGGAACTTTAACGACTTAAGGCTAGTTGCCAGTGTAATGGTCGGAACGTTTTGCAATGGTTCAGTGTTGTTATGCACTTTTTCAAGCTTATAGTTTGGGACTCTCGGGCTTAAATGATGAACATGATGAAAACCGATATTGCCTGTTAGCCACTGCATGACTTTTGGAAGCTTATAAAAAGAGCTTCCTTCAACTGCTGCTTTTACATATTCCCAATGCTCATCTTCTTCAAAATAAGAATCCTCAAACGTATGCTGAATATAAAACATCCAAATTCCGAGAGAGCCCGATATCATAAAAATCGGCACCTGAACCAGCAGGAAGTTTTGCCAGCCAATAGCCCAACATAAAAGTGCTGCCAAAGCGACGATCCCCAGGTTCGTTACATACGTATTCATCCGTTCTTTGCGTTTTGCCCCTTTTCGATTAAAACGATTGGCAATCCCGAAGACGTAAATCGGCCCAATAATAAACATAACAAACGGATTTCTGTACAAACGGTACATTATTTTTGTCTTAGTTGAGGCTTCTTTATATTCCTCTACCGTCAGTACCCAAATATCGCCTGTACCGCGTTTGTCCAGATTGCTGCTTGTCGCATGATGGACAGAATGGTCGTGTGCCCAATGATCAAACGGATGCAGAGTCAGAATTCCTGTTAATGTTCCAAGGATTCGATTCGCCTTTCTGTTCTTAAAAAAGGAATAGTGGCAGCAATCATGAAAGATGATGAAGGTTCTCACTAAAAAACCTGCCGCAACAACAGAAATCGCTAACGTAAGGAAATAAGAAATCGACAAGCTCTTATATGCCAAACACCATAATAGGAAAAATGGTACCAATGTGTTAATGATTTGACAAATGCTTTTGTGTAAATCGGACTTTTCATAAGGTGTAACCAGTTTTCTCAAAGTCCTTAGGTTTTGTTCTTTCATATTCAAAAGTTTCCCCTTCCCTGGTGATCTTCTAAGTGTAGAAAACGTTTTATAGCCTTTGGAGGCCCAACGTTATACACCCCATATATGATAAGTATTCTTCCCATTCATCTGTAAAATTATTGTAAATAATAAACTGATTTCCAGTTTATTATTAGCAGAGTCAGCCGGGATACAAAAGGCGTATGAAGATTATACCCAGCACTTTATCGGGTCAAACTCTCTCAATGCTCCGCCATGGGGATCGATTTATTTAGATCGTGAACATTGATTGTTTGAGGAAAAAACGGAATGAAGTATGGGGATATCCATGAGTGACTGTTTGGAAACATCTGCAGAAACAAAGTTTTATAAGTGAACAGCCCTGCTTTTAAAAGATTATCTTGCTCTTGATAACAAGAAACAGCTGAGCTTTTTGACAACCATTAATGAAGTATTATTAAGCAAAGAAAAAGGTTTGAAGCCACTCGTGATTCACTTTTCACGGTGTTTTCAAACCAAAGTTTTTAATAGGTCTCTTATTCTGCGCTGGTATACACATGTTTAACAAATAATGCCATGAATAAATCAGAAATATAATTTGCAGTTATTTCCGATTCCTGATATAATAAAGAAGAATTATTTTTGTTCGGTGTAAAGGATAGTATGAAGATTGACTTTTCGTCTTGATGATACTTTGGGCAAGGATAGTATATACTGTGTGGTTACACACTAGGAGGCAACAAAAATGGAACAAGGTACAGTTAAATGGTTTAATGCAGAAAAAGGTTTTGGCTTTATCGAACGCGAAAATGGAGACGATGTATTCGTACACTTTTCTGCAATCCAAAGTGACGGATTCAAATCTTTAGACGAAGGTCAAAAAGTATCGTTTGACGTTGAGCAAGGTGCTCGTGGAGCTCAAGCTGCTAACGTTCAAAAAGCTTAATCTTCAATCGTTTATACAAACAGGCTCTTTATATAGGGCCTGTTTTTTTATGTCTATATCATACTCAATAAAAAACCCTACTCAACGTTCGAGTAGGGAGATGCTACAA
This sequence comes from Bacillus sp. FSL R5-0576, assembly GCF_038004765.1. Lineage (NCBI taxonomy): Bacteria > Bacillati > Bacillota > Bacilli > Caryophanales > Bacillaceae > Bacillus > Bacillus sp. FSL R5-0576. The sequence goes on from NZ_JBBORU010000001.1 coordinate 437,371, forward strand.
GGTATAGAAAAAGATTTAAAACTTCAAAGGTTTGTTTACAGTATAACATACTGGATTGACAATATGCGGAATGTATATAAATTATTTAATGTTTTGTTCAAATATAACTCTTTCTTTTTTCACGTTCGTTACTTTAAGTAAGATTAGATGAATTATAAAAATGGTTTCATCTGGATGTAATCAACTCGCATATCTCTTTTATGAGAAGAAGATAAATAATTATTATTCAATGTGGCAGTGGATATAAGAAATTCTTAAAAATAATGAGGAGATCGATTGTTTTTTTCTCCTGGAAATAATCACTTAGAGATACCTAAAACAATGAAAGCCCTACCTCTCTTCCATCCTTACGGCTCCTTGTCCGTGCCAGTGTGAATCAGATACTAAAAACAAGTGACTATTTTATTGAGTTTTTTGGTAAAACTTCAATCTTCGCAGAAGAAATGTAAATAATAAAAATGGATTAGAATGTAGGAATAACAAAAGAGGTCGTTAATGTTCTAAACATAAGTTGGAGAAGATTTGCTTTTCATCATAATATTCCGAAATATTTTTTGGGATCAATACACTATCTAACCGAAACTTTTTATTTGCTTTTCAGTGATTCCTTTAATTACTTCCAGTTCACTAATCAAAAATTCATATGCATTATCCAGCATTTTTTTTTCGCTTGCATTAAGTGCTTTTTCTTTCTTCATACGCATTAAATCACGTACAACTTCAGCGCCTTCTTGTATTTCACCCGTTTTTATTTTGTCCGTGTTTATTTTATACCTTTGCTTCCATGGCAGTAACCTATCTGATTCTCCATGCTGAAAAATGTGCATAATGTGTTTTAATGCAAGTATATCGGTAACTGGTCGTATATTCGAACTCAATATTTTACGCGTTGGAATCATAACGGTCATATTACTGATTGACATTCTTATGACATAATACTGTTGTTTTTCCTCTAAGAATTCTTTTTCTTCTATGGCTTCAATTATACCTGCTCCGTGCATTGGATAAACAATGTTATCGCCAATTTGAAACATATCATCCACCTCCATATATGGTAACCTTCTTAAGATTACCATATATGGAGGTGGGATATCAAACTTTTAATAATAACATGATCGAATTTTTTATGTCAATAACTTTTTTTAAAAAAACAGATCAAGCAAAAACAATAGGGAACGTGTCGGATTTCCAATCAAGGAAAAGGTCAATTGATCCGTGTATATCCTAAAACTTCGACTAATTAACATAGATCAGTTTTTCATTGAAAATGGGTTATTCAATTTCCTTTAGGAATTCATGACTTGGCTCAATGACATTACAGAAATGATTTGAGTAGATAAGAAAGAACGATATTCGTGAAATTTCAGCTAAAAATATTTAAAGCACATGATTAAGTTCTAATTTCTTTACCGATTTGATATGGATAACGGCCCACTTACTTAATGATGCATTTTCACTTATCTTGCGAACAGAAAAAGGTTTGTTGATAATGAACATTTTGCCACCAAATTGGCATTATTATCAGGGAAATTGACAACCTTCAAATGGTATTGAGGTGAGAAGAAAAATAAAGAAAGGAGGGATTATAAATGAAGACCAGAACATAAAGAAGTAAAGGGGAAAGAACAAAGTTAATTGAAAAGCAAACTATATAAAATAGTTTGCTTTTTTTTGTTATGAATTCACTCTTTTTCTTACTCTTTAATGACTAATAAAACACCGCTAAGAATTAAAAACGAACCTATCCAAAATGTCCCGCCTATTTGTTCTCCCAGCAGAATCCATCCGAGTAAGGTTCCAACCAGAGGCTGAAAAAAGAAAAAGAGGCCTCCACTTGAAGCATTTAATAATTGTAAGCCGCGGTTCCACAATAAAAAAGCACAAGCGGTTGAAACAATTCCCAAATACAAAAGACCACCTAGAATTTTAGGGTCATGCAGTTGTGGCGTGAAAATCGTGCTAGGTTTTACAAAAGGAGTTAGTGCCACAATGGCCACAAAAGTTGAATACGTGGTAACAAGTATAGGCGAATAGCTGTTTGGCACGCGTTTGATAAGCACTGACATCAGTGCCCATGTAAGTGCTGCAACAAGCAGAGAAATACCGCCAAGCTGATTAGAGGTATCAATATGTCCGTTTCCAACTATAAATAATACGCCTGTGGTTGCTAAAATTATTGAAGTTCCTTTTTTTATATTCAATGGTTCTTTAAGTAATAGACGAGCAAAAATAACCATGAACGCTGGTGTGGAGGACGTAATAATTGCTCCCATTTGTGCTGAAGACAACATCGTTCCATATTCTTGTGTAACAATTGAAATGGTGTTGCCAACAATTCCAATGGCCACAATTAATAAAAGATCGCGCTTATGAATTTTCCAAGATTGTTTCCTTATTAAACCAACAATAAGAAGCGCAAGGATAGCGATGACGTACCTGATCCAAACCAATTCAAAAGGCGGAATTACTGCGACAACAACCTTAACCACAACATACATGCCACCCCAGATACTAGCGGCTAAAGCTAAATATATAGAACCTAACAGGGTATTTTTCATTTTTTGTTCCCTCCGTATTTAAAATTAGGTCAATAAATGCCCTAACGGAGAGAAGTAGTCACTTTACTCCATTAAGGGCAGAGAAGTGCTACTGGAACATCATTTTCAAATAGTGGAGCTAAAAACATGTTATGATCACCTCGATTTTTAAGAATGACTATCATTATACAATGTTGGTTTTAAAGCCGTAAACACCTTAAGGGGACTCCATTTAATAATAGAATAAACTTTATAAATTCATTTTTTTGTATGATAATGGCGTCATATTCATCGCTTGTTGAAATTTACTTATGAAATAACTGGTACTGTTAAATCCAACTTGATAAGACACTTCTGTCACATTGGATTCAGGGTGTTGCAGTAATAATAAGCTTTTTTGAATTCTATAATCCATTACATAACGTAATGGCGTCTTATTCAGCATTCGTTTAAAATAACGGCAACACTCAGAACGGCTCAGTTGGCCAGCTTTTGCAATGTCCTCTAATGTGATTTTTTCAGCATAATGGAGATGGATCCAGTTTAACATTTGTTTCATTCGATGACTTTTTATCATTTCAGATTGATCGTACTCTAATTGAAAACCATTAACGACCAGGTTTTTCCACATTAACGTTAATTGCATCGTAATGTCAATCTCATAGAGCGATGTCTTTTGTTGAATCAATTGATTTATTTTTTTAACAGCATCTAGAATATTTTTTGCCCACTGTTGATTTCCATCCAAAAATAAATAGGACAAATTGGTTGAAAACATATAAGGCTGAACATAGCTTGAATACAGTTCTTGAGATAAAACGAAATGGGGTGACACATTTAAGCAAATATACGTACAATCCGAGCCATCCTTTTCTTCTGCCATGTGCAGGCAGCCACTATTGATAAATAATCCATCCCCTTCGTGAACCTCTATTTTTTCTTCATTTATTTGAAAGAGAGCTATCCCTTTTAGTATCAAAACAAATTGGATTTCATCATGCCAATGAAGCGGAATATAGCCATTTATATTTTGATTGATCGTTGTCTTGTAACAGGCAACTGGTAATTCTACTGTTCGGTGCTCTGTTAATTCTTTTAAATTTTGATCGATCACAAAATTCTTCATTCTGACTTCTCACCTCAATATATTTATATTTTTTCATTCGATTTAAGTATTTTTTATCATGTTTTGCATTTATTATAACACTATTATTATATTTATTAGTGAGGAGTCATGTATGAATACTTCCAATAGAAGAATGGGATTGTTCTATGTTATAACAGGGGCGACATGTTGGGGAATTGGAGGCACAGTAGCCAAAAAACTTTTTCAAGAATATCAAATTGATGTCAATTGGCTTGTAACGACACGCTTGCTTACGGCTGGAATGTTACTTTTAATGCTGCAACTGTTCAGAAAGGATCGGTCTCAGGTTATTGAGGTTTGGAAAAACAAAGCGTCGGCTGGCCAGCTTCTTATTTTTGGCCTATTGGGAATGCTAGCTGTGCAGTACACATATATGGCATCCATTCAACATGGGAATGCTGCCGTTGCTACTTTATTGCAATATTTATCCCCAGTAATCGTCATTATCTACACGCTTTTCCGAAAACAAACGGTCCTTACCAAACAAGATATCATTACTGTTGTACTTGCTTTAGTGGGTTGCTTTTTTTTGTTAACAAATGGTTCAATATCTCAACTTTCAGTGCCGGCAGCTGCAGTAGTATGGGGAGTTTTATCAGGATTCGCGGCAGCTTTTTATACTTTATATGCCGTTGGTTTATTACATAAATTTGATTCTCTTGTCGTTGTAGGTTGGGCTATGATTATTGGCGGTTTTGCATTGGGTTTTATCCATCCGCCATGGCAACTGGATTTTCAACGATTAACTGCTGAGGCGTATGCATATATTTTATTTGTGATATTATTTGGAACAATGATTGCGTTCTGGTTCTTCATAAAAAGCTTGGAAAGCCTTTCTCCCAAAGAAACAAGCCTATTAGGCAGCTTAGAACCTCTATCCGCTGTTGTAACAACTGTCGTTTGGTTAAAAGCGCCATTTGGTTCTTTTCAATGGATTGGTGCTATTTGTATTATAGGGATAACTTTAATATTGGCTTTACATAAAGAGCCTTCTATGCAGAGTGAAAAATCTTTATTAAAGATTAGGAATCATGCAAATCGGGATATATAGGGGCTTTTTTTGCTTACATGACCGGTCCGGCAATGAAAAACACTGGTGGAGTTTGAGCCCTCTCGGCAGTATCAAAAATACCAAGGGTTTTGACGCCCTTGGTATTTTTTCTTCAAGAACCTTCAATTCTTCTTCTCTGATCGAAAAACGTATTACTTTTTTGTAATTGGTATCCAAATTTCACTTTTAAAAGATGGTGATGTTACATCCTTATGCTCGTTCCACAATATTTCTGGACCTTCTATTTGTTCGTAATTTGACGATGGAAACCATTCGGAATAAATACGTCCCCATACTTCTTGCAGTGTATCCGGAAATGGTCCGATTGATTCGAATACAGCCCACGTTGAGGCAGGAACTTCAAGCCGTGAGAAGTTATCTGGACACTGTTTCGTTGTGGCTGCGCCAATATAGTGATCGAGCTCTCCTTTTTCCTCTGTCCGACCTTCAGAAAAATTGGTGGATGCACTAATGAGTCCTGATGGTGCTACATTAGAAAGCTCTTTTAGTTTATTTATTGCTTTTTCATCTAAACTTTCCCACATAGATGCAATCTCCGGATTAATCCCTTTAAAAATAATAGGAACTCTTTTTTTAATGCCAGCGATGCGAAATGCCTCTTTTTCTTCAATACGGTAGTTCATTTCATTTCCTCCTTTAATTGTTAGCTGGAAGGTCATTCGTGGATAAGCTTTAAGGGGATGGCCATTAAGTCTGGCTTTTGATGGGTTTATGCCATGTAAATTTTGGAATGCCCGTGCAAAAGAATCAGGTGAGTTATAACCGTACTTTATTGCAATATCAATCACTTTTACATTGCTGTCTTTCAGTTCAAAAGCTGCAAGAGTAAGACGTCTGCGACGAATATATTCCGATAATGAAATACCTGCAAGGAAGGAAAACATCCTTTTAAAATGATATTCAGAGCAGAAAGCAAGCTTTGCTGCCTCTTGAAAATCAATATCGTTAGTGAGGTTTTCTTCAATATACTTTAACGCCCTATTCATACTTTTAAGCAAATCCATTTATTTGACCTCCTTTAACCAAAGAATAACAGGAGTGAAATGTATTTATCCGACATTCTGTGCACAGTTTTGCAGGATGACTTATATGAAATAAAGTAAGTGATTCACTTGTATTTGTACAGGTTTTATTGAAGCATGCTGTTCATAAAAAGGCATCAATAAAGAAAGTTATAATTGTCTTATAAGCAGCACATTCATATAATTGAGTGAAAAAGGATGCGTATCATGCCTATCAATTCTTTTGAAAACTATCCGATGAGCTGGAAGCCATCGATTGATAAAGCTGAAAAGCCTATTTATAAAGCACTTGCAGGGCAATTGGAACAGGATATTTTAAACGGAGTTTTATTACCTGGAACAAAACTTCCTCCACAGAGAGAATTGGCCGATTATTTAGATTTAAATGTGAGTACGATTTCAAAAGCATTTAAAGTGTGTGAGTTAAAGGGGTTGTTAAGTGCGACTGTAGGGAGCGGCACATTTGTATCGTATGATGCGTTATCGAATTCGTATTTACTTGAGGATACAAAGCCGAAACATTTAATTGAAATGGGAGCAATACTTCCAGATCACACTTCCTATGAGCCCTTGTTACACCAACTAAAAAACATGGTTCAGGAGGAGGATTATGAAAAATGGTTTAGCTATGGCCGGGCAGGTGAAAGCCTTTGGCAAAAAGATGCAGCTGTAAAGCTCATCCAAAGAGGCGGGTTTGAAACAACTGTTGAACACATTTTATTTGCAAATGGGGGACAAAATGCGATTGCTGCGACTTTGGCGAGTCTTTGTAAGCCTGGAGACCGCATCGGTGTTGACCATCATACGTACCCTGGATTAAAAACTGTTGCATCATTGCTTAGTGTGCAAATCGTACCGATAAAATCAGAAAACGATGAAATGAGTCCGGAGTCACTTGAATATGCGTGTAAAAACGAAAATATTAAAGGTGTGTATTTGATCCCGGATTATCATAATCCGACGACTTCCTTTATGTCTGTTGAGAATCGAAGAATGGTTGCAGACATTGCAAAGAAATATAATCTATTTGTTATTGAAGATGCATCGTACCATCTTCTCAACAAAAATCCGCTTCCGGCACTCGCCTCATTCGCACCGCAACAGGTTATCCATATTGCAAGTTTATCAAAATCGTTAGCGCCAGGTCTGCGTTTGGCTTATGTAGCAGTGCCGAGACAATATAAGGAGCCAATATCAAAGGCGCTTTATAATTTAAATATAACCGTTTCCCCGCTATTAGCTGAACTTACTGCTCGCACAATTGTATCAAATCAATTTGAAGTCTTAATTGAGAGTCATCGTGAACAAACCATTCGCAGAAATCAACTCGTAAACCGATATGTTGCGGGATATACATGTTTAGGTGTTGAAACAGGCATTTTTCGTTGGTTGTTGTTACCGGGTAAAATGTCTGGTGCCGAATTTGAAGAATTGGCTGCTCGACATGGCGTGCAAGTGTATGCGGCTGAACGCTTTGTAGTGGGAAATAGTTGTCCTGAAAGGGCTGTAAGGGTTTCTGTCTGTGCACCAAAAACACTTGAAGAGCTTGAACAAGGATTAATGATCCTGAGACGTTTGCTAGACGATCTTACCTAATATTGTTTGCCATACAATTAAGACATTGTATGGCTTTTTTGTGCGTGTTATGATGATCCACATCTAGAGGGAGGTTTATACAAAATTGGCTTTTAGAAAGGAAGGTCAGATGATGTTAGACAAGGACAGCGTAAAAGCAATAGATGTTCAAACTGCTTCATTACAAAGCTACATCAGTTCACCAGAAAAACAAAAATCGTTATACAAGCGTACACTATTCGTTGTGAGTATCTCACAAATTTTTGGCGGTGCGGGGCTGGCGGCAGGAGTGACTGTCGGTGCGCTTATTGCACAGCATATGCTTGGCACTGATGCGTTTGCTGGTCTGCCTTCTGCTTTATTTACTTTAGGGTCAGCAGGATCTGCATTAATTGTTGGAAGACTTTCTCAACGTTATGGCCGTCGAACAGGTCTTTCAGCTGGCTTTATGATTGGCGGACTTGGAGCAATAGGCGTTATTATGGCAGCAATCATAAATAGTATTTTCTTGTTATTTATTTCGTTGCTTATTTACGGTGCAGGTACAGCCACTAATTTACAGGCCCGTTATGCTGGTACAGACTTAGCAAATCATAAGCAGCGGGCGACTGCTGTTAGTATTACGATGGTTTTTACTACATTTGGCGCAGTGGCAGGTCCAAGCTTAGTGAATGTGATGGGGGATTTCGCTCTTTCTATTGGTGTTCCATCACTTGCTGGCCCTTTCATTTTAGCCGCAGCAGCATATATGTTAGCAGGTGTGGTCCTTTTCATTATGCTTCGTCCAGATCCATTAGTTATAGCAAGAACAATAGAAGCGGCAAATGAAGAGCCTGGTGATAAAGGACATTTGGCGGCAGCTGAGCATACAGAAAACAAAAAAGGGATAATCGTTGGGGCAACGGTTATGGTTCTTACCCAAATAGTAATGGTAGCTATTATGACAATGACACCGGTTCATATGAGACATCATGGGCATGACTTGGGGGCAGTAGGGCTTGTTATTGGTTTTCATATAGGTGCTATGTATCTCCCTTCACTGGTTACAGGTGTTCTTGTAGATAGGTTGGGACGTACCGCAATGGCTATTTCCTCTGGAACAACGTTGCTTTTGGCAGGTGTAATAGCAGCATTTGCTCCGGGAGATTCTATGGTTCTTCTCGTCATTGCTCTTTCTTTACTGGGATTAGGGTGGAATTTTGGTTTGATAAGCGGGACTGCCCTTATTGTAGATTCAACTGATACTGCCACACGAGCTAAAACGCAGGGGACAGTGGATGTTCTGATTGCGTTGTCAGGAGCTGCTGGCGGGGCACTATCTGGAATGATTGTGGCAGGTTCAAGTTACCTCGCATTATCACTTATTGGAGGGATTTTGTCCTTATTACTCATTCCGGTGGTGGTATGGTCTAGGGACCGCTAAAGGATAGGATTGTTTAATTTACATTAATTTGTTATATTGTTAGATAAAGTCTATTGCGTCGTCTAATAATCTAACTAACTATAGTTGCTCCATTAAATCTAAATCAGCAATTTTGGTATAAAGATTTGTGACCAGGATTCCTTATAGCTGTGTCACTCACTGCATATTCTTTAATAGAATCACATAAAATGGTTATCGGATTTGAAAAAGGCAGGATTACTCGCTTTAGGTAAAGGAGTCATCACGTTGTTAAAAAGGTTTTCTCTTGTTTTTGTTACACTAATGATGTCTATACTTGTTGTTTTAGCGGCCGCTAAAGAGTCGCCTGGAGATCATGTCATCTCATTTGATGAACCTCTTATCTTGATGATCTCAATTGGGATCGTTGTATTTTTATTTATCCCTCCATTAGTCATGTCCTTTTTTGGCAATTTGGTTGTAAGAATAATATCTGGTGTATACCAATGTTTTATCGTTTTCACTTTTCTGGGGCTCATTCCAATTGGATTTCTTATTCCCAATGGCTTTTTGACAATTCTAGTTTCTATTGCAGGAACTTTAGTCAGTATAGCTAGTGTTGCCGTAACCTTATGCATTGGCAAGAATAAAAAAGATATATAATAATTGAATTGTTATTTTTTCAGATTGTCAGTGGAATAATAAAACAAGATGAGAAGGCTTTGTGGGCCTTCTTTTTTTATGTTGTGGACATGGATATAGCCCATGATATTTTTTGTTGTTGCATCATCCTCACTTTAAGCTTAATCTATTGAATAATAAGAGAAGGAACCTATAGAAGAATAAAATAAATACCGAGATGTCAAAAATAAAACTGGACTTCATTATTATCAATTCACGTAAATGTAAAAAGCTTGGAAAGAGGGGAATTCCTTCATGACAAATAGCAGAACGAATCCGAAGGTTGATGAATTTTTAAGTAAAGCGAAAAAGTGGAAGGAAGAATTTGAGAAGTTGAGAACCATCATTCTTGACTGTGAGCTGACTGAAGATTTTAAGTGGATGCATCCTTGTTACACATACAATAATAAAAATGTCGTTTTAATACATGGGTTTAAAGAATATTGTGCGCTTCTGTTTCACAAAGGTGCCCTATTACAGGATGCCCATGGAATTCTCATTCAACAAACGGAGAATGTACAGGCGGCGCGCCAGATTCGGTTTACAAATGTTCAGGAAATAAATGAGCTAGAAAACATTTTGAAAGCCTATATTCACGAAGCCATTGAAGTTGAAAAAGCCGGTTTGAAAGTGGAAGTTAACAAAAATATTGAATTGAACATTCCTGAAGAACTTCAAAAAAAATTCGATGAAATCCCTGCATTGAAAACTGCTTTTGAAGCATTGACCCCGGGACGGCAAAGAGCATACACTCTTTATTTTTCTCAAGCCAAACAATCCAAAACCCGAGAATCGAGAGTCGAAAAATATGTGCAAAAAATTCTCGATGGAAAGGGATTAAAGGATTAGCCCGCCAAGGTTCAGGCTAAAGGAATAGCATCATAGCGTAATAAGATACTTTCTATAGAAGAAAAAACAAGCATAGTAAGATGCTTGTTTTTTCTTAGGACAACATTCACTTACTGCTGAAATGCTTCTTTTGATTAACATTGTATGCCACTAGACAGCGTTATAAAATATTAATGCAACACCTAGAAATAGCTCAATGGTACGGCTCATCACATTTAGAATGCCTAGGAGAACTAATAGAACCGGAAGATTTTTAGCAAGTTACTGCACTCCAAACTTTGTTTTTTGTATTAATATACCTTATTAACCATTGTTTTTAGTCAGGTGCAGACAAACGAATACTAATTAATGAATCATCATGATATCAATGAGCCGCTTGATTTTTTCATTGTCACCTGTATCAACATACACTGTTTTTCTGTTTTTTATGATATTCTCAGTCACTTCCCTCATGACGCCTTTTTCTAAATCATCAGCGGAATCCCAGCGTAAAGGCACATTATATACATGAATCGTGCCATCCCCATTGCCATGATAAGTGACTGATCCATCCACTAAACGAGAACCTGCTAACTGGGTCACATCTTCTGGATAGCTGGCACTTGTATCATCATTAGGATTAATTGGCTCGCCAGCCGAAATATGTCGAACATTTAATTCATCTATCTCTTGATTAGGTCCAAGTTGAAGCCAAACTCTGGCATATTCGATTTTTTCCGAAGAGTATGCTGCCAATACATTGTCTTCTTTGCTTTTCTCTTCTGCTGAAGAGGTATTATTTGCAGCTTTTGTTGCGGATTCTTCTGATTCTGTTATTGGCTCCGCTTCATCCTTGTGTATTTTGGTGCTCTCTTCAGGCTCAGTGTGTTTTTCGTCAGATTGTACAGCAGAAGCTTGATTTGAAGGTTGATGTGCTTCTTCATCCTTACTGCCCGTACATCCAGCAAGCAAAATCATGAGCAGCAGGGCAGTAATACAAAAATATATCTTTCTGTGTTTCTTCATTCTTTCATTCATTCCTCCCTCTCCATTAACTCAGGTCAGCTTCATATATAAGTTTATGTATCTAAATATTACCATGGAATAGATAGGATGATATTGAAAACTGTTTAAGAAGAGGAAACGATCTTGAATAACATCGCGAAAACTTAAGAATTCTTAAGAAGTTTTGCCCCTTTTTCTGTGTTTTCAAGCGGGAACATGATGAAGGATTTAGAACGTAAATATCCAGAGTTGAAAAAATTATTGGAGACTTACAATTATAAGTTTTTGGCGCTGGGGATGATTTGTCCAATAGCTCCAACAGATGTCGTTTGTTTTTTATCGGCAGCTGTAGGAATCAAGTATACCACTTACATTTTAACGGTTATCGTTACGAATATCCCTTTATTGATATTTTCGAGTTTCATTGTGATCAATTTTAGTGAGTGATTAATGGGAACTGTATTGGTTGTCGCATCATTTGTTTTGGTTTCTATTGTATCCATTAAAATGTGGAACACCCTTAAGCATAAACGGAGCACATAGAAATGCCACGGGACTAACCATTTATAGCTTATAAGCACCTGTAGAGATTTAAGTTCTTTCGGTATCCAATAATACCAAGGGTATAACTGCCCTTGGTATTATGTTCTGCTGCACATATATAAACCCTCCATTTTCGTTTGTAGATCCTTTTTAATTTTTGTATTTTAGGTTGAATGATCACCAGAAGAAAAATGAACGCATGATCTGAAAAGCTGTTTTGCCGCAAAATAAATTAACGATAACAATCCCGCTACTACGATATATTGTGTGTCTGATTTTGATTACTGTATATAAGCGTTTTTTAGTAAATGCTCTTTCATTTTTTGAATTGCCTTCGCTTCGTCGGCTCCATGAGCGTATATATGTATTTCGGTTCCTGGTTTAATTCCTAAATCCATAATGTCCATGATGGCTTTTGGCGCTTGTTTGAGGTTAACAGTTTTCCCTTGGTATTCAAGAAAAATATCTGATGTAAACCGATGAGCTATACTGACTAACAGGGTAGCTGGTCGCGCAAACCCTGTTTCCTTAATGATCGTAAATTGTCTTTTAATCATTCTTCACCTCATTACATTCTGCCTCTTGACGGATTTATAGTTGGGCTGCAGATCAAATTTGAATTTAGAGTACCTTTAGGATAAGTGATCTAATTTCATCATTTTCTCTGCATTTTGAAATAACACCCTTTCTTTGTGTTTACAAAATAATTCTCAACTAACTAAAATGGACAATGACTTCATTCGAGAAAAAAGCATGATTCACTAATCAACATTTGTTTATTATTGTAAATAAAAACTTGGTGTGTACAATGGTTACATTCAGGCGATTTGTTGATTATTCAACATTCCACTCTAAATTGTTGATTATCTTAAGAAAGTTTGGTGAAAAGCTATGTCCAAAGTGGATAGAAGAATAACCAAAAGCCAAGAGGCTATTAAAATAGCTCTGATTGAGCTGATGACTGAAAAAAGTTTTGATCATATTACGATTAAGGAAATTTCTGAAAGGGCAAATGTAAACCGGGGAACAATCTATCTTCATTACTTAGATAAATTTGATCTATTAGAAAAAATTATGGAAGAGCATATAAACAATATGGGGGATTTTTGTGAGTCGGCAGCTGAAATGGACTGGATTGAATCGACTGTACACTGCATGGAATACCTTGAGAGTAATTATTTATTCTTTTCGACGATGTTAGCCAGTGAAGGCGCTCGATATTTTCGCAGTCAGTTCCTTAAGTTTAATATCGAAGAGTTCAGGAAAGATGTAGATGTAACGAAAGGCAAGAATTACGGCCAAAGTGAAGATGTCATTGTTGAATTTATAGCAAATGCTTACGTAGGGGTAGTGGAATGGTGGTTAAAAAACGAAATGCCTTATCCGCCTCGTGTCATGGCAGAAAAAGTGGGGGAGTTATTAGAGCGGATTTTATAATGGAGGTAGGAAATGGGTGTTGACTTATTTGTCTAGGCGGGAGATTCAAGTCTCCTCGATCGCATACAAAATACCAAGGGTTGCTGGCCCTTGGTATTTTTATACTTTCATGCATTTTTGAAGTTTATGCTTAATGGTCTGCCTTACTTTGCAAATCGCCGAGCTGCGGCAACGCACATGATAACGGCGATATTCACTGCTACGAGTGCCCAGCCTACTTTCTCGTGCAGTATCACTGAGGCAAGCAGCAGTCCAAAAAAAGGCTGGAGAAGCTGGAGCTGCCCAACCGCTGCAATTCCCCCTTGGGCAAGACCTCGATACCAGAACACGAAGCCAATCAGCATGCTGAATAAGGATACATATGCAAGACTGAGCAGCGCGGGAACGCCGATCGCCGACCATGAGTCCGGCGTAAAAAAGAACGACAATGGCAGCATAAGAGGAAGCGACAGAACGAGTGCCCATGAGATCACCTGCCAATTCCCCAGACGCCGTGAAAGTTTGGCCCCTTCTGCATAACCAAGACCGCATACGACAATAGAAGCCAGCATGTACGCGTCGCCAAGCGGGGATGAACCTCCCCCCTGAATGAGGGCGAAACCTGCTACTAACAAGCTGCCGGCAGCTGAGAAAATCCAGAAGACGGGGCGAGGGCGTTCACCCCCGCGCAGTACGCCGAAGACTGCCGTTGCGAGTGGAAGAAGTCCAATGAAGACAATGGCGTGTGCGGATGTGACATGCTGAAGCGCTAAAGCTGTCAGCAACGGGAAACCAATCACTACGCCAAACGCTACCACTAATAATGAAATGAGGTCTCTTTTGGCAGGATGCTGCTGCCGGAAGATGAGAAGGAGACCTCCCGCCAGTACACCAGCTATCGCAGCACGGCAAACGGTGAGAAATAACGGATCGAAGTCTGACACAGCCAAACGGGTCGCAGGCAGCGAGCCGCTGAAAATGAGTACGCCTATAAAACCATTTATCCAGCCATTTGTTGTTTTGTTCATTATAATCACTCCACATATCTTTCTTGTTCATTGTCTGTATTTTCTTAACAAAACCAGCAGCTAAGGATTACAATGACTATAAACTGGAATTGGCCTTTTTTAAACGGCCAGTTTTCATAAAAAAATGCATACCAGTTAGGAGAACAACGTGCAAATGGATATCACGCCTTTTTTGAATAGAACTCTGGATATTCCGCTTTATCAGCAGCTTTATCAGTATTTTAAAGAAAATATGCATCGGGGCCGTATTCAAAAAGGAATGAAGCTTCCTTCAAAAAGACTCCTGGCGAATCAGCTTTCCATCAGCCAAACGACTGTAGAACGTGCCTATGAACAGCTCGTTGCTGAAGGTTATATTGTGAGCAAGCCAAGAAGCGGGTGGTTCGCTGATTATCATGATTCTGATTTTGCTTATGATAGAATGCCAAGCACAACACCCATTCAACAAGAAGCAGAAGAAAATAAACAATGGATTGATTTTCATTATGGAAATGTAGATTCTTCTTACTTCCCTTTTTCCGCATGGCGAAAAAGCATGGTCAATAGCTTAGACCAATATGGACACGAGCTTTATCGGCCGGGACATGTTTTAGGAGAGTTTGAGGTGAGAACACTCATTGCAGAGTACCTGTATCAATCTCGGGGGGTTCATTGCGGCCCTGAACAAGTGATTATAGGTGCCGGGAACCCTATTCTGCTGCAAATCTTGTGCCAAGTTTTTGAGCCGAATATTTCTATAGGGTATGAGGATCCTGGTTATCCAAGAGCACGCAAGATTTTTGAAGCCAACCGCATGAATATTGTTCCTATACCAGTCGATGATGAAGGAATCTGTATACAGAAGGTCAAAGAACAGCAGCCAAACCTTGTATATGTCACACCTTCCCATCAATTTACGCTGGGAACCATAATGACAATAAACAGAAGAATTCAGCTGCTCAAATGGGCGGCCGAAAATCAATCCTTTATCATAGAGGATGATTATGACGGAGAATTTAGGTACACAGGACAGCCGGTTCCTTCTCTTCAAGGGCTTGATCAGCATAACCGTGTCATTTATATGGGCACTTTTTCTAAGTCTCTTTTGCCCTCGCTGCGTATCAGCTATATGATTCTTCCTTCACCTCTTTTAAAAAAGGGGCATGAAATCACGTCCTTATATAAGCAAACAGTGTCCTGCCACAGTCAGCTAACCCTAGCTGAATTTATAAAAAATGGAGAGTGGCAAAAACACATCAACAGAATGAGAAAACTTTACCGCAAAAAAAGAGCCATTGTATTAGAGGCAGTGCAAAGGGAATTAGGAGAGCATGTCAGAATCCGCGGAGAAAACTCTGGGCTTCGTATCTTACTTGACGTTTATTTGCCATTTGGTGAAAAAGAGTTAATTGAGAAGGCGAAAAAACATGGAGTAAAAATTTATCCTGTTTCTCTTTCTTATCAAAATCATCCTCCTACAAAAACGGTCTCGCTCGGGTTTGCAGGGGTTTCTGAATCCGACATAAGAGAAGGCATAAAAAAACTGAAGGCTGCCTGGAAGATATGAGGGAGCTTTCAGTTTAGCAAAACGGCCAAGTGACGGAACTAAGTGTTGAGAGCTGTTCAATATTTTTTAAGTATATGATGAGTGCCAGCAGTCCAGCCCACGATATGTCTGTTTAGCGAAAAACAGAATTTTTTATTTGCTCATCACAGTGCTAAAATAAACAAAATAGACAATTGAAAAAATAGAGGTGTAAGAATGAAGTTAGATGAGTTTACAATTGGCCAGGTCTTCAAAACGAAATCATTAAAAGTATCAAAAGATGATATTATGCGGTTTGCGGGTGAATTTGACCCTCAGTATATGCATGTAGATGAAGAAAAAGCGAGTAAAGGCAGATTTAATGGAATTATCGCTTCCGGCATACAAACACTGGCCATATCTTTTAAACTTTGGATTGAAGAAGGTCTCTATGGAGACGATATTATAGCCGGAACAGAGATGAATCATATGACATTCATAAAACCCGTATATCCGGATGATGAATTGTTTACAATTGTTGAGGTTCTTGATAAGCAGCCAAAGAGAAATGAATTGGGAATACTCACAGTCTTGTTATCTACTTATAATCAAAAAGAAGTAAAAGTGTTTGAAGGTGAGTTATCCGTATTGATGAAACGATAACTCAGAAAGCCCGCTTTTCGCGGGCTCGATTGAAGCAGATGGGTGAAAGATGTTAGCGGGTTTCTTTTGAAAAATAAGAGGTTAAAATATCATAAACAATAGGCAAAGAAGTAAACCCCTCATTTTCTAGAAAATGACCCCCGTGCTGGACTTCGTATAACGCAGCGTCAATTTGTTGTGCCAGCTCCTTGCTCCATGAAAATGGAACAATTTGGTCGTTCTTAGAAGCAATGACAGCACGGTGCTTCGCGGACTCGATGATTTTTTGATGATCAAACGATCCCTGTGTAAATTCATCTAACATCTGTAAAGTGGGCAACGATTTGGCAAAGCCGGAAACAAGTATGATTCCGCCAAGCTGTTTTCGTAATTGAATATGTTCCAAAAATCTCAAAATGGCAGGGCACCCTAAGCTGTGCGCAACCAAATACGTATTTTCGTGTAAAGTGTGCTGATATAAAGAGAGTGTATCCAGCCAATCCTCAAGTCTTGGCTGGAGCGGATTAGGCATGTTTAAAATGTCTGCTTGGACCCCATCTGCGAGCAGACGTTTTTTCAGCCAAGGGAACCAATGATTTGTTGAGGAGGCTCTGTAGCCATGAATGATATAGACTTGTTTTGTCATTATTTCCTCCTAAGAAATATTTTCATTCAGTATAAAATTCCTCTCATTGGGAAACAAGTACGCACTTTTTTGTAAGTAGCTTTATATATGAGGCACTCCTTGTGCCATTCCCCACTTACACATCTCATCTATGAGGGGGTACAAAGATCGCCCTCTGTCAGATAACGAATACTCTACTTTCAGTGGGGTTTGAGAAACCTCAGACCGATGAATAAGGCCGTCAGTTTGCAATTCCTTAAGCTGTGCGCTTAACATTTTATGGGTGATGAAGGGCATAGCCCTTTTCAGCTCGCCGTATCTCATCGTTTTTTCACACCCTAACTCATAGAGTATTCTCATTTTCCATTTGCCCCCTATAAGAGACAAGGTGTATTCAAATGGGGCTTGTTTACTGCGGCACAGGCTATCCATGTAATCGAACCTCCTTTTTAAGGTATCATATCAGAATAATTCAGGATTTTCGGTGTTGAAGTTTGAGGGCGATTCGCGATCTGAACTGAAAGGAACGCTTGCTCAACAGGCGGCACGGTACATGAATGTTCTAAGTCAAAGAGGGTTACCTTACTGTTAATTACTTTATTTAAAAAAACGCATGTTTTTAGCTGAAAATATCTATTATGGTATATTTAAATATAACGAAATATTTGAGAAATGAGGAATGGTATGAATACACCCAAAAAACATAAGAAATTTAAAGCGAAAATGATTCTCCAAATCATCATGGTTATCATTGGAGGAATCATAGCGGCATATGGACTAGAAACAGTGCTCATTCCAAACAGTGTATCTGATGGAGGAGTGACAGGTCTTAGCATCGTTGGTTCACAGCTATTCAACTTGCCGCTGGGGATTTTGATTGCTGTGATCAACATTCCATTTGTCTGGTTAGGATATAAGCAAATTGGGAAAAGCTTTGCATTATTATCAATTATCGGAATCGTATCGCTTGCCGCGGGGACAAGCTTTTTCCACCACACACCCGCTATCATAGAAGGAGATACCCTGTTAATTACCGTTGTCGGCGGGATTATCCTTGGATTCGGAATGGGGCTGGCGCTGCGTAATGGCGGCGCATTAGATGGAATTGACATGCTTGCTGTGCTGCTATCCCGAAAACTGCCATTCGGAACGAGCGATCTCATTCTATTCTTAAACCTTTTCGTGTTTATTTTTGTTTCCACAGTATTTGGCTTACAAGGGGCATTGCTTTCAGTCATTGCTTACTACATTGCATCCAAAGTGATTCATGTTGTGGAGGAAGGCTTAAGCGGCTCTAAAACCTTTCAAATTATTACAACCCAACCTGAATTAATGGTAGAGACAATACGTGATCAATTAGGCCGAAGCGCCACATATAAAGAAGCTTACGGGGGTTTTTCCCACGAGAAATTTAAAGAAATCACATGTGTCATCAACCGTTTAGAAGAAACCAAACTAAAGGAAATTATTAATGATATTGATAAATCCGCCTTTGTCACCGTATATGACGTAGCTGAAGTGAAGGGCAGCAATTTTAGAAGTCTTAATCATCATTAAAAAATAGAATGACCTTTTTAACCGTAATTGACATGCCGCGGGTAATTTAATCAAAAACACTTTTTGAGGCTTGTGGGTGAATAACCGGTGAAGGTCTGAATCACAGAAATACCAAGGGCGTCAAAACCCTTGGTATTTTTTCTGGTTATTAGATTTTATCTTCAGCTTTACGTGCTGCTTCGAGCTTATCAATCCTGTCTTTATATTTTTCTCCCCAGTCCTTCATGTGCAGGATAACAGGTTCTAATGTTCTTCCAAACTCAGTTAAAGAGTATTCGACTTTTGGAGGGACCTGTTTATAAACCTCGCGGTGAATCACGCCATCCCGTTCCAATTCTCTTAATTGTAGCGTGAGCATACGCTGGGTAATTTTTGGGTATAGTTTTCGAAACTCATTAAACCTCTTTTTACCGTCAATGAGATGATAAAGAAGAATGCCTTTCCACTTACCTCCGATGATATCTAATGTTGTCTCCACCGGACATCCTTCAAAGTCATCAGAAGAATAATCAATGCCGAGTTTACGATTTCTCAAGCTGTTCACTCCTAATAGTATACTTTTTGATACTATATACATTCAATGTGCGTACTTTTTATATTTTAATATACATCATATAATGATGTCACATCTAAGGAATGAAAGGAATGGATCATATGAAAACACTCGTACTCGTTGTACATCCGAATATAGAATCCTCTCGTATCAATAAAAAGTGGAAAGAAGCCGTTTTAAGTGAACCAGATGTAACTGTCCATGATCTTTATGAAAAATATCGCGATCAACCAATTGATGTGGAATTTGAACAACAGCACCTCCTGGCCCATGACCGTATCGTTTTTCAGTTTCCATTATACTGGTACAGCAGCCCACCGCTTTTAAAACAGTGGTTTGATGAAGTGTTTACGTTTGGCTGGGCTCATGGTCCCGGCGGAAATAAATTGAAGGGGAAAGAGTGGGTAACTGCCATGTCCATCGGTTCACCTGAACACTCTTATCAAGCCGGCGGATATAACTTGTTTTCGATAAGCGAGCTGACAAAACCGTTCCAAGCATCTGCCCATTTAGTAGGCATGACCTATCTGCCTTCCTTTGCCGAATATCGCGCCAATACAATCAGTGACCAAGAAATTGCCGAAAGTGCGAATCGGTATGTAAAGCATATTACAAATATCGAATTAAACCCGAAGGTTCGCCTGCAAAGATATTTGAAACAGCTGGAGGGTGTCGATTTAACATAAAGATTGATTTTGGAAAATCCTGTACTCACCAAGCAGGATTTTTTCTTGTTCAGCAGAGGGATTTTAACATATAGCGAAAAAAGAAGAAGCCACCAAAAATAAGCTATTTGCTTGGTCCTGACTGCTTATTTTTGGTGAAAGACTTATTTCTCTGTGATGAAATAAAGCAAAGCGATGACCGGAAAAGCGATTCCAATCCATAATGCTGTACTCCATCCCCCTGAGGCATATGCCCATCCTCCAATTGATGACCCTATCGCACCGCCTAGAAAGAAGATCGCCATGAATAATCCGTTTAATCGACTGCGAATTTCAGGCGCCAACGAAAAAATAGCACGTTGACTGAGCACGAGGTTTGCAGATACACCCATATCTAACAGAATAGCTGCGGCCACTAGAACTGTTATACCGACGGGGGAGCTGCTCTGAATCATGAGCGGCAGTAATAAAGAGACAACGACAACACCGAGAGCGATTCCAGTGGCAAGCCGGGTCAAGCCTCGATCAGCCAGCCGGCCGCCTATTGGTGCAGCGACTGCACCCGCAATGCCCACCAATGCGTAGAGTGCTATTGCCTTCTGAGAAAAATGAAAATCAGGACCGGACAATAATAAAGGAACGGTAGTCCAGAACAAGCTGAAAGCTCCAAATACAAACGCATGATAGATGGCACGGCGGCGTAAGATTGGAGTCGTGCGCAGCAGCTTCCAAATTGAACCGAGTAAGGCAGTATAGTTTGTATTTGCTGTTGGTTTTCTGGCAGGAAGCACTTTTGATAATACGATGGCCAGGATAACACTTACCACGGCGGACAAAGCGAATATTGCATTCCACCCCCAGATATCAGCGACTAGACTAGATATCGGACGGGAAAGCATAATACCGAGTAATAAGCCGCTCATGACATTGCCAACAACCCGGCCGCGTGCAGCGTCTGATGCAAGGTATGATGCAAATGGAACAAGCACTTGGGCTGCGATTGATCCCAATCCGACGAAAAACGCAGCTGCTAAAAACAGTGTTCCATGCTTCACAAATGCTGTTAGTGTCAAAGCCGCTGCGCTTAGAAGGAGCGATACAACAATAAGTTTTTTGTTTTCGATAATATCTCCTAAAGGGACAAGAAATAATAAGCCGGCAACGTATCCGATTTGGGTGAGTGTGACAATCAATCCAGCACTGCTTGGAGAAAGTCCAATTGCCTTACTAATTAATCCGACCAAGGGTTGTGCATAGTAAAGATTAGCAACAATGATACCGCATGCAGTTGCGAGAAGAAGGGTTAAACTGGGTGAAATCCTCTGACCTGCTTGTTTGTTTCCATTAGCCATAAGAATGAACTCCTTTTTAAGTGGTTTTTTGAGTGTAATCATGACTTCTCAACACAAGTGATTTTATAAACTGAACGTTCAGTTTCATTGATTAAGGAAAATAATATACTAAACGTTCAGTTTTGTAAATAGGTTTCTGTTTTCTTTTTTTATTCAGATTAAGTATACTGAACGTATAGTTTATATTGCGGGAAGGAATGATTCATGTGCAGAGTAAACGAGGGCGGCCGCGTGATGAAGGAACGCATAAGGCGATTCTCTCTGCAGCCTATGACCTATTGCTGGAAAAAGGCTTCGATGCGGTGACAGTCGATAAAATTGCCGAGCGTGCGAAAGTGAGTAAAGCAACGATTTATAAATGGTGGTCTAACAAGGCTGCCGTTATCATGGACAGCTTTCTTTCGACCGCGACGGACAGGCTGCCTGTGCCTGATACAGGGTCGTCAGTACAAGATATAGTAACCCACGCCACGAATTTAGCTAGGTTTTTGACAAGCCGGGAAGGAACCGTTATTAAGGAATTAATAGGTGCAGGGCAGTTGGATGAAAAATTGGCAGAAGAATATCGCACGCGATTTTTCCAGCCTCGCCGCCTCCAAGCGAAAGGCCTTCTAGAAAAGGGAATTCAGAAAGGTGAATTGAGAGAGAATCTTGATATTGAAGTAAGCATAGATCTCATTTACGGACCAATTTTCTATCGTCTGCTTATAACAGGGGATGAGGTGAATGATTCCTATGTGCATGATTTGGTGATGAACGCGTTTAAGGGAGTTCAAGCTACCTCTGCTACAGAGAGTATGTAGCTGATAAGAACTGCAAAAGCTACGGATTATATGACAAATTGGTTCCATCGTACGTGAAATATAAGATTTTTGTTGCTGAGCGGAATCATCGAGGGAACTCTTATCGGATGTCGAAAAAGAAGTCATTCAATCGTGAATACATAACATCATATTATTACATTTCCTTTTCATCGATTGGAACAAGGGTTCTATACTTCAATGGAATATCGCAAAGTTGGAGTATTTAAAGAACAGGGGAAAATCGATGGCCATTATGTAGGTGTCATGGCAATGGAAAAAATACTTGCAATGTAAACAGGCCTCTAAAGAGACCTGTTTTTTAATATCCAGAGGATCTGTCTATTTTCATCTTGGGCTCTATGACTACTCCCATAACTGAAATAGTCTAATATTTATACCGGAATATTTGATGTTCCAAATATAAGGGATTGTTTATATAAATAAAAGTTTATATAATGACGGGGGCGCTAAGGAAACGCGGGGAGCGACTCAGGTTTTCGTTTCAAAGTTTTGATCCTTAAGATATACGGAGCGCTACATATGGAAACGTAAAGGGGAATGTATAATCATTTGGCGTGTATATAACGATTTGCTTATATATTGATTTGGGAAGGAGGAGCTCATATGACGATTGATGTTGCGGCGATGACTCGTTGTTTGAAAACACTTAGTGATCAAACTAGGCTTATAATGATGAGATTATTTCTTGAAAAAGAATATTGTGTCTGTCAATTGGTTGATATGTTGGAAATGAGCCAGCCCGCCATAAGCCAGCATTTGCGGAAATTAAAAAACGCAGGTTTTGTGAATGAGGACAGAAGAGGCCAATGGCGTTATTATTCAATAAATGGTTCCTGTCCTGAGTTTGATACATTGCAATTGATCTTACATCAAATTGATCAGGAGGATGAATTGTTAAACCATATCAAACAAAAGAAAACTCAAGCGTGTTGCCAGTAAGGAGGCATTAGATTGACATCAATGATTTTGGCAGTATTCATCTTTTTATTAACTCTAGTATTGGTCATATGGCAGCCGAAAAATTTATCTATAGGGTGGTCAGCCTGTGGAGGCGCAGTTTTAGCTCTAATAGCAGGTGTTGTCAATTTTCATGATGTGTTAACTGTGACAGGGATTGTTTGGAATGCGACCTTGGCTTTTGTGGCCATCATACTGATATCGTTAATTCTTGATAATATCGGTTTCTTTGAATGGGCAGCGCTTCATATGGCTAAGGCTGCAAAAGGAAACGGTGTGCGGATGTTCGTTTATGTATCTCTATTAGGAGCTATCGTCGCCGCGTTATTTGCAAATGACGGTGCAGCTCTTATATTGACACCAATCGTATTAGCGATGGTCAGAGCATTACATTTTAATGAAAAATTAGTTTTTCCTTTTATCATTGCCAGCGGATTTATTGCGGATACCACTTCGCTTCCTTTAGTAGTGAGCAATTTGGTCAACATTGTTTCAGCGGACTATTTTCATATTACGTTTATTGATTATGCATCCAGAATGGTTGTCCCGTACCTGTTTTCGCTGCTGGCGAGCATCATTGTACTTTACCTTTTCTTTAGAAAAAGCATACCAAAACGCTATGATCTGACTGAGGTTAAAAAACCTGTTGAAGCAATTAAAGATCAAAACATGTTCAGACTGTCATGGTATATCTTAGGGCTGCTGTTAATTGGATATTTTGCAAGTGAATTTTTTTCTATCCCTGTATCAGTGGTAGCGGGCAGCATTGCGATCATTTTCTTAATCGCTGCGCAAAAGAGTCCGGCCGTCCATACTAAGAAAGTGGTGAAAGAGGCGCCATGGGCTATCGTATTCTTTTCAATTGGCATGTACGTTGTTGTGTATGGTGTCCGAAATGCCGGATTAACGGATGTCCTTTCAGATGTGATTCAAGCCGCAGCTGATCAAGGATTGTTTGCTGGGACAATTGGAATGGGCTTTATTGCGGCGATTCTTTCTTCCATTATGAATAACTTGCCGACTGTTATGATTGACGCATTGGCTATTGCCGGTACAGATACACATGGGATGATGAGAGAAGCGCTTATTTATGCAAATGTGATCGGTTCAGATTTAGGGCCTAAAATAACACCGATTGGTTCCTTGGCGACATTATTATGGCTTCATGTTCTTTCGCACAAAGGTATGAAGATTTCCTGGGGCACGTATTTTAAAACAGGAATTATCCTCACGATACCCACTTTATTGATCACACTTGTCGGCCTGTATATTTGGCTGCTGATAATCCATTCTTGTTTCTAAAAGGACAAGGTCACTATATCAAGGAAAATAATGCACTGGTAACTCTTGCCGCAGCCAGATGGCTGAAGGGTGGGGGAGAAAATACCTTGGGGACAAGTGGAATGTGTACAGCGCAGGAATCGAAGCTCATGGATGACATCGAGTGCTGTCAAAGCAATGAAAGAAGCAGGGATTGATATTTCAAATCAAACATCGGATAAATTTGATGATCCGGCAAAAGCACACGGAACAGAAGAAGTGTTTCCAAAGGGTATGTGATGAAATTGGTGACCGTTTAAAACAGTTTGCTGTAACTGGGGAATAAGAAATCGATATACTCAGCGTTTCCTTGGGTTTATATAATGCAATGTGTTGTTCAACAGGTGTCTGCGAGCTGAGTGCAGACACCTGTTTTTATTTGTCTGAGATTCGTAACAGGGAAGTTATTTAGCTGGTGACAGAGGAAAATTGATTTGTGAACAGAATCATGAAGGAGACGGTGTTTTAAAGGAGTTGTCTGTTTTGCAGGAATTAACAAAAGAAAAATACAGTAGCTTAAAAACAATGTTTGATGACAAATATTGTCCCACATTTGTCTATTCAATATTAGACCAAACCATTCCGGGAGCTGTTTATGCAGATGATCAAACCTTTCCTAAATCGTTTTTTATAGGAACTGAATCAGGCATTTATTTTATTGCGGGAGACCAAGGGAATCGGGATTTTCATGATTTCATTGCAGGATATTATGAAGAACAAGTGAAATCATCAAAACGATTTACCTTGTTTTCTTCCAGTGATACATGGGATAGCGTACTGAAACCCATACTGAAAGATGACTTGAACCAAATGAGAAGAGCTGCATTTTCTTATCAACCAAAATCTTTCAAAAAGACTTTGCAACTGCCAAAGGGGCTTGTATTGAAAAGAATTGACGAAGACATCATTTCACACAGCACAGCGTTTAACAGCGCGTATTATGAGGAGTATTGGAATTCTGTCTCACAGTTTGCTTCAAAAGGTTTTGGATTTGCCGTATTACATGGCAATCACGTAGTAAGTGAGTGTACCTCTATATTTTTAGGGCATAATCGAGCGGAAATGGATATCTATACACTTGAAGAATATAGAGGACTGGGGTTAGCTTATTGCGTAGCAAATAGGTTTATAGCGTTTTGTATGGAAAATGGGATTGTTCCTAGCTGGGATTGTGATATTTGCAACAATTCTTCCATTGCATTAGCAGCTAAACTAGGGTTTAAGAAAATAATCGAATACTCTCTTTTTTATTCCGGTAAATCATAAAAAAGAGAAGAGGCAAGAACTCTTCTCTTTACATGAGTAAGCGGTTGGTGAATACCGGTTTTTATTTTATTAAGAATCTAGATTTAATTGCTGGCGAAGTTTCTTCGATAAGTCCTTTCTCGTTTCATCAGTTACAACATGATACCATAAGTGATCTATCTTTTTATCCTCACCTTTTATTTCGATCTGTTTGACATGTTGAACGGCTTCTTTATAAGAGCGTTGAATATCAATCATTTTATCAAGTGTTAAGTTTGTTTGTATATTTTTTTCTAAGGCAGCCAAAATTCCTTGATAGTTTTTTAATGATTTTAATTGTGCTCCTTCGTGAATAATTTGGTTAATGATTTCTCGCTGCCGCTGCTGCCGCCCAAAATCACCGCGAGGATCTTCTTTTCTCATCCGTGCGTATTTAAGGGCAACCTTTCCATCCAGGTGCTGTTCCCCTTTTGGTATATGCACCCCTTCAAGGGTAAAAGGGAAATCATTATTCACTGTGATTCCGCCAATCTCATCTACAATATCTTTAAACCCTTCCATATTGACTTTGATATAATAATTGATTGGAATGTTTAAAAATTGTTCAACGGTTTGAACGGCACCTTCAATACCCTCGTAAGTATATGCTGCGTTCATTTTAATATTGGTATTCTTTGATCGCATAAATACTCTGGTATCACGCGGTATACTTACGATCGTCGATGTTTTCGTCTCTGGATTTAAAGTCAGTACGATCATCGAATCCGGCCGTCCTTTATCACCGGGGCGCTCATCTACTCCCAGCAAAAGAATCGATATAGGATCATGTCCAAGACTAGCATCTTGTTGCTTAGAATCTCTTTGCAGAGGTTCATACATATGGTTGACCGATTTTGCTACGTTTCGGTAAATGCTATAGCAGGTCAGGCCTCCAATGGTTAACAAGAGGGCTAGAACAAACAATAAAATACTCTGCATTTTCAGTTTCCTTCTCCCGATTTTCACTATCAAATTCCTTTCTGATCAAGTTGAATATTTATATGTTGTACTGGTTCTTAACGGTTCTCTAATAAATAATTCTTTTATCTCCGTGATATTTTGTAGTTCATATAAGATACTTTAAATTTATACTTCAATTGAATCTGAATTGTACCGGTTTGATTGAATCATGAATTGCTTTCATTTCGTATCCGCTTTCCCGGAAATATTTTAATAATTGTTCCAAATACGCCGCGGTAGTTGGCTTTTCATGCATTAATACAATAAGCGGCTCTTTTCCTTCAAGGGTTTTGACTTGCTGAATGACACTCTTAACAAACTCTCCATGAGTGTACTTCCAGTCCTCTGAGTCAACCGTCCAATCCCACAGGTTAAAATGATCACGCTCCACAACATTTCTAAAAGGGCCAGTAATGTAAGGCTTTGACCCGTAAGGTGCTCTTATTAAATGCGTGTTGACTTTGGTTGTTTCTTTAATGTAGTCCAATGTATTGTTCATTTCTGCAGCAAAGCTTTCAGGGGATTTATAGATTTCGGAAACCTGGTGCGTCACGCCGTGAGACCCAACAGAATGGCCGTTTTCCGCCATTTTTCTCACAATATTAGGATTTCGCTCGATATTTGGTTTTAACATAAAAAACGTTCCCTTTGCATTGTATTTATGAAGCAAATCCATAATTTTCTCTGAAGCAGCAGGGTTTGGTCCGTCATCAAATGTTAAATAAACGACCTTCCCGATTTCAGCAGGTTTTTTTTGTTCTTTTTTCTGTGCTGAATTTTTGTGTGTTTCTATATGCGCCTGCTCAGAAGCGTTTGTACTTTCTTTTATTGGTTCCTGCTTTGGGCCGGCAAGTGCCTTCCAGGAAATGCATAGTAACGTTACACCTAGAATAATCAATATCCCAAAACCTATTTTTCCTATTTGATTCAACTTACGATCCCTTCTTGGTGAATTTGACACTTTTTCCAACTCCTCAATTGTAGATATCAAAACTAGTTTTCTCGCGAACGAGTCACATAAATTAGAAGGCCAATGAAACTTTGGAGACAAAGCCCGATAAAAATGATGCTCTTTTAATATAGATGAGAGTTATCGCAGAAGTTTGATCAATTTGTAAACAAAATGTCAACAAATGAAGGAATCATTGTTATGTAATATCTTGCAGGTATAAGAAAAAACCTTATTTCTATTCAATAGAAATAAGGTTTACTTGAAGGATATGATATAAGAGCGATCGTCAAAAAATCGGGCTGATGAGTTTTCCATAGAAGTATACTGGTTTTGTTCATAAACAAGCAGGTTGCTGCCATCTGGACTCCAATATATTTCTGATGGGCTGGTGCCGTGGTATATAGGTTCTGCGTAGAGGACATTTTTCCCTTGCAGCTTTCCTGCATAAGTATTGTCCTTGTCATATAAAGAGTAAGCGATCTTCTTTCGATCATTAGATATGGTAAAAACAGCTACATTTTCGAGCAGAACAGAGAGCTCACTGTTTCTGAGGTCGTATTCGTATAAGGTTTCTCCGATACCTAAAAATACAAATTGGTCATTGTTTAACCAAACAGGTTTACCATAGGGGCTAATCTGCCGCTTATTTTGAATAGTGATGCTGTCACCGCTGATGGTCCCCGTCATAATGCGGTATTGTTGCCCTTGTAACATGGTAAGCAGCAAACTGTGTCCATCATCTGAAATGGAAACTGCCGTAAGCGAATCCTTTTCATCAACATTCTTCAATGGATACGTTTTGAGGGTTCCGGAATCTATGTTGAATACATTGACCGCAGTCTGGTCATTTTTTGCAGTGTCAATGACAAGATAACAAATGTATTTGCTATTATTTGACCATGAAATATCCTGTACAAAGGCATCCTTGTTAGAAGAAAAGCTGGCTACTTCCTTTTTGTTTCTGTTCGTCAGTGATATTAGATTTAGTGTTATCTTATTTGATGACATCGTTAATCCGGCGATACTTTTCCCGTCGGGAGACAACTTAAGGTTGGAAGTATTGCGGTCAATGTTCTGCAGAGTTTCAGGTTTTTCAAAAGGATAGGAGACATTCTGAAGATGCTGCGCTTTACCTTCCGTTGTGTC
This sequence comes from Bacillus sp. FSL R5-0576, assembly GCF_038004765.1. Classification (NCBI taxonomy): domain Bacteria; kingdom Bacillati; phylum Bacillota; class Bacilli; order Caryophanales; family Bacillaceae; genus Bacillus; species Bacillus sp. FSL R5-0576. The sequence goes on from NZ_JBBORU010000001.1 coordinate 465,947, forward strand.
ATTTCCTTTGAAAAAACCAACTACAGAGTTTGATGAAGACCAGCCAAGCAACTGGTCAGCTTGAGGGAGGCGATATATCTTCTTCACCTGAAAGGAGCCTGACTTCTGATCGTCATCAATCTGGCTCTCTTCCTTGTTTGGAATGATAATGGTTTCAGATCGCTTGCCCATATTATAGCTGGATACAAAAATCAAGGAAATCAATAATATCCCTGACAATATAATAAACCGTTTGTTCTTCATGATCATTTCTCAACCTTCATGTAAGCTAGTTCAATGGTGATGATTGTATGGTTTTCTTCGTAGAACATCTTGATTGTTCCTCCATGTTTTTCGACAATTGTTTTAACTATGCTTAACCCCAACCCTAAACTTCCTTCTTCCGTCACCTTTTGGTTTATTGAATAAAAAGGCTGAAACACTTTTGTGTATTGGTTGTCGTCATATGGATCACTTGGATTTTTGAACATAAAAAGAACCTGATCTCCCGCAACTTTAGCCTGAATCATGATTTCTGAATGAGATAAACTGTATTTGATCGCATTGTCCAAAAGATTAATAAAGAGTTGGCGCACTCTATTCTTTTGACCATACACATAGAGACTGTCTTCTATCTCATAGGTGATCTTCTTTTTATATCGTTCTGCACGAAATTTCATAGATTCGCATACATCTTTCAAAATCGTTCCTGCATCAATCCTATCGAATTGTTCTTTAGAGGTTTCTCTAGATACCTCAAGAAGTTTTATAACCAAATTGTGCAGACGCCGGCTTTCTTCAACAATATGATTCATTCCTTTATTAAAAAACGCCTGATCTGATTCCCCTTTTTGTTTTATGATTTCAGCATAGCCTTGAATAGAAGTCAGAGGTGTTTTCAGTTCATGGGTCATATTGTCAAAAAAACGTTTTTCCTGTTCATTAAGTTCCTTTAACCTGTCCCGATCTTTTTCGATAGTTGAAATTTGATCCCTAATTCTGGTGATCATATCATTGAAATTAACCGTAAGCTGGCCAATTTCATCTTTTCTAGAAAAATGGATATCCACATCCAGCTTTCCCTTTTTGACTTCTGAGGTGGCCTCTGTCAGCTTGACGATTGGAATCGTGATGTGTCTGGAGAGTATATAAGAGAAAAGAAACGCCGCCACAAATATCGCAAGAGCGATATAAAAAATAATATTTAAAATCTCTCCGCTTTGTTTGTAAAGCAAATTAAAATCTTTAGAAAAACGCAATATGCCAACTTTTGCACCATCAATGACAACTGGATAAGAAAAAAACACCTGTGCTTGATTTCGATCATAGGTGATATGATAAGCATTTTTTCCGTTAATTGCTTTTGCTAGGTCATCGTCAATGCCTTGTGAAAACATTGTTTTATTAGAAGAAGACAACAAAGTGCCATCTACGGTATAAACGCCTACATTGCTTTCTGTTGAATGAGTTAAACTATCCACTATTTCATCGGCCATATCGCCGAAGTATAGTTCATTGTTTTTATAATGATTGATTAAAAATGCTTGATTGATATACACGATGCTGTTTTTTTTTAACTCTATTAAATCTGAGGTTACAATTTTTTCATTGCTTGACCAAATGACGCTTTTGACCGTTTGATTGAGTACTAGGAAAGAGAGAGAAAAAATCAGAAAAAAACCAATAATAAATTTACCCTTGATCGTCCGTAACACTCTCTACTCCTCCTGCTTCTCGAATTTATATCCAATGCCAAACACTGTTTTAATGAGGTCGCTTGCATCCAGTTTTTTACGGAGTCTTTGGATATGAGTATCTACCGTACGTGTATCCCCGGCAAAATCGTAGCCCCAAACAAATTCCAACAGCTCTGAACGTGTAAAGATTTTTCCACGATGGTCAATCAATGTCTTAAGCAGATCAAATTCTTTAGGAGTCAAATCAACAATGATCCCATCTTTTTTTACTATTCTTTCGTCTGGGATCATCACAATATTTTTTAATTGAATGTGATCCTCATTAGACGATCCTCGATCATTCACGTGGTTAGCTTGTTCAAGACGTCTGAGTATTGTACGAATTCTGGCGATAACTTCACGCAAGTCAAATGGCTTTGTAATATAATCGTCAGCCCCAAATTCCAACCCAAGGACTTTATCAGTGATATCTGACTTTGCGGTGATCATAAGTATAGGGATATTATAGCGTTGGGTCACTTTTTTACAGATATCCAATCCGCTGCAATCTGGCAGCATCCAATCAAGCAGCAGAAGATCGGGTTTGAATTGGTTTAGCTGTTTCATCCCTAAAGCTCCGTTAGATTCAGTACACGTTTGAAAACCTTCCTGCGTAAGCCCGTATGAAAGCAGATCTGCTATTGCTTCATCATCTTCAATAATAAGTATTTTCGTTTTATCCATTATTTCATTCATTCCCTGTTTCATGATTAAATTGAATATATCTATCTTAGCGTCTGCAATATCACTCATTATAGCATTCTTTTTAATAGTGATTATTCAGAACTTCAGACCAAACTATAATTGGATATATTTTCACCATCGTCAACAAAATCGGGGGAATTGAGCTATCGTTGGATTAGAGGACTATGGTAAACAATGCAATTTTAATTGATAAATGAGCTTATTAAAAAGATACCAAATGATGCGGGTATCTTCTTTATTTATGTATAAGAGCGTGTCCATATCGTTTGATTTTATTGGGTGTTAAATAGGTAAAACATACCCCGCCAACTGTAACCACTCCGCCTAGCAGAGAGATCAGTGTGGGTATTTCGCCGATCCAGATCCAAGATATGATCAAGGCTAAAGCCGGTGTAACATAAAGTGAAAGGGTTGCTTCTGAAGCACCGACGAGTGAAGTGACATATGCTAGTGCGAAGTAAGGAATAACCGTCGGCAATAATCCTAAGTAAACGATAGACAAAGTTGCGCTTATTGAAGCGTTCATCATCTCTTCGCCTAAGCCTGGCAGAAACACAAGCATAGGTATTGTTCCGCCCCAAATGGTGAATGTAACGAATGGAATAAAACCATATTTTTTTATATAGCGGGCTTGAAAAACGAAATAAATACTCTCCGAAAATGCTGCCAGCAGGATGACCAAGATACCGCTCATTGAATATGTAAAGTCTCCCGCCCCAAATGCAATCAATAATACACCCAATAAACTGATCATAGAGCCAAGCCATTTCGTAAATCCAAAATGCTCTTTATAAAACAGGCGGGATAGCATGGCTGAGAAGATCGGTGCCGTAGTAACGAGTAAGCTTGCAACTCCGGCACTAACTGTTTTTTCACCGATGTTCAGCAAAATGTGATAGAGTGCAAATCCTAAAAACCCTAAAAGAAAAATGGCAGGAATGTCTTTCAAGTCGGGTAGGCGCATCTGAGTCAAAACAGCAAAAAGCAATAATGCCATAGAGCCGATTAACAAACGACATAAAGCAAGGTGTTCTGGTGTGTACCCTTCTAGTCCTGCGCGAATTCCCGGAAAAGCAGATGCCCATAAACCAATCATGAGACTATGAGATATCATTATTTGAACTGTTTTCTTTCGCATTCCTCTCACTCCTCTTTACAAAAACCAACCAGTTATTTAATGTGTTTTTATATTAATAAAGATTTGGTGATATAGCTTCAACCAGTTAAACGGATTTTGACCCAACCAATTTATTTTAAGGAGACCGATTCTATGAGCTTTCCAGAAGAAAAAAAGATGAAAAAGCTCCCTAAGTACAGACAAATCGTTCATTTTATTAAAGAGAAAATAGGAAATGGAGAGTGGCCGATTGGAAGCAAGATTCCAAGCCAGCGCACGCTTGCAAAAGATTTTCAGGTAAATCGGAGCACAGTGATTACAGCCTTAGAGGAATTGATGGCCGATGGGCTAATAGAAGGCACAATGGGGAAAGGCACAGTTGTTATCAACAACACATGGACACTGATGGCTAAGAATTCTGCTCCCGATTGGGATCGATATGTCACCTCTGGTATTCAGATGCCAAGCCGAAAAATCGTTCAAGAGATAAATCAATCAGAATCAAATACAGACCTTATACAGCTCAGTAAAGGTGAACTTTCAGCTGAGATTTTTCCTTTGGCTGTTATGAAAGAGATGATGGGGAAGGTATCTCAACACATGGAGGCATTCGGATATGAAGAACCAAAAGGTTACTTACCTTTGAGGGAGGCATTGAGCAACTATTTAAAAACCATTGGAATCAACGTCTCATCTTCTTCCATTCTGATTGTCTCAGGAGCGTTGCAAGCCTTGCAGCTGATATCAATGGGGCTGTTACAAAGAGGATCAACCGTTTATCTTGATCAGCCCTCCTACCTTTATTCATTACACGTATTTCAATCAGCTGGTATGAAGCTGACTGGACTTCCTATGGATAATGAAGGACTTTTGCCTGAAAATGTTCATTTAACAAGAGGAGAGCGTGGAAGGGCTATCTTATATACAAATCCATGTTTTCACAATCCGACTGGTATTCTTATGTCTAAAAAGCGGCGGGAAGAAATCCTAGCAGTAAGTGAGAATACACAGCTTCCTATTATTGAAGATGACATTTATCGTGAGTTATGGATCGATGAAATTCCGCCATATCCTATTAAAACAATTGATAAAAATGGACACGTACTGTACATAGGAAGTTTATCGAAAACATTAAGCCCAGGCTTGAGGATTGGATGGATCGTCGGACCGGAACCGGTGATTGAGCGTTTATCTGACATTAAAATGCAAACAGATTACGGATCCAGTTCTTTATCCCAAAGAGTAGCGGCAGAGTGGTTTACTTCCGGCCAATACCAGCAGCATGTAGAAAAGGTTAGGCAGCAATTAAAGGTGAGAAGAGAATTGGCCTTGAGTGTTTTAGAAACTCATTTGAAAGATGTGGCGACATGGAATATCCCAAAAGGAGGATTTTTTGTCTGGATAAAAATATTGCCTTCCATATCAATGAAATTACTTTATACTAAAGCCTTATCAAAAGGGATTCTGATCAATCTCGGCAGTATCTATGCTCAGGAAAAAGGGAATTATATTCGCTTATCATATGCTTATGCATCTCTTGAAGACCTTCAAAAGGGGATTTATGAGTTGGGTTTAATGATAAAAGAACTGGCAAGTAAGTAACTTTTATATCCTTAAATGGATGTTTCACTAAAAAAGAGATCAAGCCTAATGATCGCTTGATCTGATAATAACAAGGGTTACTAGAATAGACCAAATCATGGTTCGGTCTTAAAATGATCATGTCTCTGAACGAAAAGTCTTTCCGACTTCTCTTCCTAAACCAAAGTAATGTCTGAAATTATAGATAAGCGGGCTCCATTTGGAAGGGTTGATATGGTTTTCGTCTAGTATAATACTTTCCTCGGCATGAAAATGTAGTGCCTGCGTCTCTACAATTGCGAATGACGATTCATATTCTGGAAACCGAATGTGTTTCACTTCGGCTTCTATTTGAATAGGACATTCTTTGATTCGTGTTGGTGATACTGTTTTTGATTGTAAAGGCGTTAACCCTGCTGCCTCGTATTTTTCTTTTTTATATGTAAATCCGAGCTGTTTCTTCAAAGGCGGTATACTCTTTTTTCCGCTATAAGATGAAATTCTTTCAACGTTTTCCCATAATTCCGGGCCAGGCAAGTTTATGACACATTCTTTGTGTCTTTCCAAATTGTCGATGGCTTTTCCTCCCAGTCCTACTCCAAGGATTATATAATGTCCAAGAGCCCAAGAAGAAGACATAGGACTAATATTAGTGGTTCCATCCTCATTCAATGTGGTTAGAAGAAATGTCGAGGTACCATAATACATGATCTTGGGTTTTATTTCTTTAAATCGACGAGTGTCTCGTTTTTTGATGTCCAATGTTTTTTCCTCCTTGTCACGCTTACATTTATATTGTAAAGGATTAACATTTCAACTATCATCGAAATATGAATGTAAGGAGGAAAATCATGAATCCTAATATTGCAAAAATCTCTTCGTTGCTATCAGATCCCTCGCGTTCTTCCATTCTTCTCAGTCTGATGGATGGAAGGATACACCCTGCGGGAGAGCTTGCATATCTCGCTAACATTAAACCTCAAACCGCAAGTTTTCACCTGAATAAATTGCTTGAAGCAAAGCTGATTAGCGTAGAGAAGCATGGGAGACATCGGTATTACAGATTGTCTGACTCAGATGCTGCAAATGTGATCGAACAATTGCTTCATATTGCGCCTAAAGCAAAAGTCAAATCTTTAAAAGAGTCAAAAGAGAAAAAGGACTTGCATTTCGCTCGTACCTGTTATGATCATTTGGCAGGTTATGTGGGCGTGCAAATGGCACATTCATTAGTTGAGCAGGGGATGTTAAAAAAAGTTGATTTAAACTTTGAGGTGACTTCAGAGGGTGCTTTATTCTTTTCAAAGTTAGGCATCAATGAAGAGCAACAACGGAATAAGAGGAGAGCTTTTGCCCGCTGCTGTTTGGATTGGAGTGAACGGCAGCATCATATTGCAGGAGCATTAGGAAACGCCCTATTGGTGCGCATGTTAGAAGAAGAATGGATCGTTCGTATGCCTAAAACGAGAGCGATTAGGATTACACAAAGCGGGAAAATCGCGTTTGAAAAGCACCTAAACGTGAAGATTTAGGACTTTGAAGCGGAAACACCAGATGATGAGGCACGATATCTAGGAGGAGTAAGATTTGTTCTAATCTTACTCCTTCTTCTTATTTTGAAGCAGCTCGATTCCCCATTGCAATAGAGATGCGGTTCCAACTGTTTATTTGATTAATGATGAGAACAAGGTCAACATATTGTTTTTCATCATAATGTTCCCGCACCCGATGATATAGCTCATCAGGAACCCTTTTAGATGGAATGAGCGTGATGTGTTCAGATAGTTCGAGAGCCGCTTTCTCTTCAGGTGAGTAAAAATCACATTCATTCCAAGCATGTAAACAGTAAATTCGCTGTTCAGTTTCTCCCATTTTGCGGGCATCGGACGTATGCATATCTATGCAGTAGGCACAGCCGTTCATTTGAGAGACTCTGATTTTGATTAGTTCTCTCGTCGTTCGGTTAATTGAGGATTGTTTCGTGTATTTCTCCATATCCATCATGATTTTCATACCTTCAGGTGCAATCTCATAGTAGGACACTCTTTGACTCATAAGGCAAGACTCCTTTCCATAGAATACCTAGATTGTATCCCGGTATTGATCATTTTACCAATGTGCGGTTTGAATGACAGCTGTTTCAGCGTCTTTTGGAAAGAAGCTTCTTTGAATAAAAATAAGGGTAGCCAGCAATGATGAGTGGAGCTGCTAATGCAAGCAGTATCCATGAGCCTGATTGGCTGTCTCTAGTGACTCTAATGAATATATAAGTACCGATCAGAAAATATAATAAAGCACCTAGAAACCAATACATGTTCAATCCTCTTTTTCCTTACTTTTTGGTTGCGCATTTTTGTCTGTCATATGGCTTAATCGATCAGGGTTCTGATTTTTTAATACCTTTTCGGTCCGGATTCCTTTTCTCTTTAATGATAAAATTGTGAGATCAATCGATTTCAATGATGATCATTCCTTCAATGAATAGTAAGTTCCTTATGATTTTAAAGGTAAATTTGAAAAGATAAAACGTACATAGAGGCAGAACGTTCATGTACGTTTGGGCAATGATCACTTGTTGGAAACTCTAATGTTTCCCTGCACCTGATATTGTTGTGTTCCTTCTCTTCCTATAAAATGATTGGATACATGTGTGTTTGCACGTTGAAATATGAGTTCGATTTTCATGAATCTCTATTCGGTGAAACAGGTAAAGGAAGTGGATAAGGTTTGCTTATAAGGAATCCTTTTAAAGATAAATATTACTCACATGATAGGCGGGCATTAAACATGCTTGCACTCAGAGTGCCGGGCCTGGCTTTTATTCTCATGATCTATATAGCCTCTATCGTGCTGCAATTTGTTTCTGGGGGCTGGTCCATTTTATTGCTTTATGCGTTTACCATATTAATCGCCATTTTTGCTTTGCTTCATTGGCACTCATATCGCTGGGTTAAGAAAAGGGTGGTTCTGTATTTTGTGATACAAGGTTTGATCACCTTTACACTTGCTAATCTCATGACTGGCTACCTTATGCTGGTCATCATTGGCCTTTATGCATTTTTGATTGGACAGATTTTAGGAATGGCAGACAGAAGAAGGACGATTCCCATTCTTTATCTATTGCTGCTGCTGGTCATAAATTCGGCGTATCACCTTCATAAAGGTGAAGTTTTGCATTTTATTGTTATTGCTGCGCCGATCATGATTGTCATCATCACTTATGCCGCAACATTTTTTGCCCAAGTCGATGAAAAAATAAAAGCTCAATTGACTCTTGAAAGGCTGGAGCTGGCTCATCAGCAGGTAGAACAGCTGACGCTGCAGAACGAAAGACAGCGGATGGCCCGAGACTTACACGATACGCTTGCTCAAGGTCTTGTCAGTTTAAATATGCAGCTGGATGCGATTCATGTTCATCTCGCCAAAGGCAACACAGAGAGAGCGAAGGAAATCATACAACAATCGATGAAAAGAGTGAAAAGCACATTAGCTGATGCACGTTCAGCTATTGACGATCTCCGCAGCAAATCAGAAGAAATCGGTGTTTTAAAAGAAAGAATTACCTCGCTAATGGATCATTTTATAGAGTCGACAGGCATGGCTTGTTTATTAGATTACAGATTGCATCAGGTGCTGGATGTGCGTACAGCTGAAAACTGTTATTACATCATTGGAGAATGCATGACGAATGCGGCAAAGCATGCTGAGGCGAAAACAATCTGGATATCCATTTGGGATGATGAAAAGGGAAGGCTCCATTTAACAGTTAAGGATAACGGCAAGGGATTTGATGTTGAAAAAGGAAAGAAAAAGAGAGGACATTATGGGCTTCTTGGCATACAAGAACGCGTCAGGGCAATAAATGGCCAATTCAATATCAAGAGTACAAAATTGAAAGGAACACAAATTGAGATCACTGTACCAATTCAGGGAGAGATGCAAGATGAATAAGGTTTTAATCGTTGATGACCATCTTGTCGTGAGGGAAGGTCTGAAGCTTTTAATTGAAACGAATGATCAATACACCATTATAGGAGAGGCGGAAAATGGAAAAGTCGCAGTCCGTCTTGCAGATGAGTTAGAACCGGATATCATTCTGATGGATTTGTATATGCCGGAGATGAGCGGGTTAGAGGCCATTAAACAAATAAAAGAAAAACACGATACCCCCACCATTATTTTGACTACATATAATGAAGATCACTTAATGATCGAAGGGATTGAATTAGGAGCGAAAGGATATCTGTTAAAGGATACGAGTTCAGAAACCCTTTTTCACACAATGGATGCAGCCATCAGAGGAAATGTGCTATTGCAGCCTGATATCCTTAAACGTCTGCAAGAAATCCAATTTGAGCGGATGAAAAAGCAGCGCAGTGAGACGCAGCTGACAGAAAAGGAAGTCATTGTTCTAAAAGCAATTGCTAAAGGTCTTAAAAGCAAAGCGATTGCCTTTGATTTGGGCGTCTCTGAGCGAACAGTAAAGTCCAGATTAACGTCCATTTACAATAAATTAGGCGCGAATTCAAGAACTGAGGCAGTAACGATTGCCATGCAAAAAGGTATTCTGACAATAGACAACTAAACTGCATATTTGAAAATTGCCCAAACGTACATGCCCGAATGTACGTTTTTTTCATTTCATTGTCAACTACAATGAGAAAGAATGTGATCAAGCAATGTGTTGAAAGGAGATTATCATGTCAAAAATGTTATATACATTAGGAGGATGGGTTGCTCGCAATCGCATAAAAGCAATATGTGCGTGGATCGTTGTGTTAGTTGCTGCGATAGGCCTTGCAGTGACCTTGAAACCAAGTTTTTCTGAGGATATGTCCATACCTGACACACCTTCGGAAAAAGCGATGGATGTGATTCAAAAAGAATTTCCTCATGGTCCTGATAAAGGGAGCATACGGGTTATTTTCGGTGCTGGTGATGGGGAGAAACTTACTGGGAAGCCAGCAAAAAAAGCAATAGAAGATACGTTCAAAGAAATCAGTAAAGATGATTCTGTTGACTCGATTGCAAGTCCTTTTGTGACAGGGACAATCGCGAAAGATGGCACAGTTGCCTATGCTGATATCAAGTATAAATCATCAGCAGATGATGTAAAGGATTACTCTATCAAACACTTAAAAGACAGTTTGAAAATGGCTGATGATGAAGGATTGCAAACTGAGCTGAGCGGAGATGTACCGGGAGCCGAGATGGAGATAGGCGGTGTCTCTGAAATTGTCGGCATTATCTTGGCTTTTGTCGTTTTAGCCATTACATTCGGTTCTTTATTAATAGCAGGTTTGCCGATTTTAACTGCACTGATTGGTTTAGGTGTAAGTATTGGACTGGTTTTGATTGGGACACAAGTATTTGATATTGCTTCCGTCAGTCTTTCATTAGCCGGAATGATTGGCCTTGCTGTTGGTATTGATTATGCTTTATTTATTTTTACGAAACACCGCCAGTTTTTAGGCGAAGGCATACAAAAGAATGAATCAATTGCGAGAGCCGTGGGAACAGCGGGAAGCGCAGTCGTTTTTGCTGGACTTACTGTTATCGTTGCACTTTGCGGATTGACTGTCGTTAACATTCCTTTTATGTCCGCGATGGGGCTGACAGCAGGGCTTAGTGTACTGATGGCTGTTTTGGCTTCAATCACACTTGTGCCTGCGGTCTTATCGATTGCAGGGAAGCGGATGATTCCGAAATCAAACAAGAAAATAGAAAAACAAAGCACTGAAACAAATGTCTGGGGACGCTTTGTCACCAAAAATCCTATCATGCTAAGTGTATGCAGCATTCTGATTTTGATCGTCATTAGTATCCCATCTATGCATTTGGAACTGGGCTTGCCTGATGCTGGGATGAAAGCTAAGGATAATCCGGATCGCCGGGCATATGACTTGCTTGCCGAAGGCTTTGGAGAAGGATTTAATGGCCAATTAACAATCGTAGCGGATGCCACAAATGCTACAGAAAATAAGGCGGAGGCTTTCGCAGATGCAGTGAAAGAAATAAAGGGTTTAGACCATGTAGCAAGTGTCACCCCTGCAATGCCTAATAAAGAAGGGAACTTTGCCATCATTACGGTCGTTCCGGAAACAGGTCCAAATGATGTCACAACGAAAGATTTGGTACACGATGTACGCAGTTTGTCAGATAAAAACGGAGTAGATTTGCTTGTTACTGGATCGACTGCAGTGAATATTGACATTTCAGATCGCCTGAATGATGCGATACCGGTGTTTGCTGTACTTATTGTTGGATTTGCGTTTGTATTGCTGACCATCGTTTTCCGTTCGCTGCTTGTGCCGCTTGTTGCTGTTGCAGGTTTCATGTTGACGATGACAGCCACTCTTGGGATTTGTGTATTTGTCTTGCAAGACGGGAATCTCATCGACTTTTTCAAAATACCTGAAAGAGGGCCGATACTCGCGTTCCTGCCGATTTTATCTATTGGGATTCTGTTCGGGTTAGCCATGGATTATCAAGTATTCCTTGTCAGCAGAATGCGTGAAGAATATGTAAAAACAAAGAATCCAGTACAAGCCATTCAGGCTGGATTAAAACACAGTGGTCCTGTTGTTACAGCAGCCGGCTTGATCATGATCTTCGTTTTTGCAGGATTTATCTTTGCAGGCGAAGCTTCTATTAAAGCCAACGGATTAGCACTTTCCTTTGGTGTGCTCTTTGATGCCTTTATTGTAAGAATGACACTGATTCCAAGTGTCATGAAGCTGATGGGGAATGCAGCCTGGTATTTGCCGAAATGGTTAGACAAGATGATTCCGAACGTGGATATAGAAGGGCATCAACTGACAAAGGAAATACAGCCGGAAATAGATCATGAACAAAAGAAACAAATCAGTGTGTAATAGAAAAAGCAGATCTTTAATGATCTGCTTTTTTGCTTACTATTCCTGATCAAGCTGTAAACGATTTTATAGCCGAACATTGTGGTGGTATTTGGAAAGTGAAGTCGGTACTTAAAAAGGAGACACTTATGGCGCCATCACTCATTTTCGATATGGATGGAACTTTGTTTCATATTGGCGGAAGCTGCGTCATACTAGCAGGCATCCCAGGAGAAGTGATAAAGCATATCAAATGATTTTTTTGACGCTGCCTTCTCTCCATGATGCCTAGGTTCTTGATAATTCTTCTTAAGAATAAAGGATTTTACAACTGATTATATAAGAAACCTAAAGAAACAAGCACACAAAACCAGCTGCGGGTTTTGTCCAAGAAAAATAGAGTCCATAAGAGGGACTCTATTTTTTGAAATGCCCGGCTAGAAGCATATTGCAGGACTTTATGAATGCAAATCACTATCTTATAAGCCCTTACCGTGAAATGCCTGTTTCTGCATTGAAAAAACGCATTACACGTTCATTTACGTAAGCGGGTTGTTCCATCGATAAAACATGTCCGGCATTTTTAATGACTTCCGCCTCAATATCAGGAACGAATGAAGAGGCTCGGTGCAGGGCTGAGTGGGGATCATAGATGACTTCATGTTCACCAAGTAATAATAGGATAGGAACTCTTGCTGAACGTAATTCCTCATCGGTAAAAACATACGGAAATCCGTCGGCTTTAGGATTTGGATTTCTTGATCCATCCTGCCACATTACCCCTGCCTGAAACTGCTTCACAAAAATCGGGTGCAGCACATTCTGATCATTCATCATCCAATTTAAGAATTTTTCAACTCCATTTGACGCTGTAAGGCCAAGAGCGTATTTGTAGAAATCGTGATGAAATGGCAAAAACGTTTCTGCCGGACTCAGTATAGCTGCGCTTTTTACTCTCTCAGGCATACGTAAAAGGAAATTCATCGTATGGAGACCGCCAAGCGAAAGTCCGATCATGTGGGACTTTTCGATCCCCAGATTGTCAAACACATCAAGAAGCCAATTGGCGTAATCCGTTCTTGTACCGCTTAAATTCTCAGGAATACTCTTGTTTTTATCACCTATGATATCAACTGCATAAGTTCTGTATTTGCTGCTCCAATCGGCGATGTTGGGATACCACATCGTCGAGCTGAATAATGCTCCGTGGAGTAATACAAGCGGCGGGGCATCCTCTGGGCCGCTTACAATCACATGTGTTTGACCAAAACGAGTAGATATATAGAATGATTTGCAACGGACCGGCCAAAGACTAAGGCTTTCATTATAAGTTTGATAATAGCGGATACCGTTGTCACTTAATTCGGGAATACTAGATGAATGGTTTGACATACAAATGCCCCTCCCAATTTTGTTTAAATGAATGTGCCGTTTCGTGATGGGGAATCTGATTTTGATATAACAGACTTTATTTACAATATAATACAGTTGTTGTTAGACGTCAAATCCAAGATGAAAAGGAAATAAAACGATTGGAACAGATTATTGAAAATCAATATAACAGAATATTAACCTCCTTTGTGGAGCCGCTTCATTAAAACCGCAATCCAAATGCATGAATCACAAAAATCACAACAGGAGGGATCAAGAGGGAAGGCAGCAAATTCAATGTTTTGAACTTCTTGATTCCAAGAATGCTTAGACCTGAACTGAGGATGAGTATGCCTCCCACAATTGTGATTTCATTAATAAGGTCTGTATTGATTGCGCTCTCCATTACTTTAGCAAATAAATAGATGGAGCCTTGCCAGGCAAATAATACAATGGCTGCAGCCGCTATTCCAAAACCAAAAGTTGAAGCGAGCACAATGGAGGTGATCCCATCTAACATCCCGTTTGTCAGGAGGTATGTATAATCTCCATGCAAAGCGGCTTCAACAGGGCCCAATATTGACAGCGAACCTATACAAAATAATAAGACCGCAGTAGATAAGCCCTCTGCTAAATTACTTTTAGAAAATTTGTTCACCAGCTTGTTGAATCGTAATTCTAAATTGATGATCTGGCCTAGCAAACCTCCAATGGCTAAACTCACGATGAATAGAATGGGATATTTACTATCAGGCAAATGCTGTGTAATGGCGTTGATCCCCAGCGCGACTGCAGCGAATCCCATTGCCTGCATCAAAATATCCTGGTATTCATCTTTAATGCCTTTTTTGAATATCCCCCCGATTATGCTTCCTGCAATGATCATCACTGTGTTAAAAATCGTTCCAAACATAAGCTTTCTCCTCCAAAAATCATTCCTGCATAAAAAATAAACCCTCTAGTTAGTAGAGAGTCAAGGGAGATCAAAACATATTCATGAGATTATTTGATGGGCAGCAGGATTTCAGTCACGTAATTATCTAGGTTATTCGTAATGCCATAATCAATGAGTGTGATTTCGATTGAGTCCCCTGCTACTTCATAATGATGTTCTTTCATATATGCCAGTAATTTTTTGTAGTATGGTTCGGCTTCTGGATGTGACCCTTTAAACCTAATTTGCAGATATTCTCTTGAAGGAAAGATGATTTCTGAAGAAGTTTTTTCATTTTCATCTTCAAGAATCATAAATATACTGGAATATTTGTCAAACTGTTTTGCTTTCACATTTGCTGCAGAAATGGATAAACCGATCTTGCCTATGAATATATCTTCGTTTACATTCAGGTGGGTTCTCAATTCAGCTAACGAATGTTCGATATCATGGCCGAGAACATATTCATGCTGCAAGTAAGCCACACGCATTGCGGGAAGTTTGATTTTTGAAATTTGATGTAACGGCATGTTAACGGCATCTTCTATATGTGTGATGCGTCGGGAGATCTTTCGTTCGATGCGTTCCAATTCTTTCTTTTTGCGATCAATTTCAGCCTGCTGGCTTTTTAGTAAATGAAGAAGAGTGTTTGTATTTTGAGAGTTATAAAAATCAAGAAGCTTATTGATTGGCAGGCCTAGGGCCCTCAAATACTTGATGGTATCAAGCCGCTCAAACTGTTGGGTAGAATAATATCTATAGTTCGTTTGCTCATCTTTATATTCCGGTTTCAAAAGGCCGATTTCATCATAATACCGAAGAGCAGAGATTTTCACATTGAATAACTTTGACACTTCTCCAATCGAAAAAAATTCCTTCATTCTAACAACCTTTCTGTGCCTATGATTGATATACACACATTATATAGTACGGCGAGTTCTAAAGGTAAAGTTTGCATCATAAAGAAAAAGCTCCTTCTAAAAAGGAGCTTTTCACTCTTCGAAATAAGGATTTACATGGATGAGCACTTCTTCTACATCTGAAAACTGTCTTTTGATTTCATTTCGAATTTCGCGGGCAATATCGTGTCCCTGCTTAATTGTCAAATCATGATCCAAAGATAAACGGACATCAAGCAATTTATAGTGGCCATGTTCTCGCGCGCGGATTCTATCAATTCGTTTTACTTGATCACATTGAAAAATAACAGCTTTATATTCCTCTATCAGCTCGGGATCAACACTCTTTTCCATGAGCACATCAACAGACGGCCTGATTAATTCCATTGAAATCTTAAAAATGAGGTAAGCAACGATTGCACTGGCAATGGCATCGGCGTACAACAGATAGGACCATCCGCGGGTGTTTCCGATGATAGCCAACAGGACGCCGATAAAAGCGGCAAGAGAGGCAACGATATCGCCTTTATGATCGTACGCAATCGCTATAATCGCTTTGCTGTTCCATTTTTCCCCTTGCTTTATAGAATAACGATATAAGATTTCCTTAGCCACGTACGAAATCAGAGCCGCAAACAATGCGCTGTATTGGGGAACGCTTGGCCCTTTAACAAAGGACAGAATCGCTTCTATGAGGATATAAACGGATACGATCACTAAGATAATTCCTACAATCGCCTCACTAATGACTTCAGCTTTTCCGTGACCAAAAGGATGGTCTTGATCGGGCGGTTTATTGGAAATTCCGATCACTGCCAAGACTGCAATCGAAGCAACGACATCTGCCGCGGAATGTATTCCGTCTGCAAACACGGCTTCACTATCGCCTACCAGCCCAAAAAAGACCTTTCCTGCCATTAAGATCAGATTGGCGATCAATGCAATCAAAGCAACTTTTCTGCTTATTTGTTCTCTTTCACTTGCCATTTTTTCCTCCTATAAAACTGCACAAAAAAATAGGAGTGCTCTATATACGCTCTCCGTATCCTTTCCTGTGTAATCACTTTGTTTATCATACCAATTCAATTTCGAGTGGGTCTATAGCAACGTTGTTTCCTGTTTACTAATAAATAAGGTGACAGAAAAAAAGTTGGAGCTGTGCTAAAAGGGTCATACAGCAAACAAATGAGTTCTTATGTAACAACAGTGATGATTCGCCATTAAAATGCTGCCGTCAGTGAAAAATTTCCACCTGATTGTTAAAAACCTATTGACATGAGAAGATCTGTATTTTATTATTATCTCATATTCAAGATATTTTAATTCGAGATATTTGATTGAAAAGATCAGCGATCAAGCGCAACTCTAAGTGTTCAATCGTTGTCAGTTCTTTTACACAATATTCAATATGATTTTTTATAACATAATATCTCGAATTCGAGATAAAAGGGAGTGTATCGTAATGGCTGAATTTACACATTTAGTCAATGAAAGACGATCTGCAAACAATTTTCTTTCAGGTCATCCAATCACAAAAGAAGATCTCAATGAGATGTTTGAATTGGTTGCATTGGCACCATCGGCTTTTAATTTGCAGCATACAAAATATGTGACGGTTCTTGACCAGGACGTAAAGGAAAAGCTGAAGCAGGCCGCAAATGGACAATATAAAGTGATTAGCTCTTCTGCGGTTCTCTTAGTATTAGGGGATAAGCAGGCATATCAACAAGCGGCCGATATCTATGAAGGGTTAAAGGTATTGGGGATATTAAATAAGCAAGAGTATGACCACATGGTGCAAGACACCGTTTCGTTTTATGAAAACACGGGAGAACAATTTAAGAGAGATGAGGCGATAAGGAATGCTTCACTTTCTGCGATGATGTTTATGCTGAGTGCTAAGGAAAAAGGCTGGGATACCTGCCCGATGATCGGCTTTGATGCGGAAGCCGTAAAACGGATTTTGAACATAGACGACCAATTTGAGGTTGTCATGATGATTACGATTGGAAAAGAAAAAACAGAGAGCAGAAGACCGCGCGGCTACCGGAAGCCTGTGAATGAGTTTGTTGAGTATATGTAAAAGGAGCGGATAAAAATGGCTAAAAAAACGATGGGAATTCATCATATTACGGCGATTGTCGGTCACCCTCAAGAGAACACAGATTTCTACGCAGGAGTGCTTGGGCTTCGTTTGGTCAAGCAAACTGTCAATTTTGATGACCCAGGTACGTATCATCTTTATTTTGGGAATGAAGGCGGGAAGCCGGGAACAATCATTACCTTCTTTCCGTGGGCCGGAGCCCGCCAAGGCGTCATTGGAGACGGTCAAGTTGGCGTGACCTCGTATGTCGTGCCGAAAGGGGCTATGGCATTTTGGGAAAAGAGACTAGAAAAGTTCAACGTTCCATACACCAAAATCGAGCGCTTTGGGGAACAATATGTAGAATTTGATGATCCTCATGGACTGCACTTAGAAATCGTGGAAAGAGAAGAAGGAGAGGCTAACACGTGGACTTTCGGAGATGTAACGCCCTATGTTGCCATTAAAGGTTTTGGGGGTGCAACCCTATTATCAGCGCAGCCTGACAAAACCGCTGACCTTTTAGAAAACATCATGGGGCTGGAACGAGTCGGCAAAGAAGGAGACTTCGTTCGTTATCGTTCCGCCGGTGATATCGGAAATGTGATTGACCTTAAGTTAACGCCTATTGGCCGCGGGCAAATGGGGGCGGGAACGGTGCATCACATCGCTTGGCGGGCTAACGATGATGAAGATCAGTTAGATTGGCAAAGATATATTGCTTCCCACGGATATGGTGTAACTCCTGTTCGGGATAGAAACTACTTTAATGCCATTTACTTCAGGGAACATGGGGAAATCCTGTTTGAAATCGCAACTGATCCTCCAGGCTTTGCACATGATGAAACACAGGATACAATGGGCGAAAAACTGATGCTGCCTGTACAATATGAACCGCATCGCACACAAATTGAACAAGGGCTGCTGCCGTTTGAAGTAAGAGAGTTAGATTGATTTGACACATAAAAAATAAAGAAACATATATTCAATTGATGATTGCTGGATGGTACTGTCAGCAAAGAATCAGATGAAATCAAAGATGAGGAGAGATACAAATGGAAGATGCAGGACTGTTGCTTATTCGTATAATGATTGGTGTAGTGTTTTTGTTTTATGGCACACAAAAATTATTCGGCTGGTTTGGCGGATACGGGATTAAAGGAACCGGACAATGGTTCGAATCAATTGGGGTGAAACCAGGAAACGTTGCGGCCGCTCTATCAGGTCTTGGGGAGTTAGTAAGCGGAATTCTATTTATTTTAGGCGTATTCCTCCCGCTTGGAGCTGCTATCATAACGATCATCATGTTAGGTGCTATTGTAAAAGTCCATGGAGCGAAAGGTTTTGCGAATGGCGCCGGAGGTTTTGAATATAACCTGGTGCTCATTGCAGTTTCCATAGGGGTTGCACTCATCGGTTCAGGAGCTTACGCTTTGCATTTTTAATACGAAAGTATGTAAGAACAGTTGCTGCTTGTCAGTAACTGTTCTTTTATTTTGACATTTTCGGCAAGCTTGCAGGTACTCTGCAAAGTAAAAAAGCGGATATAATAAATATAAATCAGTATAGTGAATGATACGTATTGATGAGCTTGGTTATAAAAGACAGACCTATTTGAAGGAGTAAATGGATGAAAGAGATGACAGAATTACATTCATTAGATTCTATAGATAATTTTATCAAACAGCACAAATTCAGTTTTATTTATATATCAAGACCTGCCTGTACAGTATGTCACGCAGTCCTGCCCCAGCTCAGAATAGTATTGGATCAGTTTCCAAACATCAAATTGGGGCATATCAATGCTGACGATGTAGCAGAGGTCGCCGGCAGATTTTCAGTTTTCACCGTTCCTGTGCTTCTTTTGTTCATTGATGGGACTGAGTTTCTAAGAGAAGCCCGTTTTGTTCATTTTGAACAGCTTGAACAAAAGCTGAAAAGGGTTTATCGATTATATGAAGGCGAATAAAGAAATAAGGCAAAAAAAAGAACTCAAATGAGTTCTTTTTTTGCATCAATTTATTCTTCACTAGGCGAAGAAGGGTTATCAACCTGCCCTTGATCACTTGTATCATTATCACAACTTGCTGAAATAATAATTGAATTAGAAGGAGAGTAATCTCCTAATGTGAAATTGACACCGTAATTTTTGCTGTTCGCAGTATGGCTGTTTTGCAAGTTTTGTCCGATATCTGTATTGGCGTTTTGTGTCATTCCATTTATCGTGAGATTTGAAATGTTGATTTGAGATCGCATGCTTCAAAAACTCCTTTCACTCAGAAGTAGCTGTCATAAAGGACACTGGCAGTCTATTTACTTCTATGATATTGCGTTTTTATATCTTTGCATCAACATAATGGTAAAAATAATAGCGAGTGAATGAGTCTCTTTTGAAGGTGATCAACCTATCAGCAGAAATAAAGCCGCCTGATAAAGAGGCGGCAGATCGTTATATGTCATCTATGAATTTGATGTATCGTTTTTCGTTTGCCTAAAGGATAAGATGGTCGTTTTTAATGATGAGTAGGAGCCTATAGCAGCGTAGCCATAAAACCAGCCCATAAATACGCCAGAAAAGAGGCTGTGTCGATGGCTTATGAAAACAGAAATGACAAGGCCTGTTATTAAGGCAACTGACGGTACAAAAGTTTTGGGGATTTTCAATAATATTTTGAGGATTTGGGTTATCAATATGATGATTGGAACAGCTATCACAGCATCCCAAAAGTTCGTGTGAATAATTGGAAAAGCCATACGGCACCTCATGAAGTGTTAATTTCTTATTTTTACGCTAAAAGCTTGGAAAGCAGTCCTTGGACCGCATTTGTAACATGTAGGGCTTGATTGGCGGAGCTTGTTTGGCTTAAAGCATTGGATTCAAAAACCAAACCTGTATTATTCCCTCCGGAACCATCTGTCTCTTTAGAAACAGAGAAAGGGCTGATGGAAAATGCAAAACCGTTATTAAAAACGCTGTTTCCGGATATCGAATGAATATAAACTGGGAATTTCATCATTCATCTCTCCTCTCTGTTATGACTGTTTATACAATATGGTGTGTGAGCAGCAATTGCTTAAACAAAACGGCAAAAACATTCAGTGAGAGACAAAAACCTGCAAAATTCTCCAAGTGCCTTTTGTTAATGCAGTTTTTTAGGGATGTTTTTTTTATTCTTTTTGTCAATTTCATCAAAAATATTCTGATTGCTAGACAAATGGGCTTGTCCGTCCTTATTAATGAAATTCGGGTGAATGAGTTTTTTTAGATCCCTGACAGTTAAAGGTTTGGCGTCATCAGTTAATTCTATTCCTAATTGCCCGTTTGCTTCTAATGTCGCAATTTTGACATCTTGTATAGCCGTAACGCCGTGAAGCCGTAGCTGCATTTCAAGCTGATCAGCTGTAAGTCTCATCTTCTTCAGGTTTTCGATATGAAGCTGACCGTTTTCAATAACAATTTTTGCTTTTCCGGTTAACATCTTTTCAATGAAGTTCGATCTCATTTGGATCCATTCCATAACGATGAGTGTGATTGTGAAAATTGCCGCCGCAATTAATGTTTTGAAGAGGCTGTACTCGATGATTGGCTGAACGATAATAGTTCCGATCGAAATCATGACAACCGTTTGAGTTGAAGTCATTTGTGCGATTGATTTTCTTCCTGAAATTCTCAGCAAGATGACTCCGGCTACAATGAGAACAAGAGATTCCCAAGTGAAATTCATGCTACCACCTGACCAATGATGAATTAGATTTGTCATGGGATTGGCTTTCCTTCCGGCCAATCGCAATTTAATATATCCGAAAGGCAGTCGGTTCATTCTGTCCTGAACCGAACAATATTTTTGGTATAGATGGATATATTAAGCCAAACAATGATAGCAGCAGGAGTTTTTTGGCCGAAACAATCTGGGAAGCGGGGAGCGCCATAACATGATTGAACTTGAAGTTGTCATTAGAACGGTTGCCAGCTTTGGCTTGCTGTTAATCGCAGAACGAATTTTAGGCAAACAGACAATCTCTCAAATGACGATTTTTGATTTTATTGCGGCGATCACACTAGGGGCGATTGCTGGTGGATTAGCTTACAATACTTCAATAAAACCGCACAATATGGCCATTTCGTTTAGTATTTTTGTGTTAACCATTTTTCTAATTTCGTTTCTGTCGATAAAGAACAGGAAGCTGAGGAAATTTTTTGCCGGAGATCCAACAGTGCTGATTCAAAACGGGAAGATACTTGAATCAAATATGAGGAAAATGCGTTACACACTTGATTATTTAAATCAGCAATTGCGGGAAAAAGAAATATTTAATATCGAAGAAGTTCTTTTTGCCATTCTTGAAACGAATGGTCAGCTGACTGTGTTAAGAAAACCGCAATTCCGGCATGTGACCAAACAGGATTTAATGATTGCGGTAAACCAAGAACACAGGCTTCCGATAGAGCTTATTATGGACGGAGAAATCATTGAGAATAATTTAAAGCAGAATCGTTTGACGGAATCCTGGCTTTTGGAGGAATTGCGAAAAAGAGACATAAAGGTGAAAGAGACCGTGTACGCAGTGCTGCTGGGTAATGGGGATATTTATGTGGATCAGTATAAAGACCATATATCAGTCCCTATGGATAAGGAATGAAGGAACAATCAATCTTAAAGCCCCTTATTGAACGCAATGGTTTCAATTTGTCTTGGGTACGAAATGTGCAGAAGCCCGTTTAACAGCTGAATCTGTAACAAATGAGATTCAGTGGCTTCGGGAAGCTGAATGATTCGCTCAATTTCTCCGTAATACCGTTCACGCAGCACTTCCATTTCGGCAGGAAAAACAGGCGTGATCGTTCCTTTGATCAGCAGCTGGGTTTTAGATAGTAAACGGATCGTTAATTCTTCCTCATATACACCGGGCATTTCCACAATGATAAAATTATATTCTTCATCTTGATAAAAGTCGTAAACAAATGTAGAAGCTTCGGAATCAAAAAAATGTTCCGGGGCTTTATATTTGAGCACATTTGTCCAAAAGTCACTTTGTTTATATTCATTCGTAATCTCAAGCCACTTTCGAATTTTTTCGAAATCCATATGAGATTCTCCTTAAATTTGATTTGCAATAGGCGCAGAAGGGTTTCCGATTTGGTCTTGGTCACTAACGTCTGAATCAATATTTCCAGTGTTCAAAAGTGAAGACGTAGGCGAAAGATCCCCTAAGGAAAAGTTTGCTCCAAAATATTTGCTGTTCGCAGTATGGCTGTTGTGCACAGTCGGGCCGACATCTATATTTCCGTTTTGCGTGACGCCGTTGATCTTAATATTTGCGATGTTAATTTGATATGGCATAGACGAAACCCCTTTAATCTAAAATTGGCGGTGGTGCAATCGGAGGAGCATTAACGTTGGATGTATCAGAGTTGCCGATAGATGTCTGATCATTTACATCAGGATCGTTTAAGAAGTTTTCCATAACCGATTCTGTAGGTGAGGTATCACCGAAAGAAGAATTGGTCCCTTGAGATTTTTGATTGTTGGTAGGGCTGTTATAAGCAGCTTCGCCTATTGTAATTGAACCATTGCCCGAAATACTGTTGATCTTCAAATAATATAGGTTGATTACTGTAGACGGCATCCCATCACACCCTTCCATCTTTCTGTACAGTACATTATGCGCCGCTGCACCCAATTGTTCCTTGCATTTGCGGGCAAAACTCTATCTGGCCCCGGAGTGATGTTTGTTAGAAAAAAAGAATAAAGTTTATCACAGCCTGAATGTCAATCTATTCAGAAAATACTTATCAGTGAATGAAAAGCCATTGATATAATAAATTGATTCAGTTATTCGAAATACATAAGACCCTTTAATAAAGGAAGCTGGCAACAGGATGAGTTTGAAATCATTGACAATGAAGCTAATGCCATGAAATAATACTCGTAAGTAACATTACTCGTGAGTATTATTTTGGGGGTGGTCCTAGTTGAAAAGTAAAGGACGTAAAGGAGAAGAAAGCCGGAAACGGTTACTCAAAGTTGCCGCTAATGAATTTTCGGTTCGGGGATTCCATGACGCGAAGGTAAGTGAAATTGTGAAAAAAGCTGGGTTCACGCAGCCTTCATTTTATCTGTACTTTCAAAGCAAAGAAGCCATCTTTGCCGAGTTAATAACCGATTTTCACTCTCGAGTCAGAAAGCTGACAGAGTCACTTCTTCTGGAAAACGGATTAAACACGGAGGATGTGTCAAAACGGGTACTGCTAGCTGTAGAGACTGTTTTTCAATTTTTGGCTGAGGACAAGGATTTAACCAAGATCGGCTTTTTTCTCAACCCGGAAGCAAAACAAATGAAAAAAGACTTGGCGATGGTTTTGAAAGAGAACTTAGAAGCAGAACAGCGGCTTGGCTATTTTCACTCTGAACTGGATATGGAAACTGTCGCTGAGTGTTTGGTCGGCATGATTGAACATTTAACCGATTCATTTTTGTTAACCGGAATCAAAGATCCGGCAAGCCTCGCAGCAGAGGTTGTGAATCTTTTAATATACGGGATGCTTCCGAAAGGGAATGACGTAAGATGATATCTATTATTACGAAAGTCAGTTTGGCAGTTTTTATGCTTGCGGGAGGCATCATAAAGGTAAGCCGCGTTCCCTTTCAAGTTGAGCATTGGCGGCATTATCAATATCCATTATGGTTTCTGACTGTTACTGGCATTCTTGAAATAGCCGGGGCACTTGCTATGACAGCGGGAATTTGGAATCGGTATGCAGCAATTGGAGCAGGTGTTCTGTTTGTCGTTCTCATGGCGGGAGCAATTCATGCGCATATGTTTCGAGCAAGACAATCGGTCATCATGGCGATACCAGCGATGATTTGTTTGATTGTTTCTATCATGATCATCCTGGGGAGTTACACGTAAGCTTTTCACTAATGTTTAAGAACAAGCCCATTTGCAGGAAATCTCCTTTTCTTATCGAATAATAGAAAGTCCAGGAATTAACTGAATCAGTAAAATAGAGCTCCATTTCTGCGTTATTCGTCCGGCATCAGCTGGGCTTTTTTTATAAAGGAGGAATACAGGATGGCATTAACTTTGGAAGACATGACTGAGGAAGAGTTCGAAGCCTTTCGAGGGATGTCCGTGCAAAATTATGCGAAACAAAACATAACGTCAGGAACTTGGACGGAAAAAGAGGCGCTTGAGAAATCAGAGCAGGCATATGAGAACATGATTCCGAATGGGCGAGACAGCAGCAATCATTATTTTTGGAACATCACCACTGAACAAGGGGAAAGGATGGGCTGGCTTTGGCTGTACGCCGATCCGCTCCATCCGCAAAAGGAAGCGTTTATCTATTCCTTTGGATTGTATGAAGCCTTTCGCGGAAAAGGACTTGCTCAATTGGCGCTTCAAACGCTTGATGAAAGAGCAAGAGAGCTTGGTGTGGAAAGGCTGGCTCTTCATGTATTTGCACACAACGAGACAGCCGTCTATCTCTATCAGAAGATGGGTTATGCCATGACCAATATACGTATGCGGAAACAGCTATAGTGAAAAGCCGCTTACGTTACCCAAATACAACATGCCTATCTGGAAGCGGTGGCAGGATACTATAAGTCATCATTAGAAACATTAATGTCATGAGAAGGCTTGAACATATAAAGAAAAAGGACAACAGCTGTTGTCCTTTTCAATGCCGCTTGAACTTTCTCCCTCAGTCTTTTTTGTCTTGATGATCCAGCTCTTTTATTCGTTTCGTAAGCTCATTGAAAGCCTGATCAAGCTCCTTATACCCTTTATCATTTGGCGTCATAAAACTGAGTTTTCCCAGCACTTCTTGTCTTTCTGTCTCAAGCTTTAATCGAAGCTCTTCCCGCTCATTTCTTTCAGAAGGAGCGGCGTCATTTAACTGCTTTTCGATGCCGTTGTTTGAGATGACGAGTTTACTGTTTGTTGTTTTTTCGAGAAAGTATCGGTCATGTGAAACCGCCAGCAATGTGCCGCTGTATTGTGACAGTGTTTCTTCCAGCTGTTCGCGTGAAGGCAGGTCGAGATGGTTTGTCGGCTCATCTAAAATCAGCACGTCTTTTTCCTCCAGAATATATGCCATCAGCTTGATCTTTACACGCTCACCCATACTCATATGCTTGATCGGTTCAGTCCATTGGGCAGCTGTAAAACCTAAGTGTCTCATCAGATTTTGAACGTGCCCTCTTGCTTTAAATGTTTCATTCTCAAATAACTCTTCCGGTGTTTGTTCTAAAGGCAAATCAAACACCTCCTGCGTTAAATAGCCGATGTTTGCAGACGGCGACACCCATACACTTCCTTCTGCTGTTTCCTGTCCCAGAATGATGTTCAGTAATGTCGTTTTTCCGCTGCCATTGGGGCCTATGATCGCAACCTTTTCGCCGTGCTGAATCGTAAAGTTTGCGTTTTTAAAGAGGGTCCTTTCTCCAAACGCTTTTGTTACATTCTGAACTTCTAAAAAACGTTTTCCTGTTTTGTGGGTTGTATCGATTGAAAAGCGGACTGTATATTCTGGGGTTACGGGTTCCGCCTTTGCTTTTTCCAGCTCTTTTTCAAGCCGCTTCTGCTTGGATTTAATCTGGGCATCCGTACGCTTCGCTTTTACCCTGTGATATTCTTTAAACCCTTCCTTTTTCGTCGATTGGGCGTGGGCTTTTTCCGACCAAGAAGCGAGCCCATTCATTTGTGCTTCAATCCGTTCAACCATTTTTTGCTGCTTTTCATATTCACGCTGCTGGGTGAGTCTTTTCTTCTCCCGGAACTTCATATACCCGGAGTAATTCCCTTTGAATTCAATCAGCGTCTGGTCCTCAAGCGACCATATTTTTGTTGCGGCTTCGTCTAAAAAATATCGATCGTGAGAAACGAGAATCACAGTGCCGCTATAATGTTTCAGCTGTTGGATGAGAAATTGCAAGCTTTTTTCATCAAGGTGGTTTGTCGGTTCATCTAACAGCAGCAGATCTGCATCCTCTGATAGTCCTTTCGCCAGCCGCGCTTTCAGTTTTTCACCGCCGCTTAACTGATGAAAATCACGAAGAGGCACATGCCATTTCTCCAGTAACTTCTTTTCGGCAGGTGTCTGATCCGCAAAGGAATACGCCGCGGTTTCCTGTTCAACCAAAGCCAGTTTTATATCCTTCCGAAGGATTTGACCCTGTGCAGGGGCTAAGTCATTGTGAATGAGGTGCAGCAGCGTAGATTTCCCAGCGCCGTTTTTTCCGATAATCCCAATGATATCTCCTTGCTGAACACTGGCGTTTACATGTTTAAAAACAGTTAGATCCTTTACTTCATAGCTAACGTTTGTTAATGTTACGATCTCTTTCATCCATATCCCTCGCTTTAAAGGGAGAATAAAAAAATCCTCCCAAATGTGTTGGAAGGATTAGCTGCGCCTGTGCATGATCAAATAAGCTATTTTTTATAAATAGCCGGTGTCGTATATATAGAAAATGGGCAGACTAATCCTATTTTTTGATTTGAAATATTGATTTCAAACGGTAAAAATAAGATTAGTTAATCATTGTCCACCCATCATCCCTTCTTGTTTTGATTACAAACACTATAGCATACCTTCAAATTCAAAAGCAAAGGTCATTTTTATCAAAAAAACTCCTGCTCTCATTTTTGAGGCAGGAGTTTCGAGTGTTATTGATGCTTCGCTTTTCTCACTTTATAAATCACAATCAGCAAAATAAACCAAACCGGTGTGACAAATAAGGAAACACGAGTATCCTGTGCCAGTGCCAGCACAACCAGAACAAACGCCAGGAACGCAAGAATCAGGTAATTTGTAAACGGATAAAGCGGAAGCTTAAACTTGTTTGTTTTCGCTAATTCAGGTCTTGTTTTGCGGTATTTCATATGGCAGATGACCGTAATTCCCCAAATGTAGATAAAGCATACGGTTGAAATACTTGTGATCAGGGTGAATACGCCTTCTGGCATGATGTAGTTTAACGTAACACCGATTAAAATCACGATAGCTGAAAAGAATAAAGCATTTCTAGGCACTTTACGCTGAGTCAGTTTCGCCATTGACTCAGGCGCATTGTGATCTTTCGCCAGGGAATAGACCATACGGCTTGTACTGAATACAGCGCTGTTGCACGCTGAAGCAGCGGATGTCAACACAACAAAGTTGATAATACTTGCAGCCCCGACGATGCCAACAGCGACAAATACTTGTACGAATGGGCTTTCGCTGGGATTGATGACATCCCAAGGATAGATGCTCATAATCACGAGAAGAGCCCCGATATAAAAAAGCAGCACACGGACAGGAATATTGTTGATCGCCTTAGGGATTACTTTTTCAGGGTTTTCTGTTTCACCGGCCGTAAGCCCGACAAGCTCAATGCCGACAAAAGCAAACACAACCATCTGGAACGAGAGGATAAACCCGTGCATGCCATTCGGGAACAGGCCTCCGTGACTCCAGAGGTTTGTGAAGCTGGACACTCCTGAGCTTGTGGAAAAGCCTTTGAAAATCATCACAAGGCCTATGACGATTAACGCCAAAATGGCAATGACTTTAATCAAAGCAAACCAAAATTCTAATTCTCCAAAAAGCTTGACTGTCGCCAGATTCATAATCAGTAAAATAATAAGAGCGATTAAGCCAGGCACCCATTGCGGCACACCTGGGAGCCAATATTGAGTGTAGAGCCCGACTGCTGTCAGATCAGCCATCGCAATGGAAATCCAGCAGAACCAATATGTCCAGCCGGTGATAAATGCTGCCATATCGCCTAGGTAGTCTTGTACAAAATCCACAAAAGAGTGATAGTTCAAGTTTGATAACAGCAGTTCACCCAGCGATCTCATAATTAAGAAGCAAATGATCCCTGTGATCATATAAGCAAATAAAATCGAAGGTCCGGCAAAATGAATCGATTTGCCCGAGCCGAGAAATAAGCCTGTCCCAATGGCTCCGCCGATGGCGATGAGCTGGATATGCCTGTTTTTCAAGCCTCTCTGCAACGTTTGCTGATTTATATTGTCTTTCGTCATGTCGTCTGTCACTTTATGTGTTCCTCCATTGAAAATTGTTTATTGAGTCAGCAATCTATTTTTAATGATTATTATAACACTAAAATTTCTATCTTTTTTACTAAAAAAGGATTGATGAAAAGAATTTTAATGTGATTTGGACTATTTCCCGAAAAAAGCGGCTCCATTTAGGGAGCCGCTTTCTTATGCTTTTTCAGTTTTTTTCATAAACAGGTAGAGCCCGTAATCTGTCGGTGCGGATGCGTAGCCTGCCTGCCGCAGCATTGCTGTGATATTGCCGCGGTGGTATGTCCCGTGATTGACAACGTGGGGAAGTAGTTCGGAAACAGTTGATTTCATGATTCCGCTTGAGGGATTTTGAATCTGGAGTGGCTTATTGAGCTGTTCTTTTTGCTGTAAAAATAGTGTAAAGCGCTCGGATAACCTCAGAAAAAGGTCTTCCATTTCCTCTATTTCTTTTGCCTCTGTCTGTTCTTTAAGCTGTTCAGCTAAAGCCAACGCATCGCTCAAGGTTTTGCCGGAAAACACTTCAATCCAGCCGAGATCAGAAAGATAAACATGAGACAATACATGGGATATTGACGGAAACACGCTTTGAATTTCTTGATGGTATACCTCTTTTGGAAGCTCTTTTAATCGGTTGAATATTTGTTGATTGGCCCAGACGTTATATTCATACAATTTGAACGCCAAATCTGACATGTTAAAATTCCCCCTTTCATGTGTATAGCTTCTATTATACACGAACGTGCGTTCTCGTGTAGAGTGCCCGTGAATAAAATTTGTTGACATATATAGTTTAGAGGAATAAACTAATTGACATTGAACATAAAGTTTAGCGGGGTAAACTATAATGAGGAGGGGAAGATATTGAATGAACAAAAGCTATGTCAGGCGATAAACCTGTTTGTGGAAGTCCTGCTTGAAGGGACAGAATTTGTGCATCGTGAAATCAATCAGGATGTCTTCAAGCATATCTCAAGGGAACAGGCAGACCTGTTGAAAATTTTAAAAGTCAAGGGCCCAACCTCTCCCGGCAGCCTGGCCATGTACCAAAATGTACATAAGAGCGCGATCTCTAACAGACTGAAAAAGCTGCTCGAAAAGGGATTGGTTCAATGGGACGACGGTCCGGAAAAAAGTGATAGGCGCTCTAAGCTTATTAACATTACACCCAGTGGTGAACACATACTAGAAGAATTAGATTCTGCCATCTTTAACGCGCTCAAACCGTTGATTGATGATATAGATGAGGAACACTTACATTCCATCATCGAGATATTCACCATTTTAAAAAGCAAATTTAAAGGAGGAGATTCTGCCGAATGAGAGCAATCATCAAATTCAAGTGGGCAATTGCAGCTATAGTATTAGCACTTACCGTCGTTTTGAGTTTGTTTTCTCCGAACTTAACGGAGCTGGCCAATCAAAAGGGGCAGGCCCAGCTTCCCGCTGATGCTGTTTCAGAAAGGGCAAACGCCATTTTAAAACAAGCGGGAGAAGACAATAATTCGATCAGTGTTGTCTTTACATTAGACAACGCTATAAAGAAAGAAACAGAGAATCAGCTCCGGATAATGATTGATAAAATCAAAAAGATCGACGGTGTAGAAGAGGTAACATCTCCTCTGTCAGCGGAAAAAGAAGTCAAAGACCAGTTGATGTCGAAAGACAAGAAAACCGTTCTCATGCCTATCACGATTACAGGTTCTGATAAAAAGGCGGAAAAAATTGCGGACGAGATTTATCAAATCGTTCCTGATGACTTGACGGCATATATTACGGGAGCTTCCCTTATCAACCAGGATTTCGCTCACAGCTCAGAGGAAGGGCTTAAGAAAACGGAAGTGATCACAGTCTGCCTGATCATCGGTTTACTGTTGATCGTGTTCCGATCTGTTGTGACGCCTTTTATCCCGATTGTGGTTGTCGGTTTTTCTTATCTGATCAGTCAATCCATACTGGGCATCCTTGTATACAATGTTGATTTTCCTATCTCGACGTTTACGCAAACCTTCTTAGTCGCGATCTTGTTCGGCATTGGAACAGATTACTGCATACTGCTTCTTACACGATTCCGTGAAGAATTGGCAAACGGGCATGATAAAAAAGAAGCGGCGCTTATCGCTTACCGCACAGGGGGAAAAACCTTATTTATCAGCGGATTTGCGGTATTGATCGGATTTTCCGCCTTAGGATTTGCGAAGTTTGCGATTTTCCAATCCGCAGTAGGGGTAGCAGTCGGTGTGGGAATTTTAATGATCATCCTCTACACACTGCTGCCATTATTTATGGTGACGCTGGGAGAAAAATTATTCTGGCCTTCTAAGAAAGTGCTGTCACACAGTGATAACAAACTATGGGCGTTTCTCGGCAGACACTCCGTTGCGCGTCCGTTTCTGTTCATTGTCATCACGGTGGTGATTACGCTTCCGTTCATCTTGACCTATGATGACCAGATTTCATTCGACTCAACTGCGGAAATCAGCAGCGATTATAAATCTATAAAAGCTCTCGAGGCCATTAAGGATGGATTCGGGGAAGGAAAAGCGTTCCCGATCAATGTTGTCGTAAAAGGAGACAAAGATCTTACAACAGCTGATACAATCCCCTATCTAGGAAATATCAGCAAAGCGATCGAGAAAGTTAATCATGTTGACTCTGTTATGACCATTACGCAGCCGACTGGTAAAAAAATCAAAGATTTATATATTGATAACCAGCTAGGATCGGTTTCAGACGGGCTGGATAAGACGGTGAAAGGGATTGCCGATGTCCAAAGCGGATTAACGGATATAGAAAACGGACTGAATCAAATGGCAGGGCAAACCGGCTCGGCCTCAAATGGAGGGTCTGGCGGTTCACTGGGCGATGCGGCAGATGGCTTGGGCAAAATCAATCAGCAGCTGCAGCTCGTGAGCAAACAGATTTCCCAAACCGGCAATACCGCACAGACCGTGCAGCAGCTTACGGCAATAAGCGGACAGCTTGGCCAGATTCAAACCGGCCTTGAACAAGCGAACCAACAGCTCTCAGGCCAGCAGGCACAAGCCGGAACGCTGACAGAAAGCCTAAAAAAGCTGTCCGAAGGCGTGAAAAGCGCAAATGAGGGCCTGACGAAAGTCTCTGACGGTATTACAGCTTCCAGTGATATATTAGAGGACATGAGCAAAAGTCCAACTGTAAGAGATACTGGCATATTCATTCCTGATCAAGTAATGAAGGACAAAGACTTTAAGAAGTCAATTGACCAGTATTCCTTTGCAGACGGCAAAGGTGTTCAATTAAGTGTCGTTCTGGATTCAAATCCGTACTCAGAACAAGCTATTACGACAATAAACCAAATCAAAAAAGCTGTCGCAAACGAAGTTGACGGCACTCCTTTGGAGGATGCACAGATCGTATACGGCGGGGTCACGAGTATGAATGCGGACTTAAAGGAGCTGTCCACAACGGACTTCTCCAGAACAATGGTGATTATGATTATAGGCCTGTTTATCGTGTTAACCATTTTGTTCCGCTCAATGATCATGCCGATTTATATGATCGCGTCATTGCTGCTGACGTACTATACGTCGATATCCATAACAGAATTAATTTTTGTAAACGGCTTAGGAAACGCGGGTGTCAGCTGGGCAGTGCCATTCTTCAGCTTTGTCATCTTGATCGCGTTAGGGGTAGATTATTCGATCTTCTTGCTGGATCGATTTAAGGAAGAGGTGCACCTTGGCATTGAGCAAGGTGTCGTCAGGTCAATGAGCAAAATGGGATCTGTCATTATTACAGCTGCCATTATATTGGCCGGTACGTTCGCGGCGATGATGCCTTCAGGTGTCAATACACTGATGCAGGTGGCAAGTGTTATCATCATCGGGCTCTTGCTTTACGGCCTTGTCATTCTTCCGCTCTTCATCCCGGCAATCATTGCGACCTTTGGAGAAGGAAACTGGTGGCCGTTCGGCAGGAAGAAAGGAAAAGAATAATCGAGAGAAGAGTGATGAATGGTCATCACTCTTTTTTCATGACTAAACGACTAACTTCAGACGTGTTACCAAAAAAGATCAGACGATCAAACGGCGGCTGTACTTAAAAACAAAGAGCCCGGAAAACATTCCCGGGCTCTTTGTTTTATTTCCATTCTGCAATTGTATCAATCGGCAGACGGTAGGAAGCATAGCCTTCGTCTGCTGCTTTTCCGATAGAAAGTAGCATAACCGGTACATAACGTTCTTTATCTAATCCGAAGGTTTCCGCGATGTTTTCTTTATCGTATCCGCCGATCGGGTTTGTATCGTAGCCATGCGCGCGTGCAGTCAGCATCAGCTGCATGGAAACGAGACCTCCGTCAATCAGGATCGTTTCACGGTTGACCTGTGCCGGAAGCTTTTCAAAATGTGCGGTCAGCGCGGCGATTTGTCTGTCTTTGACCTCCTGCGGCATGTAACCAAGTTCCACGGCTTTTGAATAGATTTCTTCTAGGTAGTCTGCATTGTTCATGTCTGCAAATACAGCGATGACAGCAGATGATGTTGTGACCTGTGTTTGGTTAAAGCTTGCAAGCGGTGCGAGCTTTTCTTTTCCTTCCGGGCTGTCAATGACAAGAAAACGCCATGGCTGCGCGTTAACAGAAGATGGGGCAGTTGTTGCTTCCTCTAAGATCTCTGTCATTTCTTCTTTGCTGATTTTTACTGCCGGATCATAGTTGCGGATAGAACGGCGGCCTTTCATAATTTCCATAAAATCGTTTGTTTTGATCATGTTGATACACTCCTCTTAAGCTTCGATATTATTTATATTGTTTCGCATGCGCGCCAGCACATCAATGAGCAGGCGGCGTTCTTCTGCGCTTACATTTGCGAGCATTTCCTTCATGAAACGCTCCTTTTCCTTCTTAGAAGACTCAATTCGCTCTCTTCCTTGGTCTGTTAACCGAACAAGGGTGATGCGGTTGTCCTCAGGCTTGCGCCGCCTTGATACCATGCCTTTAGCTTCCAGCTGTTTCAGGTGTCTGGTAACGGCTGCGCTATCGATATTTACTTTCTTTTGAAGGTCGCTTTGACTGATCTCATCTGCATGATAAAGCAATGTCAGCAATTCCAAACGAGATTGGCTGATGCCCGTGCATGCCTCGAACTTCACGCCAATCACCTTGTTCACGCCTTGCAGCTGATATAAAATCTCGGCTTCCTCTGAACAAAATGACGCCAAAACCCATCCCTTCTTTCCTGTCAAAACTATTAATTGATATATCAATGATTGACACGTCAATTAATATACAACGATTGATTTCATCTTGCAAGCCATTTGCACTTTTGAACAACCTCCCAGCGCATAAAATTCGCTAGGCTAGAACTTAGCAAAAAAAGCTGGCCGTTTCTTCAGATGATGCTGATCACGATGATTCCCCGCATCATTCCCTTTATAGGTGTTCTGAATATCACTTTGCCTAGCCCGTGCTCAAGCGGCTTTCACAGGCTGAAAGTTATGATACAATATACAAATGTTTCACAGCTTCAATCCATAGTTGGAGCTGACATCCATTATATAAGGGACTAGGTTGAAGGGAAGGTTTGATAACATGCTGCACAATCCAACTGGAAAAGAACGCTTGGCACTAGCGTTTCTGCTCGGCATGCTTGCTATATTGGGCCCGCTTAATATAGATATGTATTTGCCAAGTTTTCCTGAAATCGCGGAAGATTTATCAGCAAGTGCTTCACTTGTTCAGTTAAGTTTAACAGCCTGTCTGGTCGGACTTACGATCGGCCAGCTGATTGTCGGGCCGGTCAGCGATGCGCAGGGAAGACGAAAACCGCTATTAATCTGTATTTTTTTATTTGCGTTATCTTCTCTGTTTTGTGCACTGTCACCCAATATAACAACTTTAGTGGCTGCGCGTTTTTTACAGGGCTTCACTGCTTCTGCAGGGCTTGTGCTGTCTCGCGCAATCGTCCGCGATGTGTTTACCGGAAGAGAGCTTTCTAAATTTTTCTCGCTGTTAATGGTCATTACCGCGGTGGCGCCAATGGTTGCGCCTATGACAGGCGGTGCCATTTTGCTTTTGCCGTTCGCAACGTGGCATACAATTTTTCACGTCTTAATGATCATCGGATTTTTACTAGTTCTTCTGATTGCATTGAGGTTAAAAGAAACGCTTCCGCCGGAAAAACGGATTCCAAGCTCAATCGGAACATCCGTCAAAACGATGGGCAGCCTGCTGAAGGATCGATCCTTTATGGGGTACGCGTTAACTGTCGGATTTATTCACGGGGGAAGCTTTGCATATGTGTCTGGTACGCCTTTTGTATACCAGGATATCTACGGGGTGTCTCCGCAGGTATTTAGTATTCTTTTTGGCATTAACGGGCTGGCGATTATATCGGGCAGCTTTATCATCGGACGCTTTGGCGGAATCATTCATGAAAAAAGCCTGCTTCGTATAGCGGTCATTACGGCTATGATTGCGACGGCTGTGCTATTAACCATGACCATGATTCACGGTCCTCTTGCTACATTAGTCATATCCATTTTCATTTACATGATTACGATCGGCATGGTTCTGACCAGCACGTTTACCCTAGCCATGGAAAAGCAGGGGCACCGCGCCGGAAGTGCAAGTGCGCTGCTTGGGATGCTCCCGCTGCTCCTTGGTTCAATCGTGTCACCGCTTGTAGGCATTAATGAGACAACAGCCGTTCCGATGGGAGCCATCATGTTTGTAACAGCTGTCATCGGCTCACTGGCGTTTTTTGGATTAACGAAAGAACGAGTAGGGCAGAATTCATAAAAAAACCTGACATGACGTCAGGTTTTTTGTTTTATTTAGAATAACAACAGCAGGCCTGCAATCGCCGGAGTCAAAAAGATGGCTGATTTCAAAACCACCTTTGGCATGAGGTTGGTGAATTTCGCGCCTACATAGGCACCGCACATTGTCCCGACCAGAACTTTGACAAGCAAAACGTAATCAACAAAACCTTCTGTGATATACCCGATGCCTCCACCTACAGCCAGAGGGATGATCACAAGCATCGTCGTTCCGACAGAATGGCGAATGGACAGATTCAGCATAATCATTAAACCAATTTGAATAAAAGGTGCCGACCCAATGCCGAATGTGCCGGAAAGAACGCCGGCTGCAATTCCTAAGATGACCGCTCTCGTATACGTTGAAAGAGTGCTTTGATTCACTTGAGCCTTCTCTTTTAAAATAAATAATCTGATTAAAATGAGAATTGCTGATAAAAATAACATTCCAGCCGTCAAATAATGAAGCAAATCAGCCGGAATAAAAGATGTCAGCTTGGCGCCGAAAAATGAGCCAACCGCAGCAAAGCCTCCGACTATTAAGCCGATTTTCATTTGAATGTTTCCCTCGCGATAGTGGCTGTATGCCCCTGATAAGCTTGTAAAAGCCATGCCGGCAAGCGAAGTGCCTAAAGCCGTATGAATCGGGATATGGAAAAGAAGCGTTAAAAGGGCAATGACAAAGCCGGCTCCACCGGCGCCAATAAAGCCTAAAATAATTCCTAGAAGAAACATAACAAGAATAATGAGCATATTTTTTCCTCCATTGAAAAGATGTAAAAATGTAATCGTGCGCTATTCTGGCGGAGGTATGATGTCCTATTGACGAAGAAAAACACGCCGTTTTTTCAGTTGCCAGTAGTCCGTCGACCGTCGTTCAGCAAACATATCGTACCTCAAATTCAGGGATCTGACAAGGCAGTTTGTTGCTTCCCATTACCATCTGTTATATGATTTTGATGAAGAAAAGCCCTTGAATATATTCAAAAGAGGTATTATATATGGACGATTTTAAATTAGATAAGCCGACTCCCTACTACCTGCAATTTTATAACCAGCTAAAAAAAATGATCTTCAACGGGACTTTTAAGCCTGGGGAACGGATAAACGAAACACAGCTGGCGAAAAGCTTTGGCGTCAGCCGCTCTCCGATAAGGGAAGCCATGCGATTGCTTGAGAAAGATGGTTTGTTAAAAGCGGATGACCGAAATGGATTTTCGATCACGTCATTAACGGCAAAAGATGTAGATGAGATTTATAAAATCAGAATTCCGCTGGAGCAGCTGGCAGTCGAATTAGTCATAGACGAAGCGGACGAAGAAGAGCTGACCATACTCGAAAAACAGCTTGAAGAAACAGAGAAAGCGATTCACAACGGCACGGAAGATACGGAAATCATTCGTTTAAACCAAAAATTTCATGGGCTGCTGGTTGATTTCAGCCATAACAGACATTTGAAAAATTTGCTTGAGCATATAAATGATCTGATTCATTTTTGCAGAATCCTTAATTATACCGGCGACCACCGTGCAGAAACGATACTGCGTGAGCACCGCAGGATATTTGAAGAAGTGAAAAAGAAAAACAAAGAAGCAGCCAAACAGCATGTGCTGGCTCATTTCAATCATGACTGTGAGCATTTGAAGCATGTGCTTGAAGAAGGAAAAGAGAATTGATTTGTATGATCCGGTACCAAGGGGGAGCAGAACCCTTGGTATTTTTTTATGTATTCACCACATATCTAAGAGGCCCCGTTAATAAGATTTTATGATGGATTGACTAACGAATAATGGGGGTTAAACATGTTTATCCATATCGTCGGGCCTGGTGATTCTTTGTTTTCCATAGGCAGAAGATACGGTGCTTCTGTTGATCAAATACGGGGTGTGAATGGTTTAGAAGAGACAAATATCGTGCCGGGGCAGGCTCTGCTTATCCCTCTTTATGTATATACGGTTCAGCCGGGAGACACGCTGACCGCCATTGCGACAAAAGCATTTGTTCCCTTAGAGCGGCTGCGGGCCGCAAACCCGGGCATCAGCCCAAATGCTTTACAAGCGGGAGCAAAAATAACGATTCCTTCGATCTCAAATTACATTGCGGGAACGTTAAGTTTTTATGTGCTTCGTAACCCAGACCTCGATCGGGAATTAATCAATGATTATGCGCCATACTCGTCTTCGATTTCGATTTTCGAATACCATATTGCACCGAACGGCGACATTGCAAACCAATTGAATGATGCGGCCGCTATTGAGACAACTTGGCAAAGGCGAGTCACGCCGCTGGCAACAATAACGAACCTTACATCAGGAGGCTTCAGTACGGAGATTGTTCACCAAGTACTGAACAATCCAACAGCGAGAACCAATCTGGTCAACAACATTTATAACTTAGTTTCCACAAGGGGATATGGGGGTGTCACAATCGATTTTGAGCAGGTGAGCGCCGCGGATCGCGATCTTTTCACTGGGTTTTTACGCCAGCTGAGAGATCGACTTCAGGCGGGAGGGTATGTGCTGACGATAGCCGTTCCTGCAAAAACAAGCGATAATATTCCCTGGCTGAGAGGCTACGATTACGGGGGGATAGGAGCGGTTGTCAATTATATGTTTATCATGGCTTATGATTGGCATCATGCCGGAAGTGAGCCGGGTCCTGTAGCGCCGATTACTGAAATAAGGAGAACCATTGAGTTTACGATTGCGCAGGTGCCGAGCAGAAAAATCATTATCGGAGTCCCGCTCTACGGGTACGACTGGATCATCCCGTACCAGCCGGGCACAGTTGCTTCAGCGATTTCAAATCAAAACGCAATCGAAAGAGCGATGAGGTACCAAGCCCCGATACAATATTCAGCCGAATATCAATCACCGTTTTTCCGGTACAGTGATCAGCAGGGGCGGACGCATGAGGTATGGTTTGAGGATGTCAGGAGCATGAGCCGGAAGATGCAGATCGTCCGCGAATACAGATTGCAGGCTATTGGCGCTTGGCAGTTAACGCTGGGCTTTACACCGGGCCCATGGCTTCTGCGGAAATTTTTTACGATTAGAAAAGTGTAAAAAAAGACACCAGAGCTTGGGTGTCTTTTTTTTGATTAAGTCCAGAGCAGCAGAATAGTTCATTCATTTGTACCTTGCATGGGTTGTGTTCCCATTTTACGATTAGTAGTAGTCTGATTAAACAAAGAGTCAGAATACGATTTGAGAGGGAGTTGTCTACATGAAGACAGTATTGATTTTGAATTTTCCTGCGGAAGGCCATGTGAATCCTACCTTAGGCATTACAAAAGCGTTTTCCGATAAGGGATATGATGTCCATTATATATCCACTGAAAAATATAAAGAACGATTAGAAGCAGCGGGAGCAACGGTCCATCTTCACCGGGATCTGCTGCGAACGACACCTATTCATGTCGGTTCGCCCAATGGCATTCTTGATTTCGTGAAAATCCATATCAAAACGTCATTGGACATTTTACAGATTGTCAAAGACTTATCTAAGAGCATTCAATTTGATTTTGTTTATTATGATAAATTCGGCGCGGGGGAATTGGTAAGGGATTACTTAGATATTCCAGGAGTCTCTTCATCGGCGTCTTTCTTGTTTGGCGAGGAGCACCTGAAAATCCTGCCGCTGCATCCGGAGTCTGGAGCGCCGCTTGAATTGGATCAAGAGTGCGAAGACCTTTTGGCAAAAATGAAAGAAACGTACGGTGTTGCCCCGAAAAACCTGGTTCAATTCATGAACAATAAAGGGGAATTGAACGTAGTGTATACAAGCCGTTATTTTCAGCCAGAAAGTGATCGTTTCGGGGATGAATGTCTATTTATCGGGC
This sequence comes from Bacillus sp. FSL R5-0576, assembly GCF_038004765.1. Lineage (NCBI taxonomy): Bacteria > Bacillati > Bacillota > Bacilli > Caryophanales > Bacillaceae > Bacillus > Bacillus sp. FSL R5-0576. The sequence continues at coordinate 504,894 of NZ_JBBORU010000001.1, forward strand.
CGAGCTTTCCAAAGAGAGCGGAAAAAACAGATTTCCCGATTGAACAGCTAAAAGATGAGAAGGTCATTTATATTTCAATGGGGACTGTACTGGATCATACAGAGGATTTTTTCAACCTTTGTATTGATGCATTTTCAGGCTTTAACGGAAAAGTCGTCATCGCTGCCGGAGAAAAAGCGGACCTGACCAAATTAAAGCAGGCGCCGGAAAACTTTATCATTGCTCCGTATGTCCCTCAGCTGGAAGTGCTGGAGCAATCGGATGTTTTCATTACACACGGCGGAATGAACAGCGTAAACGAAGGCATTCATTTCAGCGTGCCACTGGTTGTCATGCCTCATGACAAGGATCAGCCGATGGTGGCGCAGCGTCTCTCTGAACTCCATGCAGGCTATGTCATCTCTAAAGATGAAGTCAATGCCCAAATATTAAAACAAGCCGTAGATGAGGTTTTGCGCAACGATCAGTATATGGCAGGCATTAAAAAAATCAATCAAAGCTTCAAAGAATGTATGGACATGGAAGAAGTGATGGAGCGGATTGATGAGTTGATTCGCCAAAAAAACAAATAAGAAAAAGAACTCCCGTACCTTGTACGGGAGTTCTTAATTTAAAACTTAATTTTGATTTTTTGAGCATCACTGATTTTCTTATGGTTATGGTCAAAGACGTCACTTGTCGTGATTTCGATCCACTTGATCTCTTTTGTTTTCTTCTCAGCATCCGCGGCCTTATCATGAGCATGGCCGCTTGATGCGTTCACAATAAAGCCGAGATTTCCGGACTTTTCGGCGCCACCTTCCAATTCGCCGTTTAACTCTTCAAGATAAATATCTTTGTTCCAATCAAAGGTTTCGCCCGTATTTGTTTTCATCAATGCAATCGGCGCAACATTTACTTTTTTTGAAGAGGTGTTCTTGATATCAACGAAGACCTTAACGAAATCAAACTCTTCATCGTGTGTTAACTCATGAAAGTAATCAATCATGCTGTAGTCCGGGCGCAAGTGGATCAGCTTCATTTCTTTTACCGTTAACTCCACGTCGCCAATCTTATAGGTTTTGTTCACTTGTTTGATATCTTTTAAGACAGCTTTTCCTTTATCATCTGAAAACGTTTGGCCGACCTTAAGCAATGACCGGTCATCAGTTACCTGGGAATTAGGCTGATAATCATCTGTGCTGTCCTTCTGGGATGAAGTGCTTTGCGGCTCAGCTTTTACTGTTTTCTCCCCGCCTGCATGCTGTTTTTCAGTACTGGCGTTTGATGAGCAGCCCGCAAGCATGATAGCAAAAACGAAAATTGAAAGAATTCTTCTCATGATGATTCCTCCATTAAAAAGAGATCCCGTTACTTCATACAAGCAACGGGACACCTTGTATTCTTTTACTTATCGTTAATCTTAATGTTGTATTGTAAAGCCTTGAAGACATTTTTTGCGATTTCTGTATTATCAATTTGGCCGGCAAATGTCTCACTAGACGGACCGTATGCATAGACGGGAACATCTTCACCGGTATGTCCGCCTGTTGTCCATCCAGTGTGAGAGCGTTTATTAAAGATGTTCTCGATTGCGTTATCGATATCCAGTACTTCCTTCGATTTTGCCGCTTCTTCAACAGATTGAATTTCGGCTTTTGTTAAAGCCAATTTTTTTTGATCGATATATGTTTTCAACGTTTTTTCAACATCCGCGCCGTCAGCGATCTTTTCTGCCATAAAGTCTGGTGTGCGCTTTGCGGCTTTAATGGGTTCACTGAACCAGTTGTAGATGCCGTCCGCACCGATGGAATATCCGCCGGTTGAATGGTCAGCCGTTGCGACAACCAATGTGTGCTTGTCTTTTTTAGCGAAATCAATAGCCGCCTTATAAGCTTGTTCAAAGTCTTCCATCTCGCTCATGGCGCCGACGATATCATTGTCATGGCCCGCCCAGTCAATTTGGCTGCCTTCCACCATGAGGAAGAATCCGTCTTTATCCTTGTTTAATTTTTTAATGGCTGTGTTTGTCATATCTTTAAGTGATGGAATATCCTTCGTCCGGTCAATCTTTTTAGGCAGGCCGCCGTCAGCGAATAGGCCGAGAACTTGGCTGTCTTTGTTTTTCAGCATGTCCTTGCGGTTATCCACGTAGCTGTATCCCGCTTTTTTGAATTCCTTGATCAAATTACGGTCCTTACGGTCAAAATTGCTCTTTCCTCCGCCTAGAAGGACATCAATTTTGTGCTTGCCGTTGACCATCTCATCAAAATAATCATCCGCAATTGAGTTCATATTTTTTCGGCTGTGGTCGTGTGAACCGAAAGAGGCCGGAGTGGCGTGTGTAATTTCTGAAGTAGCCACAAGTCCTGTTGCTTTTCCTTTTTCTTTCGCAGCTTCAAGCACCGTTTTGGCTTCTGACCCGTCGTTATCCACGGCTATGGCATTATTGTATGTTTTAATTCCCGCAGACATAGCCGTTGCCGCCGCTGCAGAATCTGTTACATTTTGTTCAGGATCATCGGGGTAAGTTGTTTGCTGGCCGACAAGATACTGATCAAAAGCCGTAGGCTCCACAACTTTTGTCTTTTTATTATCCTTTAAGTATCGATAAGCGGACGTATAAGACACACCCATACCATCACCAATCAGAACAATAACATTCTTAATTTCGTCTTGGTTTCCCTTTTTCTTTTCCTGGGCGCTGGCATCAGGCACACTGCCGCTGGCTAAGCTGCTGAACGCAATTGATGATAAAACCGCGATAGGCAGTAATTTCTTCGGGAATTTTTTCAACTGGATAACCTCCTAAATATAGATGAATCACTATGACAACCCAATTATATTTTTAAACTGTTAAGCTAGTATTAATCGATTTTAAAGATTGGATTTACAAGAATAATGAACTGCTATCAAAAGAAGGAAAGAGTGATAGTACTAAAGAAATAAATTGGAGGAATAGATACTGGCCGTGGATAGTCGGACTGAAATCTGCTATAGTCGCATAGAAGCAACCCGCTTACATCTTGAACAATTTTAAGTATTATGTTGGAAAGAGGTATTGTGTAAGCACATGTCTGAGCAATTCATATGGAGTGGCATCATTTTATTTTAGGAGGGAACAACATGGACGTTTTTTCTGAGTACTTAGCGGGGATTGATGACCCGTTCCACCGAGAAAGAACGGAAGAGGTGTTAACTTGGATCAAAGATAAATATCCAAATTTACATACAGAAATAAAATGGAATCAACCGATGTTTACGGATCACGGTACATTTATTATTGGCTTTAGTGTTTCTAAAAAGCATTTAGCTGTCGCTCCTGAAAAAGTAACGATAGCGCACGTAGAGGATGATATTGTGAAGGCCGGATATGATTACACCGAGCAGCTGATACGTATCCCTTGGAATGGTCCAGTTGATTACACGCTACTTGAGAAAATGATTGAGTTTAATATTTTGGATAAGGCGGACTGCTCCACTTTTTGGCGGAAATGAAGAAAAAGGCATAACATATGGGCTGTATAAAATATGTTATGCCTTTTCATTTGTCTATTTTTCGTTTTGATCATCTATTGCTGCTTTTCATCAAACAAGGTCTTTTCATTGAGCGCAAGCTGACTCGCAGAATAATGATTACCTTGTTTCCATTTCACTTCAATCGTAATATCATGGCCTTCAAGCTCATGTTCATCTAACCGCTCTAAAAAAGAAACGGACTTTTCCTTTGCGCTTCCATCAGAAAAAGTGCCTCCAGCATAATCATGCATCAGGATTTCCGTGTCAGAACTCAGCAGAACTTCATCATCCTTTTTTACAATCAGTGATTCCAAATAAGTGTTGTCTATTTCAATTGTATCACCGATCCAATAAAGTTTGCCGCTGTATTCATTCGGTGCATCTTCATTTTTTGTGAAAACAGCTTCCCAATTCTGATCTTTGCTTTCTCCCTGCCAATTCGGATACTCCAAACGAACATGATGAATCAGGTGATAGGAAAAAAAGATCAAGCAGAAAGCGATTAATAGGAATGCCGTGAAAATGAGAGGGTATTTATAATGACTGGACATAAAAGACTCCTATTCGTTTAATCAATTACCTTCGAAAATAGAATTTCATCCCGAATCAAAATGCCGTTTTCAGCCACCTCGGGAATCTCTGGCTTGAGTCGGCGCGCTTTTTCAACTGCGTTTGGAAACACTGCGGCGAATTGATAGCCTCTCTTTTGATAAAACGCCATCGCATGTACATTATCATTCGTTGTGATAAGCTTTATTCGTTGACAATGTGCATATTTAGCCGTCTCTTCAACCTGCTGAAGTAAAGCTGTGCCGATTCCTTTATTTTCAATCATACTATCTAATGAAATAATTTCACAATCTTTCCCATCTATTGTGTATGTAATACAGCCAATGATTTCGCCGCTTTCATTTACTGCGGCAAATCCATCTAATTCATCACACCGAAAAATGCCGCTGGAAATCGCCATCTCGGGTGTACCCCAATGCTTGGCAAAAAAATCGGTCAACATATGTTTTGCTATCTCATTGTTTGGGATGATGATCATCGTAACACTCCTCTATTGAAAGATTGCATGTGTACTATCAATATAAACAATATATAACAAAAAAATAGACATTGAGGTGACAGCATGGAAATCAGCGATGTTATTTACGGGCACCACCATATAGACGGAGTGCTGGAAGAGCTTATCAAAAGCGCTCCTGTGCAAAGGTTAAAAGGGATCTATCAAGGCGGAGCAAGCTTTTTAGTGAATCGAAAGTGGAACGTGACCAGGTATGAGCACTCCATCGGCGTGATGCTCCTCATCAAAAAGCTCGGAGGAACGATAGAAGAACAGATTGCAGGTCTGCTCCACGACGTATCACACACAGCTTTTTCTCATGTGGTCGACGTTGTCTTTGAAAATCAAGCAGAAGACTATCATGAAAACATCTTTCAACAAGTCATTGTTCACTCTGAAATCCCGGACATTTTACAAAAACACGGCTATCATACTGAAGAACTTTTATCTGACGATTCAAGGTGGACATTGCTCGAACAGCCCGCACCGGAGCTGTGTGCTGATCGGACAGACTATACGCTGCGTGATATGTACCGATATGGACACATTAACCTGCACGAAGCGCAAACCTTTTTGGATCATCTTATTGTGAGAAACGGAAGGATGTTTCCTGATAGTATTGAAGCCGCCGAATGGTTTGTCAGTGTGTACTACAAGGAAGTAATTGATTTCTTTTTGAATCCCGTGAATGTATATGGATATGAATATTTAGCGCGAGCATTGAAGGCAGCGTTGCGGCATGATGTCATATCCGCAGAGGATCTGCTGAAAACGGACCAAGAGGTACTGAACATCCTGCGTGCATCAAAAAATGAAGAAGTCCTGAGCTTGCTTACATCCATTCATCCCGGCATACAAGTAATAGAAGATGACATCCAGTACGATTTCCATCAAAAGAAGAAAATGCGCCTAATCGATCCATCCATTTTTCTTGATGACAAATGGATCAAATCCTCAGATGTTTCTGAAAAGGTGAGGAAAATGGGTGAGGCCGCTTATCAAAAAGCAAAAAAAGGTGTGTATATTAAAATCTTAAATCAGTAATTGCCGCCTGACAGCGGCTTTTTTCATGTTTGGCTTTGCAAACAAAGGGGAATAGGACAAACTGCGGGAACGCTTTATGAGAATATCAGCGTATTTACATACCGTTCGGGGGTATAGTATTATCGAGAGGGCATGTTTTCATTGTCTGCGGGCAAAAGTTACAGTAAAAAAATGAAGCAAAGGAGAATGAACATGAAAATCTCTAAAAATGCACTGGGAATTCTGATGTTATCTCTTGTTTTTGTTTTATCAGCATGCGGCAATAACAACAGTACGAAAGAAAGCACACATGACAATCATTCAGACTCCTCATCACATGAAGAGATGGACCATTCCGGATCAGCTGACGTTCCAGAGGGATTACAGGAATCTAAAAATCCGAAATACAAAGTAGGCAGCCAGGTAATCATCAATACTTCCCATATGAAAGGCATGAAAGGTGCTGAAGCTACGGTAACAGGCGCCTATGATACAACGGCGTATGTGGTTTCTTATACTCCGACTAATGGGGGACAGCGTGTGGATCATCACAAATGGGTGATCCAAGAAGAAATCAAAGATGCCGGAGATAAAACGTTACAACCCGGAGATCAGGTGATTTTAGAGGCTTCTCATATGAAAGGCATGAAAGGAGCAACAGCCGAGATCGATTCCGCGGAAAAAACAACTGTATACATGGTTGATTATACATCGACAACAAGCGGCGAAAAAGTGAAAAACCACAAATGGGTCACCGAAGATGAGCTTTCAGCTAAATAATAAAAAATCCTCCTTTTACAAGGAGGATTTTTTTGCTGTTTGAACAGGTCTTGTTAAAGAAATGAAAGCAAACAGGACAGCGATGATCACAATCGATCCGCCGCACCATGCTGTTGACACCACAGTACCCGTCTGATCCAAAACAACACCGCCAATGGCTGAGCCAAGGGCAATTCCGACTTGGAGGGCCGATGTGTTAAAGCTTTGCTGAATGTCAGACGAATCAGGTGCAATTTCAATTAAATAGCTTTGCTGAGCCGGGGCGAGGCTCCAGCTCAGAAGACCCCAAATCACCATGACAGGCAAAAAGAAAATCATAGACGATGTAGACAGCGGCAGTAAGAACATAATGATGGCAAAGGAACCGGTCACCAGCAAAATGCTCTTAAAGGAACCAAGCCGGTCAGATAGCGCTCCTCCGAAAGGGCCTCCGCATACAGCAGATATCCCGAAAAGGAAATAACAAATGCTGACCCAGAAAGAGCTCAGGTGAAGAGTCTCTTCTAAAAACGGCGCAAAGTAAGCGTAAAGCGTGTAGTGGCCAGCTAATGTAAACATCGTGACGAGGTGTGAACTCGCGATTTTCAGATTACCGATCGTCTTGAGTTGTTCCCGGAAAGGAATCATTTTCTCCGCCGGTATTCTTTCAAAGAAGATTGAAATAATCAGCATGGAGATCAGTGCCAACAGGCCGATGCCAAGGAACAAAATCCGCCACCCGAAGGAATCGCTGATTAAGATTCCGAGCGGCACGCCTAATGCGATAGCAGAGCTGAATCCCATAAAAATAATTCCGATTGCGCGGGCTCTGTATTCAGGCGCTACAATTTTCGGGGCAATTGTTAAAGAAAGCACAACAATCAGCCCTGTACTCATTGCTGCCAATACCCTAGATACCATCAGTGTTGCGAAATTAGGGCTGAAATAGGCGACAAGATTGCTAAGGAAGAAAACAAATAAAGCAATTAGATATAAGCGCTTCCGCTCAATCTTCGCAGTCAATGCCAAAAGCAGCGGCCCAGATACTGCATATCCCAGCGCAAACACACTGATCAGCTGTCCGGCTGAAACAATGGAAATGTCTAAATCATTTGCGATCTGAGGAAGAATTCCCCCCACAATTAACTCAACCAATCCGACTGCAATCGTAGAAGCTGCAAGCAGGAAAACTTTGAAATTCATAACAAACTCCTTTACTTAAATGTTTTGATAAATAAAAAAAATCCTGATTACAAAAAATGTCATAAACAAATTTTGTAATCAGGATTTTACGGTTCCTGGTAGACACCCTCAAACCATATTATTGAGGTTATACAAGTGATAATAGCTATTTAATTGATTCGTTTCCGTTGATGAGTGTACCACATTATGAATGAATCTTCCATAGAAAAATTTACAAAATGATGAACCGGACAAGCGTATGATTATATTTATTTTATAAAAGTATAGACATTTAAAAATAAATGACTATAATAATCGGTGTAAGCGTTTTAATCACAAGGGGGAATAGCAGTTGAAAAAAATATTACTCGCGTGCAGTTCAGGAATGTCTACCAGTTTATTGGTGACAAAAATGAAGGAATACGCACAGTCTATCGGTGAGGAAGCAGAGATTTGGGCTGTTGGCCAGGATAAAGCAAAAGAAGACATGAGAAAAGCGGATGCCGTTTTGATCGGTCCGCAAATGAGCTTTCTGAAAAGCGAACTCCAAAAAGAAGCGGATCAATACAACATTCGGGTTGAAGTCATTGACATGATGGCCTACGGAATGGCAGATGGGAAAAAAGCGTATGAGCAGGCATTGTCCTTAATGGAGAATCAATAATGGAACAGGTGAAAATCACGAATTTAACAGACGAACAAATCAGTTTTCAGCTTATCCTGCACAGCGGCAATGCCCGCAGCTGCATCATACAATCACTGCGCGCCTACAAAGAAGGAAACAAGGATGAGGCGGATGCTCTCATTGCCAAGGCTGAGCAGGATTTATCCGCGGCCCATGACATTCACTTTCAAATGATACAGAAGGAATCCGGCGGAGAAGCACAAGCTTTCTCATTGCTGCTCATGCATGCGGAGGATCACCTGATGTCAACATTATCCATGAAAGAATTAGTGAAAGAGATGCTTGATATTTTTAAAACCAAGAATCTATAAATAATCGGGGTGGATAGGGTGTTCGAGAAAATCAGCCAATTCCTTGTTCCAATTGCAGGGAGGTTAAACAATAACCGTTATTTGCAAGTGCTGCGTGATGCATTTATGCTGGCTTTCCCGCTTACGATATTCGGGTCCATTTTTGTCGTGTTAACGAATTTGCCGTTTCTAAACAAAATCATGAATGCCTCAATGCTTACATCGTTTCAGTCTCATTTCGGCATTGCCTCCACGGCGACTATGGGCATTATGTCTGTCTTTGTTGTGTTCGGGATAGGCTATTACCTGTCAAAAAGCTATCAGGTCGAAGCTGTATTTGGCGGAGCGATCGCTTTGGTTTCCTTTTTGCTCTTAACGCCATTTATCGTTCAGCCGGAAACAGGAGATGCCGTTACAGGGGTTATTCCGGTCGACCGTCTCGGTGCAAAAGGGATGTTTCTTGGGATGATTACGGCATTTCTTTCTGGCGAAATCTACAGAAGAATCGTTCAAAAAAACCTGACAATCAAAATGCCAGCTGGCGTTCCGCCTGCTGTAGCAAAATCATTTGCCGCACTTATTCCGGCTTTTATCACATTGACCGTATTTTTGCTGATTAACATAATGGTGACTCTGTTTTTTAAAACAAATATGCACGACGTCATTTATCACGCGATTCAGGCTCCGCTTGTCGGACTTGGAAGCGGTATCATTCCAACGCTGATTGCCGTGTTTTTCATTCAAATTCTTTGGTTTTTCGGACTGCATGGACAGATCATTATCAACTCCGTGATGGACCCGATTTGGAATACACTGCAGGTAGAAAACCTTTCTGCTTACACGGCGGGAAAAGAAATCCCTCATATTATTTCAAAACCGTTTATGGAGATTTATACAGTAGGGATGGGCGGAACCGGGATGACGCTTGCGATTGTGTTTACCATTCTCATATTCATGAAAAGCAGGCAGATGAAGCAAGTATCAAAACTTGGCCTCGCTCCCGGTATTTTTAACGTAAACGAACCGATTATCTTCGGGCTTCCGATTGTCATGAATCCGATCATTATTGTGCCTTGGGTGCTGGCACCGATGGTTGTTACGCTCGTCACCTATCTGGCTATGTCAGCCGGGCTCGTTCCGCCTCCGACTGGTGTGACAGTGCCGTGGACGGTTCCATTATTCATTAATGGCATCATGGCGACGAACTCAATCATGGGGGGCGTGATGCAGCTTATCAATCTGCTGATTGTCTTCGTGATCTGGTTTCCGTTCCTAAAAGCAATGGATAAATTAAATCTGGCAAAAGAAAAAGAACAGGCTGTGCAGGAGACAGCTGCTCAGCAAAATGATAACAGCATAAAAATGTGACATAAGGGGAGAGAGACTTGGCACAAACAGAACAATATCGTTTTCCAAAGGATTTTTGGTGGGGATCATCGGCTTCAGCAACACAAACGGAGGGTGCCGCCGACAGAGACGGAAAAGGCCAGAATATATGGGATTATTGGTTTGAAAAAGAACCGCATCGTTTTTTTGATCATGTCGGCCCCGCAGACACATCCCAATTTTACGACAACTATAAAGAAGATATCAGGCTGATGAAGGAGCTTGGCCACAACTCGTTCCGGATGTCGATTTCCTGGTCACGTTTAATACCAAACGGAACGGGCGAGATCAACGATACAGCCGCAGATTTCTATAACAATGTCATTGATGAGTTGATCGCTAACGGAATTGAACCTTTTGTCAATTTGTTTCATTTCGATATGCCGATGGCGCTTCAAAAAATCGGCGGCTGGGTCAATAGAGAGACGGTTGACGCGTATGAAAACTATGCAAGAACTTGCTTCCGTTTGTTTGGCGGCCGGGTGAAAAAATGGTTTACGCATAATGAACCAATCGTTCCCGTGGAAGGCGGATACCTATATGATTTTCATTACCCAAACAAGGTCGACTTTAAAGAGGCCGTCCAGGTTGGATTTCATACGATGCTATCAAGTGCCCGCGCCATTCAGGCTTACAGGGAGATGAAGCAGGACGGAAAAATCGGCATCATCTTAAATTTGACCCCTTCATACCCGAGAAGCAGCCATCCGGCGGATGTGAAAGCCGGGAAAATCGCAGACGCGTTTTTTAACAGATCTTTTTTAGACCCATCTGTCAAAGGCGAATTTCCCAAAGAGCTGGTTGACATTTTGAAGCATGAAGGCTTTATGCCAGATTACAACGCTGAAGATCTTGACATCATCAAAAAGAACACGGTTGACCTGTTGGGAGTGAATTATTACCAGCCGAGACGTGTGAAAGCGAAAGAACATCTTCCGAATCCCGACGCTCCTTTTTTACCGGACAGGTATTTTGATCCCTACGTCATGCCGGGCCGCAAAATGAATCCGCATCGCGGCTGGGAGATCTATGAAAAAGGCGTTTATGATATTTTGATCAATTTAAAAGAAAACTACGGCAACATCGAGTGTTTTATCTCTGAAAACGGCATGGGGGTTGAAGGTGAAGAGCGCTTCAGGGATGAACAAGGCATCATTCAAGATGATTACCGGATTGAATTTATAAAAGAGCACCTCAAATGGATTCACCGCGCCATACAGGAAGGCTCGAACGTAAAAGGCTATCACTTATGGACGTTCATGGACAACTGGTCTTGGACAAATGCCTATAAAAACCGATACGGATTTGTATCAGTCAATCTCGAGAAAGACGGAGAAAGAACCGTCAAAAAGAGCGGAAATTGGTTCAAAAAGGTTGCTGAGCAACACGGTTTCTAGATTTTCCTAAAGGTCAAGATCTTCCGGCAATCATCATAACGAATAGAGATGACGAAAATCCGCAACATTGATGAAATAGGGAAAAGAACTTATGATATCCGTAAAAGCTTATGTGATATCAAACTCTAACAGCTGCCGGAGGATACCAATGAATAAATATGAAATCATTGCAAATGAAATGAGAAATAGAATTAAAAATAACGTATATCCGATCGATCAGCCCATTCCTGATGAAGTATCTCTTGCAAAAGAATTTAACTCAAGCCGCATGACGATGAAGAGAGCCTTGGATAATTTAGTTGCCGAGGGTCTGCTGTTTAGAAAACGAGGCCATGGCACGTTTATTATTCAATCTGCAATACAGGATGACCATGTCCATGTAGTCAGCAATGAGATTCTCGGATTGACCAACTTGCTGAAAGATAAAAAAATCCAAAGCAAGGTCATTCAGTTTGAAGTGCAATTTCCCACTGAGGAAGTGGCCGCCCATTTGTCTATTGATCAGAAAACACCGGTTTATTATGTCGTTCGGCTGCGAATTGTAGAAGGTGAACCCTATGTATTAGAAAAAACATATATGCCGACTCATTTAATACCGGGCATTAATGACGATGTCCTTCATGATTCGATCTACAATCATATTACAAATGTGCTGCAGCTCAAAATCGCCGGAACGCATCGGAAAATCAGAGCCTGCAAATCTGATCATATTGACCAGCAGCATCTGGGCTGTAAACAGGATGATCCAATTCTTGAAGTGGAACATGTGGGCTTCTTAGATACCGGGATTCCATTTGAATATTCCTTTTCACGTCATCGGCATGACAAGTTTGTTGTGACTTCTGTAAACATACGGCGCTGATTGCGGAGACAACAAGGAGGCCATCTGCATGCTTGGCGGTATTGAAGCAGGCGGCACAAAGATTGTTTGTGCTGTCGGTAAAGAAGATGGAACAATCATTGACCGAATAGAATTCCCCACAAAGATGCCGGATGAAACGATAGAGAAAGTAATTCAATATTTTCGCCAATTTTCATTACAGGCAATCGGCATCGGTTCCTTTGGTCCCATTGATAACGATAAAACCAGTCAAACATACGGTACCATTATGGCCACGCCGAAAGCGGGCTGGAGACACTATCCCATTTTGCAAACCGTTAAGAACAAAATGAAAATCCCAGTCGGATTTAGTACAGATGTCAACGCTGCGGCGCTGGGTGAATTCATTTTCGGTGAAGCGAAGGGTATTGACAGCTGCCTGTATATAACGATTGGCACTGGCATCGGAGCGGGGGCTATTGTAGAGAGGAGGCTCCTTCAGGGGCTGTCACACCCAGAGATGGGCCATATTTATATCCGGAGGCATCCGTCTGACGTATACCAAGGGAAGTGCCCTTATCATGGAGATTGCTTTGAAGGCTTGGCTTCCGGTCCCGCCATTGAAGCGCGCTGGGGGAAAAAAGCCGCGGATTTATCAGATATAGCACAAGTCTGGGAACTGGAAGGGTACTATATTGCCCAAGCACTGGCTCAGTATATTTTGATCCTTGCACCTAAAAAAATCATTCTTGGCGGCGGCGTCATGCAACAGAAACAAGTGTTATCTTATATCTATCAATATGTACCGAAAATCATGAACAACTACTTAGATTTTTCTGAATTGTCAGATGATATAAGTAATTATATTGTACCTCCACGTTTAGGCTCTAACGCCGGAATCATCGGCACGCTAGTTTTGGCGCACCAGGCCTTACAAGCAGAGGCAGCATCCGGGGAGGTGCGATCATGACGCATCCTTTATTTTTAGAGCCTGTCTTTAAAGAAAGACTATGGGGAGGGACGAAGCTTCGTGACGCTTTTGGCTACGCAATACCCTCACAAAAAACAGGTGAGTGCTGGACCGTTTCTGCACATGCTCATGGCCCGTCGGCTGTAAAGAACGGCCCGCTGGCAGGAAAGACACTAGATCAAGTATGGCTAGATCATCCAGAGATTTTCGGTTTTCCAGATAGGAAGGTGTTTCCGCTGCTGGTAAAGCTGCTGGACGCTAATATGGATCTCTCAGTGCAAGTCCATCCAGATGATGATTATGCAAAACTGCACGAAAATGGCGACCTTGGTAAAACGGAGTGCTGGTATATCATTGATTGCAAAGATAACGCCGAACTAATTTTGGGACATCATGCAAGCACAAAGGAAGAGTTCAAACAACGAATAGAAAGCGGTGATTGGAACGGGCTGCTGAGGCGAATCAAAATCAAGCCCGGAGATTTCTTTTATGTGCCAAGCGGTACACTCCATGCTTTATGTGAGGGAACCCTTGTCCTGGAAATCCAGCAAAACTCTGATACAACGTATCGCGTATACGATTATGACCGCTGTAATGACCAGGGCCAAAAAAGAACTCTTCATATAGAAAAAGCCATGGAAGTCATAACGATACCGCATATCGATAAAGTGCATACACCGGAAGTGAAAGAAGTTGGTAACGCCGAGATCACTGTTTATGTGCAATCAGATTATTTCTCAGTGTACAAATGGAAGATTAGCGGCCGAACTGCTTTTCCTTCATATCAAACCTATTTGCTGGGGAGTGTTCTGAGCGGATCAGGACGAATCATAAATAATGGTAGTCAGTATGAATGTAATGCAGGCTCACACTTTGTCTTGCCTGCGCATTTTGGCGAGTTTTCAATAGAAGGAACATGTGAATTCATGATATCTCATCCTTAATGAATGGGGGAGTTGCATTTGTTTAAGAAACATACGATCTCTTTGCTCATTTTATTTTTACTTGCGTCTGCTGTTTTAGCAAAACCAATTGAAGCGCATACTGTGTCGCCTGTGAATCCTAATGCACAGCAGACAACAAAAGCAGTGATGAACTGGCTTGCGCACCTGCCGAACCGAACGGAAAACAGAGTCCTTTCCGGAGCGTTCGGAGGTTACAGTCATGACACATTTTCTATGGCTGAGGCTGATAGAATCCGAAGCGTCACCGGGCAATCGCCTGCTATTTACGGCTGCGATTATGCCAGAGGATGGCTTGAAACAGCAAATATTGAAGATTCAATAGATGTAAGCTGCAACAGCGATTTAATGTCGTATTGGAAAAATGGTGGAATCCCTCAAATCAGCTTGCACCTGGCGAACCCTGCTTTTCAGTCAGGGCATTTTAAAACACCGATTACAAATGATCAGTATAAAAAAATACTAGATTCTTCAACAATAGAAGGAAAGCGGCTAAATGCCATGCTCAGCAAAATTGCTGACGGACTTCAAGAGCTGGAGAACCAAGGTGTGCCTGTTCTGTTCAGGCCGCTGCATGAAATGAACGGTGAATGGTTTTGGTGGGGACTTACATTATATAATCAAAAGGATAATGAAAGAATCTCTCTATATAAACAGCTCTACAAGAAAATCTATCATTATATGACCGACACAAGAGGACTTGATCATTTGATTTGGGTTTACTCTCCCGACGCCAACCGAGATTTTAAAACTGATTTTTACCCGGGCGAGTCTTACGTGGATATTGTCGGATTAGATGCGTATTTTCAAGATGCCTACTCGATCAATGGATACGATCAGCTAACAGCGCTTAATAAACCTTTTGCTTTTACAGAAGTCGGCCCGCAAACAGCAAACGGCAGCTTCGATTACAGCCTATTTATCAATGCAATAAAACAAAGATATCCTAAAACCATTTACTTTCTGGCATGGAATGATGAATGGAGCCCAGCTGTAAACAAGGGTGCTTCAGCTTTATATCATGACAGCTGGACACTCAACAAGGGAGAAATATGGAATGGTGATTCTTTAACGCCAATCGTTGAGTGAATCCGTAATGTCACAATTAAGAAGGTGCTCAAGAAGTTTCTTGAGCACCTTCCCACTGGATTAAGCATTCATATCGCCTAACCCAGGACTGTGTTCATTTGGTATTTCAGGAAGCACTGGTACGGGAAAGCCTGCCGGAGGATCTATTACTTGTAACTCTCCGCCATTTCGGCTTGGAGATTTCCCTTGATAGATTTCACTGATTCTCGTTTCATCCAACCTAAAGTTAAACTGTGCATTATGGTAGCCTAATTCGACATACTTTCTGCACTCAGGATATTTATTAATGTCATAATTCGGCACAGGGAGCAGCTTCGCCCATTCAACGCCCAATGTCTCGAGCGCTTTCGCGAATGCATTCTGGTGAGCATTGTCGCGTACAATCAGAAAAGCAAGTGTTTCGCGGAACGTCTGATTAGAGCTCATTTCATAAATTCTTGTTTTTTGCAGCACACCTGTCGACTCAAGAAGCAGGTTATCCAGCAGGTCAGTAATTAAGTTTCCGTGGTTATACACCCACGACCCGTTCCACGGATTGCCCCCTGCATCAACAGGAAGGGAACTTTGCGCTCCAATAATATAATGATGAGGATTAGCATGTTTAACCGCTTCATCAAGTGGCGCTTGATCTGTACCTTGACTGCCGACACCTTCACCGCCTGATTCATCTAATAAAGCATTGATTGTGTTTTGAACCAGTTCAACGTGGGCAATCTCCTCTAAAAAAATGCCGCGAAGCAGATCGCGATACTGTTTCTGCTTTCCTCTGAAATTAGAGCTTTGGAAAAAAAACTGCATCATTGTACGCATTTCTCCGTAATGACCGCCTAATATCTCCTGCAGGACCTTAGCAGCTGCCGGGTCTGGCTTGTCCGGTTTAATGATATTAATCAGTTCCTCTTTGTAGTAATACATAACACGCCTCATTTCTTCTTAAGAGATTTTCTTATATTATTTGTAAGATGAGATAAAATATATACATGATAAGCATGGGAAGGCGTGAAAGAAGAAAATAAAAAAATACAGGAAAAGTGTTGACCAAATAAAACAGGCATGGTATATTATTAAACGTCGCTGATGAACAGCGTGAAACAAAACAGAAAAACAAAAAAGTTTTTCTAAGGTGTTTACAAGATTTCGAAAATGTGTATAATAAGATAAGTCGAATTGAAAAAGATTCGAAAAACATTTTTAAAAAACTTCTTGACTTCAACATCAAATGATAGTATGATAGTTAAGTCGCTTGATAAGCGCCCGTAGCTCAATTGGATAGAGCGTTTGACTACGGATCAAAAGGTTAGGGGTTCGACTCCTCTCGGGCGCGCCATATAAGATACCACGCGGGTGTAGTTTAGTGGTAAAACCTCAGCCTTCCAAGCTGATGTCGTGAGTTCGATTCTCATCACCCGCTCCATTATTGAATGATCTTTGAAAACTAAACAAGACAAAACGTACCTGTTAATTCAGTTTTTAAAAATCGCACAGCGATGTGCGTAGTCAGTCAAACTACTTTATCGGAGAGTTTGATCCTGGCTCAGGACGAACGCTGGCGGCGTGCCTAATACATGCAAGTCGAGCGGACAGATGGGAGCTTGCTCCCTGATGTTAGCGGCGGACGGGTGAGTAACACGTGGGTAACCTGCCTGTAAGACTGGGATAACTCCGGGAAACCGGGGCTAATACCGGATGGTTGTTTGAACCGCATGGTTCAAACATAAAAGGTGGCTTCGGCTACCACTTACAGATGGACCCGCGGCGCATTAGCTAGTTGGTGAGGTAACGGCTCACCAAGGCAACGATGCGTAGCCGACCTGAGAGGGTGATCGGCCACACTGGGACTGAGACACGGCCCAGACTCCTACGGGAGGCAGCAGTAGGGAATCTTCCGCAATGGACGAAAGTCTGACGGAGCAACGCCGCGTGAGTGATGAAGGTTTTCGGATCGTAAAGCTCTGTTGTTAGGGAAGAACAAGTACCGTTCGAATAGGGCGGTACCTTGACGGTACCTAACCAGAAAGCCACGGCTAACTACGTGCCAGCAGCCGCGGTAATACGTAGGTGGCAAGCGTTGTCCGGAATTATTGGGCGTAAAGGGCTCGCAGGCGGTTTCTTAAGTCTGATGTGAAAGCCCCCGGCTCAACCGGGGAGGGTCATTGGAAACTGGGGAACTTGAGTGCAGAAGAGGAGAGTGGAATTCCACGTGTAGCGGTGAAATGCGTAGAGATGTGGAGGAACACCAGTGGCGAAGGCGACTCTCTGGTCTGTAACTGACGCTGAGGAGCGAAAGCGTGGGGAGCGAACAGGATTAGATACCCTGGTAGTCCACGCCGTAAACGATGAGTGCTAAGTGTTAGGGGGTTTCCGCCCCTTAGTGCTGCAGCTAACGCATTAAGCACTCCGCCTGGGGAGTACGGTCGCAAGACTGAAACTCAAAGGAATTGACGGGGGCCCGCACAAGCGGTGGAGCATGTGGTTTAATT
>NZ_JBBORU010000001.1:527500-820000 GCF_038004765.1 Bacillus sp. FSL R5-0576
TGCCTAAGCTTCATCCTAACTGGAAAGAATGGGCTTTGTTTGGCGGTGAGGATTTTGAGCTGACAGGGACGGTTTCAAATGAGGAGTGGGAAGTGTTGAAGCAACAGTGCGCAGCACGTCAACTTCCCATTACAAAGATTGGCCATGTCAGGGAAAAAACAAAATCTAAAGTGATCCTAAAAACAGATCAAACATCAATGATCTTAGAGAAAAAGGGATATAATCATTTTAAATAAGACGGGTGACTTGTGTGAAGCAATTAAAATGGAGAACTGTAAATCCAGAAGAAACAAAAGCAATTGCCAAGCTGACGGCATCGTTTGCTAAACCGGGAGACGTCCTGACATTAGAGGGCGATTTAGGTGCAGGAAAAACGACTTTTACGAAAGGTTTTGCAGAAGGGCTGGGAATTACACGTGTTGTAAACAGTCCGACTTTTACAATTATAAAAGAATATAACGATGGCGTACTTCCTCTTTATCATATGGATGTGTATAGAATGGAAGATGAAAGTGAAGATTTGGGACTTGATGAATATTTTCACGGACAAGGTGTCTGTCTCGTTGAATGGGCTCATTTAATTGAAGAACAGCTGCCGCAGGAGCGACTGCAAATTGTCATCAAAAGAGCTGGTGATGATGAGCGGGAAATTACCTTTACTGCTGTCGGGAATCGGTATGAAATGCTTTGTGAGGAGTTAAGTAGACATGACAATATTAGCAATTGATACATCAAATTATACATTGGGCATTGCGCTGCTTCGAGAAGACACCGTTATAGCAGAATACATTACATACTTGAAAAAGAACCACTCTGTAAGAGCGATGCCTGCTGTTCATTCATTGCTGAATGATTGTGATATGGCACCGCAGGACCTTTCTAAAATTGTCGTTGCAAAAGGCCCTGGTTCATACACAGGAGTAAGAATAGGTGTGACGTTGGCCAAAACACTTGCCTGGTCTTTAGACATTCCAATAAGTGCTGTATCAAGTCTTGAGACGCTTGCGGCAAATGGTCGGCATTTTGACGGTCTGATCAGCCCAATCTTTGATGCTAGACGGGGACAGGTGTACACAGGTCTGTATCAATATAAAAATGGACTTTTAGAGCAAGTTGTTCCAGATCAAAATGTGATGCTGGCAGATTGGCTGGAGATGCTAAAAGAAAAGAATCGTTCTGTTTTGTTTTTAGGTCACGACACTTCTATTCACAAGCAGATGATCGAGGATGTGCTTGGAACAAAAGGGTTCATTGGAACTGCCGCCCAGCATAACCCGCGTCCTTCAGAATTGGCTTTTCTCGGGAAGGAAAAGGAAGCAGCTGATGTTCATGGGCTTGTCCCGGATTACTTGCGGCTGGCAGAAGCTGAAGCGAAATGGATTGAAAGTCAAAAGTAGGGTGATAGGATGAAAACAAAAGCAGCGGTCAGAAATATGCGGCTTGAAGATATAGATCACGTATACGAAATCGAAGCATCCTCCTTTACGTCTCCTTGGACGAAGGATTCGTTTTATCATGAGCTGCTGGAAAATCCGTATGCTCATTATCTCGTGATTGAAAAGGACGGCCATCTTGCTGGGTATTGCGGGATTTGGATTGTGATGGACGATGCCCAAATTACAAATATAGCGATAAAACCAGAGTATCGCGGCCAGTCTTTAGGAGAAACGCTTTTTCGCTCAGCTGTTGAACTGTGCAAAGAAAAAGACGCAAGGCGGCTTTCGCTTGAAGTGAGGGTTTCGAATCATCCTGCTCAAGGCTTATATAAGAAATTCGGGATGCAGCCCGGCGGAATAAGAAAGAACTATTATACTGATAACGGGGAAGATGCGTTAATTATGTGGGTGACGATAAATGAGTGAGCAAAAAGACATGTACGTATTAGGAATTGAAACAAGCTGTGATGAGACTGCTGCAGCTATTGTGAAAAACGGGAAAGAGATCATTTCAAATGTAGTAGCCTCTCAAATTGAAAGCCATAAGCGCTTCGGAGGCGTTGTTCCGGAAATTGCTTCAAGACATCATGTTGAACAAATCACTTTGGTTATAGAAGAGGCTTTTCGCAAAGCTGGCATGACGTATAGTGATATTGATGCGATTGCAGTAACAGAAGGTCCGGGACTGGTGGGAGCGCTTCTTATCGGAGTGAATGCCGCTAAAGCATTGAGCTTTGCACATAACATTCCGTTAGTAGGCGTTCATCATATAGCCGGTCATATATACGCGAACCGTCTTGTAGAAGACATCGTGTTCCCGGCACTGGCATTGGTCGTTTCAGGAGGCCATACAGAACTGGTTTATATGAAGGAACATGGATCATTTGAAGTCATTGGGGAAACCCTTGATGATGCGGCAGGAGAAGCCTACGACAAAGTGGCGCGGACGATGGGATTGCCATATCCGGGTGGACCGCAAATTGACAAGCTAGCTGAAAAAGGGAATGACAATATTCCGCTTCCTCGCGCATGGCTTGAAGAAGGCTCTTACAACTTCAGCTTTAGCGGATTGAAGTCTGCGGTGATCAATACGCTTCATAATGCATCCCAAAAAGGGCAAGAGATTGCTCCGGAAGATTTGTCTGCCAGTTTCCAAAATAGTGTGATCGATGTCTTGGTAACCAAAACGGCGCGCGCGGCAAAGGAATATGATGTCAAACAGGTCCTTTTAGCCGGAGGAGTAGCTGCAAACAGAGGCCTCAGAGCTGCATTAGAAAAGGAATTTGCCCAGCATGAAGGGATTACGCTTGTCATTCCTCCATTAGCTTTATGCACGGATAATGCTGCGATGATTGCTGCTGCTGGTACAATTGCTTTTGAAAAAGGAATTCGCGGTGCATATGATATGAATGGCCAGCCCGGCCTTGAATTGGCTTCTTATCAAAGTCTCACGAGATAATAGCGTGAGACTTTTTATATGTTTGTTATTAACAGACAATTCACAATTTATCCACATGTCTGTGAGTAATTATAGAGATATTGATGGATAAAGGGCTGAGGTCACTGTTAATAAAGTGGATAAATTCAGAATATTTTGTGGATAGTGTGTATAAAGCGCTTACTTTGTTTATTTATTAGGGGATGTTCTGTGGATAAAAAGCACCTCTAAAAAGAGGTGCTTGACTTTTTTAATCTTCTTCTGTGGATAGTTCTTCCCATTCGGCCAAAAGAGATTCCAGCTCCTGATTAAGCTTCTCATTGTCTGCATGGATAGCTTGTACTTTTTCATGATCCTGATAGACTTCAGGGTCACATAGCAATTCATCATTGCGGCTAATGTTCTCTTCAATGGTTTGAACAGTGGTTTCAATTTCTTCAATCCGACGGAGGCGTTGGCGCTCTTTCTTTTTCCATTCTTTTTCTTCCTCGTAGGAACGTTTGGAGTCAGACTTCACTGTAGCTGGCGTTTTATCAGTTTCCTCTTGCTGATTCATTTTCTCCAATTCAAGCTGCTCTGTTTTTTTCTCTGTATAATAATCGTAATCTCCCAGATACTCCTCTATATGGCTTGAAGAAAGCTCCAATACTCTTGTGGCGATTCTGTTAATAAAATATCTGTCATGTGAGACAAATAACAGTGTGCCTGGATAATCAATCAGCGCGTTTTCGAGAACTTCTTTGCTGTCTAAATCCAGATGGTTCGTCGGTTCATCAAGGATGAGAAAGTTGGCTTTTTGAAGCATCAGCTTAGCTAGAGCCAATCTTGCTTTTTCGCCTCCGCTCAGTGAATGAACTGGTTTCAGCACATCATCTCCGGAGAATAAGAAATTTCCGAGACACGTTCTGATTTCTTTTTCTGGGAGCCCGGGGTACTCGTCCCACAGCTCATCAAGGACACGTTTAGAGGAAGTCAACTCAGCCTGTTCCTGATCATAATAGCCGACACTGACATTTGAGCCGTATGAGATCGTTCCTTGATCTGGTTTTAGGGTGTCTATCAATGTTTTCAGCAATGTCGATTTACCAATTCCGTTAGGGCCGACAAGCGCTGCGCTTTCTCCTCTTGTGAGCATGAATGACACTTCTGTTAAAAGCGGCGGCTGGTTTTCATAGCTGATTGTGAGATCCTGAACACGGAGGACTTCATTTCCGCTCTGTTTTGTAATATCAAAATGAAAGTTTGCAGATTTTTCATCGCCAAGCGGTTTTGACATGACTTCCATTCGCTCAAGCTGCTTTCTGCGGCTTTGCGCCCTTTTGGTGGTAGAGGCTCTCGCCAGATTTCGGTCTACGAAGTCCTGCAGCTTTGCAATCTCGTCCTGCTGCTTTTCATACATTTTCAGATCTTTTTCATACTGCGCGGCTTTTTGGTCGAGATAAGCGCTGTAGTTGCCGTGATACTTTTTGCTTTCTGCTCTTGATACCTCGTACACCTGGTTTACTACTTTGTCCAAAAAGTAGCGGTCATGCGAAACGATGAGGATGGCGCCTGAATAGCCTTGTAAATAATGCTCAAGCCAGGTAAGCGTATCAATATCCAGATGGTTTGTCGGCTCATCGAGAATGAGCAAATCAGGCTGTGTTAACAGAAGCTTACCTAAAGCCAGTCTTGTTTTCTGGCCTCCGCTGAGGCTTTGAACCTGTGTAGAATCGTCAAAATGGCTGAAGCCGAGACCATGCAGCACAGATCTTACATCCGCTTCATATTGATAGCCGCCTTTATCTTTGAATTCCTGCTGAAGGCGGTCGTAGGTTTTCATGATGCTTTCTAATTCACCCGGGTCAGCTGCCGCCATTTTTTCTTCCATAGCCCGCATTTCCTTTTCCATTGCTTTTAAGTGGTCAAAAACAGTCAGCAGCTCTTCTTTTATGGTAAGCTTAGAATCCAAGCCAGTATGCTGGGCGAGATATCCCATTGTAATATCTTTCGGTTTAATAATTTCGCCCTTTTCATACGAAAGCTGGCCTGCGATAATTTTAAGGAGCGTGGATTTTCCGGCGCCATTTCTTCCTACAATGGCGATGCGATCACGATTTCTGACTTCCAGCTTTATATTGTTTAAAATAGTATCAGCACCAAATGATTTGGACAGCTGATTAACTTGTAAGATCATCATATTATTTCACCTCTGCTATAATAAGTTAAGTGTAGCTTATGAACCAGAAGTCAGCAAACAATACATTGGCCATATAAGACATAGAGAAGAAAATAGTGTATGATCTGTTTAAGGAGCGTTTTAATATGAATGGATTTTCTCATTTTAATGAACAGGGCAGAGCCCAGATGGTGGATATCAGCGAAAAATCTTCGACTGTCCGTACTGCGGCGGCTGTTTCAAGCGTACACATGAAGAATGAAGTGTACGAGAAAATACAAAGTCACGATATCGGCAAAGGAGATGTACTGGCTGTCGCACAGGTGGCAGGCATTATGGCCGCAAAGCAAACGTCGAATATCATTCCGATGTGCCATCCGCTTTCATTGAGCGGGGTAGATATATCGTTTGACTGGAAAATAAAAGAAGCAGAAGTTATACTTCATATAAAAGCACAGGTCAAAACGAAAGGGAGTACAGGTGTGGAAATGGAAGCGCTCACTTCTGCATCGGTGTGCGCTCTTACCGTTTACGATATGTGCAAGGCCCTTGATAAGGGGATGGTCATCGGCCCTACTTTCTTGCTGGAGAAGACAGGCGGGAAAAACGGTGACTTTAAAAGAGAACTATCCGAGTATAATTTGGAGGACCAAAAATGAATAAGGATCAATCAAAAATTCCGCAGGCGACGGCGAAACGGCTGCCGCTTTACTATCGCTTTTTAAAGAATCTGCATGCGTCAGGAAAACAGCGTGTATCATCCGCTGAACTCAGTGATGCCGTAAAGGTTGATTCTGCCACGATTCGGAGGGATTTTTCCTATTTTGGAGCTCTTGGCAAAAAAGGATACGGATATAATGTGGATTATTTGCTGTCTTTTTTCCGAAAAACGCTTGATCAGGATGAGATGACAGACGTCATCTTGATTGGTGTCGGGAACTTGGGAACGGCATTTCTTCACTATAATTTCACAAAAAATAATAACACAAAAATTTCTATGGCTTTTGATATAAATGAGAGTAAAATAGGAACTGAGGTAGGCGGCGTGCCCGTCTATAACCTTGATGACCTTGAACAACACGTAAAAGATGAATCAGTTGCCATTCTTACAGTGCCAGCAGTTGCCGCTCAATCCATTACAGACAGATTGGTCGCATTAGGAATCAAAGGAATCCTTAATTTTACGCCGGCCCGTTTGAATGTGCCGGAACACATTCGAATTCATCATATAGATTTAGCAGTTGAGCTTCAGTCACTGGTTTATTTTTTGAAGCATTATTCAGTTTTAGAGGAAATCGAATAGAGGGAAAGGAGGAGCCCAAATATGCCGATCGGTCCTGGAAGCCTTGCTGTTATCGCAATCGTTGCTCTTATTATCTTCGGTCCCAAAAAGCTGCCTGAATTGGGGAAAGCAGCGGGAGACACACTTCGTGAATTCAAAAACGCTACAAAAGGATTAACGAGTGATGAAGAGGAAAAAAAGAAAGAAGATCAGTAAGTTAGGATGACACGAATGAAAGTGAATCAAATGTCGCTGCTGGAGCATATTGCTGAGCTTCGAAAACGGTTGCTGATTGTAGCGCTGGCGTTTGTCGTTTTCTTTATTGCTGGATTTTTTTTAGCGAAGCCGATTATTGTGTATCTGCAAGAAACAGATGAAGCGAAGCAGCTTACGCTTAACGCGTTTAACCTGACAGACCCGCTTTATGTGTTTATGCAGTTTGCGTTTATCATCGGCATAGTCCTGACCTCGCCGGTTATTCTTTATCAGCTTTGGGCTTTTGTGAGCCCGGGTCTCTATGAGAAAGAGCGCAAAGTAACGCTCAGCTACATTCCGATCTCTATTTTGCTGTTTTTAGCGGGCTTATCTTTTTCATATTATATTTTATTTCCTTTTGTTGTTGATTTTATGAAGCGGATTTCTCAGGATTTGAATGTCAATCAGGTGATCGGAATTAATGAATATTTTCATTTTCTTCTGCAGCTGACGATTCCGTTTGGACTGCTGTTTCAAATGCCGGTCATCCTCATGTTTTTGACCAGGCTCGGAATTGTGACACCGATGTTCTTGGCGAAAATCAGAAAGTATGCGTATTTTACGCTGCTGGTGATCGCAGCCCTGATTACACCGCCTGAGCTTCTGTCCCATATGATGGTCACAGTCCCGCTTTTGATTTTATATGAAATCAGTATCCTTATATCGAAGGCCGCCTATCGGAAAGCGCAGAAAAGCAGTGCTGCCGATCAGGACGTGTCTTCGGGGCAATAATAAAAAATCCATTTCTCATGCGAGAAATGGATTCAGCGTGTTGACAAACCCCCGCATTTGTTGTCAAGCCTGTGCGTTGGTGCTCACGAATGAAAACATTCGCTCCGCTCCAATGCTCGCCTTTCCTAGACTTCAAGGGTTTTCAATCACGCTGAAAATGACAAAATCCTAACACGAAAGCCGTTTTAGGATTTAATTTGAATCCATTTCTCATTCAGAAATGGATTTTCTTTATTTTTGGTTCTTTTTGATTTTAAATGAAAAGGCGAACATCTTAAAAGAAATGCTGATGTTGTAAGCGGCGAACACCATCAGCAGGATGGAGTAAAATGACCACATGCTGCCTGGCGAGCTTGCGGCAAGATAAGTAAAGATGCACCCTACGGCAAAGTAGATCATTCCCCAAACTACCGGGTTTCTCATAAAAATAATCCTCCAATAATCAATTGCATTTGTGTGCTCTGTTGTTCAAGGTAATTCCGAACAGGCTCAAGCTGCATGATGACGACGAATGTATTCATCATTAAATGGGCGAAAATCGGCACCCATATCCGTTTTGTTCTGGCATATAAAAAGGCAAAGGTAAAGCCCATTGCTGTATATAGAAGAAGATGCTTCAAATCAGCGTGAACAATACCGAAAATAACCGAGCTGATCAGTCCTGCAAAAAAGAAATTCGTTTTTTCGTACAGCGCGCCGAAAATGATTTTTCTGAAGATGATTTCTTCTAATATAGGCCCGACGATGGAAGAAACGATAATCATGAGCGGGACTGCCTGAATGACATCCAGAATCGCTTGTGTATTTTCTGATTCTCTTCCGATGCCAAAAACATAATATTCAATAGAGCCTGCTATTCCTTGAGAGAAAAGGGCAATGAAAAAACCGGCTATCGCCCAAAGGATAGAAAGTCCGATTGAGTCCTTCTGTCCGTTTCGCAGCGTTTCTTTCGGAACGGTTCTCAGAATGAGCAGAACAACAACGAGACAGGCGATAAAGCTGATAACGGACCATAATCCTTGTGCATGCAGCATATTTTCATCTGTAGGCTGTCCTCCGGCATAACCGAATTTAAATAACAAGGGAATCGCGATTAATGCGGAAAACTGCATGATGATATATGTCAAAATAATAAACCAATACTGTTTTCTCAAATGGTATGTACTCCTTTGTTAAGTGGGTTTCGTTCATCTACAGCTATTGTAACATAATCGGTACGGGGGTGAAAAAGCTAACGGAAAAGGGAGCGGAAAAGAATGATGTAAGCGTGAAAAATTTTTTATCTTATCACTTGAAATTGGAAGGGAGATTCTTTATTATAAGAATTGTGTTAGCACTCTTTAGTGCTGAGTGCTAAAATTACATATTCATACTATTGAGGAGGTTATTACATTGTTAAAGCCATTAGGTGATCGCGTTGTCATTGAACTCGTAGAATCTGAAGAAAAAACTGCCAGCGGAATTGTGTTGCCGGATTCTGCAAAAGAAAAACCGCAAGAAGGCAAAATCGTGGCAGCTGGTTCAGGTCGCGTGTTAGAAAGCGGAGAGCGCGTTGCTTTAGAAGTAAAAGAGGGCGACCGCATTATCTTCTCAAAATACGCAGGTACTGAAGTGAAATACGAAGGTACTGAATACTTAATCTTACGTGAAAGCGACATTTTAGCTGTTATTGGCTAATTCTTAAATAAAAACATTTAAAAATTCGAGGAGGTACTGTAAACATGGCAAAAGATATTAAGTTTAGTGAAGAAGCCCGCCGCGCAATGCTTCGCGGTGTCGATGCACTTGCTGATGCTGTTAAAGTAACTTTAGGACCAAAAGGACGCAACGTGGTTCTAGAGAAAAAATTCGGTTCTCCGTTAATCACAAATGACGGTGTAACAATCGCTAAAGAAATCGAACTCGAAGACGCGTTTGAAAACATGGGTGCGAAGCTTGTTGCTGAAGTAGCCAGCAAAACAAACGACGTTGCCGGTGACGGTACAACAACTGCGACAGTTCTTGCGCAAGCAATGATCCGTGAAGGCCTTAAAAACGTAACAGCAGGCGCTAACCCTGTAGGCGTGCGTAAAGGGATGGAACAAGCTGTAGCGGTTGCGATCGAAAACTTAAAAGAAATTTCTAAGCCAATCGAAGGCAAAGAGTCTATCGCTCAGGTTGCTGCGATCTCTGCTGCTGATGAGGAAGTCGGAAGCCTTATCGCTGAAGCAATGGAGCGCGTAGGAAACGACGGCGTTATCACAATCGAAGAGTCTAAAGGCTTCACAACTGAGCTTGAAGTTGTTGAAGGTATGCAGTTCGACCGCGGATATGCGTCTCCTTACATGGTAACTGACTCTGATAAGATGGAAGCGGTTCTTGACAATCCTTACATCTTAATCACAGACAAAAAAATCACAAACATTCAAGAAATCCTTCCTGTGCTTGAGCAGGTTGTTCAGCAAGGCAAACCATTGCTTCTGATCGCAGAAGACGTTGAAGGCGAAGCACTTGCAACACTTGTTGTAAACAAACTTCGCGGCACATTCAACGCAGTTGCTGTTAAAGCTCCTGGCTTCGGTGACCGCCGTAAAGCAATGCTTGAAGACATCGCTGTCCTTACTGGCGGAGAAGTCATCACAGAAGATCTTGGCCTTGACCTGAAATCTACTCAAATCGCTCAATTGGGACGCGCTTCTAAAGTTGTCGTTACTAAAGAAAACACAACAATCGTTGAAGGCGCTGGCGAAACAGACAAAATTTCTGCCCGCGTGACTCAAATCCGCGCTCAAGTGGAAGAAACAACTTCTGAATTCGACAGAGAAAAATTACAAGAGCGTCTTGCTAAACTTGCTGGCGGCGTAGCTGTCATCAAAGTCGGCGCTGCGACTGAAACTGAGCTGAAAGAGCGTAAACTTCGCATCGAAGACGCCCTGAACTCAACTCGCGCGGCTGTTGAAGAAGGCATCGTATCCGGTGGTGGTACAGCGCTTGTAAACGTATATAACAAAGTCGCTGCAGTTGAAGCTGAAGGCGATGCTCAAACAGGTATCAACATCGTGCTTCGCGCGCTTGAAGAGCCAATCCGTCAAATCGCACACAACGCTGGCCTTGAAGGATCTGTCATCGTTGAGCGCCTCAAAAACGAAGAAATCGGCATAGGCTTCAACGCTGCAACTGGCGAATGGGTAAACATGATCGAAAAAGGTATCGTTGACCCAACAAAAGTTACACGCTCAGCTCTTCAAAACGCTGCGTCTGTAGCTGCAATGTTCTTAACTACTGAAGCTGTTGTCGCTGACAAGCCAGAAGAAAACGCTGGCGGCGGAATGCCTGACATGGGCGGCATGGGCGGTATGGGCGGCATGATGTAAAACCGACAAAAAACCCTTGATTTACAAGGGGTTGTCGGCAACGGACGTCATTTTTATGCCCTATTGATCCATTTATAAATTTTCGAGGCTTCTCATGAGTTCACTGAACTTGTGAGAAGCTTCTTTTTTTCTGTCTTTTTTGATGTGTAAATAAACCTGTGTAGTATGTACGGGCATACATGGCATTTATGGACCGAAAACAAAAGCAAAAAAGGAATACTGAGTCCTTTTCTAAAATCGAAGCAGACTTTTTTGCCAAACACGTCATCTGCAATTGATATTATTTTATCTGGCATTTTACCGTCTCGATAACGATTAGAAACGTTTACTATATATGACTCGCTTTCTTTATGGAAGCTATGTAAGTATCAGAATGCAATTTCTTCCCTATCTTCAAGATCAAAAGTTTCAGGAAAGGGGGTAGCGCCGAATAGATTTTGACATATTCTAAATAATCTTTTGGGAACTTTACTTGTAATGTGTCTTCTACTTCATTAATTTCCTTGTTACTAACAGGTTGCTCTCCGAAATCCCATTCAATCATATGAAATCTCCGCCTCGATATGTAAAACCCTTCTTTATGTAAGAAGAGTTTTAATTTTATTCAGCCTTTAAATATGTCCGGAATTTTATCTTGCCATATTAATAGCAATTCTCTAAATTGATCGGTTTCAATTGAGTTTTCATAGGGTTCTTCTATCCTAAAAGAGTTTTCAACAATTGTCACATCTTTTTTAATGAGAACACTTGTAGCATTTAACTCAATCTCAAAATCTTCATATATCCCTTCTAAAACCTTCTCAATGTAATCTATATACTCGTTGGCTTGTTCTTCCGTAGCGATGTTTTCAATGAAATCAGAGAAAATACTGATTTCTTCTGGCAATACTATTCCTAAATCACCAAATGGATCTTCTTCAAATTTATATGGATATTTCATATGTTATTTCACCTTCAAGATTATTTTTTATATAACGGGTATGCAGTTGCTATTGTTCCATCCTTATTTAAATACATTTCTATTTTTATACCCGACGCAGACATGCCCCTGAATTTATTTGAGCCGATTTGCTTTTTAGTTTGGTAAGCTTCATCAATAGCTTTTAATACATCTGCACGGTTCCACTCTCTTGGGAAGAAACTAGAATCAGCTATTTTTTTAACACCGTCAACCTCAACCTTTGCCATATAAACTCCGTTTTTATCAGGTTTTTTTTCCGTACCCTGAATAATTTTTCCGCCCATCATACTTTCATGGTGATAACCAACTGCTTTACCGCGTTTATTTATTTCTCCATGGTAGATGTGCTTCATTGTACCTGTGGTATACTTTCCATTACCCGAACTGAAATTAGATGTTGTAGATTTAGTTAAAATACTCTCTTTTTGATTTTCAATAATACTTTTTAACAAAGGAGTATTTTTTGCATTATACGTATTGTCAATATCTTTAGCTATCCCTACAAGTGCAGGTTCATATTTATTTTTTAATAAGGGGTTAATAAAGTCTTTTCCCTTTAAAAGCCCTTTATTGACATGAGCAGCGGCTGTTCCACCTTCAACTACTTTACCTACTTTAGAAAGCTTGGTAGTCGTTTGCACTGCGGCACCTGCACCTTTTGGGCCAACGATATTTCCTATCGCATAACTGATATAATGCCCTTTTTCGTATGCATCGCCATTTACCATTTTATCATTCCATGAGTCGATCAGGTTTGTCCAGATGATTTTTGAATAAGAGGGCGCGCTTAAAACTGTTGAAATTGTTTTTGTGAGTTTTAGTTCGGTGGGAAGCTGTGAATATTCCCATGTACCAACAACCAAGTCTTTGACGCCATATATCGTATCGTCAATCACATCGTCAATTCCATCATTAACTCCGTCGACGAAGTCAATTACTGTCTTACCGGTATTGATTACACTTTCACCGACGGCCTTCAGCTGTTTTGCTTGTTCAAGCTGTACCACATACTGGAGCTGTTCAGGGGTAAGATTCTCATAGCCGACCTTCTTGGCAATTTCTAAGTATTCATCCGGATCAGTCACTCCGTCAGCTAGCTTCTTCTTCAATTCTTTGATT
Organism: Bacillus sp. FSL R5-0576; assembly: GCF_038004765.1. NCBI lineage: Bacteria > Bacillati > Bacillota > Bacilli > Caryophanales > Bacillaceae > Bacillus > Bacillus sp. FSL R5-0576. Next base: position 540,235 of record NZ_JBBORU010000001.1, read on the forward strand.
TCTCGTTCTTTCGCTTCATCTTTCTTGATCTTCAAATAAACTTCAGTCTGTTTCTCAATATCGCCTTTTTTCTTATGTATGTCACTTTCACGGTACGCCTTGGCGTTGTAGTGAATGGGCGTAGCGTTTTTGCCTTTGCCTGTGGATTCCTCAAGCTTTTGGAAGTCCTTCTTGATGAATTGCTCGTTTGGCTCTGACTGGGCATATTCAGTAACAAGTGCTTCATCCACGCTTCCTAATTTATCGACTGTTTTTTTACGTTTGTCCTCTGCATCTGCAAGTTCGTCTTTGAAGTCTTCTGTCGAGAACAAATCAAGCGGAAGAATATCGTCGATATCATTTAAAATATCTTTCATCGCTTTCTTCTGTTCAGACATAATGGATTTTGATTTTGTGTAGGCGTTAGCCAGCTCGTGTTCTAAGAAGGATTCTTCTATATATGCATCAGATAAGCTGGCGTCCTCTAAAATGCCTGAAATACTTGCCAAGAAAGCAATTTTCATATCAAGTAAGTCAATCCAATCGCCAGCTACACCTGCGTGGTCTTGATAAAATGCTTTAATGTTGTCAGCACCTTTGCCGGAAAACTCACTGTCATCTAAATCAGCTACAGCTTTAAAAGCCTTTTTTAGATTGACCATCTGACTTCTTAATTCTTTGTATTCCTTTGCACGTCTATCTGCTTCTGAAAGCAGTGAGTTGGCTTCAAATACTTTCATGTTCATATCCTTTCGTTTGAATAGCTCCAACAAGATTTTACCATGGGGAAATGAAGAAACAGACTAAATGTGATACAAAAGTGGTGAAATGGTCAATTTTAACTATGTCATTTTACCTATCTGAATCTCTTGTTTGGGTTACCGCCGACGCCTATAGCTAGAAGGGCTTTCTACAGTTAGATTTATAGACCGAAAAAAATTGAAGGTTATTGAAATAAATAACTCCCTCTCATAGAGAGAGAGGGAGTTATTTATTTTTGTTATAAAAATTCATTGTAAAAAAAGATAAAACTAATAAAACTAGAAAATAGACTATGAAGGTTGAGATAAAGTTCCAAGAGAAAAAGTTAAAGTCTTTATTTAGAGAATAAAATACAATTTGACTTACTAAAGTTATTACGAAAACAACTGTTATTAATTTAGAGAATTTTTTGGTCATGACAAAACACCTCTTCCAATTTAGTTAAATAAACCCATTTAATATAGTAGAATGTTTGGTAAAATATAGTATGTAAATAACGATTAGGAGGATGTTCTATGAAAAAGCTTTTAGCTGTAGTGTTAACATTTACTATGATAACACTAATGTTCGGAAGTACGTCAATAGTTCAAGCGGAGGAAAAGTGTCCAACCTGTGAGAAAACAGATCCTTTGGTAGCACCTACCACAAAAGATCTAAATAAAACTATTGAAATATTAAAAGACAATAATGTGAACACGTTAGCTTTGGATAAAGAAAAAGCTGCAGTAGTCGAAAATGATAAAGACAAAGCTGTAATTATCGCAGAAAAGCTATGTGATAGTAAAGATAAGATTGAGTATAACCAGTATTTTGTTGACGTTAATAACGAAAAATTTGTAACTTTAAAACAAAAAGTTGAAAAACTAGATGATAAGACTGTAAAAGCTGAAGTCATAAACGTAGAATCAGGAGCAAAATACTCTGTTACAATTGATAAAGATGGAAATAAATTAGATGAAAATTTTATTTCAGGAAAGTCTGCTGATTTTAAGCAATCAAGTTTATGTAGTGCTATCGTAGGTGCAGTTCTTGGTACAGGATCTAAATTTGCTTGTATTGCAGCTTGTACAGCTGTAACTGGAGGTTGGGGAGCAGTTGCATGTGGTGTATTATGTGCAGCAGTAACTGGCGGAATAAGCTGGGCTGGGGCAAAAGATATGTGTGAACAATTATTCGGTTGAAAAACGACGCTCCTATATAGGAGCGTTTTTTTATCACTAGTAATATGGGGAAATTAATAAATAAACTAAAACACCCGTAAGGCTAACATACAGCCAAATTGGCATTGTCCAACGTACTATTTTTCGGTGTTTTTGTGTCTGCATTGTTAAACCCCAAATTAATGAAAATAACGCTAACGGTACGACAATACCAGCAAGAATACTATGAGAAGTTAGAATAATGTAGTAAAAGTATTTGGCGAGCCCTTCTCCTCCATAATGAGTGGTCTCTTGAGATAAGAAGTGGTAAGTTAAATACGAAAATAAAAATAATATTGTTGAAGAAAATGCTGCAAGTATGAAAGCTCTGTGAAGTTTAATGTTATGCTTTTTTATAAAAATTAAAGCTGCTATAAGAAAGATGAACGTAAAGCTATTTAGAACAGCATTTATACGAGGAAAGATGGTTATATTAAAATTCACCTCCCCCTTATACCCTAAAGGCGAAAAAAATAATAGCAAGATAATCACATTAGCTAAAAGTGAAAGTGTGATTACTGTTTTTGTATAATTTGAGTTCTCCTTGGACCTTTGAGTCTTTATTCTATTCAAACTTTTCACCTCCCTCTCTAAATTAACATGATTTTTTCCATAATGGGCCCTATATGAAAAAAACAAAACTTAATTCCTATTCTACACAATATCTATTTAAGGTTGTAAAAGTTATTATATAAGTATGAAAAAATATTTTAATACAGTTCATGAGATATTGCCGTTTCGCTCATTTTGGTTATTGTGATCGTTGCAATTAACCTGACCGATGAGGTATATCTGAGCTGATTGCGCATACTGTATTGATGATAGCCGTTGTTTTTACCTTGTTAAAAGGAACCATTATAATGTGGAGAGAATGCCGACATGAAAGAAAACGAAAAAATTAAGTTTATCCAGAAAGAAGTTTTGACTGCAGCGGAAGTGGGATAACTGCTCGGAATCACTCGGCACGTTTAAGCTACTTTTGTGACTTCACGGAAGCTCAAGCCTGTTAAAAAAGGTTGGGACAGTTGCAATGTTTTTGTTTGAACATGTATAAGCCTTTAAAAAAGAATTAAAAGCCGGCCGGAAGAAGGCCCTATGATAAATGAAGCTCCTCTTATATTAAAAGGAGCTTTCGTACGTTTTTATGAAATCCTCTCATATAAATCATCACAACATGTGGATATATGGGTGCAAAAATTAAAAAATGGTGAGATATCTATCAGGTGAAAAAAGGACATAAATAGGCGCAATGCATGGGGTGGAATGATGTAATCTGCCCTCCTAGGCCCTTGATATTTAGGGATTCAGAAGTTATTTTTACTCTAAGAAGACTTAAAATATCAGGGATTAGTGAGACCTTTCATACATTCGATGAATGTACGAGGGGTCTCTTTTTATTGGTTATGTGTAATTCGTAAAAATTACAAGACGAATTGTTGACTGGGTAGTTATAGAATGATATGATTTAAATTGCAATTAGATTAAGTAATTTTAAAGAAATACTTTTTGAAGAGGGCGGGATATGCGACTTGAAGAGATTGTAACAGTTAAAATAGGGAGAAACCTCTCTAGAGGACATGAGAAAAATGATCCGACATTAGTTGCTTATACATATGAGGATTTAATAAAGGATTTAGATGGCTCGTTTCTAGACTCACAAGTTAGTCCTGATGTTGAACAATCAAACCATAAAGAAAGCTATTTGAGCAGTGTCGGGGATGTTGTTTTCAGCTTTGTCAGTTCCAAGGCTGGGATCGTGAGTGACTTAAATCATGGGAAGATCATCAATCAAAACTTTGCAAAACTCATGATTGAACATATTGATTTGGATAGTCGATATTTATGTTATGCATTAAATGAGTCGCACGCAATGAAAAAGCAAATGGCAATTTCCATGCAAGGAAGCACTGTGCCAAAATTGACTCCTGCAATATTAAAAGAATTGGAGATCAAATTACCAAGTATTGAGAAACAACGGACGATTGGAAATGCTTATTTCTGTTTGAGAAAGCGTCAAGCTTTGGCGAAGAAACAAGCGGAACTTGAAGAGCAACTTTATTTAGAAGCATTGAAGAGATTAGACCAACAATAGAAAAAGTGAGGAACACAACTATGGCTGAATTACACTCAAAATTATTTAGTGCCGCAGACAACTTGCGAAGCAAAATGGATGCATCAGAATATAAAAACTACTTATTGGGATTGATCTTTTACAAATACTTGTCTGATAAGTTATTAGAAAAAGTCGTTGAAATCGCAGATGAATCTTTAGAAGAATACAACACACAAGAAAAACAAACGCAATTGTACCGGAATTTATTAGCGGATGAAGAGATCAAAAATGATTTGATTGAAACGTTAGTGGATACTTTGGGCTATGATATTGAGCCAGAGTATTTATTCAATGTATTAGCCAATCAAGCGAAACAAAACACATTCCAGCTGAATGACTTAAATAAAGCATTTATCGATTTGTCTACGAAATATGACCAATTCAACGGTCTTTTTGATGATGTGGATTTGACATCGAAAAAACTGGGATCGGATGATCAACAGCGAAACATCACGATTACTGAAGTATTGAAGAAACTAAATGATGTCAATGTAATCGGTCATGACGGAGATGTCATTGGGGATGCCTATGAGTACTTAATTGGTCAATTTGCCTCAGAAGCTGGTAAGAAAGCGGGAGAATTTTACACACCTCATCAAGTATCTGATATGATGGCGCGTATTGCCGCAATCGGTCAAGAAGACAAAAAATTATTTAGCGTATTTGACCCTACCATGGGATCAGGTTCCTTGATGTTGAATATTCGAAACTATATTAACTATCCTGAAAGTGTAAAGTATCATGGGCAAGAACTAAACACAACAACTTTTAATCTAGCGAAGATGAACTTAATTTTGCATGGTGTGAATAAAGAAGATATGCGGTTACGCAATGGGGATACATTGAACAAAGATTGGCCGACAGATGAGCCTTATACCTTTGATGCTGTTCTTATGAATCCGCCTTACTCTGCAAAATGGTCCGCAGATGCTACATTTTTAGATGATTCACGTTTCAATCGTTACGGGAAGTTAGCACCAAAATCAAAAGCCGACTTTGCTTTTCTTTTACATGGGTTCTACCATTTGAAAGATTCGGGAACAATGGCGATCGTCTTACCACATGGAGTTCTGTTCCGTGGAGCGGCGGAAGGTGTGATCCGTAAGAAATTATTGGAAGATGGCAGTATTGATGCCGTGATTGGTATGCCAGGTAACTTATTCTTTGGCACATCGATTCCAACAACAGTCATCATCTTGAAGAAAAATCGCAGTACTCGTGATGTGTTATTTATTGATGCAAGTAAAGAGTTTATAAAAGGAAAGAACCAAAATAAACTTTCTAAAGAACATATTGATAGGATTGTCGAAACGTATCAAAAACGAGAAGATGTCGCGAAATATGCCCACGTTGCAACATTCGATGAAATCAAAGAGAATGATTTCAATTTGAACATCCCTCGATACGTCGATACGTTTGAAGAAGAAGAACCTGTGGATATGGCTGCGATTGGTGCATCCATTAAAGACATTCGAAAAGAAAAAGAGGAACTAGAGACAAGCTTGTATGACATGATTTCTTCACTACAATATGATGAAGAAAATGCTGAATGGATCAAGGGTGCGTTAGAGGTGTTTAATCGTGGGAAATAAACGAACACCAGAGATTCGATTTTCAGGATTTACTGGAGAATGGGAACAGCGTCAGATAGGTAATCATGCAGAAATATTGACAGGTGGAACTCCAAAGACTCAAATTAAAGAATATTGGGAACCAAGTGAAATTCCATGGATGTCATCTGGTGAGGTTAATAAAAAACGTCTTTCATCAACGGACAACATGATTTCCTTTCTAGGATTCGAAAATTCAAGTGCTCGTTGGGTAAAAGAAAATTCTATTTTAATTGCATTAGCTGGCCAAGGGAAAACTCGGGGAACAGTGGCTATAAATGAGATACCACTAACAACGAATCAATCTATTGCAGCAATTGTTCCGAAGGAGGAACTTCACTACGAGTTTGTGTTTCAGAGTTTAGAAAAAAGATATGAGGAATTACGATTAATTTCATCTGGTGATGGAACCCGTGGAGGTCTTAACAAACAATTAGTTGCTGATGTAGTAATAATATCACCATCAATTGAAGAACAAATTAAAATTGGTGATTTGTTCAAACAACTAGACGACATAATCGCACTTCATCAGCAAGAACTAACCACCCTCAAACAAACAAAACAGGGATTCTTGCAAAAAATGTTTCCAAAAGAAGGGGAGTCTGTGCCGGAGGTTCGTTTCCCGGGATTTACTGGAGAGTGGGAACAGCGTAAGTTTAAAGACTTTATTTCGAAGGCTGGTAAGAAAAATACAATGGGTGAAAATTATCCAGCATATTCTGTAAGTAATAAAGTGGGACTAGTTAGCCAATCAGAACAATTTGATGGGAGTCGATTAGATAATCTTGATAAAACATCTTATAAGCTAGTTAATCCTAATGAATTCGCATACAATCCAGCTAGAATAAATGTTGGTTCCATAGCATTCAATGACCTCAATAAAACAGTAATTGTGAGCTCACTTTATGTAATATTAAAAATGAGTGAGGAATTGGATAATGAGTTTATTTTACAATTTATTAAATCGCAATTTTTTATTGATGAGGTAAGAAAAAATACGGAAGGAAGCGTAAGAGAGTATTTATTCTTTGAAAATTTTAAAAATATTAAGTTCCCTTACACTTCTAGCAAAGATGAGCAAACCAAAATCGGCACCTTCTTCAAACAACTAGACGACACGATCGCCCTTCACCAACGCGAATTAGATGCCTTACAAGAAACGAAAAAAGCTTTCCTACAAAAGATGTTTGTTTAACGAATAAAGGGGGGGGAGAAACATGACAACGATCCAGCATAAAGATGAAGCAGAGGTAGAGCGCCGCCTGATTGAAGTGTTAGGCGAAGGGTATAATCAGTGGAATTATCGTCCTGATTTAAAATCGGAAGCTGACTTGTGGGAGAACTTGCGGCAAAAGATTACACAAAATAACTTATCAGAAATTGGGGAACATCCAATGACTGATAAAGAATTCGATTCGATAAAGACAGAGTTGTTATCGAAAACACAGACACCCTTTGATGCTGCTAAATGGCTCAAAGGGGAAAATGGAATTGCTCGGATTACGATTGAACGTGAAGACGTTTCATTGGGTTCCATGTCATTGGTGCTGTATTCCAATCAAGATATTGGGGGCGGCATTTCTACATACGAAGTCGTTCATCAGATTGCGAAACAAAAGAGTCACGTTGATGGTCGTGACCGCCGATTTGACGTGACACTTCTCATTAATGGATTGCCCATTGTTCAAATTGAGTTAAAACAGGCCAGTGCAAAAGACGGTGTATTCCAAGCCTATCATCAAATTAAGAAATACGCAGAAGAAGGAATGTTTCGAAACAATATCTTTTCTACCTTGCAGTTATTTGTCATTTCTAACGAACAAACAACTCGTTATTTTGCCAACGCTTTGCCAAAAGATATCCATAAGAAATTCATCTTTAGCTGGCGGACAACGGATAATCGAAAAGTAGAAAATCTCTATGAGTTTGTGAAACAAGTGTTAAACATTCCAGATGCACACCGTTTGATTGCCAATTATACAATTGTGAGTGAAGACCAAGACAACAAAGCTCTAGTGGTGTTAAAACCGTATCAAATTCATGCCATAGAAGCCTTGTTTACATCCGCCATGAGGCATCAATCCGGCTTTGTTTGGCATGCGACCGGATCAGGAAAAACGTTGACAAGTTTTGTGTCTACCAAGTTATTGGCTCGCAAAGCAGGTGTAGACCGTACGATTATGCTGATTGACCGAAAAGACTTAGATAACCAAACAACGACAGAATTCACTAAATTTGCTTCCGAGTTTAATACCGGTATTTCTTCTGGTGATGCAATATCGAATAGCTTGATTGTCGGAACTGGAAGTGCGAAGGAGTTAAGTGATACTCTACTGTCTGATGCCAATTCCAATACAGTGATTATTACCACTCGTCAAAAACTAGAAGCTGCCTTGCGCTATGCCCAAAGGCAAGAGGAGCAAAAAGGTACTCAGCGCTTTAAGAAACTGCTGGGACAACATATTGTCTTTGTCGTGGATGAATGCCATCGTGCGTTAAGTGCAGAAGGCATGGAAGTCATTAAGGGGTTCTTTCCAAATTCGACTTGGTTTGGATTTACAGGGACACCGATATTTAATGAAAATAAAAAACAAGCGAAGGGCCGATTAGCTCGCACTACTCGTGATCAATATGGAGACGTTTTGCACACCTATACCATTAAGAATGCGTTAGACGATGGTGCTGTTTTAGGGTTTCAAGTAGAGCATGAAGATACAATTGACCCCACTTCATTAAATAATCATATTTTCGAACAGCTGCGTCATCAAGAAAAATACGCCAATTGTAGTGATGATGAAATCAACGATATGATTGATCGAATGGATGGAATCGAAAAAGAAGCATACCTTGAACCATCTTCGTTCGAGAATGATGAACATATTCAAAAAGTCATTCATAAGATTTTTAGGCCGGATAATGCCTATATTAAATTTGATTTTCAAAACGGCCGCCCGCAAAAATCAGCTATTTTAACAACAAGTTCCATTGATATGGCGAAACGTTACTATCAGGCAATTAAAGAAATGACGAAAGATCCAGATTGGTTAACAAAAGAGTTTGCGGGACACCCGATCCGAACAGGGCGTACAATTGAGGATCCTGATTTTCCTCGGATTGCAATTACGTATTCAATGCAAGAAAACGAGGAAGATTCCAAGCAAACTCAAGATGAAATGATGGAGATTATTAAGGATTATAACGGTTACTATCACACTGCTTGGTCGATAGAAGATATTGAACGATATAATGGTGATATTAACAATCGGTTAGCTCGTAAAAAAGGGGAATTTAAAGAATTTGGGAAACAAATTGACCTTGTCATTGTTGTCGATCGGTTATTGACTGGTTTTGATGCCCCAACGATTCAAACGTTATTTGTGGATCGGAATTTAAGTTATGCCAATTTGATTCAAGCCTTTTCCAGGACCAATCGTACGTATCCAGGAAAGACAAAAGGATTAATTGTCACATTCCGTAAACCTTTTACAATGGAACAAAACGTAAAGAATGCGACGAAGTTATATTCTCATGCACAAGAGGAATCTAGTCTTGTTTATCCAACGTATGATGAATCGAAGAAACGTTTTAAGAAGGCTCACAAAGCGCTAACTACATTAATTCCCAATCCAACCGATATTGATGAGAACACATCTCTTGAAACCCGAATTGAGTTCGTGAAAGCATTTCAAGAGCTAAACAATTCTTACGAAGCGTTAGTGACATATGATGACTACAACGATGATATGGAAAAATCAGCAGCACTTCAAGAACAGGTGGAAACACTAGAAGAATATATTGGTATCTATCACACGATTAAAGGTTCACTTATAGATGAAGAGGACCAAGATGGAGCGGAACCGGATTTTTCAGACATTGAGTTTTATGGAGAAAATGCAGTGAAGATCTATGATATTGATTCAACGTATATTGATCGACTATTAGAAACATACTCGGCCAATAACCAGAATATCCGTGATGAGATCGAAAGCGCACTTCAAAAACTTGAGAAATCAGACATTGTTAAAGATGTATACCGTGAGATGTTAAATGCCATTGATACGAAAAAAGTAGATGAAGAGGAAGATATTCTTGTAGTGAAAAGACGCTTCTTCACGAAAGAACGCAGCCAAGCAGTTAGGGAATTTGCGAATACTTGGTTTGTGGCAGAGGATGAACTGTATTTATCTGCAGTTCAATATGTGATAGGAGCAGATCCTATTCCGAATATCGGGGGAATTATCAATAGCAAGCAATTTGATCAGTATAAAGCCGTACACCCAGATGCAAAACCGTTGAAATACGGACCAGAGTTGAAGCGTCAGTGGAGAAAGATGTTAGATGAAGTCATTGTACCTTTGGATGGCGAGCTGAGATAAAGACATTTTGAATTAAAGGAATCTATATAACGAAAGGCCAACTGCGACTTGAGTTGGCCTATTCTGTTTATTATTAAAGAAACAGTGTAAGATTGCTGACAGAACTACTATGCGTATTAGTCGTTTTCTTTAGTCACCCTTGCCAATCGCTCCACCTCTCCCCGAATCCCAATCGCAGGCTCCCAAGAATCAATTAAACGAATCGCTTTTTGATTGAATTCCATCGCTTTCGTTTTCTCTCCTTTACTGTACAACAACTGTGCCATCCCATAATAATAATAGATCAGCTCAACCTGATTCGCGTTATGTTTGTCATAGAGCATTTGCTCAAAGGCTTCTTCCGCTTTCTCAAACTGGTCACACTTCACATAAGCAACACCCAAATTGAAATAGGCTTCTATCGTTTTTTCGCCGCCGTACGTGGAGCTGATCTCATTTGCCGCTTCGTATAGTTGAATGGCTTCTTCATCAAGGTCTCTCGCAAAGCTTAGGTCTCCGCGAACCAATAGAACCCTGTGTTGAATCGTAGGGGAAATCGGTTGATCTTCGATTTTGTTTAAAATGGTCATTGCTTTTTCCTGTTGCCCGGCTTTTAAAAACAGCCTTGCTTTGAGTGCATGTCCCCAAACCTTTAGATCATAGGCATCGTGAGCGTCTGATTGTTCCAGAATCCTCAGCCCGGCTTCAATTTGCTGTAAGGCCCTGTCTAAATCATTGACTTCCATCAGAGCCCAGCCTGCTGTGTCGATTCGGAAGAACGCTTCTCGTGTGTGTTGGCCTAATTGATGGGCGGCGTCGGCGGCTTTGCGCCCGTATTCGATTCGCAGGGGCAGGTTGATTCTGCTTAGAAAATGGCTGATGCGGGTGATGAGTTCGATTAGGATTTCTTTTTGATCGGTTTCACTTGCCCATTGGATGACCTTTAAGATGTTTGGCCATTCTTGTTTCATTTGATCTAAGTTCCGTCCCAGCAGGTAGCTCCAATAGATAGAGTTGGGCTGTTCCCGCTTTAAATGGGTTTCGGCATAATCAATATAATAGTGAGCCCAGCGATTGCGGGCTTCTTTTTCATATTCGTGCTGTTCGGACAAGTGCTGTTCTCCGTAAGCGACAACGGTTTGGTGCGCTAAGTATTGTGTCCTGCCTTGGCTTCGTTCCGGCTGAATCAGCGCATATGACCGCATTTGCTCCATAGCGTAATGAAAACGGCGGGCGTCTAATCCGGCTGCTGCCGCCAGGCTTTTTTCATCAGGCGGCTTGCTGAAAAAGCAAAGCGTCTGCCATAGCTTTCGCGTATCTTCATTGCATCTATCCCAAGTGCGGCCAAAGAGGAATTCAAACAATTCCAGCAGTGAGTAGCCTGCTTTTCCAAGCTCATGAATCAGCTGCTGAGCGGGGATGTCATCGTCTGACATATAGGCAATGCTGAGTGCCATGGCTTTCGGGTTTCCGGCAGTCGCTGAAATGAATTCGTTTTTCAGGTCAGATGATAGATGTAACAGCTGCTCCAGCTTTTCCCGTTTATTTTGAATGTTGCATGTTTGTAAGCATCGGTGCACTTCTTGCTGAAAAAAATCCAAGGCATCTGTTTGCTCAAGGCCGCTCAGCTGAATAGCTGTCATTTCTCCGAAGCTTTCCCGATAGGTTTGCTTTACGTTTTCCCGCGCTGTGAGGAGAACTTTCACGCCTTGCGGAAGGCTGGTGATAAATTCATGAATGTCACGTTCTGCAGTATCAATGCTGTCAACGATCAGCAGGATCGGTTTTTCTCTAGTGTAATTAGCTAACGCATTGCGGACGACGAATCGTTTTTCATTGATTGATTTATCGATTTGTTCTGTGCGTCCGAGCTGATAGGCGATCGTATTTAAAAAATCGCTAAAGCTCAATCCTTTCCAATCAGCGCTGACCCAAATGATACTGTTGAACGTCGGCCAATCTGAAGTATCGCCGACACAGGAATAGGCGGCTTCAAGAGCGATTGTGGTTTTACCCATACCAGCCCAGCCGGTGATTAAACAGACTGGTGACGGAGAAAGCATCCATTGCCGTATCGCTTCCATATCAAAGCTGCGTCCGATAAAGCGTCCGGACCAGCGTGAGGGTAAATTATGCGTGATAGGCTGTTCTGTAAGCGCATTCGTTTCATGGCCGGGTCTGTCATGAAACAGCCGTTTTACTACATTTTCAATTTCGTCTTCACTCGGAGCCCCAAATAATCCGTCTTTTCGCAGTATTTTCGCTTTTTTCAAACAAGATGCTGCCCATACAGGCAATGCGGGTTTGATGACTGGGATAGTGGTGGCTTCCAGCAAGTCGGTCAACCAATCGATATCGAAGTCGGTCTTTTCGAGAATGATCCAGATCATTCCGAACAGTTTTCCGTCGTCAATTCTTCCGGGAATGTAGTTTGCCCCCATCTGTCCGATCCAGCTTTTGATCGTGTTTGGGGAGACTCCCAGCTGGAGTGCGATTTTATCTATGTAAGACTGTCCTGTTTTTTCATTCTTTTTCCTTCTGACTTTATAATCAGGATGAAGTTTTAGCGTTTTGACGCCAGGTGCCAGCAGTTGTGCAAATTGTTTTCGGTTTTCAAGTTCAGCCATAAGCCTGCACCTCCTATTAGTACTATTTTATCAATCCAGCGTTTTTTGTATATGAAAAAATAAAAGTACAGTGCCGCTGTCCTTTTATACAGCAGAAAAGGCTGTTGAACGTCTTGAAAAGCAGATAAAATGGGGGCAGTAACAGAGAAAATAAAAATGTATGCACTTACATTTTATTTTCTAAAGAAAGGAATTTGCCAAATGACTCACACAGTACCTCAGAACATGAAAGCGGCTGTTATGCACAATACAAGAGAAATCAAAATCGAAACAGTGCCTGTGCCTGACATCAATCATGATGAAGTGTTGATTAAGGTGATGGCTGTCGGAATTTGCGGATCAGATCTGCATTACTATACAAATGGCCGAATAGGCAACTATGTAGTGGAAAAACCATTTATCCTTGGGCATGAATGTGCGGGAGAGATTGCCGCTGTCGGATCAGCTGTCGATCAATTTAAAGTGGGAGACCGCGTCGCTGTAGAGCCGGGTGTTACGTGCGGACGCTGTGAGGCGTGCAAAGAAGGACGCTATAATCTTTGCCCGGATGTACAGTTTTTGGCTACACCGCCGGTAGACGGTGCGTTTGTCCAATATATTAAAATGCGTCAGGACTTTGTTTTTTTAATCCCAGACTCACTTTCTTATGAAGATGCTGCTTTGATCGAGCCGTTTTCTGTCGGCATCCATGCGGCGGCCAGAACGAAGCTACAGCCCGGATCAACGATTGCGATTATGGGGATGGGCCCTGTTGGGTTAATGGCTGTTGCCGCAGCTAAAGCATTTGGGGCAGGCACAATCATTGTCACCGACTTAGAGCCGCTGCGGTTAGAAGCTGCGAAAAAAATGGGAGCGACTCACATTATTAATATACGTGAACAGGATGCACTTGAAGAGATTAAAACGATCACGAATGATAGAGGCGTTGATGTTGCTTGGGAAACAGCAGGGAATCCAGCGGCATTGCAATCCGCACTGGCTTCTGTGCGCCGGGGCGGAAAATTGGCGATTGTCGGTTTGCCTTCACAGAACGAGATTCCGCTCAACGTGCCGTTTATTGCGGATAATGAGATTGATATTTACGGGATCTTCCGTTATGCCAATACGTATCCAAAGGGAATCGAATTTCTTGCTTCAGGCATTGTGGACACGAAGCATCTAGTAACGGACCAATATTCGCTGGAGCAGACGCAAGATGCGATGGAGCGGGCGCTTCAATTTAAGAATGAATGTTTAAAAGTGATGGTGTATCCAAATCGCTGAGTGAACAGGGAGGATCTTCGTATTCTCCCTCTTGTTTACTGGAAATGAAAACGGATTCTTGGGGTGGGAAATGATGATTGAAACAGAAAAAGTAACGGCAATGAAAGTGAAGCATCAGTCAAAATCCAGTACCGGACTGTCCTGGTTTGAACGAATCGGTTATGGATTCGGCGATATGTCGTATAATATTATCTTTCAGTTTGTAAACGCATACTTATTATTTTATTATACAGACGTTGGCGGCATTCAGCCTGCGGTGATCGCAACTTTGTTTCTTGTTGTGCGTGTGCTGGATGCTATTTTTGACCCGATCATGGGATTGATTTTAGATAAAACAAATACAAGGTGGGGAAAAGCAAGGCCATATTTGCTGTGGGTGGCATTTCCTTTTGCGCTATTCACATTCTTATGTTTCACGACGCCTCATTTCGGTGAGACCGGAAATATGGTATATGCGTATGTCACCTATATTCTGCTTGGGATGTCCTTTAGTATGCAAACGATCCCGGTGAACAGCTTAACGGGGCGGATGACGAATTCTGTGGAGGAACGAACGGTTCTGACCACAACCCGGATGATTTTGGTGTATATCGGCATTCTTTTATCCATTTCCTGTGCGACACCGCTTGCAACTGCTATCGGAGGAGAGGATCAGGCGTTTGGATTTCAGATGACGGCGCTCATCTACGCGGCGGTCAGCATTGTTTTGAATCTATTCAGTTTCTTTACTGTCAGGGAGCGGATTCAGCCTAAAAAGAGAAAAAAACAAGGGATCAAAAAGACGTTATCCGTTTTATTCCAAAACAAACCCTTGCTCATGTTAATTTCATCATTTTTGGCTTTTGCGATCGGGTTTAATATTAAGCTCAGCACGATGGTGTATTATTTTACGTATAACGTAAACCATAAAGAGTTCGTGTTTATGGGCACCGTTTTATTTTTCGGGGCAGCGCTGATCAGCAATTTGTTTATTCCTTTCTTTTCTGAGAAGTGGGGCAGAAAACAAGTCATGATTATCACGGCAGCTCTATCGCTTATTTCTTATGCAGGCCTGCATTTTACGCCGTATTCTTCAATTCCACTCATTTTCATTTGGCTTTTCGCTTCGGGATTTTTCACAACGCCTTTAAATACGCTTGCTTGGGGAATGGTTGCGGATTGTGTCGATTATGCGGAATGGAAAACCGGAATTCGCGCGGATGGTGTGGTGATTTCGAGCATGAGCTTTATTAATAAGCTGGGTGTTGCGTTAGCCGGGTCATTTTCGGCCATTTACTTAGGAATCGCCGGGTATGTGGCGAATACAGACCAGACAGTTGGGTCGTTGAATGCGATTAAAAATATGAATGCTTTGATTCCGGGATTTTTCATTTTGCTTTCTATTATTCTTATTGCCTTCTATCCTTTAACGGAAAAAAGATATAAACACATCATCTCTGAGCTGGAGCAAAGGTCTGCGAGATAAATATATGTAAAATTTTTAATATTCAATGTTGTATTTATGGCAGAAAGTAATATACTGAGACTGTAATCTAGACTTTATAAATGAGTGTGATAATATGCGTAGTCATTCTGTAGTTTGTATTGGGGAATTGTTGATTGATTTCTTTTGTACCGATGTTGACGTTGATTTAATGGAAGGGCGCCAATTCCTGAAAAGTGCCGGCGGGGCACCGGCGAATGTGTCAGCAGCGATTGCCAAGCTGGGCGGAGACGCCGCTTTCAGCGGAAAAGTAGGAAAGGATCCGTTTGGGTATTTTCTGAAGCGAACATTGGACGCTGTACATGTCGATACCTCTATGCTGGTGATGGATGAGAAAGCGCCTACAACGCTTGCTTTTGTTTCATTAAAACAAAATGGAGAGCGTGACTTTGTTTTTAATAGAGGCGCGGACGCTTTGTTTACGCTGGAGGATATTGACCAGGAAAAACTAAACGAAGCGAAAATCCTTCATTTCGGCTCTGCGACGGCACTGTTATCAGATCCATTTTGCTCAGCCTATTTACGGCTGATGTCGATTGCGAAAGACAATGGACAGTTTATTTCGTTTGACCCTAACTACCGTGAAGATTTATGGAGGGGAAGAGTCTCAGAGTTTGTAAGTGTTGCGAAAAAAGCGATCGCTGTAAGTGATTTTGTGAAAGTCAGTGACGAGGAACTTGAGATTATCAGCGGTGTGAAGGATCATGAAAAGGGTGTTGCGATCCTTCATGAGATCGGAGCCAACATTGTCGCTGTGACACTTGGGAAAAGCGGAACGCTTCTTTCCAATGGAAAAGACCGTGAAATCATTCCAAGCATTCCGGTGACATCAATTGACTCAACAGGGGCGGGAGATGCTTTTGTCGGTGCGGCTTTATATCAATTGGCAAACACGGATCAGATTCAATCTGTAGATGCTGATTTTGTGAAACTGCGTGAGATTGTGGCGTTTGCCAATAAGGTCGGAGCTCTTGTGTGCACTAAAATTGGAGCGATTGATGCACTGCCGAGCTTGGATGAGATCGAAGTTTCTTTGTAAATCATTGAAGATGTTTCTTGAAAGTCTTTGGACTTTTGGGGGCATCTTTTTTTATTGCTTACATTTTTGTTCAGGTAAAAAGTTGTATATTTTTTGTTTGAAATGTCATTTTTTATTAAAAAAGTGAAACTTTTAACGATAATAAATAGTATATGTAACAAGGGTTACCGAATTAGCTTTAGGAGGAACGATATAATGAGTATAATTGGAAGATTTAAAGATATTATGTCTGCGAATATCAATGCTTTATTGGACAAGGCTGAAAATCCGGAGAAAATGGTAGATCAATATTTAAGAAATATGAATAGCGATTTGGCTAAGGTTAAGGCAGAAACAGCAGCTGTTATGGCCGAGGAGCAGAGAGCAAAAAGAGAATATCACGAATGCCAGGCGGATATGGAAAAGATGGAAAGCTATGCAATGAAGGCGCTGCAAGCCGGGAATGAGAGCGATGCGAGAAAATTTCTTGAAAGAAAAACATCTTTGGAGTCAAAGCTTTCTGAGCTGCAGGCGGCGAATCAAATTGCTGCAACCAATGCCGCACAGATGAGAAAGATGCATGACAAATTGGTATCTGACATTGGAGAGCTGGAAGCACGTAAAAATATGATCAAGGCGAAGTGGGCAGTAGCGAAAACGCAAGAAAGAATGAACAAACTGGGCGCTTCTGTTTCAAGTACAAGCCAATCAATGTCTGCATTCGGCCGAATGGAGGACAAAGTAAATAAGGCACTTGATCAGGCCAATGCAATGGCTGAACTGAACAGCGCTCCGCAGGATGATATGGCTGATCTGACTGCAAAGTATGACACTGGCGGTTCAAGCCAGGTTGATGATGAACTTGCGGCGTTAAAAGCGAAAATGATGCTCGATAAGTAATACATAGGAGGCCGCAGCTCTCGGCTGCGGCGTCATTTTATCATAAGATGTGAGAGGGAACGGTAATGATAATATCTTATAAGTGTCCGAACTGCGGCAGTGATATGGCATTTGATAGTGAAACCGGCTCGTTATCCTGCAGCAGCTGCGGAAGACAGGACAATATTGAAAGCCTTCCGAAAGAAAACATTGCGGCACGGTTTTCTGATGATGAAGCAAAAGAATATCAATGTGAAAACTGCGGTGCCATTTTGATCACGGAAGCTGAAACGACAGCAACGACGTGCAGCTTCTGCGGGGGTGCTGCAATACTTGCAGATCGTTTATCGGGACATTTGGCACCGGCGAAAGTCATCCCATTTACAATCAGCAAGCAAGAAGCCGAGCAGGCATTTCGAAAGTGGTGCAAAAAAGGCCTTCTGACACCAAGAGGTTTCATGTCTGCCGATCGCATTAAAAGCATCACCGGCATGTATATTCCGTTTTGGATGTTTGATTTAAATAGTGAAGTACAGGTGAGAGCAAACTGTACCAGAGTCCATCAATATGAAGAAGGGGATTATATTTGCACGGAAACAGAGCACTTTGAAGCGTTTCGTGATATCAATCTCGATTATTTGAAAATCCCTGTCGATGCCTCTGAAAAAATGAAAGACGAATTAATGGACAAATTGGAGCCTTATTCATACGAAGAGCTGAAGGACTTTCAAACGGCATATTTGGCCGGTTATATTGCGGAAAAGTACAATTATACCGATGAGGAGCTTTTTCCAAGGGCAAAAGAGAAAATAAGCAGTTATATAGATTCATACATCCATTCTACTTTTTCCGGATATACGTCAGTCAATGTGAGGGACAAACATATTCACACGAAAAACGTGAACAGCTTTTACGTTTTGCTTCCCGTTTGGATGGTCAGTTACGATTATGAAAGAGCGGAGCATATCTTTGCGATGAACGGGCAAACAGGAAAGGTTGTTGGAAAGCCGCCGATCAGTCGAGGAAAAGTGGCGGCATGGTTTAGCGGAATAGCAGGCGGGACATTTCTTGCGTTGAAGCTCGTCTCATTGATGATGGGAGGCGGATTTTGATGCGGGGATTTTTAGGGAAAGCGATCTTTGGTGTGCTGGCTGTCTTCATCATGATGCCTTTACTGGGTATCGAAGCGGCAAGAGCCTCTGAATCGCAGCAGCATGTGTACGATCGCGCTCATCTATTGTCAAAAGCGGAGATCGGAAAACTTGAATCTCTCTCGGCAGAGCTGGGTGCAAAGAGGGACACTGATTTCATCATTATTACGACCAAAAGCACAAACGGTGAAGATATTGCTGACTATACCGGCGATTTTTATGATCGTTACGGAAAAGGCAGTACAGCCATTCTGACCATTGATATGACAAACAGAGAAGTGTTTATCGCAGGCTTCAAAAAAGCCGAACAGTATTTGGACAACAGCAGGCTCAATAGCATCAGAAATACGATTTCATCTGATTTATCCAATGAAAATTATTTTAAAGCTTTTGAGACATATATTCAGCTTTCCTATAAAGATATGGGCATAAAACCGGGAGTAAACCCCGACAACATATTCTTTACATGGTGGTTTCAGCTGATTGCTGCCATCGCAGTCGGGGGAATTGCGGTTTCAATCATGCTTTATCATGCAGGCGGCAAAGTAACGGTTAATGGAAATACATATATGGATCAGCGTACGTCTGATGTGATTGATCAATACGACACTTATATTAGAACGACTGTAACAAGAGAAAGAAAACCATCAGATAAAGACAGCGGCAGCGATGGCGGTGTTACGAAAGGCGGTACGTCATACAGTGGGAGCCGGGGCAGTTTTTAAATGTAAGAAATAGAGAAAGGGAGAGGCGTAATGTCGTTTTTCAGAAATCAATTAGCGAATGTAGTAGAGTGGGAAGAATTTAGAGATGATATGATTTTTTATAAATGGAACAATCGTGAAATCAAAAAAGGGAGCCGTTTAATCATTCGTCCCGGACAGGATGCTGTCTTTTTGAACAATGGGCGGGTTGAAGGAGTCTTTCAAGATGATGGCGATTATGATATTGAATCAGAAATTATTCCATTCCTTTCAACGTTAAAGGGCTTTAAGTTTGGCTTTAACAGCGGCATGCGAGCTGAGGTGCTGTTTGTCAATACGAAGGAATTTACCGTAAGATGGGGAACAAAACAGGCGATAAATATTCCGGCAGCGGGAATGCCAGGCGGGATGCCCATTCGCGCAAACGGCACATTTAATTTCAAGGTGCAGGACTATATCAGCCTGATTGATAAAATCGCTGGCGTGAAAGATCAATATTTTGTAGAGGATATTAAAACCCGTATCATTTCTATTCTGGATCAGCTTCTCATGAAGTGGATCACAAGAGAAGGGAAAGATATGTTTAATCTTCAAGCAAACGCTTTTGATATTGCCAAGGGAATTCAAGAGGACTTAGATATGCAATTAATAAGCGACGGGATGACGGTCACTGGTTTTCAAATCATGAGCTTTAATTATCCTCAAGAGGTTCAAGATATGATTACAAAGAACGCTTCCTACGGTATGGTTGGGGATGTGAACAGATACCAGCAAATATCAATGACGGATGGAATGGCATCCGGAAAGATGAGCGGAGGCGGAGCGGCTTCGGATATGGCTGGAATGATGATGGGAATGAATATGGCCAATCAGATGATGAACCAAATGAATCAAAATCAGCAGGCACAGTCATCAGGCCCACAGTCAACTGGCAGCGGAAGCAAACCGAATTTCTGTCCAAACTGCGGAACAAAAACGGGCGAAGCCAATTTTTGTCCGAATTGCGGCCAGAAGCTTGTGTAAGACTCATACAGTGAAAAGTCCGGAGTGATCAGCGCTCGGGACTTTTTTATTTAGAAGAATAAGCGTTACCGTTACCTATTGCTTGCTCCTGAACAGGCCATTTTCGAGCCCCCGCTTGGATAATTCCCAGCAGCAATTGACGACGTTCCTTTATTGAATTGACGGCAATTTGAAATGTTTGCTTTGATAAAGCCGGTATGCCTGATTGTTGAAGCTTTGAGATGTCTGGTTCCGGCGGCGCTTGTTCTGCAGGATGGATATAGGCAGTATGAACGGTATCTAGATAGTTTTTGATACTTGAGCGCGCTTCTTTGATATGAAGCTGATTCGGCTGATATTGTTCAGGAATTCCGTATTTGAAAATGGTTAGAGCCTCATCCAATACAGCAACAGCTATAATGGATGATTCCTGATGCTGCGTGCTGTGGTAAAAATGAAGGATGGGGAAGGCGTTATGCTGAGCGGTCAGCTTTCCCAGTTCTGATGAGGCAGCGATAAGAAGAAAATCAATGTCGTGAAAATCTTTGCCATTCCATGCATTATGGACGATTTCTGTTCCGTCATGCCCTAGACTTAATACACTTTGGGCAAAGGAGCGTTTTTGATTAACCGCACTCAAGACGGAAATCAAATACGTGACAGAAAACGTGATGGTAAGCAGTCCTTGAGCTGTTTCAATAATCGTGACAAGCTTCCATAGGCCTCCGTTCGGAGCGAGGTCGCCATTTCCTAATGTAAACATGACATAGCCGGAAAAATAAATTCGGTCTGACCAGGAAGCCGGTTCTTTTGATTGAGTTTCCATAAGTGAGTGAGGGTCACTCGAGTAAATCAAAACCCACCCGCTCCAAAATAGACTGATCCATATCACTAACGTCAGGCATAACAGCAGAGGACCAGCCATACTTAGAACCTTTGCGTGGTCACCGCTGATTTTGCGGCAGCCCTTCCACAGCCAGGCAGACAGGCATCTTGTGATCGGGCCGGCACCGCTCTCTAACCATAACGTGGTCCATAAAAAATCAATCATCCCCGCTGTCAATAATAAAAGGCCTGCAATGATATAACCCTCATTCATTTTGGTTGCCTCCCTTAAGTCAGCCTTCATTTATTTTCTTCTCTATTTCCTTTTATCCTGAGTCTGAAACAATTGAACGAATGTTTGATTTTACAGAGAAAAATGGGTGAAGTTACCCAACACTTACTCATTTATCGATATGAATAGAAAATCACAGGATTTTTGACTTGATTCACACATTTTCATGAAGAAAAACGTTCATTTTCCCCTTGAATTGGTGATTTTCCTTTTATAGAGTAAAAAATTTTCAGAAATTTATATTGACTGAAAGCATTTTTATAATTATGATAATATCAGATGTAACAAAAATATCACTATCATATCACTACAATTGAACTATCAAGTGACTATTAAATGCCAAATTTACAAGGTTATGCACAAAGAAATGACCATTGTTCTTTTAGTGAGAAATGAAATCGCTTCCATCAGGACTGACATGCTAAGAAGAAGGGAAGGTTATGAGGTTGTTATGAGGTTATTGGATAAAAACATGAACAACTATTTTCTGAAGCCTGCTTACGAAATGTGAGGAAGGCAGCAGCCCTGGAATGAGTTTTTGACATACGCATTTTGAAAAAGACTGGGGGAAACAGTATGAATAAACAAGGCAATCAAATGTCATTTTTACGTACAATTATTTTAGTCTCCACTTTCGGCGGGCTTCTTTTTGGCTATGATACCGGTGTGCTTAATGGAGCTTTGCCGTATATGGGAGAGCCGGATCAGCTTAATCTCAATGCCTTCACAGAGGGTCTTGTCACCAGTTCACTTCTTTTTGGAGCGGCACTGGGTGCTGTGTTTGGCGGCAGGATGTCTGATTTTAACGGCCGCCGCAAAAATATTTTGTTCCTCGCTGTTATATTTTTTATTTCAACGATCGGGTGTACGTTTGCACCAAATGTTACGGTCATGATTATTTCCCGTTTTGTGCTCGGTATTGCGGTTGGGGGTGCATCCGTAACGGTGCCTGCCTATTTAGCAGAGATGTCTCCTGTGGAAAGCAGGGGACGGATGGTGACGCAGAACGAATTGATGATTGTATCAGGACAGCTTTTGGCCTTTGTTTTTAATGCGATCCTTGGAACAACAATGGGAGACAACTCCCATGTGTGGAGGTTTATGCTGGTCATTGCGTCACTTCCAGCCTTGTTCCTGTTTTTCGGCATGATCAGAATGCCCGAGAGTCCCCGCTGGCTTGTTTCTAAAGGAAGAAAAGAAGATGCTTTACGTGTATTGAAAAAAATCAGGGATGAAAAACGGGCAGCAGCTGAGCTGCAAGAAATTGAATTCGCTTTCAAAAAAGAAGATCAGCTTGAAAAAGCGACGTTTAAAGATCTTTCAGTCCCATGGGTGCGGCGTATTGTGTTTATTGGATTAGGGATTGCGATTGTACAGCAAATTACAGGTGTGAATTCGATTATGTATTATGGGACTGAAATTCTAAGAAATTCTGGTTTCCAAACGGAAGCCGCTTTAATCGGAAATATTGCGAATGGTGTGATTTCGGTATTGGCAACATTCGTCGGAATCTGGCTGCTGGGAAGAGTGGGGCGCCGGCCGATGCTGATGACAGGCTTGATCGGTACGACAACAGCGTTATTGCTAATCGGGATATTCTCACTTGTACTTGAAGGATCACCGGCACTTCCGTATGTAGTCCTGTCATTAACGGTCACATTTCTTGCTTTTCAGCAGGGCGCCATTTCACCAGTGACTTGGCTGATGCTATCTGAAATTTTCCCGCTTCGCCTTCGCGGACTGGGAATGGGTGTTACGGTATTCTGTCTGTGGATGGTGAATTTTGCAGTCAGTTTCACGTTTCCAATATTGCTGGCAGCCATCGGGCTGTCCACAACGTTCTTTATCTTCGTTGGATTAGGAATTTGCTCTGTCTTGTTTGTGAAGAGGTTTTTGCCGGAAACGAAAGGGCTTTCGCTTGAGCAGCTGGAGGAAAACTTCCGGGCTTATGATCACGGCGGGGCAAAGAAGGATTCTGGGACTGAAGTGATTGGATAATTAAAAAAAGAATCCGCACCTGAGTGCGGATTCTTTTTGGTTTCAAATTAGTTAGGTCTGACAAGGATTTTGACTTGGCTTTTCTCTTTAATAAGAGCCCCGAAGCCTTCCTCGATCAAATCATCTAGTACGATTTTTTTCGTTACGAGTTTGTCGGCTGAGAAATAGCCTTCTTTCATTAATGACAGTACAGCCGGGAAGATGTCGCGGTATCCGATAATTCCTTTTACTGAACGTTCTTTGATCACGATATCGTTCGGATGGATTTCAGCACCTTTTTCCCAAATACTGACGATGACGGTTTCACCGGCAATTGTAGTGGACTGGATGGCTTGTCGTAACACCACTGGGACACCAGTGACTTCGAATGCTACGTCAACACCGCCTCCTGTACGTTCTGCAATCTCAGCGACTACATCGTCTGTTTTAGACGGATCAACGATGATCGCGCCAAGCTCCTCAGCTTTTTGCTGGCGTTCAGGAGAAAGCTCAACAGCGTAAATATCGGTTGCACCGGCAGCCTTCAGCGCTTCAATGACAAGAAGACCGATCGGGCCGCAGCCGAATACAGCCGCTTTGTCGCCTGCTTTGAGTTTGCTTGAGCGGACAGCGTATAGAGCAACTGCAGAAGGTTCAACGAGTGCGCCTTGTTCATATGATAATTCATCAGGAAGTTTGAACAAAAGCTCTTCATCTACAGAGACGTATTCAGAGAAACCGCCGCCTCCGCCGGCTAAGCCGAGGAATCCCATTTGTTCATCAAGGTTGTAGGCGCCTTGGTGGCCGTGTGTAGCAAAAATCGGCTCGACTACGACGCGGTCTCCAACTTTATAATTTTCAACGCCTTCTCCGACTTCGACAACTTCACCGGAGAATTCATGCCCCATTGTGACAGGTGCCGTTTCATTTGTTAATGGGTGCGGTTTGTCAACCGGAATAAAGATCGGGCCGCCCAGATATTCGTGTAAATCACTTCCGCAGATGCCGCACCATTTGACTTTGATCTTTACTTTTCCCGGCTCCGTTTTTGGCTCTTCGATATGTTCAATACGGATATCCTTTTGGTTATGCCATCTTGCTGCCTTCATGGATTACCACTCCTATAACTTTTGATGTGAGTAATTCCGCACCGGTCAATATGAACTGTTCACAAAATCGCCATTTTTAAAACCAAAAAAGAAATGAAATTTTTATATAATATAATCTACGTTTTTTTGAAAAAAGAAACTTTGAAGAAAAAAGGGTCTCGCACACTCTTTTTTCTTTATATGAGAGTATCAATCGTTTACATAGCTATGAATTTGGTTTGAACAATACGGTAATGGTTCGTTCATATTGAATGCGACAACTACTCTATCAATAATTATAACGCTAATACTGCTATTATAATAGGATAATCTTCCATGGTTTATTTTAGCAGAGGTAACTTTTTTGACTTTGTAACATTACTGTAAGGATATTGAAATAAAAAATAGCTGGTTGATCGTGTATAATCTTCCTAGATGTTAACAAACAGGGGGACGAAATGTTGAAGAAAGTCATTTTAGCCGCTTTTATCTTAGTAGGAAGTACTTTGGGAGCTTTTAGTTTTTCATCAGATGCCAGTGCGAAACATGTGAACGGAAATATTACTTGGTATAATGGAGTCGGGAAAAAAGGCTCTTCAGGTAAGAAACTTGGACATTGGGATTGTGCGACCAAAATCGGATTTGATGTTCCTAGAAACGGGACAAAAATCAGAGCTTATGCAAAAGCGAAGCCTAAAAAGGTGATTACGGTTTATAAAAATGATGTTGGCAGAATGCCTAATGCAGTGCTGGATGTTAGCCCTAAAGCGTTTAAAGCGCTTGGATATCCATTAAGCAAAGGTAAAGTAGCTGGGCATTACAGCTATTAATGTACATATATAATCTGGAAAGCAAGAAGTCACATTCTTGCTTTTTCTATTGGTGGAGATAAAAGATGAAAAAAAGAATCATATTATTGTTAGCAGTGATAATAGCGGCAGCTGCCGCGGGGGTTGCGTTTTATGTTACAAAGGATAAAGGCCATGAGAAGGCTGCTGATGTTTCAGTCAATACCGAAAGCGGTGATGAGCTGCTGGTTTCAATTACAGATACGGATCTGCTGACAAAGTATTATGAAAATGACAAGGTGATCCATGAGGAGAAGCTGACCAGCTATCCGGCATTTGCCTTGGATCAAAAACAGCAGGTGCTCTATTATACGGGCAATAATGAACAGAATGAAATGAGGCTTTTTAAATTGGATCTGAAGTCTCATAAAAAAACGATGCTTTATAAAGGCGCGGAGAGTGCGGACAGTTTATTTTTATCAAAGGACCGTTCAACCATCTATTTCCGCTTAGGAAAAGCGGACGAAAGCAATTTTCGGATCGCCGCTTTTGATCTGAAGACGAAAAAGTATAAAAATCTTTATCCTGCCGCTAATGATCAGGATGACACCGTCAGCAGCTTCTTTTATAACCAAAAAAACGATTCATTTGCATTGCTTCATTATTCTGTAGAAGAAGACTACAAGAAAACAGATGAAGCAAACGAAAAGGGCATCGACCCAGAACCGACAACGATTCATTTTGCGGAAGGCCGCCAACATAAATTTAATGAGCTGAAAAGCCTAAACCAATTTATCAGCGATATTGCTGTTTCTGATGATGATAAACGTATTTTATTCACATCATATACGCAAAAAGGAACGGAGCAAACCGCTTCTATTCAAATGCTCAATGCGGATACGAAAAAATATGAAAGCATCATCTCAAATCAAAAATCATTTAAGCTGTTAATTGACGCACAGCCTCAGTTCTCTAAGGATGGAAAGAACATTTATTTTCTTGCCGAAGCCAAGGGGGCTAAAAAACTGAAGGATGAAACAGGGCGTGAAGCTAAGGTGCGGACGATTTATTCCTATAGCCTTGAAAATAAGACCTTCAAAAAAGTATGGAAAAATCCGAACGGCATCATCAACAGCTTTTCTGTGATTAACTAATAAAAACCACTCGGCATAAGCTGAGTGGCTTTTTTAATGGATGAGGTGCAGGGCTAATGATCCGAGCCATTTAAAGATATGAATCAGAGGTACCGACAAAAACAGAAGTTCAACATACGAGTTCATTGCAACATTCAGCTTTTTGAACGCAGCTCTTTTTTTCAAGTCTTTTTGCTGCTGGTTTGAGATCACGTTATCACTCCTCTTATATCCATATTATACCATTAAAACAGACAAAAAAGCCCTAAACGTTTACAGTTTTGGGCTTCTTTCTTCGTATTTGGCCTCTTGCAATGAGAGGCTTTTATTCTGAAATATAGAATTTTGTCTCCGTTCGGGGTTTGTTTGCTTGCAGGAGACTGCATTTGTTATAGGGAAGAACTAGCTTGTTTTCGTTTGGCTGTTGTTTTGGAGATTCACTAATGAACGGATGCCGTCGACCATTTTACTTCCGCACAAAGGGCACAATGGCGTATCACTGCTGGCGAAGTTTTTTCGGGTCCAGCCATTACAGTCTTCTTTTGTGCATTCCCAAGTACTCACATCTTCTTTTGGCAGCGGTTCTTGATTTCGTTTGTTATAGTAAGACATAAAGTCACTTCTTCCCTCATGTATTTTACTGCACATTTCTTATTGTCTCATACTTTTCCCTAATCTCCTAATTCCTTTTTCTTTATGACTTTCCAATAACCCCATCTAAAAAGGAGAGGAGTGTGCTGTTAAAAGCATCTGGCTCTTCTAAAAACGGGCAATGGCTGCTTTTAGAAAAGGTAACGAGTGTCGCGTTTGGAATATTGCTGCGCAAGTGTTCTCCAGCTGCTGTAGAGAAAAATTTCTTGTCTTCCCCGAAGCACAGCAATGTCGGCACATTGATGTTTTGGAGGGTGCTCCGGTAATCAGCGGCCGTTTGGTTAAATAAAATCGTGCTAGAAATGGCAGCCGGCTGTTTGAGGATTTCTGCCAGCATCCATTCTGTTTCGGTCTCGGCAGGCGGTTCTGCGAACATATTCTGGATGAAGCTTTCGTAGAAAGGCAGCGGGTCAGTTTGAATGGCGTGCATCGCTGTTTTTAAGCCGTTAAAATCAAATGGACCGTGTTCCCAGCCCTCCCATTGATAGTCGGAAGCGGATTGATCGATGATCACAGCGGCTTGAATGTTATCATTCCCAAATTGATTGAGATAATCCCATACGACAAAAGCGCCCATTGACCAGCTGGCAAGAACGACATGATCAAGCTCCATTACATTTAGAAATTCCCTTATGTCACGGGCATATTGGGAAATGGTGTGGCCGTGAAGCACTTTGTCAGATTCGCCGTGTCCTCTAAGATCAAGACGAATACATTGATAATTGGCAGAAAGCGCCGAAAATTGTTTGTGGAAAAATTGTCCGCTCATCAGCACCCCATGTATAAACAGGATCGGCGTCCCGCTCCCGTGTGTTTCATAGTAAAGGCGTGTCTGATCTTCTAATGTGATGTATGGCATGTTTCTCCTCCTTTAGTTTCCATCATGAGTATGGCTGGCTGCTGTTGAGCTGATGATGGCAGCTGTCGCGGCTGCCTGCTGCGCTTGAATGACTGTTTCGATAGAGGTGTATAGTCCTGATTCCATCAGCAGATTTTTCTCCATATGCTCACTGAGATAGAGGCTGACAGCAATTTTAAAATTCATTTCCTTTTGCCGTTTAAAAGCTTTTTCCTGGTTTAATTCGTCAGTGATGCACAAAACGGTTTTGATATCTGGCTCTTCCAGAAATGTGAGGAGAGCAAGGTCTGGATAATGATAATCCTTTGGTTTTTTGACAGATTCAGTGATCGATTGATATATCTGTTTGCAAGCGGAAACAAGCATTTCGGGCTCTTTTTCACTTTGCAAGGCCAGAATATGGCTGACCTGATGTAAGTACTGTCCTTTTTTAAAGCCGTTGGCTGCCAGCAGCTGATAGCATGTTTCCGCCTTCTGTAGCGCCTGCAAACCTTCTCCGTTTTCTCCAAGCAGTACGGCAAGCGGAACATTCTGAGTTGAAGTGAGGAAATAATGATTTTTCTTCATCTGCTGATAAACTGCTAGCCCCATGTTCATCTGTTCTTTTTGGTTTGTCGTTTCAGATTTGCCGGTGAGCAAGATTAGAGCGGAAAGGTATGTGAACATATCCCGCTTGTATCCTAGCTTCACCATTTCATTGTATACATCGATAAAAGTATGAAATGTTTGTTTTGCCTCATGCTGAAAATGAATGTCCAGAATAGATGCAATAGTAAAGCGGTGGTGTGAATTGAGTGTTGAGAAGCTGCCGATGTTTGATTTGATATAGCTGCTCAAATCATAAAAGCGCTGAAAATCAAACTCTCTTTTATTCACAATATATGCAGAAGAAATGAGCATTAATATCTGATCGTGTGAAACTTTCCATTTTAATTTTGGTTTTAATTCAGCATAAATGGAAATGTATTGCTTTATTTTTTCATGTAGGTTGTGTGTCAGCATAAAAAGCAGCTCCTTTTTGCTGTTTTTACGTAATACGATAAATAGGGCCAAAGGTTTCATAAAGAAAAAACTTGCCTGCTAGAGGCAAGTTTGTCGGGTTATTTATGGGGATCTGTTATATCCATCGGTCTCATCATGTCATAGTCTTCATGCTCCAGAATATGGCAATGCCATACGTATCGTCCGCTGTACGGACCGAATGTCGCCGCGATTCTCAGGACTTCACCTGCATGCGCTTGAATGGTGTCTTTCCAGCCCTTTTCACTTGGCGGCGGCGGGACAGCCGGACCGGTATAGGACAATTCCCCGCTTTCTTGATAACGGGCGATATCAAACGGCCGCCGGTCTAATACACGGAAGGAGACTAGATGCAGGTGAATCGGATGTGTTCCGCGTGTTGGGTTGATAATGGACCATATTTCAGTTGTGCCGACTTTTGGTGCTTCTGTGACGGGATCGTGCCAGCGTTTGTTATTAAGCAGAAGGACGGGTCTGCCGTATTCGTCCTGGGTGCCTGCCAGTTTTAACGTTCTGATGTTTTGTATTCTTTCATGCTGTACCGAAGGGTATGAGGCGAGGTACTTCGGCTTTCTGCTTTCGTCTTTTTGTGCCAATGGTTTTGTGACTCTGAATTGCATGATATTCGCATCTGTTTCAGGATTGACGTCACCGCCGCAGCCCGCGCTGTTTGCCAAAATGATCGATTCTCCTTCATACGCTGTGAAGTCAATGATGATATCATAACGTTCAGCAGGCGCAAGGCTGAAAGAATTCAGTTTAACAGATCGCGGCAGGAGCCCTCCATCTGAACCAATCTGAATAAACTCTCCGCCATTATCGAGTGACAGGTTATAGGTTCTTGTATTGGAGGCGTTGATGACACGGAATCGGTATTTCCTTGGCTCGACTTCCAAGTATGGCCATACCTTCCCGTTGACGAGTATGGTTTCTCCGCAAAAAGCCGGAACGATTGAGGGATTAGGCAGTGACGGAGAAGGGTTTTCCGGTGCGCTCGGATAAAACAAAGAACCGTCCTCATTGATCGTGCGGTCTGTGATAAGAAGCGGCACATCGTATTCGTCTGAAGGCAGTTTTAAGCGTTTTTCCTTTGGGTCATGAATGATATAAGCACCGACAAGTCCGGCATAGACATTTAGCCTGGTGAGCGCCATGGCGTGATCGTGATACCACAATATAGCCCCGCGCTGCTGGTTTGGATAATGATAAACCTCTCTTTTGAAATAAGGTCCTGTTTGTTCAAAGTCTTTGGAAAACCAAGCCTCGGGATACCCGTCACTGTCATCTGGCGTGACACCGCCGTGTAAATGAACAACAGTCTTTACCTCGGGCTCTTCATGCTGGCTGTCACTGTGATGAATGGTGTGATCAATCGGAAGGAAATGCGTGGAAGGTAGGTTATTCATCCATTTTACATATACGTTTTCATTTCTTTTAACCTCAATGGTCGGCCCCGGAAATAAGCCGTTGTAGCCCCACAGGCGGGTTGGGGGGAGATCGCGATGGAGCTGATGGGTGCATTCCTCCATGGTGACTTCGTAGTATGTTTTTTCTTTTGATTGCTGTACTGGCTTTAGTGTATCTGGGATTGGGAGAGCATCCACAAATTTTTCAAGTGTCATTTTCATCTGTCCTTATCTAAATTTTCCAAATTGGTATTATAGTTAATGACAATAAGGACGTGATGGTTACAAAAAATCTTCGTGCTGCAGACTGCCCGAGAAAGAAAATAACAAAATCCTAAACGGCTGGCCGTTTAGGATTTGATCAGCATTAAGGCAGGATATCGGGCTGCTGCTGTGTGACTGGGTTGGCAGCCGCTTTCTCGCTCACCTTGCGTTTTCTGAACACAAGGTAAGAAATCAGAACGATTCCCGTGATGACGCCTGTAAGCAGCAGCTCGTCTCTCATGGAATCAATAAACGCCATGGACACTAAAATTCCGCAAATGGCGATGATGGTCAAGTAGGTTAGGAAAGGGAAGAGCCACATTTTGATCTTCAATGCTTCTGGGTTTGTTTTTTCGAGTTTTTTCCGCATTTTCAGCTGGGAAACAGCGATGACAAGATAGACGAGTAAAGCGATTGCGCCTGATGAGTTGACTAAGAATAAAAAGACGGTATCCGGTGAAAAATAGTTCATTACGACCGCGATATAAGAGAAAAATGTCCCGGCCACAATGGCTTGTACGGGAACGCCTTTTTTGCTCAATTTCATAAAACGGCGCGGCGCTTCGTTTCTTTCTGCAAGAGAATACAGCATTCTGGATGTGGTGTACAAACCTGAATTCAGGCAAGAGAGTACGGCTGTGAGGACGATAAAATTCATAATCTGTGCGGCTGCGGGCACTCCTATATGCTCAAGTACAGCGACGAAAGGGCTTTCTAAAATATTTGCTGAATTCCATGGCAACAGCGCTACGACAATGGCGATTGAGCCCACGTAAAAGACGATGATGCGCCATACAACGGATCTGGTGGCTTTTGTCACAGATTCGATCGGGTTGGATGTTTCCCCTGCTGCAATGGCAACGATTTCAGTTCCCATAAAAGAGAAGATGACAACGACAATGCCGAGCAATACGGAGCTGATGCCCTCCGGGAAAAATCCGCCTTTGCCTGTAAGATTCGAAAAACCGACTGGCTCACTGCCCGGTGCAAAGCCAAAAATAAAGGCAAAACCAACGATTAGAAAAGCAATGATAGTCACAACTTTAATGAGGGAGAACCAATATTCAAACTCACCGAAAGACTTAACGGAGTAGACGTTTGTCAGGGTGAGCACAATGGTCAAGATCAAACTTGTCAGCCACAGCGGAATATCATGGAACCAGTATTGAATAATGCCAGCACCGGCAATGGCTTCGATCGCGATGACGATCACCCAGAAAAACCAGTACAGCCAGCCGATTGTAAATCCTGCCCACGGTCCGATGGCGTCGTGAGCGTATTGAGAAAACGATCCGCTCGTCGGGTTTACGGCAGACATCTCACCGAGCATTCTCATAATAAAAATCACCAATAATCCGGCTAACGCGTAAGAAACAACGGCACCCGGACCGGTCGAGTGAATCACTGAACCGCTGCCTACAAATAGGCCGGCTCCGATTACACCGGCAATCGAAATCATTGTCATATGGCGGGTCTTTAATTCCTTTTTTAATCCTGATTGAGATTGGTTCATAAGTTACCTCCTTTTAAAATGCAATCATTACTGAATATTATGATAATTGAAACTCTATCATAAATATACAGTTTGTCGAAAATTCATGTGAGAAAATATAACGTTTTATTTCAAATTTGTAGTGTTTTGTTTGCGCTTTCAGCGAATGTGTGGAAAAAATGTTTCGTTTTTTATTTGCTGTGTGATTTTGTGTACTATTTACAATTCGATAGAATGCGAGAAGCGCTGGTGTCATTGGATCTGATGGGCTTTTTGGCGGAGCAAATAAATTGGATGAGAGAAAAAGTGTTCCATCGTCACTATTTTTCTGTGGCGGGTGAATCATGTTTCTGTAGACCCACTGCGGATCAGCTTTGTAAGATAATAATAGGAAAATGTGAGCGGGGAGGAGGTTTTGTATGGAGAGATATGATGAACTGAAAAAGGGAGAATCCGGAGCGCTGGTCAGCATTGCCGCGTATCTAGTTCTTTCCGCAATTAAACTGATCATCGGTTATCTTTTTCACTCGGAAGCACTTACGGCAGACGGGTTAAATAACACAACTGACATTATTGCTTCTGTTGCTGTGCTGATTGGCCTGCGCATCTCTCAAAAGCCTCCTGACGAAGATCATCCATACGGCCACTTTCGAGCGGAAACGATTGCATCGCTTATCGCATCGTTTATTATGATGGTTGTCGGCCTGCAAGTGCTGTTCAGCGCCGGAGAATCTATTTTTTCTGCTAAACAAGAGACGCCGGATATGATTGCGGCTTGGACGGCAGCGGGCGGGGCAGTCCTGATGCTGATCGTTTACCGGTACAATAAAAGGCTGGCCAAAAAGGTGAAGAGCCAGGCGCTCCTTGCTGCGGCTGCTGATAATAAATCCGACGCATTCGTCAGTATCGGCACATTTATCGGCATTGTAGCTGCTCAATTCCATCTTGCTTGGATTGATACGGTCACTGCGTTTGTGATCGGTCTGCTTATTTGCAAGACCGCATGGGATATCTTTAAAGAGTCATCTCACTCTTTGACAGATGGATTCGACATAAAGGACATTTCCGCTTATAAACAGACAATCGAAAAAATCTCCGGTGTGAGCCGTTTAAAAGACATAAAAGCAAGATACTTGGGCAGTACGGTTCATGTTGATGTGGTGGTTGAGGTATCGGCAGATTTAAATATTACGGAAAGCCACGATATAGCCAATGAAATTGAGCGGAGAATGAAGGAGGAGCATGCGATTGATTATTCGCATGTTCATATGGAGCCTTTAGAACACAAATAATTGAGCTTCCTGCCACAGGAAGCTTTTTTGTGTGTTTTGGCCAGCTTTATTGGAAACAATTTGCTAGAATCGTTTTTTTATACAGATTGCTTTTTGTGGTAAAGTTAGGTTACATTATGATGAATTTTGTAGATGACTAGGAGGAAAAGAATGGCATATCAAGAAGACCTGCATCCTTTGCTGGGGAAAGCAGTTGAACATATTAATAGAGTAATGGTTGGAAAACGAGACATCGCCATACTCAGCTTAGCAGCCCTTCTTGCCAAAGGGCATGTGCTGCTTGAGGATGTACCCGGAGTCGGAAAAACGATGATGGTCCGCGCGCTGGCAAAGTCAATCGGCGCTGATTTCAAAAGAATCCAATTCACTCCGGATTTGCTGCCATCTGATGTAACAGGGGTATCTATCTATAATGCGAAAACGATGGAATTTGAATATCGTCCCGGCCCGATTATGGGAAATATCGTGCTGGCCGATGAAATCAACCGTACCTCTCCGAAGACACAGTCGGCTTTGCTCGAAGCGATGGAAGAGGGGAGCGTCACGGTAGATGGCCATACGATGCAGCTTGCCGATCCGTTTTTTGTGATGGCAACGCAAAACCCGGTCGAATATGAAGGAACCTATCCTTTGCCGGAAGCCCAGCTTGACCGGTTTTTATTCAAACTTCGGATGGGTTATCCGTCCTTTAATGAAGAGCTTGACGTCTTATCTCTTCAGGAAAAAAGCCATCCGATTGAGACGCTTGAGCCGATTATTGCAAAAGAAGACTTCATCCGTTTACAGCGGGAAGTGCAAAATGTCCGTGCTGATGACAGCATTAAGGAATATATCGTTGAAATCGTGCAGAAAACGAGACAGCATCCTTCTGTTCAATTAGGCGTCAGTCCGCGCGGCTCAATCGCCCTCATGAAAGCGGCACAGGCATACGCACTGCTGCATCATCGCGACTATGTCATACCGGATGATATTCAATATTTAGCTCCTTTCACGCTGCCGCACCGGATGATGCTTCATCCTGAGGCAAAATTTGAAGGGATTCAGGCAGAAGCGATCGTAAGGGAGATCATGTCAGCTGTGAAGGTGCCGGTTCAAAGGTCGTCGGTCCGCTGATGAATAAGAAATGGCAATGGCTCGTATATGGTTGGAAGCTGATTATATTAACTTTATTGACGGCTGCTGTTTTTTCTTATGCGATGTTTCAGGGCGGCTTTGTCAGCTGGTTTTTGTTTTACGCGTTTCTCCCTTTTGTCTTGTATGCCGGGCTGCTGGCCTTGTATCCGCTCCGTTCTTTTCAGGCTTCAAGGCAAATGGATAGAACACAATTGCATGCGGGGGACAGGCTGGGCGTAACTGTTACGCTGAGAAGAAAGCTGCCATTTCCGCTGATGTATATGGTGATTGAAGATTGCCTGCCAGAAGGTATCGAGTCATTAAATCGAGACGGAGCCGCGGCCAAACGGCTCGTTTTTCCTTGGTTTAAACGGAGCATGACGATGTCCTATGAATTAGCTCGGGTACCGCGCGGAGAGCATCACTTTCATTCTGTCAGGGTGCGAACCGGGGATGTTCTTGGCTTGATTGAAAAAACAGCATTTTTTGAGCTGGATGACACCCTGTTTGTTTATCCATCCTTTCAGCGTTTTTCCTATCAGGTGAATGAGAGGCATCAGGAAGACGGTGTAAGCGGTTCTTCTCCTATTCATCAGCACCATTCCTCAGTCGCAGCAAGTGTGCGGAATTATCAGCCGGGAGACCGGTTTGCTGCGTTAGATTGGAAGACCTCTGCACGGCGGAGCCAGCTGATGACGAAGGAATTTGAGCCTTCTCGCAGCAAAAATCTGTTTCTGCTGATGGACCGTTTTTCCTCAGACGCATTCGAAGAGGTCGTTTCAGTGACAGCTTCGATTCTTCATTCTGTTTTAAAAAACGGCGCGGGTGCTGGTCTGGCTTCCATCGGGAAGGAAAAAAACATTTTCCCTATTCAGGAAGGGGATCAGCATTTTAAGCACATGCTTCGGCATTTAGCCATCGCTCATTGTGATGCGGCAGACCCGATAAGCCGATATGCACGGGAAGAGCTGGGAAAGCCATCTGTTCGCCAAGCTGATCAAGTTGTTGTCACGGGACAGTTAACGGAAGATATGCTGCACCTCGCAGAAATAGGAGGCGGCCGGGTTACGGTGATACTGGCAAAAGAGAAAGATGCTGAGCTCTCTCAAGCTGAAAATGTCATGATTGAACGCATGATGAAACGCCAAATCAGAGTTCGGGTCATGAGGGGCGGGCGAGTTTCGCGTGTTGTTTAGAAAGAGAGGTGACTGGTTCACATGCCGCACGATGATCACAAGGGAAGCCGTTTGAGCTTGCTGTTATTTTATTTTCTGGCTTTTTTATTGCTGTGGGAGTGGCTCAGGCCGCTTGACAGTTTTACTGAAACGAAACATACAGGCTTTTTTAGTGTCTTTATCGGTTTGACGTTTCTGCTGACTTTTTTCAGGATGAGGTGGTTTGTCACCGTTCCTTTTTGTGTCATATTTACATTGATCTCGATACACATCCTGTTTTATCAAGGATCTATATTCGACTTGAGCTGGGTCAGCTCTTTTTTGCAGGATGTCTATCTGAATATCACGCTGATTCAATCTGGGCAATGGAATGACATGATTCCTTCATTTCGGACCCTGCTGTTTTTTGTGCTGCTGTGGCTGCTGGTCTATCTCCTGCATTATTGGGTGATTTACCAGAGAAGAATTTTGTTTTTCTTTATGATGACAGTAGCGTATATTACGATTCTTGATACCTTTACGCCATATGATGCCACTTTTGCCGTCATCCGTATCGTGCTGATCGGCTTCTTTATGCTGGGCCTTTTATACTTGGAGCGCATTAAGCTGATGGAAAGAATCACACTGCCAAAAACATCTGTCCTGAAATGGTTTCTTCCTTTATCTGTATTGGTTTTGGCTGCAACGGGATTCGGACTCGCCGCTCCAAAATCAGATCCGGCCTGGCCTGATCCGGTGCCTTTTCTTAAAAAAATCACTCATCAAGACCGCGTGTCTGCAGGGGAAAGCAAAATCGGATACGGGAATCATGATGAATCACTCGGCGGCCCGTTCCAGCAGGATGCTACACCTGTTTTTACATGGCAGGGAAAAGAGCGTACGTATTTCCGTGTGGAAACGAAGGATACGTATACCGGGAAAGGCTGGATTGAAACAGACACAGGCATGTCGTATCAGCTTAGCAATGGAAAAGTTGAAAATCTGTGGTTTGACCATAAAGTTGCGACAGAGCGCCGCACCGTCCGTGTAAAAGTCGATAAGCACTACGGGTATAACCATCTGATGTATCCGATTGGTGCGGAAACCATTCAGCCAAAGCAGGCTGTCTCACTTGAAATGAACGGCAACACGGAGCAAATTTCTCCGATCAGTGAACAAGCCGGCGAAATCAGAAATATGGGGAATTATACTGTAACGTACAATTCCCCGGTCTATAAGCTGGATGAACTGAGAAAGGTAAAAGTGAGAAAAAACAGTGAGGAGTACACATTCAGCGATCGCTACATGCAGCTTCCAGATTCACTTCCAGAGCGGGTGAGAACCCTTGCGATCAAACTGACTCAGGATCACGACAATATGTTTGATAAGGTGAAAGCGGTTGAGGACTATTTAGGGTCAAATGCGTTCACATATGAAACAGAAAACGTGACCATTCCGAAGAATGATGAAGATTATGTCGATCAATTTCTCTTTGAAACGAAAATGGGTTATTGTGATAACTTTTCTTCCGCCATGGTGGTGCTCTTGCGCTCGGCCGGGATTCCGGCCCGCTGGGTAAAGGGTTATACGTCCGGCGAATACAAAGAAGCAGGAAACAAAAATGGCAACATCTACGAAGTGACAAATAACAATGCCCATTCCTGGGTAGAGGTGTATTTCCCGGAACAGGGCTGGGTTACATTTGAGCCGACTAAAGGGTTTACAAATCCGGCTGAATTTACTTCTTCTGACACAAAGGACTCCGGCAGCGATAACAGCAGCTCGCCGAAGAAAGCAAAACAGAAAGAAGAGAAAAAACAGCCGCAAAAAGAGGAAAAACAAAAGGAAAAGCGGGAGCCAGCTGTTTCTAAAAAGCCGTCCGCTTCGCATACCAATGCCGGTGCGGGCTTGTATGCAGCGCTTGCGGTTCTTGCAGTCCTCCTGGTGGCAGCTGTATTGCTGTATGTTTTCCGCTCGTTATGGATTCCTGTTTTCGCCGTGAGGAAATTGAAGCGGCGCAGCGATCAGCACGCGTTTTTTGAGGCATATGGCGCGCTGCTGAAACAACTGAAGAGAAAAGGACTGCCGAAACGAGACAGTGAAACGCTGCGTGATTATGCAAAACGAATCGATGAAAAATACGACATAGAAGACATGTCAAAGCTGACATTAAGCTATGAAAGGGCGCTTTACAGAAATGAAGATTCTTCGGCGCTATGGAATGATTCGAGAGAGTTATGGGAAAATTTAATTAAAAGAAGATGGTCTTGACCACTTATCGACGTGTTGTTAGAATTAGTGAATATTATCGGAGTCTGGGAGCGAGTTGGCCTGACTCCGGCAAACGGCCTTGCCAAAGAGGGCGGAGCGAGCTTCATATCTGTCCTCGTTTTTTTCTGTGTCAAAAAACTTAGAGGAGATTAGGTGACAACCATGACAAAGTTAGTGAATGAAATGATTCTTGTCCTTGATTTCGGCAGTCAGTATAACCAGCTGATTACACGCCGTATCCGTGAATTCGGTGTATACAGCGAGCTGCATCCACATACATTGACGGCTGAAGAAATTAAAAAAATGAATCCAAAAGGAATTATTTTATCCGGCGGTCCAAACAGTGTGTATGATGAAAATTCTTTCCGCTGTGACGAGAAAATCTTCGAGCTTGATATTCCTGTTTTGGGAATTTGCTACGGCATGCAGCTGATGACTCATTACCTTGGCGGTAAAGTTGAAGCGGCAAGCCAGCGTGAATACGGAAAAGCAAACATCCACATCGAAGGCACACCTGATTTGTTCAGAGATCTTCCGAATGAACAAGTGGTTTGGATGAGCCACGGCGATTTGGTTGTAGAAGTTCCTGAAGGCTTCACTGTTGACGCGACAAGCCATCACTGCCCGAACTCAGCAATGAGCAAAGCAGACAAAAAATGGTACGGCGTTCAGTTCCACCCGGAAGTGCGCCACTCCGAATACGGCAATGATCTTCTGAAAAACTTTGTATTCGGTGTTTGCGAATGCGAAGGCGAATGGTCAATGGAGAACTTTATCGAAATCGAAATGCAAAAAATCCGTGAAACGGTCGGAGACAAACAGGTTCTTTGCGCGCTAAGCGGCGGCGTTGATTCCTCTGTTGTTGCTGTTTTGATTCATAAAGCGATCGGCGACCAGCTGACTTGTATCTTTGTAGACCATGGTCTTCTCCGTAAAGGCGAAGCTGAGGGTGTTATGAAAACATTCAGCGAAGGCTTTAACATGAACGTGATTAAAGTAGACGCACAAGATCGATTCTTAGATAAACTAAAAGGCGTTTCTGATCCTGAGCAAAAACGCAAAATCATCGGTAATGAATTCATTTACGTATTCGATGATGAAGCGGACAAGCTCAAAGGCATCGACTACCTTGCACAAGGTACGCTTTACACAGATATCATCGAGAGCGGTACAGCAACGGCACAAACGATCAAATCTCACCACAATGTCGGCGGACTTCCTGAAGACATGCAGTTTGAGCTGATCGAGCCGTTAAACACGCTCTTCAAAGACGAAGTGCGCGCGCTTGGCACAGAGCTCGGCATTCCGGATGAAATCGTATGGCGTCAGCCGTTCCCAGGACCGGGACTCGGAATCCGCGTTCTTGGCGAAGTAACAGAAGAAAAACTTGAAATCGTTCGTGAATCAGATGCAATCTTGCGTGAAGAAATTGCAAATCACGGCTTAGAGCGTGATATCTGGCAATACTTCACTGTTCTTCCTGACATCCGCAGCGTTGGTGTTATGGGTGACGCAAGAACATATGATTACACAATCGGAATCCGTGCCGTTACATCAATCGACGGCATGACATCTGACTGGGCGCGTATCCCGTGGGATGTGCTTGAAGTCATTTCGACACGTATCGTAAACGAAGTGAAGCACATTAACCGCGTGGTGTACGATATTACAAGTAAGCCGCCTGCGACGATTGAGTGGGAATAAGAATCAATTAATGGAAACCATCTTTTTGGCAATTTTGCCGGGAAGATGGTTTTATTTGTTTATTACGAACAAAATCCGATTTTGTGTGACTATTGTTCGCTTTTTGTATTGTTTTTTCAAAATGAAGTTGGTACAATAGACACAGAAATCAAATAAGATGAATTCGTATAATCGCGGGAATATGGCTCGCAAGTCTCTACCAAGCTACCGTAAATGGCTTGACTACGTAAACATTTCTTTCGTTTGATATAAATAAAACACGTTTATTTATTCGAACTGAAATCCGTCTGTAGTCAAGCGTCCCAAAATGTATTGGGGCGTTTTTTATTTGGCGTTTTCAGGACAGAATAAATAGCAAAGAGTGAAGGGAGTCAAATAGCTTGAAAACGTTTTTTCAGTTTGATGAGCTGGGCACCAGCTATCGCAATGAAATCATTGGCGGATTAACGACTTTTTTATCTATGGCATATATTTTGTTCGTCAATCCGATTACGCTTGCTTTGGACAGCGTGAAAGATTTTCCGGAGGCGCTGAGAATTGACCAGGGTGCAGTCTTTACGGCGACAGCGCTGGCGTCTGCAGCAGGCTGTATCTTAATGGGATTAATAGCGAGATATCCGATTGCCATTGCGCCGGGTATGGGTCTGAACGCGTTTTTTGCGTTTTCTGTTGTCCTTGGTATGGGTATTTCATGGCAGGCAGCTTTGTCCGGTGTTTTTATTTCAGGTCTTATTTTCGTTGCTCTTTCTTTAACAGGTTTTCGTGAAAAAATCATCAACGCCATTCCGCCTGAGCTGAAATTGGCAGTCGGTGCGGGGATCGGCCTGTTTATTACATTCGTTGGCTTACAAGGCTCAGGAATCATTACTGCAAATCCTTCTACGCTCGTCACGATCGGAAACATTCACAGCGGACCTGTGCTGTTAACGATTTTCGGTGTGATTGTCACGGTTATTTTAATGGTGCTTCGCGTGAACGCAGGCGTGTTTATCGGGATGCTATTAACAGCGGTAGCCGGCATGATTTTCGGTTTGGTTCCGGTTCCGACTCAAATTATAGGCAGTGTGCCAAGCCTTGCGCCGACTTTCGGACAAGCGTGGATTCACCTCCCGGATATTTTCTCTGTACAAATGCTGATCGTTATTTTAACATTCTTGTTTGTCGGATTTTTTGATACAGCTGGTACACTTGTTGCTGTGGCAACACAAGCTGGTTTAATGAAGGAAAACAAATTGCCGCGTGCGGGCCGTGCGCTTTTAGCTGATTCATCTTCTATTGTGATCGGTGCCGTGCTTGGTACATCTACAACAACTTCTTACGTGGAATCAAGCTCAGGTGTCGCTGCGGGTGCCCGTTCAGGATTTGCCGCAATTGTAACAGGGATTCTCTTTTTACTGGCTACGTTTTTCTCTCCGCTTCTATCAGTCGTTACGTCAAATGTAACAGCGCCGGCGCTTATTATCGTTGGTGCATTGATGGTGGCGCCGCTTGGCAAAATCGCTTGGGATAAGTTCGAAGTGGCCGTTCCTGCTTTCCTTACCATGATCATGATGCCGTTAACGTACAGCATCGCGACTGGTATTGCCATCGGATTTATTTTCTATCCGATTACAATGGTGTGCAAAGGAAAAGCAAAAGAGGTTCACCCAATCATGTACGGGCTGTTTGTCGTATTTATCCTGTACTTTATCTTCTTAAAATAAGAATTGAAAAACCAGCTGCACCGGCAGCTGGTTTTTTGTTGCAAAAGATAAAACCATTTCATACGATATACCGTCATGTAGATGTGCCGCCATGCTTTACTTAAATGGAAATGACTTGACTGTTCAGGAAGGCTTCGGTACCTTATATAAGTGTTTTATTTTCTTGCTGAATGGTATTCCGCCGTATTTTTTTGATAGGAGTTGCTGACATGACGGAAGAAAGAAAAGAAACGTTTGAAGAAGAAATTAACCAGAGTGAAAGAATAGATGCAGATGAAGAACCGCTATCGAGAATGTCCAGAAAGGCGAGCCGGCAAAGCAAGCAGAAGCAAAAACAAAAGCAGAAACCGCGCCAGGAACGCGGTGAATCAACTGTTAAAGACAAGCTTGCGTCTGTTTGGGCAGCCATCAACAGATATTGCGGTTTTGCGTTCTCGATTTTAAAATCACCGGCGAAAACTGTCGTAACGGATGGTTTTTCTCATTATAAGTACGGTCTGATTTCAATGCTTATATTCAGTATCATTTTTTCAATTGGGAATTGGTTTCAGTTAAAGGCAAGCTGGAATCGGCCGCTCGGTTTCGGAGAACGCCATCATGCTTTCTATGACGGGTTTTTAGTTGTTCTTGTGTATTTGCTGATCTTTTTCGCGGTAATGGTCTTTGCTATATGGGCTGTCTCCCGCTATATGATGAAGCAGAAGGTGACGTTCAGAGAAGCGGCTGCCGTATTGGGTTCATTGCTTGTACCGGTAATTGCTGTTTCAATCCTTTGGCTGATCTTTGCGATCGTAAATATCCCAATGCTGACAGTACTGTTTACGGTGCTGATCTTGTTTTCCATCTTTTTTATCATCGCGCTGTATGTACAGCGTGTGTACCAGGCGGCACAAGATGCACCAATTGATTATATCTATTGTGTATTTGCAGTGGTTGCGATAGCGCTGCTGTTTACGGCAGTGACTTGGCCTTTTATTTCGGAATATTTTACGGCGTCGCTGATTCCGCTTTAATGAAAAAACCGGCTAATCCTAGCCGGTTTTTTTATGTCACACTTTTTACAAATATATCTAAAAAACATAGTTGATTTGTAGGATTAACCCGTGTATGATGGGGAAAATG
This sequence comes from Bacillus sp. FSL R5-0576, assembly GCF_038004765.1. Classification (NCBI taxonomy): domain Bacteria; kingdom Bacillati; phylum Bacillota; class Bacilli; order Caryophanales; family Bacillaceae; genus Bacillus; species Bacillus sp. FSL R5-0576. The sequence continues at coordinate 582,534 of NZ_JBBORU010000001.1, forward strand.
CTGAAAACGTCCAGCGCAAAAACCTTTATGTTTAAGGAGGATGATGGACATGGCTGATGTGCTTCGCCGAGCAATTAACCAAAAGAAGCAATTTTTAAAAACCAAATTACTGCTCTCGGAATTTTATCAAGGAAGAGGGGAACAGCTTGCTGACTACACGCTGAGTGAGCTTGAGAAAGAATACAAGTCCCTTCAGAAAATGAAAAAAGAGATCTGACAATAGATATAAAGAGGTGAGTCTGCTGAAAAGCGGGCTTTTTTGTTTTGATTTTGAAAAGGCGAGAAAGAGGGTAAACTACTACTGTTCAACGCATAAAAGCATGTCGAAATATTTTGCTTAAGCTTACGGGCGAAGCTGATTGTAAACGGCTCATTTCTCTAGTAGAATATGAATGCTTTGTGCAAGCTGAAGAGTAGGGGGATGAATAAAATGATGCAAACCATCTTATCAAATGGGATAGCCATGGTTCTCATAATTCTCATTATTAATATTGTCTATGTGTCATTTTTTACGATAAGAATGATTTTAACGCTGAAAGGACAGCGTTATTTAGCGGCCGGCATCAGTACGATTGAAATACTGGTTTATGTGACAGGGCTGAGTCTGGTGCTCGATAACTTAGACCAGATTCAAAATGTGATCGCGTACGCGCTCGGTTACGGTCTTGGCGTAATTGTCGGCATGAAAATAGAAGAAAAATTGGCGCTTGGCTATATTATGGTCAATGTGATTACGAAGGAGCTCGATCTTGATCTTCCGAAGCAGCTCCGTGAAAAAGGCTACGGCGTGACAAACTGGGTGGCAGGCGGGCTTGAAGGCGACCGCACAGCCCTTCAGATCCTGACGCCGAGAAAATATGAACTCCAGCTATATGATACGATTAAAACACTTGATTCAAAAGCCTTTATTATTGCGTACGAACCAAAAACAATCCACGGCGGCTTCTGGGTCAAAGCGGTGAAGAAGAGGAGAATTAAAGAATAATGGCAAAGCCGAAGAAGAAAAAGTTTGAAGTGACAGAGCAGCAAACGATTGATGCGGTGCTTCAGCAAATGAAAGAAGAAGGATATCTGCCTGTAAGGCGAATGGAAGAACCTATTTTTATGGAAAAAAAGGAAAATGGGTCAATTCAGATCGTTCCGTGCGGGAAAAAAATCGTATTTGAAGGGAAATTGATCTAAAACACGAACATTAGTAGAATGAATTTTTGTATCGTTCGATAATATCGTTGACATTATCCATGTCCGTTGTTAAGATAAACATGAAATCAAAACACGACCTCATATAATCTTGGGAATATGGCCCATAAGTTTCTACCCGGCAACCGTAAATTGCCGGACTATGCAGGAAAGTGATCGATAAAACTGACATGGATATATCGCAGAAGCGAACGACTGACGATACATGTACCATGCCCGGTTTGTATTGCTTCCTCATAAGTGCAATGCAGAGCGGGTATTTTTTATTTTCTGAAAACAAAAGCATTAGAAGGTGGGGAACAGAATGCAGCCGCTAGTAGGAATCATCATGGGAAGCACTTCCGATTGGGAGACAATGAAACACGCATGCGACATACTTGACGAACTCAATGTTCCGTACGAAAAAAAGGTCGTTTCCGCTCACCGGACGCCTGATTTCATGTTTGAATATGCTGAAACTGCTAGAGAAAGAGGCATCAAGGTGATTATTGCCGGTGCCGGAGGAGCGGCGCATCTGCCAGGGATGACGGCTGCGAAAACAACACTGCCAGTCATTGGAGTTCCGGTTCAGTCCAAGGCGCTGAACGGAATGGATTCACTTCTTTCCATCGTCCAAATGCCTGGAGGCGTGCCTGTTGCGACAACATCCATCGGCAAAGCGGGTGCTGTGAACGCAGGCCTGTTAGCGGCGCAAATTTTGTCAGCATTTGACGAAGGCCTTGCCCGTAAGCTGGATGAGAGAAGAGAAAATACAAAACAGACAGTGTTAGAAAGCAGTGATCAGCTTGTCTAAACAAATCATCTATCCGGGAGCTGTAATCGGCATTATCGGCGGCGGCCAGCTTGGGAAAATGATGGCTGTGTCCGCCAAACAAATGGGGTATAAAGTCGCGGTCGTTGATCCGGTGAAAGATTCGCCGTGCGGGCAGGTTGCGGATGTCGAAATTACCGCTCATTATAATGACCGTGAAGCGATTCGAAAATTGGCTGAAATCAGCGATATCATCACATATGAGTTTGAAAACATCGACTATGATGCGCTGCATTGGCTAAAAGATCATGCGTATCTCCCGCAAGGAAGTGAGCTGCTGCTCATTACCCAAAACCGTGAAACAGAGAAAAAAGCAATTCAATCCGCGGGCTGTGAAGTCGCACCGTACAGCATCGTCAAAACAAAGAATGAATTGAAACAGGCGGTACAGGAGCTCGGGTTACCCGCAGTTCTGAAGACATGTCGCGGCGGGTACGACGGCAAAGGCCAATTTGTGATAAAAGAAGAGGCGCAAATGGAGCAGGCAGCCGCTCTGTTAGAACACGGAACTTGCATTCTTGAAAGCTGGGTTTCTTTTAAAATGGAACTGTCGGTGATCGTCGTTAGATCGGTAAACGGTGAAATTTCAACATTTCCGACAGCTGAAAACATTCACCACAACAATATTCTTTTCCAAAGCATCGTGCCCGCACGGGTAGAGAAAGGGATTCAGCAGAAGGCTGCTGATCTCGCAGTTAAGCTTGCAGATGAGCTTAACCTTGTCGGACCGCTTGCTGTTGAGATGTTCCTGACAGAGGACGGAGAGCTTTTGGTCAATGAACTGGCGCCAAGACCGCACAATTCTGGGCATTATACGCTGGACCTTTGCGAGTCGAACCAGTTTGAGCAGCATATCAGAGCAGTATGCGGGCTTCCGCTTGGGAAGACAGATTTGCTGAAGCCGGGCATGATGGTGAATCTTCTCGGCGATGAAGTGAAGCTTGTTGAGGAAGATCCGGAGCTTTTAAAAGAGGCAAAGCTATATATATACGGAAAACATGAAATCAAAAAAGGCCGCAAAATGGGGCATATTACATTTATGAAGCAGCCTGAAGACGAATGGATTCAGGAGATCACAAATAAATGGATGAATAGAGACGGAGGACAAGCAGAATGATCGAACGTTATTCAAGACCTGAAATGTCCGCGATTTGGACGGATGAAAACAGATTTCAAGCATGGCTGGAGGTAGAGATTCTTGCCTGTGAAGCGTGGGCGGAGCTTGGCGTCATTCCGAAAGAAGATGTAAAAGTTATGCGTGAGAACGCATCATTTGACATCAACCGCATTTTAGAAATCGAACAGGACACGCGCCATGACGTTGTCGCTTTTACGCGCGCTGTATCCGAATCACTGGGCGAAGAAAGAAAATGGGTGCATTACGGCTTAACGTCAACTGACGTTGTTGATACGGCTCTTTCCTACTTATTAAAACAGGCAAACGATATTTTGCTCAAGGATCTTGAGAGATTTGTTGACATTATTAAAGAAAAAGCGAAAGAACATAAATACACAGTCATGATGGGGCGCACGCACGGCGTACACGCTGAGCCTACAACTTTCGGCTTAAAACTTGCGCTTTGGCATGAAGAAATGAAACGTAATCTTGAGCGCTTCAAACAAGCGAAAGCAGGCATCGAGGTTGGAAAGATTTCTGGCGCTGTCGGCACATATGCGAACATTGATCCATTTGTTGAACAATATGTCTGTGAGAAGCTCGGATTGAAAGCAGCACCGATTTCAACTCAAACCCTTCAGCGTGACCGCCATGCTGACTATATGGCAACACTTGCTTTGATTGCGACAAGCATCGAGAAATTCGCTGTGGAAATCCGCGGACTGCAAAAGAGTGAAACACGTGAAGTAGAGGAATTTTTTGCGAAAGGGCAAAAGGGTTCATCTGCAATGCCGCATAAACGAAATCCGATTGGCTCTGAAAACATGACAGGCATGGCGCGCGTGATCCGCGGCTACATGATGACAGCTTACGAAAATGTTCCATTATGGCATGAGCGCGATATTTCTCATTCTTCAGCAGAACGAATTATTCTTCCGGATGCGACAATTGCGCTGAACTACATGCTGAACCGCTTCTCCAACATCGTGAAGAACTTAACGGTCTTCCCGGAAAACATGAAGCGCAACATGGACCGCACTCTCGGTCTTATCTATTCTCAGCGTGTGCTGCTTGCTTTGATTGACACAGGCCTGACTCGTGAAGAAGCCTATGATACAGTTCAGCCGAAAGCAATGGAAGCGTGGGAAAAACAAGTGCCGTTCCGCGAGCTTGTTGAAGCGGAAGAGAAAATCACGTCACGTCTTTCTCCAGAAAAAATTGCTGACTGCTTTGATTACAATTACCATCTGAAAAATGTTGATCTGATCTTTGAACGTTTAGGTTTAGCATAGAAGAAGCTTTTAGCGGCTTCTTCTAAGCCGCCGCAGTTTGAAAATTCCCAACATTCGGGTTAGGAGGCCTTCCGTGAATATTGTGAAGAATGAACTTTTATACGAAGGAAAAGCAAAAAAGATCTACAAAACCGATGACGAAAACACGCTGTATGTCGTGTATAAAGACTCCGCCACTGCCTTTAACGGCGAGAAAAAAGCAGAAATCAGCGGGAAAGGGCGCTTAAATAACGAGATTTCAAGCTTAATTTTCAAACACCTTCATGCAAAGGGCATTAACAATCATTTTATCGAGCGCATTTCGGAAACGGAACAGCTCATTAAAAAGGTAACGATTGTGCCGCTTGAAGTCGTGGTCAGAAATGTTGTGGCAGGAAGCATGTCCAAACGTCTCGGCATTCCAGAAGGCACGGAGCTTGAGCAGCCGATTATCGAGTTTTACTACAAGGATGACGCGCTGGGTGATCCGCTCATCACAGAAGATCATATTTGGCTTTTGAAAGCGGCGACTCCTGAGCAGGTAGAAACCATTAAGTCCATTACAAAAACAGTAAATGAAGAGCTTCAAAGCATTTTCGGCGATTGTCATGTCAGATTAATAGATTTCAAGCTTGAATTCGGTTTAGATGCAGAAGGGCAAGTGCTTTTGGCGGATGAAATTTCTCCTGACACATGCCGCTTGTGGGATAAAGACACGAACGAAAAGCTGGATAAAGATTTATTCAGACGCAATCTGGGAAGCTTAACCGACGCATACGAAGAGATTTTCAAAAGACTGGGAGGCATTCATCATGTATAAAGTAAAAGTTTATGTCAGCTTAAAAGAAAGTGTACTAGATCCACAAGGGAGCGCTGTCCAGCATGCCTTGCACAGTATGACTTACAACGAAGTTCAAGATGTGCGCATCGGGAAATACATGGAGCTTACCATTGAAAAATCTGACCGTGATCTTGACGTGCTAGTGAAAGAAATGTGCGAAAAACTTCTTGCGAACACAGTGATTGAAGATTACAGATATGAGGTTGAGGAGGTAGTCGCACAGTGAAATTTGCGGTGATTGTGTTACCCGGCTCCAACTGTGATATCGATATGTATCATGCTGTAAAGGATGAGCTCGGCCATGAAGTGGAATACGTCTGGCATGAGGAAACAAGTCTTGACGGCTTCGACGGCGTGTTAATTCCGGGAGGGTTTTCTTACGGCGATTACTTAAGATGCGGCGCCATCGCCCGATTTGCGAATATTATGCCAGCTGTCAAACAAGCAGCGGCTGAAGGAAAACCTGTTCTTGGCGTCTGCAACGGATTCCAGATTTTACAGGAGCTTGGGCTGCTGCCAGGCGCAATGAGACGCAACAAAGATCTGAAGTTCATTTGCCGTCCGGTTGAATTAATTGTTCAGAACGACGAAACATTATTCACAGCTTCCTACGAAAAGGGACAATCGATTACAATCCCGGTTGCCCACGGTGAAGGAAATTTCTATTGTGATGACGAGACGCTTGCTTCATTAAAGGAAAACAATCAAATTGCTTTCACATACGGATCTAATATCAATGGAAGTGTCAGCGACATTGCCGGTGTCGTCAATGAGAAAGGCAACGTATTAGGCATGATGCCTCATCCTGAGCGCGCGGTCGATGAACTGCTTGGAAGCGCCGACGGTCTTAAATTGTTCCAGTCTATCGTGAAAAATTGGAGGGAAACTCATGTCACTACTGCTTGAACCAAGTAAAGAACAAATAAAAGAAGAGAAACTATATCAGCAAATGGGTGTCAGTGATGATGAGTTTGCATTGATAGAATCCATTCTTGGAAGATTGCCGAACTACACAGAAATCGGAATTTTTTCTGTCATGTGGTCTGAGCATTGCAGCTACAAAAACTCAAAGCCGATTCTGCGTAAGTTCCCGACAAGCGGCGAGCGTGTGCTGCAGGGGCCTGGGGAAGGCGCCGGAATCGTTGATATCGGTGATAACCAAGCGGTTGTGTTCAAAATTGAATCACATAACCACCCATCAGCTCTCGAGCCTTACCAAGGCGCTGCGACTGGCGTAGGCGGAATTATCCGTGATGTATTCTCAATGGGTGCACGTCCAATCGCTGTATTGAACTCTCTTCGATTTGGTGAACTGACTTCACCCCGCGTGAAGTACTTGTTTGAAGAAGTAGTAGCGGGTATCGCCGGATACGGCAACTGTATCGGCATCCCGACAGTCGGCGGAGAAGTGCAGTTTGACAGCAGCTATGAAGGAAATCCGCTCGTCAACGCAATGTGCGTCGGTTTAATCAACCATGAAGACATCAAAAAAGGCCAGGCAAAGGGTGTCGGCAACACAGTAATGTACGTAGGAGCGAAAACAGGGCGTGACGGAATCCACGGCGCTACGTTTGCTTCTGAAGAAATGTCAGACTCGTCTGAAGAAAAGCGTTCTGCTGTCCAAGTCGGCGATCCGTTTATGGAGAAGCTTTTGCTTGAAGCATGTCTGGAAGTCATCCAATGCGACGCCTTAGTCGGCATTCAGGATATGGGAGCTGCCGGTTTAACAAGCTCAAGTGCAGAAATGGCAAGTAAAGCCGGTTCTGGTATTGAAATGAACCTTGACCTGATTCCTCAGCGCGAAACAGGCATGACCGCGTATGAAATGATGCTTTCTGAATCACAAGAACGGATGCTTTTGGTTATTGAGCGCGGACGTGAGCAGGAAATCATCGATATTTTTGACAAGTATGATCTTGAAGCGGTTTCTGTCGGACATGTGACAGATGATAAAATGCTTCGCCTGACACACAAAGGAGAGGTTGTGTGCGAGCTGCCTGTTGATGCCTTGGCAGAAGAAGCACCGGTTTACCATAAGCCTTCTCAAGAGCCTGCTTACTATCGCGAGTTTTTGGAAACGGACGTTCCGGCTCCGCAAATTGAAGATGCGAATGAAACGCTGAAGGCCCTTCTTCAGCAGCCGACGATTGCGAGTAAAGAGTGGGTTTATGATCAGTATGACTACATGGTGCGCACGAATACAGTTGTCGCTCCTGGGTCTGATGCTGGTGTTCTCAGAATCCGCGGAACGAAAAAGGCGCTGGCGATGACGACAGACTGTAACGCGCGTTATCTCTATCTCGATCCTGAAGTCGGCGGGAAAATTGCTGTCGCTGAAGCAGCGCGCAACATCATTTGCTCAGGCGCAGAACCGCTTGCGGTCACAGATAACCTTAACTTCGGAAACCCGGAGAAGCCGGAAATCTTCTGGCAGATCGAAAAAGCGGCAGACGGCATAAGCGAAGCGTGCAATGTTCTCAGCACACCGGTTATCGGCGGTAACGTATCGCTTTATAACGAATCAAACGGCACGGCGATCTATCCGACACCAGTTATCGGAATGGTCGGCTTAATTGAAGATACAGCACACATTACAACACAGCATTTCAAACAAGCGGGAGATCTCGTATATGTGATCGGTGAAACAAAACCAGAGTTTGCCGGAAGCGAGCTGCAAAAAATGACAGAAGGCCGTATTTACGGCAAAGCCCCGCAAATCGATCTTGATGTAGAGCTGTCTCGTCAAAAAGCACTGCTTGACGCGATTAAAAAAGGCTTCGTTCAATCTGCGCATGATGTGTCTGAAGGCGGCTTAGGCGTAGCGATTGCGGAAAGTGTCATGACGACGGAAAACCTTGGCGCTAATGTGACTGTAGAAGGGGAAGCGGCATTATTATTCTCTGAATCTCAATCCCGCTTCGTCGTTTCAGTGAAAAAAGAACATCAAGAAGCGTTTGAAGCAACTGTCAAAGATGCGGTTCATATTGGTGAGGTAACAGCTGACGGAATTCTGGCGATTCAAAACCAAGATGGACAACAAATGATTCATGCGCAAACGAAAGAGCTTGAACGCGTATGGAAAGGAGCTATCCCATGCTTGCTGAAATCAAAGGCTTAAATGAAGAATGCGGCGTTTTTGGGATTTGGGGACATGAAGAAGCCCCGCAGATCACGTATTACGGTCTCCACAGCCTTCAGCACCGAGGACAGGAGGGTGCGGGCATCGTAGCGACTGACGGTGAAAAGCTGACGGCTCACAAAGGCCAAGGTCTGATCACTGAAGTATTTCAAAATGGCGAACTCAGCAAAGTAAAGGGAAAAGGCGCTATCGGGCACGTTCGGTACGCAACGGCTGGAGGCGGCGGATACGAAAATGTACAGCCGCTCCTCTTCCGTTCCCAAAACAACGGCAGCCTGGCGCTTGCTCATAACGGAAACCTTGTCAACGCCACTCAGCTGAAGCAGCAGCTCGAAAATCAAGGGAGCATTTTTCAAACCTCTTCGGATACAGAGGTTTTGGCCCATCTGATCAAAAGAAGCGGCCACTTCACACTGAAGGATCAAATTAAAAACTCGCTTTCCATGCTGAAAGGCGCCTACGCGTTCCTGATCATGACCGAAACCGAAATGATTGTCGCGCTTGACCCGAACGGGCTTAGACCGCTGTCGATCGGCATGATGGGCGACGCTTATGTGGTCGCATCAGAAACATGCGCATTTGACGTCGTCGGCGCAACGTACCTTCGCGAGGTAGAGCCGGGGGAAATGCTGATCATTAATGATGAAGGCATGAAATCAGAGCGTTTTTCCATGAATATCAATCGTTCCATTTGCAGCATGGAGTACATTTATTTCTCCAGACCAGACAGCAATATTGACGGTATTAATGTGCACAGTGCCCGTAAAAACCTTGGGAAAATGCTGGCTCAGGAATCCGCAGTTGAAGCTGACGTCGTAACTGGGGTTCCGGATTCCAGTATTTCTGCGGCGATCGGCTATGCAGAGGCAACAGGCATTCCGTATGAGCTGGGCTTAATCAAAAACCGCTATGTCGGCAGAACATTTATTCAGCCCTCCCAGGCTCTGCGTGAGCAAGGCGTTAGAATGAAGCTGTCTGCGGTGCGCGGGGTTGTAGAAGGCAAACGCGTCGTGATGGTGGATGACTCTATCGTACGCGGAACAACTAGCCGCCGGATTGTCACGATGCTTAGAGAAGCGGGTGCGACAGAGGTGCATGTGAAAATCAGTTCACCGCCGATCGCTCATCCGTGCTTTTACGGCATTGATACTTCCACACATGAAGAATTAATCGCGTCTTCGCATTCTGTTGAAGAAATCCGTCAGGAAATCGGAGCCGATACCCTCTCATTTTTGAGTGTGGAAGGGCTGCTGAAAGGCATCGGCAGAAAATACGATGACTCGAATTGCGGACAGTGTCTCGCTTGCTTTACAGGAAAATATCCGACTGAAATTTACCAGGATACAGTGCTTCCTCACGTAAAAGAAGCAGTATTAACCAAATAAAACTTGAAAAATGACATAAAGGCAGCGCAGTTAGGCTGCCTTTCTCTTTCTGCCCTCTTTCGGGGAGATATTTTGAAAAGCGCCTTAAAGGAGTGAATAGGATGTCTGAAGCATATAAAAACGCAGGAGTTGACATCGAAGCCGGATATGAAGCTGTAAAACGAATGAAAAAACACGTGGAGCGCACGAAACGGCTTGGCGTTATGGGCAGCCTTGGCGGTTTTGGCGGCATGTTTGACCTGTCTGAGCTTTCTTATCAAAAACCAGTTCTCATTTCGGGAACGGACGGTGTCGGCACAAAATTAAAGCTCGCTTTTTCCATGGATAAGCATGACACGATTGGCGTGGACGCTGTTGCAATGTGTGTCAATGACGTGCTGGCACAAGGTGCAGAGCCGCTGTTTTTCCTCGATTATTTAGCGGTCGGCAAAGCGGACCCAGTGAAAATTGAACAGATTGTACAAGGTGTGGCGGAAGGCTGTGAGCAGTCAGGTTCAGCCTTAGTCGGCGGTGAAACGGCTGAAATGCCGGGACTCTATACAGTTGATGAATACGATATTGCCGGTTTCTCAGTCGGAGTGGCAGAAAAGGACGAAATCGTGACTGGAGAAAACATCGAAGAGGGCCATCTTTTGATCGGCCTCAGCTCCAGCGGCCTTCACAGCAACGGATTTTCCCTTGTCAGAAAAGTGCTTCTGGATGATGCGGAGCTGGACCTTGATACAACATATGAGCCGTTTGAACGCCCGCTTGGCGAGGAATTGCTTGAACCGACAAGGATTTACGTGAAGCCTGTGCTTGCCGCGGTCAAAAGCGGAAAAATCGACGGCATGGCGCACGTGACAGGCGGAGGATTTATAGAAAATATTCCGCGTATGCTTCCGGAAGGCTTAAGTGCGGAAATTGATCATGGCTCATGGCCGATCCCGCCAATTTTTTCTTTCTTGCAAGAGTACGGCAAGCTAAAGGAAGAAGACATGTTCAACGTCTTTAATATGGGTATCGGTTTTGTTTTGGCAGTCAAAGAAGAGCATCTGACAGATGTGATCGGAACGCTTGAAAGCCATGGCGAAAAAGCCTATTTAATTGGGCGTGTGAAAAAAGGTGAAGGCGTCACATTCGGCGGTGCGGCACTTTCATGAAAAAGTTTGCGGTATTTGCATCAGGAAACGGTTCAAACTTCGAAGCCATCGTCACGCGTTTGAAGGAGGAGAACTGGGATGCGTCAGCAGCGCTCCTCGTTTGCGACAAACCGCAGGCGAAAGTCATCGAACGGGCGGAAGCATTCCACATTCCATCCTTCGCATTTGAGCCGAAGTCTTATGAAAACAAGGCTGCATTTGAAAAAGCCATCATTGAACAGCTTCGCCTTCACGAGGTTGAATTGATTGTTCTTGCCGGCTATATGAGGCTGATCGGTGATACGCTCCTTCAAGCATATGGAGGAAAAATCATTAACATTCACCCGTCGCTTCTTCCGGCGTTTCCTGGAATCGACGCAGTCGGACAGGCATACCGGGCGGGTGTGAAGGTGGCCGGAATCACCGTGCATTATGTCGATGAAGGAATGGATACAGGTCCGATCATCGCTCAAAAGGCAATCGAAATTGATGAACATGATACATTGGAAACAATCGAACAGCGAATTCACAAGCTTGAGCATAAATGGTATCCGAGTGTGATTAAACAGCTATTAGGATTAAATAACAGAGGTGAAAAGGCATGACCATTAAACGTGCATTAATCAGTGTTTCAGATAAAACAAATCTCGTTCCTTTCGTAAAAGAACTGACAGAGCTTGGCGTTGAAGTCATCTCCACAGGCGGAACGAAAAAGCTGCTTCAAGAAAACGGTGTAGATGTGATCGGAATTTCTGAAGTGACAGGCTTTCCTGAAATTATGGACGGCCGGTTAAAAACCCTTCACCCGAATATTCACGGCGGTCTTCTGGCGGTTCGCGGCAATGAAGAGCATATGGCGCAGATCAATAAACACGGGATTCAGCCGATTGACCTCGTTGTCGTCAACCTCTATCCATTTAAAGAAACGATTTCTAAAGAAGACGTCACGTATGAAGAAGCGATCGAAAATATCGACATCGGCGGACCTGGCATGCTGCGTGCGGCATCAAAGAACCATCAGGATGTCACGGTTATCGTCGATCCGGCCGATTACAGCCCAGTGCTAAATCAAATCAAAGAAGAAGGCAGCGTATCTCTTCAGAAAAAACGCGAGCTCGCGGCAAAAGTATTCCGTCATACTGCGGCATATGATGCACTGATCGCTGACTACCTGACAAATGTTGTCGGTGAAAAAGAACCAGAGCAATTCACTGTGACATTTGAGAAAAAACAATCGCTTCGCTATGGAGAAAACCCGCATCAGGAAGCAACTTTCTATCAAACAGCTCTTCCTGTCAAAGGCTCTATTGCGCAAGCAGAACAGCTTCACGGAAAAGAGCTTTCTTACAACAATATTAAAGACGCGGATGCGGCAGTTCAAATCGTTCGTGAATTCACTGAGCCGGCTGCTGTTGCTGTAAAGCATATGAATCCGTGCGGTGTAGGAACAGGAAAAACGATCGCCGAAGCGTTTGACAGAGCGTTTGAAGCGGATAAAACATCTATCTTCGGCGGCATTATCGCGCTGAACCGTGAAGTGGACAAGGCAACTGCCGAAGCGCTTCACAACATTTTCTTAGAAATCATCATTGCACCTTCATTCAGCCAAGAAGCGCTCGACGTCCTGACTGCGAAGAAAAATCTCCGTCTGCTGACGCTTGACGTATCCGCCGCTGTTCAAAAGGAAAAACAGCTGACATCTGTTCAAGGCGGGCTGCTGATTCAAGATTTAGATATGCACGGCTTCGTTGATGCTGAGATTAGCATTCCGACAAAAAGAGAACCGAACGAGCAAGAGTGGGAAGACTTGAAGCTTGCTTGGAAAGTCGTGAAACATGTGAAATCAAATGCGATAGTTCTCGCGAAGGACAACATGACAGTCGGCGTGGGAGCAGGCCAAATGAACCGCGTCGGATCGGCAAAAATCGCAATCGAGCAAGCAGGGGAAAAAGCGAAGGGCAGCGCGCTCGGTTCGGATGCATATTTCCCAATGCCAGATACTGTTGAAGAAGCGGCAAAAGCGGGCGTTACAGCCATCATTCAGCCAGGCGGATCGATCCGTGATGAGGATTCTATCAAAAAAGCGGATGAATACGGCATTGCCATGGTATTCACCGGCATCAGACACTTCAAACATTAAGGGGATGAAAACGACGTGAATGTATTAATTATCGGTAAAGGCGGAAGAGAGCATACGCTGGCGTGGAAGGCGGCGCAAAGCAGCCTCGTCGAGAATGTATTTGCCGCTCCCGGAAATGACGGCATGGCAGCTTCTGCACAGCTTGTAAACATTGAGGAGAGCGACCACGCAGGGCTTGTCTCATTTGCAAAAGAAAACCAGGTCGGCCTGACCATTGTCGGCCCTGAGGTTCCTTTAATTGAAGGTCTGGTGGATGAATTCGAAAAAGCGGGCTTACGTGTGTTCGGCCCGTCAAAAGCCGCGGCGATCATCGAAGGAAGCAAACAGTTCGCTAAGGATTTAATGAAGAAATACGACATTCCGACCGCAGAATACGACACGTTTACATCCTTTGAAGAGGCGAAGGCATATGTGCAGGAAAAAGGTGCTCCGATTGTGATAAAAGCAGATGGACTTGCAGCTGGAAAAGGCGTTACTGTGGCTATGACAGAGGAAGAAGCAATTGCGTGTCTGCATGACTTTCTTGAAGATGAAAAGTTCGGTGATGCGAGCGCGTCCGTTGTCATTGAAGAATATCTTTCTGGTGAAGAATTTTCTCTGATGGCCTTTGTCAAAGGGGAAAAGGTGTATCCGATGGTGATTGCCCAGGATCACAAGCGTGCGTTTGACGGAGACAAAGGCCCGAATACGGGCGGAATGGGCGCTTACTCTCCAGTTCCGCAAATTTCGGAAGAAACGGTTCGCCATGCTGTAGAAACGATCGTTAAGCCGGCCGCAAAAGCAATGGTACAAGAAGGCCGTTCCTTCACTGGCGTTTTGTACGCTGGATTGATGCTTACTGAAAACGGCTCGAAGGTCATTGAATTTAATGCCCGTTTCGGCGATCCGGAAACACAGGTCGTGCTTCCGCGCATGGAATCTGATCTGGTACAGGTGCTTCTTGATCTTTTAGATGATAAGGAAGTTGACTTAAGATGGAAGGATACCGCGGCAGTGAGTGTTGTGCTTGCATCAGAAGGGTATCCGGAAAGCTACGCAAAAGGCACGCCGATCGGCAGCCTTGCAGCAGAAACTGAGCAGGTCGTGGTCTTCCATGCCGGAACGAAAGCAGAAGGCGGAGAGTTTGTTACAAACGGGGGGCGCGTCGCCAATGTGACAGCTTTTGATGAATCGTTTGAAGCGGCTAGAGACCGAGTGTACAAAGCGGTTGATGAAATATTCAAACCGGGACTCTTTTTCAGAAAAGATATTGGGGCACGCGCTTTAAAGGCTGCCCAAAAATAAGTGAGGAAAACCCGCAGATTAGCTGCGGGTTTTTTGTTATCAAAAAGCGGGATGGCAGCTAGAAGAAGAAAGCACAACGAGCGTGGTTGGTTTTCCATGGGCCATCGAGGCGTCAATAAAATCCTCAAGCGTATGTACCGATTCAGTCACGACCTTTGTCACATAGCTGTACATCCCCGTGATGCGGTGGTTTTCTGCTACATCAGGATGCGATGTTGCAAAGGCGGCGTAGTGCTTGCAGCTTTTCGGCTCCATGAGAATAAAAGCGGTGACATGCTTGTTTAGTTTTTCGTAACAGATATTCGCGCTGTAGCCGGTAATCACTCCTTTGTCTTCCAGCTTCCTGACACGCTCCGCCGCGCTTGGCGAGCTGAGTCCGACAAGCTTTCCCAGCTCAACCATCGTTAATCTGCCGTTTCGCTGCAAATGCGAGAGAATCTGAAGGTCTGTATCGTCCATTTGTCTGGCTCCTTTACATATTTAGGCGAATGAATGAAAATTCCTTTGATCGTAAGGTAATGCTGTTGATTTAACTTCATTGTAGCATATGGATGTCGTCTTATTTTTTCTATAATAAAGCCATCAATCAGAGAGGGGGCATCATGTTGCCAGAATTACAGCGCTCTATTACTTGGATACAAGGGACGGCGTTAACGATTGGGGCGGTTTTAGGATGCGGGATATTAATCCTGCCGTCTGTCACCGCGGACACGGCCGGTCCGGCTTCTTTATTTGTCTGGGTATTCATGTCTTTTTTATCTTTTCTTCTTGTCGGCACGCTGGCCCGGCTTGTGAAAATAGCGCCCATCGCGGGAGGAATCACGGCTTATGTGCAGCTGGCCTTTCAGAAAAAAGCCGGGGCTATTTTGGGCTGGATCATGTTAGGGTCCGTTCCGATCGGCGTTCCCATCATCGCTTTGACTGGCGCGCATTACGTCAGTTACATCACAGAGGCGGCCGATTGGCAGATTACATTGATTGCTGGTTGCATGCTGGCTATATCTATTTTGCTTCATATGAGAGGGATTCAACTATCAGCAAACATTAGTACACTTGTTATATGTGTCATCGTATTTCTGCTTGTCACTTCTATTGCTGTGTCATTGCCACACGTCACGATAGCAGAATTCAAGCCGTTTCTTCCGCATGGCTGGTCTGCTGCTGGATCTGTTTCTGTTATGATTTTTTTCTCTTTTGTAGGCTGGGAAATGATTACCCCATTGGCTGAGGAATTTCATCGTCCTGAAAAAGATGTCCCGCTCAGCTTGTTTTTGGCAGCGTCTTGTGTGGCGGGACTGTATATCATGCTGTCATTTGTGACCGTGGGTACTCATTCATATGGAGAGAATGGAGAAATTGCATCGCTTGCCATGCTCATCTCAAAAGGAGCAGGGGAAAGCGGTGTATACGTCACGGTATGTTTAGCGCTGTTTATTACATTCGCTACCATCCATGCCAATATTGCTGGTTTTTCAAGAATGGTGTACGCATTGGCGAGAGAGGGGCACATACCCGTATTTTTTGGAAAACTCAGTGCGACAAAACGTACGCCTATTCGCGTTTTGACAGCGATGGCCGCGGTGTTTGGCTTAGTGCTTGCAGCGCATGGCGTCTTTCAAATCGATTTGACGACTCTGTTGAAAGGGCCGAGCGCGGCTTTTATCGCATCTTACATATGTACATTGGCGGCAGCACTGAAACTCCTGAGCTGGAGAGATTCAGGCTGGTGGATGGCGCTCGGGGCGTTTGTGGCGTGCGCGGTGATTTACTCATTCAGCGGCTGGGCGCTTCTTTATCCGGCAGTGCTGGCAGCTGCAGGATATTTCTATATAAAAACAAAGGGTGGGCATAAAAAAAAGCTTGATCACGTTTTGTGATCAAGCTTTTCCATTTATCCGTTTTGAGGCTCGTTATTTCCAGAATCACTGTGTTGAAACATGTAGGTCACAGGACAGAAGCGCAAGATTCCCGAACCCGCTTTCATGGCCCCCATAAAGATGTAAAAGAGATGCATTCTGCACCAAGGTTTTTTCGTAAACTTTGCACTGGCGGCTGACATAATCGTCAATCCGCAGGCGATTCTGAACACGGCATTGATGAGACTGATGTTTGGCTTCAAGGAAATCCGCTCCTTTTACTTAAAAAAGTTTTTTAATCGAACCTTCAAAAATTTGTAACGTTTTTATCGTGCGTGATGAGGAAGGATGTGATACCATGAGTCTAATACATGTAAAGGAGAGTATGTGAATGTCCGAACGCACCTTTAACTGGAAAAACAAAGACATCAGGGCACAGGTTGATGTTGTAGACTCAAAGCTGCTTCCAACGCTCCTTTTACGGAATGCTCTCGTCTTAAATCCATATGTAAAACAATGGCTGAAAAAAAACATTTGGATTTATCAGGACCGCATTGTTTATGTGGGTCATGAACTTCCGGATAGAGCCGAAGAAATTCATACGATTGATTGTGAAGGAAAATACATTGTGCCAGGTTATATTGAACCGCACGCACATCCTTTTCAAATATATAATCCCCAAACACTGGCGGAATATGTGTCTCAATATGGAACAACGACATTCGTGAATGATAACTTATTTTTGCTTTTGCAAAGCGGAAAAAAGAAAGCGCTTACGATTTTGAATGAACTCAAAAAGCAGCCTGTCCAGTATTTTTGGTGGTCACGCTATGACCTCCAGACCGAGGTTCTGAACGAGGACCACGTCCTTCCATTTGACGTCAGAAAACAGTGGATTGAACATCCGGATGTGATTCAAGGCGGAGAAATGACCGGATGGCCTCGCCTGGTAGATGGTGATGATTTAATGCTCCACTGCATGCAAGCTACAAAGAAACAGAGAAAACGCATTGAAGGGCATTTTCCCGGCGCTTCTGATAAAACGCTTACAAAAATGAAGCTGTTCGGTGCGGATTGTGATCATGAAGCGATGACAGGTGATGAAGTGATGAGAAGGCTGGAACTGGGCTATTATGTTTCCCTTCGGAACTCTTCCATTCGCCCTGATGTAAGAAAAATCTTGCAAGAACTGCATGAGAAGGGCTTCCGCTATTATGACCACTTCTTTTACACGACAGATGGCGCAACCCCGAATTTCTATAAAGGCGGCATGACAAACGAGCTGATTCGCATCGCGTTAGAAGAAGGCGTACCTGCAATCGACGCCTACAATATGGCATCATTTAATATCGCAAAGTATTACCAAATGGATGATTATTTAGGAGTTGTCGGACCGGGTAGACTGGCATCGCTCAACATACTGGAAGATCTGTTAAATCCGAATCCCGTGACTGTTCTGTCAAAAGGGACTATTCTGCGTGAAGACGGCTGTGATTTGAAGGCGTTTACAAAGACGGACTGGCACAAAGGCGGTCTTGTCCCGCTTGAGCTTTCATATGATATGACGATGGATGACTTGCAGTTTTCTATGCCGATGGGCGTGAAAATGCGGAATGCGGTTATTATGGAGCCATATATGATTGAGATCGACAATTCGATGGAACAGCTCTCGTTTGACCATGATGAAAGTTATTTGTTGATGCTCGACAGACACGGGAAATGGCGCGTCAATACGATGATAAAAGGGTTTGCCTCAAGCGTGCAGGGATTTGTAAGCTCCTTTACGACGACGGGCGACATTGTCGCGATTGGAAAAAATAAAGCAGATATGCTGCTCGCTTTCGCCCGCATGAAAGAAATCGGAGGAGGAATTGTTTTAGCGGAGAACGGAAACATTCTGCATGAAATCCCGCTTGCGCTGTGCGGCTGCGCCTCTTCGGAAGCGTATGAAGACGTGCTTGAGAAGGAACAAAAGCTGAGAGATCTTTTGACTGAAAGAGGCTATGAGTTTTGCGATCCTATCTATACGCTGCTCTTTTTGCAAAGTACGCACCTTCCGTATATACGTATTACGCCAAGAGGAATCTTCGACGTCATGAAAAAAACTGTACTCTTTCCATCGATAATGCGTTAAAATATAAAAGAGCAGGGAGCCGACATATGAAAAAATGGATGACAGTTTGCGCGCTGTGTTTCGTGTTTTTTCTGCTGGTATCCTGCCAGCAGAAGGATGCTGTCCCGGATACTGCAAAGAAGCTGAAAGCTCCTTTAACGGGGCTAAAGACTGAACAGAAGGTGACTGAACGCCGGCCTGTTGCTGTTGTGGTGAACAATCACCCGAAGGCGAGGCCGCAGTCGGGTCTGTCTAAAGCCGACATTGTCATAGAAGCGCTAGCCGAAGGGCAAATCACAAGATTTCTGGCCATTTTCCAAAGCCAGATGCCTGAAACTGTCGGACCTGTGCGGAGCGCGCGGGAATATTTCGTCACTCTCAGCAATGGCTTTGACAGCATATTTGTCCATCACGGCTGGAGTCCCGGCGCCAAAGAGCAGCTGGAATCCGGAGCTGCCGATTATATGAACGGATTGGATTTTGACGGAAGCTTATTTTGGAGAGCTGATTTCAGCAAACCGCCCCACAATTCCTATACGTCTTATGATTACATAAAAAAGGCGGCGGAACAAAAAGGTTATAAGCTGAAGCAGGAAACAAATCCGCTGCTGTTTCAAACATCAGATGCAAAACCTGCAAATGAATCTTACAATGTTCGGGTAGATTATGGAACAAAAAACGTTACAAATCTTGTCGAATACAACTATGATAAAAAAGCTGAATCTTATACAAGAAGCTCTGATGGTGTCATAACGACAGACCGGGAAACCGGAAAGCCGGTTGCAATGCAAAATATTTTCATTGTTGAAGCCAGCCATCATATTATTGATCAAGATGGAAGGCGGGACATCGACTTGGAATCAGGGGGAAAAGGTCTGTTGTTTCAGCACGGAAACGTCATTGAAACAGACTGGAAACAAGTGAATGGCAGAATTGTGCCGGTAAAAGACGGCAAGTGGCTTCCGTTTGTGCCAGGAAAGACTTGGATCAATATCGTACCTGATCTTGATGCGGCTTCCATTAGTAAAGGAGAAGGTGTGTAACGATGCAAATCGATAAATTACGCGGCAAAGAGCTGGACCAGTTATTTAACTCGATCTTATCGCTGAAAGACCTGGAGGAATGTTACCGATTCTTCGATGATCTATGCACAATTAACGAAATTCAATCGCTGGCTCAGCGCCTTGAAGTGGCGCGCATGCTTCGCGAAGGAAACACGTATCATAAGATTGAAACAGAAACAGGCGCTTCCACGGCTACGATTTCCCGTGTGAAACGCTGCTTAAATTACGGAAATGACGCTTATGAAATGGCGCTTGACCGTGTGAAGGAAACGGAAACTGAGTCTTCTTCAAAATAACATAGAACCGCCCTGCCGTTCGGCAAGGGCGGTTTCTTTATGAAACAAATTGATGGATCAGGTTGTCGATATCGATGAGACTGCCATCCTCTTTCCGATAGACAACATGCTCCTTGGAAAAATGAATCGGCGAATTGATCCCTGCTGCGGCTGCAAGGTTAAACAGCCCCTCGCGCAGGGAAATAACGTAGTTGCAGACACGATGCTGTTTTTCCTCAACGCTCAACGCTTTTTGCAATTTCGGATCTGTCGTCGCCACACCTGCCGGACAGGTGTTGGTGTGGCAGACGAGAGCGCGGATGCAGCCAACGGAAAACATCATGCCGCGTGCGATGTTGACAAAGTCAGCGCCGAGGGCTAAGGCGACCGCGATTTTATCAGGAGTCAGGAGCTTTCCGGAAGCAAAGATTTTCAGCTGGCTGCGCAAGCCGTACTGTTTAAGAAGCGTGTCAACAATAGGCAGCGCTGTCATAATTGGAAGGCCGACTGTATCCGCGAGCTCGTAAAAGGAAGCTCCGGTACCGCCTTCACTTCCGTCGATCGTGATAAAATCCGGATGCTTTCCGCTTTTCTGCATATAAGAGAAAAGCTCATGCAATTCTTCAGGATGCCCTGCGACCAGTTTGATGCCGACTGGCTTTTGTCCGACATCTCTAAGTTTTTCAATAAAGTCGAGCATTTCAGGAGGGTTCGAGAATTCATAAAAGCGGTTCGGGCTGTCAATCGACTTTCCAGGTTCGACATTCCGAATGTCTGCCACTTCCTCTGATACTTTGGCGCCGTCCACATGGCCGCCGCGGGTTTTCGCTCCTTGTGCCAGCTTTAGCTCAAACGCTTTAATCTGGTCAATCCAGCTTTTTCTTTTAAATTCCTCCCACGAAAATTCCCCGTTTCTTTTGCGTACGCCGAATAGGCCCGGTCCGATTTGGCAAATGATATCGGCGCCGCCCTTTAAGTGATACTCAGACAATCCTCCTTCACCTGTATTCATCCAGGTTCCGCCTGCCTGATGAAGCCCTTTTGAGAGCGCCGTAACAGCCCGTTCTCCAAGAGAACCGTAGCTCATGGCTGACTGGCCGACTAAGCCCTTCACATAAAATGGCTTCTCGCATGTATGCTCGCCAATCACCTGCACATCATCAGGATGGAGAAAGTACGGGTCTGCCTTGATATGTTCGGCATGCTCCTTGCGTTTGAACAGATTGTCAGCATCCATTTTATAGATTTGGGTTTCAATTTTTGGCGTTTGATTTACATGCATTTCTTCCCTTTGTTTTGGAAACATAGCGTTACGGATATAATAGCCAGGTTTATCAAAATCTCTTACAGATCCAAAGCCCATCATTCTGCTTTTGTATTTGCCGGAGATGACGGTTTGCTCATATTCCTTTCGAGAAAAAGGCTGCTCCTCATTGTCATTGCTGTATAAATACTGCCTCAGCTCCGGCCCGATTTTTTCAAGGATATACCGAAACCTTCCGATGACGGGATAGTTGCGAAGAATTGAGTGCTCCTGCTGTTTTTCATCCTTTATGTAGATCCAGGCAAACAAGACGATCGGGATAGCGATGATCCCAATGATAAATGCGATGAGTGCTATTATGATGGTTTCCATCTCTCAGCCTCCCTTTTTATGTAACCATTTCCACAGTAGAACACTTTCCAAACAATAGCAGAAGGAATCTGGTGAAAATGTGTGCTTCTGCCGGTACAGGACTCACCATGCAGGTCTGCCTCCTGCTCTCTTTTTTTATGAAAAAAGAATCAAAACACCTTTTTCAGTGAATAACGAGATTAACGGCTTTTTCCGTTTTTCCGCGCTATGTGAATTTGTTATAATGTTTAAATGGTAACAAACGAATGGAGGAACGTATGACGTGTACGATGTAACTGAGTGGAAGCATGTCTTTAAACTCGATCCAAATAAAGATTTGCCTGACGAACAGCTGGAGATTCTTTGCGAATCAGGAACGGATGCGGTCATTATCGGAGGCAGTGATGGTGTGACAGAGGATAATGTCCTGCGGATGATGTCTAAGGTAAGACGGTTTCTGGTGCCGTGTGTCCTTGAGGTATCAGCGATTGAAGCGATCGTTCCCGGCTTTGACTTATATTTTATTCCGAGTGTATTAAACAGCAAAAACGCGGATTGGATTGTCGGAATGCACCAGAAAGCCATGAAGGAATACGGAGAACTGATGTCTATGGAAGAAATCGTGGCGGAGGGCTACTGCATCGCAAATCCAGATTGCAAAGCCGCGGCACTGACTGAAGCGGACGCCGATCTGAATATGGATGATATTGTAGCCTATGCGCGTGTGTCGGAGCTGCTGCAACTGCCGATTTTTTATTTAGAATACAGCGGCGTGCTTGGAGACATAGAAGCTGTCAAGAAAACGAAGGCTGTATTGGAAACGTCAACCTTGTTTTATGGCGGCGGCATCAAGGATGCGGAAACGGCCAAGCAGTACGCAGAGCATGCGGACGTGATCGTTGTAGGCAATGCGGTGTATGAAGATTTTGACAGGGCTTTGAAAACAGTAGCGGCTGTGAAAGGCGAGTAGTAAATTGTACGGATTTGGTTTATGATAGAACATATGTTTTGTATAGGCGGGTGAACAAATTTTGAATTATATTAGCAATCAATTACTAAGCGGTTTAAACCCCGTTCAGCAGGAAGCAGTCAAAACAACGGACGGGCCTCTTTTGCTGATGGCGGGAGCGGGAAGCGGAAAGACGCGTGTCCTGACCCATAGAATTGCTTATTTAATGGCAGAAAAGCATGTGGCGCCGTGGAACATTCTGGCGATCACATTTACAAATAAAGCGGCACGCGAAATGAAAGAACGTGTGGAAAGCATCCTTGGACCCGGCGCGGACGATATCTGGATTTCCACATTCCACAGCATGTGCGTGCGGATCTTGCGCAGAGATATCGACCGGATCGGGATCAACCGAAATTTCTCCATTCTTGATACGGCGGACCAGCTTTCAGTGATCAAGGGGATTTTGAAGGAGCGCAATCTTGATCCGAAGAAGTTTGACCCGAGAAGCATCCTCGGCACGATCAGCAGTGCAAAAAACGAATTGACCGAACCGGAGGAATTCTCTAAAGTTGCTGGCGGCTACTACGATCAGGTGGTCAGCGATGTATATGCTGATTATCAGAAGAAGCTATTGAAAAACCAGTCGCTCGATTTTGACGATTTGATTATGACGACGATTAAACTGTTTGACCGAGTGCCGGAAGTGCTTGAATTTTATCAGCGCAAATTCCAGTACATTCACGTTGATGAGTATCAGGATACGAACAGGGCGCAATACATGCTCGTTAAGCAGCTTGCCGAGCGTTTCCAGAACCTTTGCGTTGTGGGGGATTCTGATCAGTCAATCTACAGATGGCGCGGCGCGGATATCACCAACATCCTTTCATTTGAAAAAGATTATCCGAATGCAAGCGTGATTTTGCTAGAACAAAACTATCGTTCAACGAAACGGATTTTGCGCGCGGCAAACGAGGTCATTAAAAACAACTCTAACCGCAAACCGAAAAATTTGTGGACGGAAAACGATGAAGGCATCAAAATTTCCTATTATCGCGGTGATAATGAGTTCGGTGAAGGACAGTTTGTGGCCGGCAAAATTCATCAGCTTCACAGCTCAGGCAAGCGGAAGCTGTCTGATATCGCCATTTTATACCGGACAAACGCGCAGTCCCGTGTGATTGAGGAAACGCTTCTCAAAGCGGGTTTGAACTATAACATTGTCGGCGGCACAAAGTTCTATGACAGAAAAGAAATTAAAGACATTCTTGCGTACCTGCGCCTCGTATCCAATCCGGATGACGATATCAGTTTCACGCGCATTGTCAATGTGCCGAAGCGCGGAGTCGGCGCGACATCACTTGAAAAAATCGCTTCGTATGCGGCCATAAACGGTTTGTCATTTTTCCAAGCGATTCAGCAGGTTGATTTTATCGGCGTCAGTGCCAAAGCGGCAAACGCGCTTGACAGCTTTAGACAGATGATTGAAAACCTGACCAATATGCAGGATTACTTATCCATTACAGAGCTGACAGAAGAAATTCTTGATAAGACGGAATACAGAGAAATGCTGAAGGCTGAGAAATCGATCGAAGCCCAAAGCCGTTTAGAAAATATCGACGAGTTCCTGTCTGTTACGAAAAACTTTGAACAGAAAAGTGAAGACAAGACACTCGTTGCGTTCCTGACAGACTTGGCGTTAATCGCAGATATTGATCAGCTCGATCAGAAGGAGGAAGAGTCAGGCGGCAAGGATGCGATCACGCTGATGACACTGCACGCCGCGAAAGGACTGGAGTTCCCGGTTGTTTTCTTGATGGGGCTTGAAGAAGGGGTCTTCCCGCACAGCCGTTCACTCATGGAGGAAGCGGAAATGGAAGAAGAACGCCGCCTTGCGTACGTTGGGATTACAAGGGCGGAACAGGAGCTTTATCTGACCAATGCTAAAATGCGCACCTTGTTTGGCCGGACAAATATGAACCCGGAATCTCGCTTCATTGCTGAAATACCGGATGATTTATTGGAAAACCTAAATGAGAAAAAAGAAACAAGAGCGACGTCTGCGAGAAAAATGCAGCCGAGACGCGGCCCTGTTTCACGCCCGGTATCCTACGCCAGCAAAACAGGCGGCGACACCTTGAACTGGGCAGTCGGAGATAAGGCGGGCCATAAAAAATGGGGAACAGGAACTGTCGTCAGCGTAAAAGGCGAAGGAGAAGGGACGGAGCTCGATATTGCCTTCCCGAGCCCTGTCGGCGTGAAACGCCTGTTAGCAGCATTTGCTCCTATTGAAAAGCAGTAATTGAAGAGGAAAGGAAGAAGCAGATGGACAAAGAAACAGCGAAGCAGCGGGCAGAAGAACTGCGCCGCACCATCAACAAGTATAGCTATGAATATTACACCTTAGATGAACCGAGCGTCCCAGATGCCGAATACGACAGATTGATGCAGGAGCTGATTGCGATCGAGGATGAGCACCCAGACCTCAGAACGCCTGACTCTCCTACGCAGCGCGTCGGCGGAGCCGTGCTTGAAGCGTTTCAAAAAGTCACCCACGGCACACCGATGCTCAGTCTGGGCAACGCCTTTAATGCTGATGATCTTCGTGATTTCGACCGCCGTGTGCGCCAAGCCGTCGGTGACGATGTGGCGTATAATGTGGAGCTGAAAATAGACGGTCTTGCTGTTTCTCTCCGTTATGAAGACGGCTATTTTGTCAGAGGAGCCACCCGGGGTGACGGAACGACGGGAGAGGATATCACGGAGAATCTGAAGACGATTCGCAATATCCCCCTCAAAATGAACCGTGAGCTGTCGATCGAAGTGCGCGGCGAGGCGTATATGCCGAAGCGTTCGTTTGAAGCACTCAATGAGGAACGGATTAAAAATGAGGAAGAACCGTTCGCTAATCCGCGAAATGCCGCGGCCGGATCACTCAGGCAGCTCGATCCGAAAATTGCAGCGAAACGAAACCTCGATATCTTCGTCTACAGTATAGCGGAGCTTGACGAGATGGGTGTAGAGACGCAAAGCCAAGGGCTTGATTTTCTCGACGAACTCGGATTTAAAACGAATCAGGAACGAAAAAAATGCGGCAGCATAGAAGAAGTCATAGTGCTGGTCGATGAGTTTCAGGCGAAGCGCGCTGACCTGCCGTATGAAATAGACGGCATTGTCATTAAAGTCGATTCTCTCGATCAACAGGAGGAGCTCGGTTTTACGGCGAAAAGCCCGCGCTGGGCCATCGCGTATAAGTTTCCTGCTGAAGAGGTCGTGACGAAGCTTCTCGATATCGAATTAAATGTCGGCAGAACGGGTGTGATCACGCCGACCGCGATTCTTGAGCCGGTAAAAGTTGCCGGCACAACGGTCTCAAGAGCATCCCTTCATAACGAAGATTTAATTAAAGAGAAGGACATTCGGATTTTGGATAAGGTTGTCGTCAAAAAAGCGGGCGATATCATCCCGGAAGTTGTGAATGTCCTCGTTGAACAGCGCACAGGAGAAGAAAAGGAATTCAGCATGCCGACGGAATGTCCTGAATGCGGCAGTGAGCTCGTCCGGATCGAAGGAGAAGTGGCGCTTCGCTGCATTAATCCTGAATGTCCGGCGCAAATCCGGGAAGGGCTGATCCATTTCGTTTCCCGCAATGCCATGAACATTGACGGGCTCGGCGAACGAGTGATCACACAGCTGTTTGAGGAAAACCTTGTCCGCAATGTAGCAGATTTATATAAGCTGACGAAGGAACGAGTCATCCAGCTCGAGCGCATGGGTGAAAAGTCCACTGAAAACCTGATCAGCTCCATCCAAAAATCAAAAGAAAATTCGTTAGAGCGCCTGCTGTTTGGGCTTGGCATCCGTTTTATCGGATCAAAGGCCGCAAAGACGCTTGCCATGCATTTTGAAAGCTTGGAGAACCTGAAAAAAGCCTCTAAAGAGGAACTTCTCGCGGTAGATGAAATCGGTGAAAAAATGGCTGATGCTGTGATCACCTATTTTCATAAAGAAGAAATGCTTGAACTCTTGAATGAACTTCAGGAGCTGGGCGTAAACACGCTCTATAAAGGCCCGAAAAAAGTAAAAGCAGAGGACAGCGACTCTTACTTTGCCGGTAAAACAATTGTTCTGACAGGAAAGCTGGAAGAGCTGTCAAGAAACGAAGCCAAAGCGCAAATCGAAGCGCTGGGCGGAAAGCTGACTGGAAGCGTCAGCAAAAACACAGACTTAGTCATCGCCGGAGAAGCGGCGGGAAGCAAGCTGACAAAAGCACAAGAGCTGAACATTGAAGTGTGGAATGAAGAACAGTTAATGGGAGAGCTAAAGAAATAAGAGGAGTGTTTTCTATTGAAAAAGACGTTGGCATTGGCGGCAACGGCGGCAGTATTAATGCTGTCTGCCTGCTCGTCAGGTTTCGGGGGGGAGAAGGAGGAAGAG
The DNA here is from genome assembly GCF_038004765.1 of Bacillus sp. FSL R5-0576. Taxonomy (NCBI): domain Bacteria; kingdom Bacillati; phylum Bacillota; class Bacilli; order Caryophanales; family Bacillaceae; genus Bacillus; species Bacillus sp. FSL R5-0576. Next base: position 609,152 of record NZ_JBBORU010000001.1, read on the forward strand.
ATTACGCAAAAGACGGCGAAATCGTCAGAAAAAGCGATTGTCCCGAAATATAATATCTCTGACTCCTATTACAAAATGGTGCTGCCGTTTAAGGCAGGCAAAGCGCGCGGCTTAACAACGGAACAGCTGAACACTAGGCTGGACATTGACGAGTTTGAAACAGGGCTGATGCGTCTTGCCCAAGATTCTTTCTCGACTGACGATTATCTGTTCCAGGAAGGACAATATTTAGATGAGGATACAGTATTAAGCTGGCTGGCACGGAAAAAAACGGGCTCTGATTTGAAAAAAGCCGAAAAAGAAGATAAAAACTTCAAAAATGAAGGCTTGAATCCAGCGCTCCCGAGCTCTGGTTCAACAGAAGAAAAGAACGAAAGCAGCCCGATTTATTTAGCATCCATGCTTGAGCACGATTATTTAGTCAGAAAAGACAAGAATTCTATCCAGCTTGGCGGCGTCATGATCGGACTGGCGTTAAACTCCGTGTATTACTATCGTGAAAAAACAGGCGATCCGCAAAAAGAAGTGGAGATTAGTGAAAGCACGCTTCGCAAACAGGGAGAAAAAATCGCGCAGGAGGTTATTAACCGCCTCCGTAAAAAAGATAATTTGAAGAATGTGCCGATTACCGTCGCGCTCTACAAGCAGGCGTCAAAAACATCGATTGTGCCGGGGAACTTCATCGCCAAAACAGAGGTCAAAGCAGGCTCTACTGATATCTCAAATTGGGATGACATCAATGAAAAATATGTATTCTATCCGGCGGATACAACCACAGCAGAAAAATACCCGGATGACACCGAGGTCTTTAAGCGGTTTAAAAATTCAATTGAAGAATATTTCCCGAACTATACAGGCGTTGTCGGTACAGCGCTGTATGATAATGATGAAATGAAGAAAATGAAGATTGACATACCAATGCAATTCTACGGAAAAAGTGAAGTTGTCGCGTTTACCCAGTTCTTAACGGGTGAAGTGATGGACTACTACTCTAAGAGCTCAGTTGATGTCGAAGTCAATATCACGTCCTCAGACGGACAGGAAGCGGTCATTATCCGCAATGCTGGAGATAAAGAGCCGACTGTTCACATTTATGACTGATAGAAAACCCTTGTGCCATATTGCACAAGGGTTTTTATGTTACAATTAACAGGAAAAGGGAAATTATTTTCGCTTCTGCCGAAACGCAAATCAAGGGGAGGTATGTTGATGCTGGAAATCGTGTGAAAACAATCATTATCAAACCTATAGCAATGAAAGGATGTTAGACGTGCATAAAGATATCAAAAAAATATTTCATGAAGAGCAGGTTTTGGCAGAAGCTGCAGCGAAATACGGTTTCTCAAAAGATCAGGTGCGTTTTCTGGCTGATGCGGAAAACTATGTATATGAATGTATGAAAGCCAATCAACCTTATATTTTAAAGATTACCCATACGATTCGAAGATCTTCTGATTATATAATGGGAGAGATGGAATGGCTCCGTCACCTTGCAATAGGGGGAATTTCAGTAGCCAAACCGCTCCCGTCGCTGAACGGAAAAGACGTAGAAGCAGTGCCGGACGGAAACGGCGGGTCATTTTTATTGAGAGTGTATGAGAAAGCGCCAGGGCAAAAAGTGGATGAATCGGACTGGAATGAAACGCTATTTTATGAGCTTGGCAGATACACAGGCAGCATGCACAGCCTGACAAAAAGTTACAAATTGAGCAATCCCTCTTTCAAAAGACAGGAATGGGATGAAGAGGAGCAATTAAAGCTGAGAAAATATGTGCCTGAAGATCAGATAAAGGTGTTTCAGCAAGCCGATTCTTTGATGAATGAACTGCGGAGGCTCCCGAAAAGCCAGGACAGCTACGGCTTGGTGCATGCGGATCTGCACCATGGCAATTTTAACTGGGATCATGGCAAAATCACGGCATTTGATTTTGATGATATCGGCTACAACTGGTTTGTTAACGATATTAGCATTCTTCTCTACAATGTCCTGTGGTATCCGGTTGTGCCATATGATGATAAAGCTGCGTTTACAGAAGAATTTATGACGCATTTTATGAAAGGGTACTGGGAGGAAAATGAGCTTGACCCTGCATGGCTGATGATAATACCTGATTTCCTCCGTCTTCGCCATATGCTGATTTACGGATTGCTGCATCAGATGTTTGACCTTAACACAATAGGAGAAGAAGAAAAAGAAATGCTGGCCGGTTTCAGAAGAGATATAGAGAATGGCACGCCGATTACAGCATTTGATTTTTCAGCACTGGTGTAGATAGAAAAAGCCAATGGGATTCCAGTCCCATTGGCTTTTATAATGTATCACACTTCACGCCGACTACGCCTTCAATGGCTTTAATGTCATAGTAGACGTCGGTCGTGTATCTGTTTTTATGGACGCGGACCTTCACTTCCATAATTGGAAAATCCTTTTCGCCTAGGTCGTCGATCCGAACGGAGTGTGCTTTGATATCTCTTCTTTTCATTTCTTTTAAAATCTCTGTCATTTTGTCTTTATCAGAAAGTGACATTCTGATGCGGATGTCTTTTTCCTGCAGGCGGTCGGGGCCGATTTTTCTGACCACCCATGGGAGAAATTCCACGCTGATCAGGATGAACAGAAGACTGGCAAACGCTTCTTTATAAAAACCGGCTCCCGTAGCAAGCCCGAGCCCCGCTGCCCCCCAGATCATGGCCGATGTCGTCAGGCCGGAAATGACATCATTGCTTTTTCGCAGGATGACACCGGCTCCGATAAACCCGACGCCGGAGATGATTTGTGCCGGCAGACGAAGCGGATCCATCATGATGCGGTAGTATTTAGGGAAATGATATGCCGCATTAATACTGACGATCGTCAGCATGCATGAGCTGACTGCGATGACAATACAGGTTTTTAATCCGAGCGGCTTATTTTTTAATTCGCGTTCAAGCCCGATGACCATGCCAATCAATGTGGCAATGCCCAATTTCAATAAAATATCAGGATCAATATACCAGCTCAACAGCAAACTTCCCCCTTCTCTATGGTGTTTTTAAATAAATATGATTTTCTCACAGTATTTATAGCAAAACAAGGGCACAAAAGCCACCAAGCTGCGCTTGATGGCTTATTGCTTACTTTTTGCGTTTTAACAGCTTTTCCATGACACCGAATAATCGGTAAGAGGCTTTTGCAGGACGTTTTGTGATCATGCTGACAATGATGCCGGCAATCATACTGAGAATAAACCCAGGGATGATTTCGTACACACCGGTTGATTTTGCCAGGCCGGTTGTAATCCAGATCAACACGGTCGCAGCCCCGACAATCATGGCAGCAAGCGCGCCCCATTCGTTCATTCGCTTCCAATACAGACTGAGCAGAATCGCAGGCCCGAAAGCTGAACCGAAGCCGGCCCAAGCGTATCCGACCAAATCAAGAATGGTGCTGTTCGGGTTCAATGACAAGAGTACCGCGATAACGGCAATGACTAAGACGGACAATCGCCCGATCATGACCAATTCTTTATCAGAAGCTTTTCGTCTGAAAAATGACCGGTATAAATCCTCTGTTACAGCACTTGCTGTGACCAAGAGCTGTGAGGAAATCGAACTCATGATGGCAGCCAAAATAGCTGACAATAAGAACCCTGTAATTAATGGGTGGAACAAGATTTTAGAGAAGATAATGAAAATCATCTCCGGATCTTTTACAGCAACTCCGAATTTATGGGCGTATGCAACACCGATTAAACCCGTCAGCACGGAACCTAGAACTGTAATGATCATCCAGCTCATGCCGATTCGGCGTGCAGGCTTCAAATCTTTAATGTTTTTAATCGCCATAAATCGGACGATGATATGAGGCTGGCCGTAGTAGCCCAAGCCCCAGGCTAAATAGGAAATAATGCTAATGACGCTCGCGCCTTTAAAAATATCCAATAAGTGTGGGTTAACAGCGCCGATTTCATGGAGAGTCGGAGCAACGCCGCCCACATGGGTAAAAGCAACGATCGGCACAAGCACTAGTGCTGCAAACATGATCGCACCCTGCACGAAGTCAGTCAGACTGACAGCAAGGAAACCGCCAAACAGTGTGTATAATACGACAACTGCGGTGGTCAGAAACAAGCCTAATTTGTAATCCGCACCAAAAGCAGATTCAAACAGCCGTCCGCCAGATACCATACCGGAAGAGGTATACAATGTGAAAAAGATCATGATGATCAATGCAGATACGATTTTCAGCAGTGATGAAGAATGCTGGAATCGTTTATCAAAGAAATCAGGAATCGTAATCGCATCATCCGCCGCTTCTGTATAAGCACGCAGCCTTGGAGCCAGCAGCAAGTAATTTGAGTACGCCCCGATTGTAAGACCTAAAGCAAGCCATAAGGTGGACAGCCCTGTCGCAAACATCGCGCCGGGAACACCCATCAGCATCCATCCACTCATATCGGCCGCGCCGGCAGACAAAGCAGTAACGAATGGTCCGAGGCCTCTTCCTCCAAGCATGTAATCATTGATGTCAGTGGTTTTCTTGAATGCATACCAGCCGATTAACAGCATGGCAATAAAGTAAATTCCTAAAGATATAATAATTTCAATACTCACGTTTTACCCTCTCTTCATTTCTAATAATGTTGCATCACCTCTCAAATTGATGGTGCCAGTTAAGCAGCCTGGCGTAAGTGCAAAACAAAAGAAATTCTTTTGCGGGTGCACTTGGTAACTTAACCTAACAAAGTATTCCCGGCCATTCAAGCGATGAAACATTGATCATAAGCTGGAAATACCGTTGCAAACATAGAAGGGAATAAAGAATAAAACGCTTTCAAAAAATAATTAAAGTAAAAATATTCAGAAAAATATTTCGTTTCTCCTTCGCCTCATTTTAGTATAAAATATATAGGGTATTGTTTCGAAAACACAGGCCTGTCTTAAGGCGTTTTGTTGCTTTAAAGGGCTTGTTTTTGATATGATCAGTATTATATGACTTAACGGAGAAATATGTGGAGGTGGATCATATGTCACGAATTTCAATAGAAGAAGTAAAGCACGTTGCGCACCTTGCAAGACTTGCGATTACTGAAGAAGAAGCAAAAATGTTCACTGAACAGCTCGACAGTATCATTTCATTTGCCGAGGAGCTTAATGAGGTTAACACAGACAATGTGGAGCCTACAACTCACGTGCTGAAAATGAAAAATGTCATGAGAGAAGATGAAGCGGGTAAAGGTCTTCCGGTTGAGGATGTCATGAAAAATGCGCCTGACCATAAAGACGGCTATATTCGTGTGCCATCAATTCTGGACTAAAGGAGGGACACAAGAATGTCATTATTTGATCATAAAATCACAGAATTAAAACAGCTCATACATAAAAAAGAGATTAAGATTTCTGATCTGGTTGATGAATCTTATAAACGCATCCAAGCGGTTGATGATAAGGTACAAGCCTTTTTGGCATTAGATGAAGAAAGAGCGCGCGCATACGCGAAGGAGCTTGATGAGGCGGTTGACGGCCGTTCTGAGCACGGTCTTCTTTTCGGTATGCCGATCGGCGTAAAAGATAATATCGTAACAAAAGGGCTGCGCACAACATGCTCCAGCAAAATTCTCGAAAACTTTGATCCGATTTATGACGCTACTGTCGTTCAGCGCCTTCAAGACGCTGAAGCGGTCACAATCGGTAAACTGAACATGGACGAATTCGCCATGGGGTCATCTACTGAAAACTCTGCTTACAAGCTGACGAAAAACCCTTGGAACCTGGATACAGTTCCCGGCGGATCGAGCGGCGGATCTGCGGCTGCGGTTGCTGCGGGAGAAGTTCCGTTTTCTCTTGGATCTGACACAGGCGGCTCCATCCGTCAGCCGGCATCTTTCTGTGGCGTTGTCGGTTTAAAACCTACATACGGACGTGTATCTCGTTACGGACTGGTCGCATTTGCGTCCTCATTAGACCAAATCGGACCGATTACACGTACGGTTGAGGATAACGCGTTTTTACTTCAAGCGATTTCCGGCGTAGACAAAATGGACTCCACGAGTGCAAATGTGGACGTGCCTGATTTTCTTTCTTCATTAACTGGAGACATCAAAGGACTGAAAATCGCCGTTCCGAAAGAATACCTTGGTGAAGGTGTCGGCAAAGAAGCGAGAGAATCTGTCTTGGCAGCGCTGAAAGTCCTTGAAGGTCTCGGCGCTACATGGGAAGAAGTGTCTCTTCCGCACAGTAAATACGCTCTTGCGACATATTACCTGCTGTCATCTTCTGAAGCGTCAGCGAACCTTGCACGCTTTGACGGCATCCGCTACGGCTACCGCACAGACAATGCGGATAACCTGATCGACCTTTACAAGCAAACGCGCGCTGAAGGTTTTGGAAATGAAGTCAAACGCCGCATCATGCTTGGAACGTTTGCTTTAAGCTCAGGCTACTACGATGCGTACTACAAAAAAGCGCAAAAAGTGCGTACGTTGATTAAGAAGGATTTCGAAGACGTATTTGAAAAATATGATGTTATTGTTGGACCGACTACACCGACACCTGCGTTTAAAATCGGTGAAAACACGAAGGATCCGCTCACAATGTACGCAAACGATATCTTAACGATTCCGGTCAACCTTGCCGGCGTACCGGGAATCAGCGTGCCATGCGGATTAGCAGACGGTCTTCCGCTCGGCCTGCAAATCATCGGAAAACACTTTGATGAAAGCACTGTATACCGCGTTGCTCATGCATTTGAACAAGCGACAGACCATCATAAAGCAAAACCTGAACTGTAAGGGGTGAAAAGAATTGAACTTTGAAACGGTAATCGGACTTGAAGTCCACGTTGAGTTAAAAACAAAATCAAAAATTTTCTCAAGCTCTCCAACGCCATTCGGCGCGGAGGCGAATACGCAGACAAGCGTTATTGACCTCGGATATCCGGGCGTCCTGCCTGTTCTGAACAAAGAAGCCGTTGAATTCGCAATGAAAGCCGCTATGGCGCTCAACTGTGAGATCGCAACGGATACGAAGTTTGACCGCAAAAACTATTTCTATCCTGACAACCCGAAAGCGTATCAGATTTCTCAATTTGATAAGCCAATCGGCGAAAACGGCTGGATCGAAATTGAAGTCGGCGGAAAAACAAAACGCATCGGCATCACGCGCCTTCACCTTGAAGAGGATGCCGGAAAACTGACACACACAGGCGACGGCTATTCTCTTGTTGACTTCAACCGCCAGGGAACGCCGCTTGTTGAGATCGTATCAGAGCCGGATATCCGCACGCCGGAAGAAGCGTACGCGTATCTTGAAAAGCTGAAATCCATCATCCAATATACAGGCGTTTCTGACTGTAAAATGGAAGAAGGCTCACTTCGCTGTGACGCCAATATCTCTCTTCGTCCGATCGGCCAAGAGGAATTCGGCACAAAAACGGAATTGAAAAACTTGAACTCCTTTGCGTTTGTTCAAAAAGGCCTTGAGCATGAAGAAAAACGCCAGGAGCAGGTTCTTCTTTCCGGCGGCGTCATCCAGCAGGAAACTCGCCGTTATGATGAAGCAACGAAGAAAACCATTCTTATGCGTGTCAAAGAGGGATCTGACGACTACCGTTACTTCCCAGAGCCGGATCTAGTCGAGCTCTACATTGATGATGAATGGAAGGAACGCGTAAAAGCAAGCATTCCTGAGCTTCCGGATGAGCGCCGCAAGCGTTATATCGAAGAGCTTGGCTTGCCTGCATATGACGCGATGGTTCTGACGCTGACAAAAGAAATGGCTGATTTCTTCGAAGAAACCGTTCAAAAAGGCGCTGAAGCTAAACAAGCGTCTAACTGGCTGATGGGTGAAGTGTCAGCTTACCTAAACGCAGAACAAAAAGAGCTTGCCGATGTTGCCCTGACTCCTGAAGGCCTTGCCGGCATGATCAAATTGATTGAAAAAGGAACCATTTCTTCTAAGATCGCGAAGAAAGTGTTTAAAGAGTTGATTGAAAAAGGCGGCGACGCTGAGAAGATTGTGAAAGAGAAAGGCCTTGTTCAGATTTCTGACGAAGGCGTGCTTCTGAAGCTTGTCACTGAGGCGCTTGACAACAATCCTCAATCAATCGAAGACTTTAAAAACGGAAAAGACCGCGCGATCGGCTTCCTAGTCGGACAGATTATGAAAGCGTCCAAAGGACAAGCCAACCCGCCGATGGTCAACAAAATTCTGCTTGAAGAAATTAAAAAACGCTAATAAAAAAAGCAGCCCTTAGAGGCTGCTTTTTTTATGGTCAAATTGAGATAAAGACAGAGATGAGGGCCCGAAGCCTTTCAACTTCTTTGTCGTTGGTTCCGGTCAAATTGGACAGCATGCCTTTAATAATCGGCTTGCGCGGTTTATCCTGAGTCAATTCTTCCTCGATAACATCAAGTGACACGGTGATATCCTCGGGCAGCGTGCTGTTTTCTTTCACTTTCTGAATGTCCTCAAGCAGCTGGTCTTTCTCCGCAGGCATCGGGTTGAAAATGTCTTTTGACACAATCGGATTGAGTGCAGAACGGCTCAGTCCCTGTACAAGATCATCCAGTCTCTCAATAATAAAGGCTGAGATTTCTTCTGCATCGATATTAAGCTCACCGTTAAATACCATCACGTTCATATAGGAATGCACAATGCCTCTAGCCATGATGGACAGATCTGCGACATACCGCTCGATTCCTTCGCCATAGGATACCAGCAAGGCGTTCCGGTACAGCTTATCCGTCTCTGTGGTAATTTTGTAAAAATATTGCTTGATTTCTTGGTTTTCCGGAATGATATTTTCGGTAAGCAAAAGAACGATAAAATCTTTATGATCACGAAAATCCTCAAATTGTGCGCCAATTTGTTTTTTCAAAACTTCTTTAGGCGGCTTTCCGGCGAGATCTTCTTCTATATTTTTCATTTTGTTCATAGACATACCGATATAATATTCACAGGCAGATAACAGCAGCGCTTCTTTCGATTTGAAGTGCAAATAAAAAGCGCCCTTCGAAATGCCGCATTCACTGGCGATTTCTTGGATCGTCGTAGCTGCGAATCCTTTTTTCGCAAATAAACGAATGCTGGTTTTTATAATTCTCTCTTTTTTTTCATTCATGACGTGCTTCCCCTTAATCCTTGAAAAATTTAGTAAAATTTTCTGGTATATGAGTTGACGTTGTTGCGTTATAACGTTTAGTATTATATAGAATGACCAGTCAGTCAATAAAAAATGTAATGGAGGATATGATGAATCACGTTATTAATTTCGTTCTGAAAAACAAATTCGCCGTATGGCTGATGACGATTATTGTAACGGCAGCCGGCTTGTATGCGGGTATGAATATGAAGCAAGAGTCTATTCCTGACGTGAACATGCCTTACTTGACGATCAGCACGACATATCCGGGTGCGACACCAAGCCAAGTGGCTGATGAAGTGACCAAACCGGTTGAACAAGCCGTGCAGAACTTGGACGGTGTCAGTGTTGTGACTTCGACGTCCTATGAAAACGCATCGTCGGTCATGATTGAATATGATTATGAGAAAGATATGGACAAAGCGAAAACAGAAGCAGCTGAAGCGTTAGAAAACGTCAACCTGCCTGATGACGCGAAGGATCCGGAGATTTCACGCTACAGCTTGAATTCATTCCCGATTCTGACGCTGAGCGTGTCCAGTGATAAAGATAATCTGCAAGAGCTGACGAAACAAGTGGAGGACAGCCTCGTTTCTAAGCTTGAAGGCATAGAAGGTGTTGCGTCCGTCCAAGTATCAGGCCAGCAGGTGGAAGAGGTTGAATTCTCTTTCAAAGAAGACAAACTGAAGGAATACGGCCTTGATGAAGATACAGTCAAGCAAGTGATTCAAGGTTCAGATGTGACAACTCCGCTTGGATTGTACACATTCGGAAATGAAGAAAAATCTGTCGTCGTCAGCGGCGATATTGAAACAATTAAAGATTTGAAGAATATGAGAATCCCGACGGCATCAGCTTCAAGTGCAGGCAGCAGTGCAGCATCTCAAGCGGCGGCGCAGAGTGCTCAAGCAGCTCAGAGCGCGCAAGCGGCAGCACAGGCGCAGCAAAGCGCAAGCACAGCAGTGCCGACGGTCAAACTTTCTGACATTGCTACAATTAAAGATGTGAAAAAAGCTGAATCCGTTTCACGCACAAATGGCAAAGACAGCATCGGCATCAACATCGTCAAAGCAAACGATGCGAATACGGTAGAGGTTGCCGACGATGTCAAAGCTGAGCTGAAGAAGTTCAAAGAAGACCATAAAGGCTTCAATTACAGCGCAACTCTCGACATGGCGGAGCCGATCACACAGTCAGTTGACACGATGTTAAGCAAAGCCATTTTCGGTGCTATTTTTGCGATTGTGATTATTCTCTTATTCTTAAGGGATATCAAATCAACATTAATTTCGGTAATTTCAATTCCATTATCATTGCTGATCGCACTCCTTGTGCTGCAGCAGCTTGATATCACATTGAATATTATGACGCTCGGCGCAATGACCGTTGCCATCGGACGTGTAGTCGATGACTCCATCGTTGTGATCGAGAACATTTATCGCCGAATGAGACTCAAAGACGAGCCGCTCCGCGGAAAAGCCTTGGTTCGTGAAGCGACGAAGGAAATGTTTAAACCGATCATGTCATCAACGATTGTGACAATTGCGGTATTCCTGCCGCTCGCACTTGTAGGCGGACAAATCGGTGAGTTGTTTATTCCGTTTGCCTTAACGATTGTTTTTGCGCTTGCCGCATCCCTGGTGATTTCAATCACGCTTGTGCCGATGCTCGCACACAGCCTGTTCAAAAAATCATTAACCGGTGCGCCGATTAAAGCGAAAGAACACAAACCTGGCAGACTTGCAAACATCTATAAAAAAGTATTGAACTGGGCGCTGAGCCACAAATGGATCACGTCTATCATCGCTGTTCTGATGCTCCTTGGAAGCTTGTTCCTCGTACCGTTAATCGGTGCCAGCTACCTGCCGTCCGAGGAAGAAAAAACAATGCAGCTCACATACAGCCCAGAACCGGGTGAAACGAAAAAAGAAGCCGAAAATGAAGCTGAAAAAGCAGAAAAAATCCTGCTTGACCGCAAGCATGTCGATACGGTTCAGTATTCATTAGGCTCTGGCAGCCCGCTTGCCGGAGGAGATTCTAACGGTGCGTTATTCTATATCAAATATGAAAGCGACACACCTGACTTTGATAAAGAAAAAGATAACGTTCTGAAGGAAATCCAAAAGCAATCTGACCGCGGAGAATGGAAGTCACAGGACTTCAGCTCTTCAGGCAATAACAACGAATTAACATACTATGTGTATGGCGATTCTGAAAACGATATTAAAGACACGGTCAAAGACATTGAAAAAATCATGAAAGATGAAAAGGATCTGAAAAACGTAAATTCAGGCCTTTCCAGCACATATGATGAGTACACATTTGTCGCTGACCAAGAAAAACTAAGCAAGCTCGGTTTAACCGCGTCTCAAATTTCTCAGGCCTTAATGTCACAAACATCGCAAGAACCGCTCACCACAGTGAAAAAAGACGGCAAAGAGCTTGATGTGAACATTAAGACAGAAAAAGACGAGTATAAGAGTGTGAAAGATTTAGAGAATAAAAAGATCACTTCAGCGACTGGCCAGGAAGTCAAAATCGGCGATGTGGCAAAAGTGAAGGAAGGATCAACATCAGATACCGTGTCAAAACGTGACGGAAAAGTCTATGCGGATGTCACAGGTGAGGTTACATCTGACAACGTCACAGCCGTATCAGCTGCTATCCAGAAGAAAATCGATAAGCTTGACCATCCTGATAACGTATCGATTGACACAGGCGGCGTATCAGCGGATATCGCTGATTCTTTCACGAAGCTCGGTTTAGCTATGCTGGCAGCAATAGCGATCGTTTACCTTGTGCTCGTGATTACCTTCGGCGGAGCACTAGCGCCATTTGCGATTCTGTTCTCATTGCCGTTCACAGTCATCGGTGCCCTGGTCGGACTTTACGTATCAGGTGAAACGATCAGTCTGAACGCAATGATCGGTATGCTCATGCTGATCGGTATCGTTGTCACGAATGCCATTGTCTTAATTGACCGCGTGATTCATAAGGAAGCGGAAGGGCTGTCTACGAGAGAAGCGCTCCTGGAAGCCGGCTCTACACGACTCCGTCCGATCCTGATGACAGCCATTGCGACAATCGGCGCCTTGATTCCATTAGCCCTCGGCTTCGAAGGCGGAAGCCAGGTCATTTCAAAAGGACTCGGCGTAACGGTTATCGGCGGTTTAATCAGTTCAACACTTCTGACACTCTTGATCGTGCCAATCGTATATGAAGTATTGGCGAAGTTCCGCAAGAAAAAACCTGGAACGGAAGAAGAGTAAAAAAACAAAAAGCCTCAGCTCTGCTGAGGCTTTTGTGCGTTTTCACCTGTAAGATTATGTACATTTTGTTGCGATTTTTTTAACTCATAGTATAATTAAAGGTTGTTAGTGTAAAAATGGATCGGATACTCTTAAGTAGGATGATGAGATAATGAAACGTGCACGCATAATATACAATCCGACTTCAGGACGGGAGATCTTTAAAAAGCATCTTGCCCAGGTCCTGCAAAAATTTGAACAAGCCGGCTATGAAACCTCCACCCATGCGACGACATGCGCAGGAGACGCTACACACGCTGCCAAGGAAGCGGCATTGCGTGAGTTTGACCTGATCATTGCGGCAGGCGGAGACGGAACGATCAACGAGGTCGTCAACGGGCTTGCGCCTTTAGACAACCGTCCGACACTCGGTGTCATTCCAGTCGGCACAACAAACGACTTCGCCAGAGCGCTCGGCATTCCGCGAGAGGATATTTTAAAAGCGGCAGATACGGTCATTAACGGCGTTGCCCGCCCGATTGATATCGGACAGGTCAACGGCCAGTATTTTATCAATATCGCCGGAGGAGGCCGTCTGACGGAGCTGACGTACGACGTGCCAAGCAAACTCAAAACAATGCTAGGCCAGCTTGCTTATTATTTAAAAGGAATGGAAATGCTGCCTTCACTTCGTCCGACAGAAGTCGAGATTGAATATGATGGCAAGCTGTTTCAAGGTGAAATCATGCTGTTTTTGGTCACGCTGACAAACTCCGTCGGCGGGTTCGAAAAACTCGCGCCGGATTCCAGCCTGAATGACGGCATGTTTGATTTGATGATACTAAAGAAAGCAAACCTTGCTGAATTTATCAGGGTCGCTACGATGGCGCTTCGCGGCGAACACATCAACGACCAGCACATTATTTATACAAAAGCGAACCGCGTGAAAGTCAATGTATCAGAAAAGATGCAGCTGAACCTGGACGGCGAGTACGGCGGCATGCTGCCGGGCGAATTCGTGAATCTGTATCGACACATTCACGTCGTCATGCCGAAGGAGAAAGCGGAACAGCTGGATGACTAAAACTTGGCTTTGTAAGCCAAGCTCAGAATGTTGACAAAATCCTAAAACAGTTTTCGTTTTAGGATTTTGTCATCTTTTCAGCGTGATTGAAAACCTTTGAAGTCTAGGAAGGACGAGCATTGGAGCGGAGCGAATGTTGAATTCGTGAGCACCGAAGCACAGGACTGACAACGAATGCGAAGGTTTGCCTACACGCTGAAACTTGGCTTGAACAGGCCAAGTTTTTCTTTCGCTTAAAACTAGAGGTGATTATAGATGAAAATGAAACCCCCAGTAGAAAAAAACGAATACTATGACGTGACTTTTGAGGATTTGACCCACGAAGGAGCGGGTGTCGCAAAGGTCCAAGGCTTTCCGATCTTCGTGCCGAACGCCCTGCCGGAGGAAAAAGCCCAAATCAAAGTGACACGCGTCAAAAAAGGGTTCGCCTTCGGCCGCCTGATTGAGCTGAAGGAAGAAAGCCCGCATAGAACGGACGCCCCATGCCCGATTTACAAGCAATGCGGAGGCTGCCAGCTTCAGCACATGACCTACGAAGGCCAGCTCCTGTTTAAACAGAAACAAGTCAAAGACGTCTTAGAACGCATCGGCAAGCTGGACCTTTCAAACGTCACCGTGCATCCGACACTCGGCATGGAAGACCCGTGGAACTACAGAAACAAAGCACAGGTGCCGGTAGGAGAACGGGAAGGCGGACTCGTCGCGGGATTCTATCAGCAAAGAAGCCATGACATCATCGACATGAGCGCCTGCCTGATCCAGCAATCCAAAAACGACGAAGCCGTCCAAGCCGTCAAAGACATTTGCGCAAACTACGGTGTCAAAGCCTACAACGAAGAACGCCACAAAGGCTGGCTCCGCCACATCATGGTCAGATACGGCGTTGTTACGGGCGAAATGATGATCGTTTTCATCACAAGAACAAACGATTTCCCGCATAAAGCGAAGATCATCGAAGACATCACAGCGCAATTCCCGCACGTCAAATCCATCGTGCAAAACATCAACCCAAACAAAACAAACGTCATTTTTGGCAACGAAACAAATGTCATCTGGGGCGAAGAATACATCTACGACCTCATCGGAGACGTAAAATTCGCCATCTCCGCCAGATCGTTCTACCAAGTCAACCCAGAGCAGACAAAGGTGCTCTACGACAAAGCGCTTGAGTACGCTGAGCTTCAAGGGGAAGAAACCGTCATTGACGCTTACTGCGGCATCGGAACGATTTCTCTCTTCCTGGCAAAGCAGGCGAAAAAAGTGTACGGCGTAGAAATTGTACCGGAGGCAATTGAGGATGCCAAACGCAACGCTGAATTAAACGGCATCACAAACGCAGAGTTCGCGGTCGGGGAAGCGGAAACCGTGATTCCAAAGTGGTATGAAGAAGGCATCACGGCCGATACGCTAGTCGTCGACCCGCCAAGAAAAGGCTGCGACGAAGCCCTCCTGCGGACGATTGTGGAGATGAAACCGAAGCGGGTGGTGTATGTGTCCTGTAATCCTGGCACGCTTGCGAGGGATTTGCGGGTGCTTGAGGATGGCGGGTATCAGACGCTCGAAGTGCAGCCTGTGGATATGTTTCCACATACGAATCATGTGGAGTGCTGTGTGTTGCTCGTGAAAAAATAGAAGATATATAAGGGTCCGAGAATCGGTAATGGGTTCTCGGACTCCCATCTTCTATTATTTCAATTCTTTCTATGACTGACAAATTAGATCTTGGATTTTGAATTGAGGGTAATATTCCTCATAGAATTTCTTGAATTCATTATACAGCTCTGTGTTCATTTTGAATCTGGGCTTCATACTTAGCTTCCTTATTGTAAATCCTCTCATCAAGCATCAACATTCTATTGAATTGGTACATTTAGAGAAAACCTTTTAAAGCATCAAAGTGTTCGGGTAATACTGGCTTGTCCGACTGGTGATAAAAATAATCATCCACTTTCATTTCTTTCGTGAAATTTGCTGTATAGAATACCTACCATACCTGCTACTTTCTTCAAATCACTTTTATATAGAAGGTTCACTTCTACACTTTTTGATGGTTTCGTTGTAAAGAATGTGTCTTTATCCACAAGCACAACCCTCTTTCTATTTGTGAGGATATAGTAGAAGTTAGAGCCTATGATTCCATGAGGGATTCGGTTTTGATTCAATATATTGGAAATGTATATTTTGAATAGGTAGAATATAGATGGTAAGTAATATTCGGCAAGTAATTGTCCCTTTTAAAACACACCTATTTGTAACTGCGTCATATGTAGTTTAACGTTAGTAAAGTGAATTTCATTCGAAGTCTAATTAAGGAGAAGGTAATAAATGATGAACCCACTAGACTCATCACTTTTTCTAAATAGTTATAGTGTTCCATACAATGGATTTGAAAATAACAATTTGGTTTTATCGATGTTATATTCCAAAGATACTGTCATTTTGCATTATTTGGTTCTTAAACAAAAAAACAAAGAAAAATTTATGATATGCGGTTTTGATTTCATTAGCGGGTCAATTATTCCTGTAGAGATTACGAATATAGGTAGCGTTCTTAGAAATCTTAGGGATTTCTTAAATAGTGAATATAACACTATGAATATAGTTATTGAGTCTATTGACGAAATTGTAGAACATTTTGAGAATGGGAAAATAAAAAAAGAAATTGATACATATAAGTCTTTATCAATTCTGACATCAACACAGAGAAATATAATAAGTGGGAGCTGTGAGGTATACAGTAACGGTAAATTAATTAGACCTCATAAAACTTTACTTATATCGAGTAGAAGAGGTTTAGTTTACGGGAAATTTGAATTTGAAAGTAATCAAAATGTTATTCAGGGTTTGAAAAATATACACCTTTCTGAGGATTGGGTTATCAGGTATTGGATAAATGATAATTCTATAGAATCTGCAGGGACAATATATGAAGTGAAAAAAGGTATAGATGGAATCACAATTTTTCTAAGCTCATTTATTCATGAATTAAGTAAGAAGAAGATGGATTTCTTTTCTTTTCAAGGTTCAGACCCAAATTCACCATTACAGGCGATATTGAGGAGTTCCGGAATGTTAAAGGAACAAATTAATATAGAGGGTTTTGGAGTAAAATTTGTTCCTTACCTTGTGTTGCTTCCAATAGAAAATCTAATGCTAAATAATTTTGAATTTGGGTTGGGGGGTGTAACCTTTTTAACTAAAGACCAAGCCTTTGATATGTATAAGGGATTTGAGGAGAAATATAATCATAATTTACTTGGTCAGTTTGATACTTTTGCTCAAACAATTGTCGAATCAGATAACGTATATGATGCCTATTTATTAGGTAGACAAAAAGTTCAAGATGCAATCGATATGATAATTTTACTATCCAAAAATGAAAGAGTGTTTAATTTATACAACTTAGGTAATGAGCTAAATGAATGGAATAGATTAAGATTATATCAAAATCCTAAATGCTCTTCACTCTATTATGTGGAAAATCTAGTAGGCGTAGAAAACATTTTGGGTGATTCTAAAAACACCTGGGAAAATAATTCTTTAGGTGTCGATTCTCAATTTGAAAAAGTTTTTAGAGAATTGGATTGGTATGAAGAAAAACTGTACAAAAAACAGACCGGGCAGCAATCAACTTTAGACAAGCAGTTGTTTAATGCTTTAAAGTGGTTGAATAGAAGTTGGAAAGCAGAAGATATAGAAGACAAGGTTATTTATACAAACATAGCTATGGAATTTTTGGTTGATAAAATTGAAACCGACCCTTTTTTGCCTGATGAAATTATTAGGGAATTCAAAAAATTGTTGAAGCAACTATTAAAAGAACAAAGTGATACTTTTACAGAAGAATATTCTAGGAAAATAAAAGAAAAGAGTTTAGGAAAACTTAAAGATCCTCCTTTGAAAATCAAAGTTCAAACCTTGATTCGGCATCTATCTATTCCAATAACTGATGAAGACTTTAGTAAGTTATGGAAGGTTAGAGACTATCGTAATGACCTGGTGCATGGAAGGGATGAATTAAAAATAAACCCAGAAAACGTTTTGAGTGCAAATATACTTTTAGGAGAGTTAATTGTTTATAGATTAAGAAGTATGGAAGAAGGTGATTGATATAAACACTTTATTAGCCGCCTATCATTTTGGAAATAAAATATCAAAATCCCCTTTTGGAAGGACACTTTTCCTAAGATTTAATGACATAAAGATCAAATTATCACCGGAAGCATGGTCACTCTATCACGATGCGATTAAGACATGTTTATTTCAACACTATTATAGTTTTGGACTTGCCTATAAAAAAATTGAGGCTATATGTTCAAAAAAAGAGGGATATCTTCAAAAAAGTTTTACTGAATTACAAGATTGTAGCGAGGTGCATTTATTAATTGAGGAGGGAGATCAACTCGGCAGAGATTTGGAAAATTCACTTTTTCAAATGTTTGCAAGGCTACCTTCAAAGAATATTTCTGGAACCTTTAATTCTTTTGATTTATATAGAGCTTGGATGAATGTTTTTTACCAATTGCAAAGCACCAAATTATTAACTTACCTACATCAACATAAATCAAATATAGAAAATAAACAAGGTAATGTTCAAAAATTTATGGAGTCAAAAGAGGTTTATCCTTTCTCAAGACAGAACAGAATACTTATTCGAAAATTAGATATAAAGGGTACACATAAGGAGATCATGTATTCTTTGGAATTTTTTGATGGGCTTAGAAATTCCATTCTCCAAGTTATTTTTGAAACCCATTTTAATCGCTCTTTTACACTAAATAAAAATGAGATAGTTGAATACAAAGAAAAGAAACGAAATAAAGTTCGTGTTTTTTCGACAAAGGTATTTGGCACGGATGTTTTTAAATATAAAGGAAATTTTGTATTGCTATATGAAAACAATAAACTACAAGAAGTCGGTTTGATAAAGAGAAGAGTAGGAAGAAACCTGGAAATGGGTGATAAATCTATTTCAACAATTGAGGGCCTATTATATCCAAAAAACGATTACAATCTTTTTGTACCAGAGCTCACAAATTAATTTAAGAACCTTTCTGGAACAGTAAGAAAGTATGGGGTGTTAATACTACATCATCCCTTAACTTTTTCTTGATTGATAAAATCCTCTTCACGCTTTAATCGTTTTTACTATATAAATTGTTATGGAAATATAGATGAATTCCCACTGCTCAATATTGTTTTGAATCTACTATTCAGCACTCTGCGCATCAGGAGTGTGTGGCGGTTCTGGGAATTAGAAAAGGCAACTAACCTCTTTGTTAGTGTTGCCTTTTTTAAATTGGAAAAGGCTTATGTTTCCATGTTTTGAATAACTAATTTCGGGTATATTCCTTTCAAGTGAGTTCATCCTTCTGTGGATTTCGATCAGAAGTCTATCAACATCTTGAACACGGTTAGGATCAATATATTTACTCTTCTTTAGAAGCTTGTCCATGTCGGTTAATAACAGAGACAAATCATTTAGATTGTCTTGTTGTTCTTCGAATTCAACAGAAAGTACATTTGTTTGACCGTAGCTATTTATTTTTTCTTAGAGGTTTACAATTTCTCTTAATTGGTTTTACATTACTTCCACCTATCTTGTTTTTTTATGCTTTTGTTTGGTCTGCATATGAAAGTTTGAACATAAACATTCTATCACCTTGTCACCTATCTCTTCAGAAAAAGAGACACAGCCTAAGCTGCGTCTTGTCCTTAATCAAGCGTTCCGTTTTCTGCAATCGTCATTTCCTTGTCAAAGATGGCTTTGTCTGCTAGGGAGTTCGTTGAATCGTTTGCAGCTTTGCTTGTCATGTTTCTGGATGCTACGTTTACTTCATTTCCCAAGGAAGAACTGATAAAGCTTACACCGATCAAAGCAATTACAGCGCACAAAGTCAGTTTAAATTTCATACAAACAATCCCCTCTCTGAATTTGTTTGCGGGCATGAACCATCTTTTTGAAACAGATAACAGAATCATCCATCTGCCCAATTTCAGTATAAAACTTTGCGGCTAATAATGCCAACTCTTCCATATAAGGATATCCTTGGGATGTCTCTAATTTGTTGAAAACATTTAATAAAATGGACGCTTCTCCTTTTTTGATAAACAGCGCCTGCAATCCTTCAAACATAATTTTAAATAGATTATCGTCGAATTTACATGCGAAGCGTACGCCTTTTCTGAAACAATCCATTGCCTGGTCTTGTTTATGTTGAAGAAAATAAATTAAGGCTAAATCGTGGTAAGCTTGTGTCAAGTTGTTGAAATTTGATTTTTTGAATTGGAGAATCGATTTCTCCATGTATTTTGCTGCTTTCGTCAATTCGCCCATTTTAAGATAACAATTTCCGATATTGAATAAAGCTTGGCCGTAAATCCGCTTGTTTTTGCTTTCAAGAAGCCGTGCGCCTTTTAGTGCCTGTTCAAGGTGAGGGAGCGCCTTTTCATGACTTTCTAAATCGTCGTAGTTTCCTGCGATCACAAAATGGCATTGTATGCGGCGGACTGAGTAAAGGTCGTGTGTTTTATAGATGTTATACGCCTGAGAAGAATAGTGCATGGATACGTGGGTTTGTTTCATATGATAAAACACTTCAGCCATTTTAAAATAAAATTCCGCCCGCTCAATTTCATCTGAAATATAGGGAATGGTGTTTTCCGCTTTTTGATAGAATGTAATGGCACTTAAGAAATTGCCCTCTTTGAATTCATACATCCCTTGAAAAAAGTAATAGTAGTATTCAACGAGTTTCTCCATCTTCCTGTTGCTGCCTTCAATTCTCTTTAAATATTCTGATAACTCCATTTGGTTTCCTTCAGATGGAATCACATAGTCAATCATAAGCTGATGGCGAAATGCAATGAGCTGATAGTAAATCAAGAGGTCTTGGTCTTCTTCCATGATGTCAATGTCCCGTTCGATCTCAGCTTTAAGCATTTCAGCATCTGTCACATTAAACTTTTGAATATGCCGGTTCCACTCATTAATTTTCATCCCAACGTGCGGAGACGAAATCGTGCCCAAACTTCTCACCCTTCCTCTTCTCACTAATTATGTAAATTTTATCAATACAGAAATTTAATAGGAAGGGGTTGAGAGACCGCAAAAAAAGTTTTCGGTGCTGTCCGCAAAAGGGAGTTTGGGTGTTTTGGTGTTATATTTGGTTTTGTGTGGGTTAGTGCAATCTCAATTTTTGAATTTTAGATTGCGGTGATTATGACTTACCAGTTTCATCATACTTTTTAAGAGCTTTTCAGTTTTATGTATTTCTCTGAGCATGGGATTCATGTAGTCGCTAGCTGATTCTAGGTATGCTCTTGTCAAAGTGTCTAGTTTATTTCTAACTTTAGAGAGGTCTTCTTCGAATTGTTCCTCTGTTGAATGTTTGATAAATTCTTTTGCCTCTTCATATCTTTTTAATATGTTTTTCACCATTGGAGTTGGATTCTTTTGATTTATTGTTTTTATTACAGTGATTGTTAAATTATTTGTTTTATTAATTCTTTTCTTACTGTCAAGGTGATGCTCCTTTTATAAAGTGAGATGAGATAAAAATAAAGCCCTCAAGTAAGAGGGCTTCATATTTATTTAGAATTTTTTACTTAAACATAGGGTACTGCACCAATAAATTTAAATGAATAGTTTTTATCGTTTATTTCTTTCTCCCTGCCGTCATATTCAAAATTATATAAAAGAACAGCAGCATTGATGTGTTCAGGAATTGCGGTACCTACTATGTTCTCAAATCGAGGTAAGATGACACTATCGTACGAACAGCCGCCAATTAGTTCAGATAAATTATTGCAATTTTTTTCATGTGCAACTTTTTCTATAAAATCTTCATCTAATTCATCGATATCTATATCAAAATCAATTAAAAATTGGGAAGGGAGAAAATCACCTTCATCCTCATTGTAATCTAATTCAACATATTTACTTAATGATTCATCATCATTTATACTTCCAATCCACAATGATACGAAATTTTGACGTTCCATATTAACCTCCCATTATTTAGTCCTTAATCCTTCTGGCAGTGCTGCCGCTCCACCTTTTAGCCTATAGTTCGCCCAATTATTTAATCTTCGGACAAACATATTATAGTTTAAGGATGAATCAATAATTCCTAGCAATTCATTATGAGCAGCGGTTGAACCCAATCCTCCGTGTTTACCAACTGGATTCACAAACTCGACTTTGTTTATGGCAGTTCTTAAATCTCTAATTTGTTCAGCTGTAACTCCCCAATGTTTGAAAGTAGGGGCCCTAGAAACTAAATGCCATTCGTGCATGCCGCCGGGTGCTCTCAATTGTCTTTCAATTGCTCTTCTAACTTTCTTATCTGTCCAAAGCTCATCAAGTTGCTTCGTTGTTAATGAGTTGAACCAATTATTAAATTCACCACTTTTTACTGTAGGAATTATTGTTTTTCTAGGTTTCTTTATGTTCTGTGTTTTTCTTTCAGTTTTTTGCAATGCATTTGATTTCTGTTCTTCAATTTCTTTTTTCAGAAGCGATGTATTCTTTACATTATGCGTATTCTCAATATCCTGAGCAATCCCTGCAAAAGCGACTTGATTTTTACCTTTTAAAGCACTGCTGAAATCTTTTGTTTTCTGGATTCCTGTCTTTACATGTTTAGTAGTAGCTTTTTCTCCAGCTTCAAGCACTTTATCGACTTTGGCAGCACCTGCTTTACCAAGTTTACTTGTTACTTTCACAACAGAGCCAGCACCTTTTAGTCCGACGAGGCTCCCGACCACATAGGTAATATAATGAGATCGTGAGTATGCATCACCGTTAACCATTTTATCATTCCATGAATCTGCTATGTTTGTCCATATGATTTTTGCATAGGAAGGTGTCTTCAATACAGTTGAAATTGTTTTGGCTAATTTTTGTTCTTCGGAGAGCTGGGAAAACTCCCACGCTCCGACAGCTAAATCTTTAACACCAGTCACAGTATCCTTAGCGACATCGTAGAGACCGACTCCAACTCCTTTCAGAACTTCCCATGTGGTTTCACCAACTTCTTCGAGCTGTTTTGCTTGCTCAAGCTGCACCACATACTGTAACTGTGCAGGCTCAAGGTTCTCATACCCAATCTTCTTCGCAATTTCTAAATATTCATCAGGGTCAGATACCCCATCCGCAAGCTTTTTCTTCAGTTTTTCAATCTCGCGTTCCTTCGCTTCCTCTTTTTTAATCTTCAAGTAAGCCTCAGTCCGCTTTTCAATGTCGCCTTTTTTCTTATGTATGTCGCTCTCACGGTAAGCCTTGGCGTTGTAGTGGATGGGTGTGGCGTTTTTGCCTTTGCCCGTTGCTTCTTGGAGCTTTTGGAAGTCGGATTTGATGAATTGTTCGTTTGGTTCAGACAGGGCGTATTCTGTTTTCAGGTCTTCGTCCAAGGCGTCCAATTTTTCCAGTGTTTTTTTGCGTTTGTCGTTGGCATCGGCCAGCTCGTCTTTGAAGGTTTCGGTTGAAAACAGGTCGAGCGGGAGGATGTCGTCGATATCGTTTAAGATGTCTTTCATCGCTTTTTTCTGTTCGGACATGATAGATTTTGATTTTTTATTTGCATTTGCCAGTTCGTGCTCCAGAAAGGATTCTTCGATGTATGCGTCTGAGAGGCCTTTGTCCTCGGCGGCTCCGGCGATGCTGTTGAAAAATGCGATTTTCATATCGATGTAGTCGATCCACTGGTCGGTGACGCCGACGTGGTCGTGATAGAAGGCTTTGATGTTGCTGGCGCCTTTTCCTGAAAATTCGCTGTCACTGAGATCAGCGACGCTTTTTAACGCTTTTCTCAAATTTACCATTTGCGTTCTTAGTTCTTTGTACTCTTTTGCACGGTCTGTCGCTTCCGAAAGCAGTGTTTTCGCTTCAAATACTTTCATGACCATTTCCCTTCTTTTGTTCACTCAATATCAAAATTTTACCACGGGGCGGGATGAGGGTGGGGGTGAGAACGTGTTTTGGTGGAAAAATGAGTCATTTGGCATGTGTCTAAGTGCATGGTTTTGATAAGATGATGATAGATCAATAAAAAGGGGAAGAGCTCATTTGGGTAAAGATTTCTTAATCATAAAGATCAAGGATATTCAAAAAGGCGACACGCTAACGAACCGCGCTTGCGGGAACTGGGATATGAAATTGTCCAGAGCAAAGGAATGTAAACGGGCAATTGTTGTTCGGAGCGGTGTGATTTTAAATGTTTACAAGATCGTTGACGCTTGGGAATCTGAAGAACCCGCCAAGATCACTAAAACGAATAATAGAGTCCGGTTTCAATTGGCAGAGTGCCGTGACTATTCTTATTTAATTGGAAGTACACTGAAAACAAAAACGCAAAATCCGGTTTCGAGTCTATCCTTAGAAACCTTAATGGAACTAGTAAAATAAAAGGAGCCCAGCATGTATCTCTATAAAGTAAACAACCAAAATCAGCTAGAAGATATTCGCGAGAAACCGTTTAAAAAAGAAAAAGAGATTCAGGATTTATTTGAGACCAATCTTCAGCAAATGTTGGGGCTCAGTTTTGTGAAATCTGAATTCAGGATTAGCAATTTCCGCATTGATACGTTAGCGTTTGATGCTGAGACGAAATCTTTTGTGATTATCGAGTATAAAAATACGAAGAACTTCAGTGTTGTTGACCAGGGCTACGCCTATTTAGCGGCAATGCTCAATCATAAAGCTGATTTCATTCTTGAGTACAATGAGAATCATGATCGTCCGTTAAAGCGGGATGATGTGGATTGGTCGCAGTCGAAGGTCATTTTTATTTCACCTGTTTTTACGGTGTATCAAAAGCAATCCATCCATTTTAAAGACCTGCCAATTGAATTATGGGAGATTAAAAGGTACGAAAATGATCTGATCCAGTTGAATCAAATGAAGGCTGATGGCGTCTCCGAGTCGATTAAGACCATTTCGCAGCAAAGTGAGACCATTCAAGAGGTCAGCAAAGAAATTAAAGTGTTTTCTGAAGAGGATCATCTTGCAGATAAACCGTTTGACATCATAGAGCTTTATCAGCAGCTAAAGGAATTCATTTTTAATTTGGACGATCATATTTCAATCAAACCGACAAAGCTTTATATTGCGTTTACATCAAATAAGCGAAATTTCACTGACATTCTTCTTTTAAAAAGCGGACTTAAGCTGTGGGTGAATATGAAAAAGGGAGAATTGCATGATCCCGAGAAGAGAATGCGCGATGTCTCTAAGACCGGCCACTGGGGAAATGGCGACTATGAGATTTTCATAAAAGATGACGAAAACATAGAATATATCATGGGATTGATCAAACAATCCTATGAGAAAAATAAGTGAGAACTTCCATGGAGAAGTTCTTTTTTTTATTGGATTACAAGGGATATGTACAGGGCATGTTGAAAACGATATAGAGTTTTTAACCATTTACTGGGAGTTTCTTGTGTGAAAAAGCGTTTTATACTATTGGGCTTGTTCGCAAGTGTTTTTATGTTGACTGTGTATATTTCCATTCAAAATAAAAATACGCATCCTGTCCAATCTTCCACCATCCACCCCGAAGAAGACCGCATCTTTTTTATCTACTCCAATCCTTTCATAAAAGAAAGCACGCTGCTTTCAACCTCTACAGGCGAACGGTTTAACAGGCGCACGTTTAAGGTGGCGGATGTTCCTTATATTCAAATGAAGTCATACAAATCCACAGACCTTGTATTATTGGCGGAACACGAGCCTTTTTACTACACGCTGGAGAAGGATGTGATCAAAGAGCATCCGCTGTCAGATCCATTTGCGTTTTGGTATGAGGGGAAGGATGTGTCTGTTAAGGCCTATAATGTTGATACGACGGGAAATGAGATCCACATAAACGACAGAAAAACGAAAAAGGAATATACCCTTACCTTGCCTTCGCTTGTCACGATGGGGGCCAGTGATGAGAACTATATTTATATCATTCAAAGCATGTCTATTTACGTGATTGACAGAAAAACAGAGGAAATGATTGAGACCCTGAGCTTAGCCTCATACGCTGATCAATTCGCAGACTCGAAGGAATTTATTGTTGCGAGCTCGGAGCATGAATTGACTGTGATTGAAAAAGGGACATGGAAAACGACATATATTCCGTATCCTGATGATCTTGAATACGCTGATACCGTATACTATGACAAAGAAAGCGGAAGTTTTTACGTTACGTACGAAGACAAAGAGGGTGAGGCGAACTTGCTGGAGTATGGGAAGGAATTTTCTTTTCATACATATAGTTTGAATTTCCCTTATATGGAAGCGAAGTTTAAGGGGAATCTATTGTATATAGTTGCCCAGGAAGAGCATAAAAAGGGCATCGGCGGATACGTGGGTGTGTTTGATATCCATTCTAAGGAGATGCTTTATCAGTTTGATTTGCCTGAGGAACAGGTGAAGGTTCAGGATTTTGTTGTGGTTGATTAAAGTGAAAGCTCTTAGCGTCTTTTTCTTTTTTGTTCAAGAGTTGATCTTTGCTGATAACAGTGTCGAAATTCTATGAAACTTTCATTCAAAGTACGCGTATATGAACCAAAAGGAGGACGATGAAGCAATGGGTGGTTCATATTTGAGTGATTTGTGTTCAATGTATCAAAAAGATAAGTTCTTTACCGGATTTGTCCCTGAGGAGCTTTTGACATATGCGTGTGAGTTATTCCCGTTATCGAAGAAAGAAACGGTGACGGCCTTACTGAATTGTTCCATGGGAAGTAAAGCGAAAAGCTTTGTTATGTTTACGAGTAAGGGATTGTACTGGAAGAGATTTGGAGAACAAGAGGGATGTGTGACTTGGGGAGCATTCACTGATATCCAATCGATTAAATCGATGGATGATTATGAGATTTGGTTTGATGGAGTAGAGGTTTTTGATGTCGGCTTCAGTTCATATCCTGCGGATCTGTTGGCAGAGCTGTTGAGGATAATTCAGCAATTTCTTAGTGAAAATGACTTGGATTTGCTTACGGAACCCCAGATAGATCATGTATCTGTTTCTGCCAGTGAATTGAGGGAAATCAGTATTTTGTTTCAGAACAGCCATGACAAGATGTTCGGTTTGACCAATGGGCTACTGGTCGGTAACGAGATTTCTGAAAAGAGAGAGGTACGATTGAGAAAACGGCTGCATATTCCTAAGGATCAGGAGATGATCTCCTTCTGGAGTACTTTTCCCGTGAAGCAAACAGATGGCATCACATTAACAGACAAAGGGATTTATTTTTCAGATCCTTTTCTCAGGTTATTTTATCCTTGGCATGTGTTTAAGGAAACGCCTGTAATGTTAAAAGATCAGGAGTTAATTGTGGGGAAAAAGAATGTCATTCAATTGCTGGAAAACCTGATGCCTGCTAAGGACGTATTTGCTTTTTTAGAACAAGTAAAACGAAGAATCAGCGCTGTTACGAGCTGGTGAATACGTATTTGAAATAAGATTGACATGGGACCCTTGCATAAAGGGTTCTTTTTTATGAAAAAAACAAATTGACAGGATGAAAAAACAATTTCTTCCTTCTGTATTGTTTTCAAAATTTGGGATTGATAGAATATGACATATCTCATAGAGAAGGAGGGAAGCCGTTGAGTCAAGCCATACCGTCTTCGCGTGTAGGTGTTAAGATTAATGAATGGTATAAAATGATTCGCCAGTTCAGTGTTCCGGATGCTGAGATTCTGAAAGCGGAGGTGGAGCAGGACATTCAGCAAATGGAAGAAGACCAGGATTTGCTGATCTATTATTCTCTGATGTGTTTTCGGCACCAGCTGATGCTTGATTATTTGGAGCCGGGACAAACATACGGGAATCGCCCTACAGTGACAGAGCTTCTTGAAACGATTGAGACCCCTCAGAAAAAACTCACAGGCCTTTTGAAATACTACTCTTTGTTTTTCCGCGGCATGTATGAATTTGACCAAAAAGAATATGTGGAAGCGATCGGATATTATCGCGAGGCGGAGAAAGAACTGCCGTTTGTGTCAGATGATATTGAGAAAGCCGAATTCCATTTTAAAGTGGCAGAAGCGTATTATCACATGAAGCAAACCCATGTGTCGATGCATCATATTCTTCAAGCCTTGGACATTTATCAAAACCATCCTCTATACAGCATTAGAACGATACAAAGCTTGTTTGTGATCGCCGGCAACTATGATGATTTCAAACATTATGATAA
The DNA here is from genome assembly GCF_038004765.1 of Bacillus sp. FSL R5-0576. Lineage (NCBI taxonomy): Bacteria > Bacillati > Bacillota > Bacilli > Caryophanales > Bacillaceae > Bacillus > Bacillus sp. FSL R5-0576. The sequence goes on from NZ_JBBORU010000001.1 coordinate 636,801, forward strand.
AGCGCTCCCGCATTTAGAGGCGGCGCTGGAATTGGCAATGGACATTCAAAATGACAGGTTTATCGCCATTTCTCTATTGAACATTGCAAACAGCTATGACAGATCAGGAGACGATCAGATGGCTGTAGAACATTTCCAAAAAGCGGCGAAAGTAAGCAGAGAGAAAGTGCCTGATCTGCTTCCGAAAGTCTTGTTTGGATTAAGCTGGACATTATGTAAAGCGGGCCAAACACAGAAGGCGTTTCAGTTCATAGAGGAAGGATTAGACCATATCACAGCACGTTCTCACAAATTTTATAAAGAATTGTTTCTGTTCTTGCAGGCCGTGTACAAGGAGACTGTTGATGAACGAAAAATTCATGATCTTTTAAGCTATTTCGAAAAAAAGAACCTGCACGCTTACATTGAAGCATGTGCCCGGAGTGCTGCCGCTGTTTTTGAAAGCAGCTGTCACTTTGAACAAGCCGCTGCGTTTTATCGGAAAGTGCTGAAAGCCCAAGAAGATATTCTAAAAGGAGAGTGTTTATATGCCTATTAAGAAAAAAGTGATGATGTGCCTGGCTGTTACTCTATTATTGGGAAGCATGTCGTTTCCAACCCTGACAAACTCCGGCGGATTTAAGGAATCAACAGATCGAAATACGACGTATATCGATCATTCCCCTTACAAACTCAGTGATCAGAAGAAAGCCCTTAGCTAGGGCTTTTTCTTGCTTTACGGAAGACGTTCCATTTTCCACATCGCGGCATTCCTTCTATTTCTAACGCAAGACACTCGAAACAACCAAACCATTTGAGGTATAATGGATAAAGTGAATAACAGTATTTAGATTGATATATATGAAAGAGAGTGGAACATCATGGGCCGTAAGTGGAACAATATTAAAGAGAAGAAGGCGTCTAAGGACGCAAATACGAGTCGGATTTATGCGAAGTTTGGCCGTGAGATTTATGTGGCGGCGAAACAGGGCGAGCCTGATCCGGAATCCAACCAGGCACTGAAGGTTGTGCTTGAGCGTGCGAAGACTTACAGCGTGCCGAAAAACATCATTGAACGTGCGATCGAGAAGGCGAAGGGCGGAGCGGAAGAGAATTACGATGAGCTTCGTTATGAGGGCTTCGGGCCGAACGGATCAATGATTATCGTTGATGCGCTGACGAATAATGTAAACCGTACGGCGCCGGAAGTGCGTGCGGCGTTCGGGAAAAACGGCGGAAACATGGGTGTGAGCGGATCTGTTGCTTACATGTTTGACGCGACGGCTGTAATCGGTGTGGAAGGCAAAACGGCTGACGAAGCGCTTGAAATCCTGATGGAAGCGGATGTTGATGTACGTGACATTTTAGAAGAGGATGACAGCGCGATCGTGTATGCCGAGCCTGATCAATTCCATGCGGTGCAAGAGGCGTTTAAAAACGCGGGTGTCGAGGAATTTACAGTAGCGGAGCTGACAATGCTTGCGCAAAGTGAAGTAACGCTTCCGGATGATGCAAAGGAACAGTTTGAAAAATTGATTGATGCATTAGAAGATTTGGAAGATGTTCAGCAGGTATATCATAACGTTGATTTAGGTGAGTAAGGAGTGAGCAGGCTGTTATGGCCTGCTTTTTTTGTCCCGGAAATTGTTTTAGCTGTATGTAGGCGGCCGCCTATACGATCTATAAGATATTCTCATACTCTGGACTGTAACCTATGTGAAGGAGAGAGTGAATATGACTGATACAAGACATATGTATGGCGGACCTGGTTTTGGTCATTATCAGGGCTTTGGTATTGGCCACCCGGGCTATGGCATGCAAAGCACAGGCTATCCGGGCTATGGCATGTATGGAGGCCACCCGGGCTATGGCATGCAAGGCTACCCAGATCACGGCATACATGGAGGAGTCGGCGGCTATCCGGGATATGGTGGGTACGGCGGTTACCCAAGCGGCGGCTATGGAGGCTCTCCGGGAGCTGGAAGCTATCCGAACATGCACCATGAAAATGATGGCCATCACCACTATTATCACCATCATCACCATGTTGGAAAGGATAATCATCACCACCATCATGATGGTCATTATGGCCACCATCACCACCATATGGGCCACTGGGGAAAAGACGGTTATAAATAAAGAAGATGATGATAAAAAGAGGACACTCTTGCAGATCAAGAGTGTTTTTTTAGCTTTTTTCTTGACTATTCAGTCTGGAAACTGGTAACATTTGTTTCAGGAGGTGATAGTCTTTTGGGGAGGAATAAAGAATTTGATACGGCGCTTGTTCTTCACAGGGCGATAGAGGTTTTTGGAGAGTATGGCTACGAAGGAACGTCTCTTCAGGATCTGCTCTCTCATTTAGGCATTGCGCGCCAAAGTTTGTATGATACGTATGGCACGAAGCGTGATTTGTTTTTGTCCGCTGTGAAAACGTATCTTGAAGGGAAAAACACTGCCGTTATGGAAAGGCTTGAAGCGCCAGGATCTGTAAAGGAAGCCATTCGTAATATTTTTCAAGAGGGTGTCAATGCTTTGAGGGATCCTGAACGGGCGAAGGCGTGCTATATCATTAACAGCGCGATTGAACAGATTCCGCATGACCCTGAGCTTGCCCGGTATTTTGACAGACAATCCAAGCAGCTTGAGGAAGCTTTTTATCAGGCGCTTTTAAGGGCGAAGGATCAAGGAGAATTGAATGGCGAAGATACTGATATATCTGCGCTTGCCCGGTACCTGAATCAAAGCAGGCTGTCTCTGACATTTGTTGCGAAAGTGACGTCTGATATAGATCGGCTTCAGGACCATGTTGACGTGAGTTTATCAGTGCTTGATTAACATGTGGTAAAGGATTCTTTGCCCATGTATGTACTTTTTGGACTGAATAGTCTAGAAATAAAAATGAGGTGATGATGAATGTTGATGAATGAGTTTGAAAAAGCATGTGAAACATTGAGAAAGTTTATGGCTTATATGCTTGAGAAGGACATGAAGAGCTGGACGGAGCTTTGGGATGAGAATGCTGTATTTGAGTTTCCTTATGCGCCGGAGGGATCACCAAAAAGAATAGAAGGAAAAGCGGCCATTTACGATTATATTAAGGATTATCCTAAGCAGATCCATCTTTCTTCATTTACCGCTCCGACAGTGTACCGTTCAGCAGATACGAATACGGTGATTGCGGAGTTTCAATGTGACGGCCATGTGATTGAGACTGGACTGCCTTATCGCCAAAGCTATATCAGTGTCATCGAAACGAGAGACGGCCGTATTGTGCGATATAGGGATTATTGGAATCCGCTTGTTGTAAAAGAGGCCTTTGGAGGATCATTTTTGCAAACAGAGGAGAGTGGGAAATGATGAAACAGAATCCGATTTTAATCACGGGCGGGACCGGCACAGTCGGCAGCCGAATCGCCAGCCGTTTAATAAAGCTGGGACACAGGGTGCGTATTGCGAGCCGGAAAAAGGGCGCGCTTGCTGATGCTGAGTATGTGTATTTTAATTGGAAGGACGCCTCCAGTTTTACGCCTGCTCTGGAACAGGTAAAACAGATCTATCTTGTTGCTCCGGTCGGTGTATTTGATCCGGCTCCCTATGTGCTCCCCTTTTTAAAGGAGGCAAAGCGTCTCGGTGCAAAGCGTGTAGTGATGCTAAGTGCGTCTGTTGTTCCTGAGAATGGCCCCGTGTTTGGCGCGATTCATCAGGCAGTGCGCGAATTTCCCGAATGGACGGTGCTGCGGCCTTCATACTTTATGCAAAATTTCATCAATGTCCAGCATCGAATGTCGATTCAAACTGAGGGGCGCATCATCACGGCTTCGGGTGAGGGAAAGCTAGGATTCATTGATGCTGATGACATTGCAGAAACAGCCGTGCGTGCTTTGACTGATGCCGTCCCTCATCAGACACATCATATCCTGACAGGACCTGAGGCGCTGAGCTATGCCGAAGCGGCAGAGATTATCGGTACAGCGGCGGGACGCCGGGTGGAGCATGTCATCATTTCTCGTTCCGAGCTGCAGAATCGGATGGAAGCAGCTGGTTTGCCGGCTGATTATGCGGGATTTATGGCGGGGCTTGATGAGGCAATCAGCCATGGTGCGGAACATCGGGTAACGGATACAGTGAAGCGTGTGACGGGAAAAGACCCTCGTTCGCTATCAGAGTTTGCGGCTGCTCATGCTGTGTATTGGAAACACTGATCTCATTTTGGACTAAGTAGTCTAGAAAGACCTTCGGCGCTTCCGAAGGTCTTCTTATTGAAAAAGCTAAGTCGTGTTTCAGTCATAATCATGCCTCCTGCCTCATACCTATTAAGGTCATTGTTTTTGAGAAAGGAGGAGCCGGAATGAAGGATATGCAGCCGTTTACGCCTGTCAAATCATATACGCCCTTTCACAGCCGTTTTGATCCCTGTCCGCCCATAGGGAAGAAATATTACAGAACGCCCCCTAACCTTTATATGACCTTTCAGCCTGAGCATATGGAGCAGTTTTCGCCGATGGAGGCTTTGAGAAAAGGCACCCTTTGGAAGGATCTCTATGATTTTTATGAAAACCCTTATCGAGGGGGAGACGCACATGGCAAAAAAGGTTGATGCCGAATATTATCGTCAGCTAGAGCAAATACAGGCTGCTGATTTTGTGCTTGTTGAGCTGAGTCTTTATTTGAATACACATCCTCATGATGAAGATGCGCTGAAGCAATTCAATCAATATTCCGGCTATTCAAGGCACTTAAAAAGACAGTTCGAATCCTCTTACGGACCGCTTCTGCAGTTCGGCAACAGCCCCGCGGGCAAGGATTGGGATTGGGGAAAAGGGCCATGGCCGTGGCAAGTATAAGGAGGAATGCCTGAATGTGGGTGTATGAAAAGAAGCTGCAATACCCTGTCAAGGTCAGTACGTGCAACCCGACGCTGGCGAAGTATTTGATTGAGCAGTATGGCGGAGCGGACGGCGAGCTGGCCGCAGCTCTCCGGTATTTGAACCAGCGTTATACGATTCCTGATAAGGTCATCGGTCTTTTAACAGATATCGGCACGGAGGAGTTTGCCCATTTGGAAATGATTGCGACCATGGTCTATAAGTTAACGAAAGACGCCACACCGGAGCAACTGCGTGAAGCTGGGCTTGGCGATCATTACGTCAATCACGACAGCGCGCTTTTTTATCATAATGCGGCGGGCGTGCCGTTTACCGCGAGCTATATCCAAGCGAAGGGCGATCCGATTGCCGATTTATACGAAGATATTGCCGCAGAAGAAAAGGCGCGGGCGACGTATCAATGGCTGATTGATATTTCGGATGATCCTGATTTAAACGATTCCCTGCGTTTTTTGCGTGAGCGTGAAATCGTACACTCTATGCGCTTCAGAGAAGCGGTTGAAATTTTAAAAGAAGAACGGGATAAAAAGAAGATTTTCTAATAGGCAGATTGGCCTCTCTTTCATACACCCTTTTACATACAGAGAAAATGGTCTGTTTTTGCAGTTTGGTCTGCATTATAATCAAGGTGTGTGTGCAAGCTTACTTTTTGATTGGGAGGCCTTTATGTCAGCTTTTAAGATTGAGAACGAAACGATTGCAGATGGATTTTACGCGTGTCCGGCCGTCTATGAGGATGCAGAATCGATTACCGGGTTGCTCGTACGAACAGCTGAATGGCTCCGGGATCGGGGTTCTAACCAATGGAGCGGACTTCTGAAAGGGCAAGATATACATGATATCACGGGGTCAATTGAAAAGGGACATGTGTTTGTGTTTAAAAAAGATGAAGAGCTTGCGGCTGTCGTGATGCTGCTGCCTGAACCGAGCGAGTGGGACCGGACGCTTTGGGGAGACGATGGGCATGAGGAGTCCATTTATTTGCATCGCCTCGCAGTAAGCCGCCGGTTTGCGGGACAGGGGCTTGGAGCCCGCGTCCTTCAGTGGGCGGAGACGGGCATACACTTTCCGGAAAAAACGCGGATCCGGCTTGACTGTGTCGCTGATAGTGACGCCCTGCATTCCTTTTATCGGCGTATGGGATATGAATTCATGGGTGCTGATGCGTCCGGATATCATTTGTTTGAGAAAGAGATTACGGCAGAATAAGCGTCCTTTGCAGGGGGCTTTTTTGTCTTTTCTAAAAGGGAGGGCAGGCGATGTTGTGGCCAATATTATTTGTGACAGGGATCGTGACGGCTTGTCTGTTTGCTGGCGTATCCGTTTTGATGCGGATGAGATTTCCTGACAAAAGTCGGCCGGAATGGATGTAGGCCGGGCTGATCGTCCTTGGTGTGTTTCTGATCTGGTAGAGCCTCGTATATGCACGCGGCTGGGAAGGGGCTGCGCTCGGAATGCTTGGATTCAATGTCATTTTCGGAGCCATTGCCGGATATTTGATCGATAAGGCCATCCGGCGTTACTGGAAAAGATAAGGCTGCTGCTGTCTCTCATCATGTCGAAATTTTCACAGACCGGCAGGAATTTTCTTTCGAAAGGAGAAATACATATTACTTTAAAATGAAAGCGTTTTCCAAAGCAGGAAGGTGATGTTGATGATACACAGTGTGACAAATGGGCTGAATCGTTTTTGTACGTGGGTGATGAGACTGGCCTATTTGAATGTGCTTTGGATTTTGTTTTCTCTTGCAGGCCTGGTTGTGTTTGGGCTGATGCCCGCTACTGCCGCGATGTTTACAGTGGCGAGAGAATGGGCGAAGGGGAATACAGATGCCCCGGTGTTTTCTGTCTTTTTTCGGACGTTTAAAAAGGAATGGCGGGCATCACAGATCCTCGGGCTTATCGTTGTGACGGCTGCCCTGTTTCTGTTTGCGGATATGCGGATAGCGGCTCAGATGGACCAGCCTGTGCTCGTCAATGTATTCCTGAGCATTAGTTTGATTTTCGCGTTTGTTGTGCTGTATGTGTTCCCGGTATTTTCTCATTTTGACGTAAAAATCAGAGAGGTGCTGAGCATCAGCTTTTTCATTGCTTTCAGCCGTCCGGCGGTAACGCTTTTGATGGCGGCGGGCGCTGTCGGTGTGCTTTGTCTCGTTCTGTTTCATGTCACGTTTCTATTGTTTTTCAGCGGGAGTTTACTCAGCCTGATCTTAACGAAGCTGTCCTTTAAAGCGTTTCGGTCAATGGATCAGCGGCAGGAGAAAGAAAAGGCGGCATGAAGAAAAGAGTTGCTGGCTGGTACAGGCGGATGAAGATTAAGGATAAGCTGTTTGTGTTTCTATCGTTGATTATGGCCGTATCCTTTCTGTTTGTATACAGCGGGGTCCAGTATGCCTTTCATGTGTATGATGAGCAGATTTACCGCAAGTCCTCGGAGGTGCTTCGGATGTCTTCTGAAAGGATCGAAGACGAGCTGAAGAAGATAGAGGATGTGTCATATGAAATCATTACAGACGAACAGATTCAGCGCATCATGAGTATGCAAAATCGGGATGATACGTATGATCAATATCAAATGAAGCAGGAGCTGTGGGATCAGCTTGCGGGATATGCCAGCGATGAAAAGTACATCGATTCCATTCATGTGATTGATGCCCGCGGCTCAGAGTATTCAGCCGGAAGCAGTTCTTCAGATCTTTTGCAGCAGGAGCAGGAAGAGGTATTTAAGCGAGCGAAAGCGAAAAATGGAAGAAATCTTTGGATGACGCTCGGCGGGTCAGATCCTGTCCTGATTTCAGCACGGCAGATCAGGTCCTATCACCAGCTGAGTTTGAACGGCTTGGGCATGGTGCTGATCCAGGTCAATGTAAAACAGATGATTCGTGATGTGCCGAAGGATTGGGGCGATTCAGTCGGAGACATTATGATTGCTGACCAAGGCGGTAATTTGGTGTATACGGCACATGCATCAGCGCATGTTCCTGAGGCAGCAAAAGAGACGCTGAAGCACCCCGGTTATGACTTGATAAAAAAGAATGGCAAACGTTACTTTATTTCTTACCTTCAATCATCCTACCAAAATTGGAGCTACTATAACGTTATCCCCTTTGATCAGATGTTCGCAAAAATTTCCTTTATGAAAACAGTGATCGGCACATGCTTTCTTCTCTTTTTCTGTGTGGTTTTGCTTTTCGGAAGGAAAATCGCCAACAGCATCACGGAGCCGATTGAACAGCTTGTGACCGCGATGAAATCGGTGCAGCACGGCGGCATTGAAGCAGGTGTGTCGCTTTCTCTGCCGGAACATACACAGGATGAGGCCGGCATGCTGAACCGCCATTTTACTGTCATGATGAAACGGATTAATGAGCTGATGGAAGAAAATGTGGAAAAACAGCTCATTATTAAAGAAACCGAATTGAAAGCACTGCAAGCCCAGATCAATCCGCATTTTTTATATAACACGCTCGAGTCCATCAATTGGCTGGCTAAGGCGAATCAGCAAAAGCAAATCTCAAAAATGGTGGAATCGCTCGGTTTTCTTCTGCGAAACAGCATACATATGAAAAAGGATATCGTGACCATTCAGGAGGAGGCGGACATTGTACGTCACTATATGACCATTCAGCGATTTCGATTTGAAGAGCGCCTGAATTTCACGTTGGATATTGACGATGAGGTGAAGCATTGCCTCATTCCGAAACTGACGCTCCAGCCGCTTGCGGAAAATGCGATTCAATACGCGCTTGAACCCTTTACAAGGCCATGCGCCATCCGGATTCAGGCCAAAAAGGCGAAGGGCTGTGTCTGTATTACGGTCGAAGATAACGGCCCTGGCATGGATGGACGGATTCTTGAATCAACGGGCGGAAGAGGAATCGGACTTTGGAATATTCGCGAGCGCATCAGCCTGACATTCGGAGAGCCATACGGATTGCGGATTCATAGTGAGCATGAAAAGGGGACGAGGATTGTGATCACAATACCGTGCCGAAATGAGGTGGTGTGATGTATAAAATACTGCTGGCTGATGATGAGAGGATTATCCTTGATGGAATGGCGGGAATCATTGAGTGGGAGTCGCTTGGCGCCTCATTGATCGGTAAAGCGCAGAACGGACATGAAGCATATGAAAAGATTGTACATAAGCAGCCGCATATCGTCATCACAGATGTCAAAATGCCCGGCATGGACGGGCTTGAGCTGATCAAAAAGGTGTCAGCCGTCAGCCCGTCGGTGCAATTTATCGTCCTGTCCGGGTTTGGAGAGTTTGAGTACGCAAAGGAAGCCATGAAATATGGGGTGAAGCATTATTTGCTGAAACCCTGCAATGAACAGCAGATTATCAGCTCGCTGGAGGAAATCATTGCTGAGCTGAAGCGGCAAGATGTGCACAAAAAGAAAACAGCCCATCTAAAACACGAGCTCGACCATATCCGTTCCTTTGCAGCCGATCAATACTTGGAAGGCTTGATCGCCGGTGTGGCCCAGCTTTCTCCGCCGCCTTCACTTGCCGGAAAAAAGATCCGCCTCTTGATCTTAAAAGGGGAACAATCTATTGATGCCGCAGCCAGAGAGGCACTCGGGTCGGCACTGACAGCGGTTTGCAGCAGCGGAGAATGGACCGTGCTCGCCGTAGAGGAGAACGCCGCTGAAAAGGCGGAGGAGGTTTTTGCGGACCGCAAGCTGGTCATCAGTCAGGCGGGAGAACTCCGGCACGCGGGGCAGCTGTTTCGGGACACAGCTGAAGCGTCTGGTGACCTGCATGGGAGCGCAGTGATTTCGAAAATGATCAGGCTTATTGCCGACGAGCTCGGAAATCCGAATCTGTCCTTAAAATGGGCGGCGAAGGATATGTTGTTTATGAATCCTGATTATCTCGGGAAGTTATTTAAGCAGGAAACAGGCGAGAAATTTTCCCAATATGTTACACGAGTGCGTCTTGAACATGCGATGAAACAGATGAAAATGAGGCGGGATGCGAGTGTATCAGAAATTGCTGAAGAAATCGGGTTTGGCGATAATCCGAAGTATTTCAGTCTTGTTTTTAAAAAATATACCGGTCTGACACCGTCAGAATTCAGAAGAAAACAGGGAGGCGCTTCCGCAGGATAGCCATCTCTGTTTTTTTGACTTTCGCCACTGTTTTTTGAGTGTTTCGCCCTATCCGAACGCTTTAAAATAAAATGTAAGCACTTACATTAAAGGGGGGATTGGTTTGAAGAAGATTTGTTACGTGCTGTTATCCCTTGTCTGCGTCTTTTTTTTCAGCGGATGTTCAGCGGGTGAAGAGGCCTCGGGAAAAAAAGAAGACGTTACACTCAGAATCGCGTGGTGGGGCGGGCAGCCAAGGCATGATTATACAACAAAGGTAATTGAACTTTACGAGAAAAAGAATCCGCACGTCCATATTGAAGCGGAATTTGCGAACTGGGATGACTACTGGAAAAAGCTTGCGCCCATGTCTGCCGCCGGCCAGCTTCCTGATGTCATTCAAATGGATACCGCTTACTTAGCCCAATACGGAAAGAAGAACCAGCTGGAAGATTTAACGCCGTATACAAAGGATGGAACGATTAACGTCAGTTCAATCGACGAGAATATGCTGTCGGGCGGAAAAATCGACAATAAGCTATATGGATTTACGCTAGGTGTCAACGTGCTGTCTGTGATTGCCAATGAAGATTTGCTGAAAAAAGCCGGTGTGTCTATCAATCAGGAAAACTGGACGTGGGAGGATTACGAGAAGCTGGCGTATGATCTTCAGGAAAAAGCCGGTGTCTACGGTTCCAACGGAATGCATCCGCCTGATATTTTCTTCCCTTATTATTTGCGCACAAAGGGTGAGCGCTTTTATAAAGAAGACGGCACTGGCCTCGCGTATCAAGATGATCAGCTGTTTGTCGATTACTTTGAACGGCAGCTGAGGCTGGTGAAAGCGAAAACGTCCCCAACACCTGATGAAAGCGCACAGATTAAAGGGATGGAAGACGATTTTATCGTCAAAGGCAAGTCAGCGATTACATGGAACTACTCCAATCAATATTTGGGCTTTGCCCGGCTGACAGACTCGCCGCTGTCTCTCTATCTGCCGCCGGAGCAAATGAAGGAAAAGGCGCTGACATTGAAGCCGAGTATGCTGTTTTCCATTCCGAAAAGCTCTGAGCATAAAAAAGAGGCAGCGAAATTTATTAATTTCTTCGTGAATAATGAGGAAGCGAACCAGCTGATTAAAGGCGAGCGAGGCGTTCCAGTCTCCGACAAGGTGGCGGATGCGATTAAACCGAAGCTGAATGAGGAAGAAACCAACATCGTGGAGTATGTAGAAACCGCGTCAAAAAACATCAGCAAAGCCGATCCGCCAGAGCCTGTGGGAAGCGCGGAGGTCATCAAGCTGCTGAAAGATACGTCAGATCAGATTCTGTATCAGAAGGTATCGCCGGAAAAAGCCGCCAAAACGTTCCGGAAAAAGGCCAATGAGATATTAGAGAGGAATAATTGACGGGAAATGGGGCTGACGCAATGAAAAAAAGCCGGAGTATAAGAAAAGACAATCTGGCGGGATATGCTTTTATTTCTCCGTTTATCATCGGGTTCCTATGCTTTACGGTGATTCCGATGGGGGTGTCCCTGTTTCTGTCCTTCACGAGCTATGACTTGTTTACGGCGCCGAAATGGATCGGGCTCGACAACTTTAAGGAAATGTTTACGGGTGACGAAAAGTATTGGCAGTCTCTGAAGGTGACGTTTACGTATGTGCTTGCCGGGGTTCCGCTCCGCCTCGGCTTCGCGCTTTTTATCGCTGTCATTTTAAACAATGCAGCAAAAGGAACGGCCATTTACAGAACGCTCTTTTATTTGCCTTCGATCATCGGCGGGAGCGTCGCCGTGGCGATTATGTGGCGCAATATTTTTGGCAATGACGGGGTCATCAATGCGCTGCTGTTTTTTGTCGGGATTGATCAAAAAATTCTTTGGTACCAGAATCCGACAAGTGCGCTGTGGACATTGATTCTGCTGTCCGTCTGGCAGTTCGGGTCGTCAATGCTGATTTTTCTGGCCGGGCTGAAAAACATTCCGTCTTCGTATTTGGAAGCGGCAAGTGTGGATGGGGCAAATCGGGTGCAGCGTTTCTTCAAGATCACGCTTCCGATCCTTACACCGATTATTTTCTTTAACCTAGTGATGCAGACGATTTCTGCTTTTATGACATTTACACCTGCCTATATCATTTCGAAGGGCGAGGGCGGGCCGCTTGACGGGACACTTCTCTATTCGCTCTATTTGTTCCAGCGTGCGTTTAACTATTTTCAAATGGGCTACGCAGCGGCGATGGCGTGGGTCATGCTTGTCATTGTCGGGCTGATTACGCTCATATTGTTTAAAACATCGTCATATTGGGTTCATTACGAGTCAAAGGAGGAATGACGGATGGAGCCGGTCAACGAGCCTGTCAGAAAAGCCCCGGTTTTTGAAAGAAAAAAAGCCGGGCGCGTCAGTCCCAAACGCATACTGTTCCATGTTTTTACGGCAACGCTGGCGGTGTTACTGCTGTACCCGGTCATTTGGCTGTTTGTCAGCTCGTTTAAAGAAAGCGCCAGTATTTTTACAACCTCACATTCTCTCATTCCCGACCCTTTTATTCTCAGTAACTATGCTGAAGGGTGGAAGGGTATCGCGGGACAGCCGTTTCTGACGTTTATTAAAAACTCGGCGATCATTGTCGGACTGTCAACAATCGGTGCCGTCCTGTCATCGGCTGTCATTGCGTACGGATTTGCGCGTATTCCGTTTAAGGGAAAAAAATTTTGGTTTGCGTGCATGATGGGGACGTTAATGCTGCCTCATGAAGTGTTGATGATTCCGCAGTATATTATGTTTGCGAAATTAGACTGGCTGAATTCCTTTAAACCAATTGTCGTTCCGCAATTTTTCGGGCATGCGTTTTTTATCTTTCTGATGATCCAGTTTATCCGGACGATTCCCGAGGAGCTGGATGAAGCCGCGCGAATCGACGGATGCGGGCGCTTTGCCTGCTTTTGGCGGATCATTCTCCCGCTGATTGCCCCCGCGCTTGCGACGTCTGCGATTTTCTCCTTCTATTGGAAGTGGGAGGAGCTGATTCAGCCGCTTTTGTATTTGAATAAGCCGGAGCTTTACCCTGTTTCACTTGCGCTGAAGCTTTTTCTCGATACAGAGTCGGCTTCGAACTGGGGCGCGATGTTTGCCATGTCGGCCGTCTCGTTATTGCCTGTGATTCTTGTATTCTTTTTGTTTCAGAAATATATCGTTCAGGGCATCAGTACGACCGGATTAAAATAAAAAGGAGTGTTGCAGATGGCACAGCTTATCTTTGATGAAGAAAAGGTGACGTCGGTTATTGACCGGATCGTGAAACGGACATTTCAGATGGATTTTGCGTGGGATTGGCCTGGCGGCGTCGCGTTTTACGGTGTGGCGGAGGCCTATGAAGCGACGGAAAACGAGGAATATATCAATCTGTTAAAAACGTGGGTGGATGAACAGCTGGAGGATGGGCTGCCGCCGCTTTCGATCAACGGAGTTTCCATCGGGCATACGCTTTTGTTCCTCCACAAGGTGACAGGTGATGACGTGTATTTGGAAACAGCGGCCGAGATGGCGGAATATGTGCTGCATAAGGCGCCGCGCTTTGGCGAGGGTATCCTTCAGCATACGGTGAATGCGGCAGAATACGTATTCCCTGAACAGGCATGGGCGGATACGCTGATGATGGCTGGGCTGTTTATGCTGAGAATCGGGCGGGTCATGGAGCGTGAGGATTATTTTGAAGACGGCCTGCGCCAGTTTCACGGACATGAGGATGTGCTTCAGGACCCTGTCACGAATTTGTACTACCACGCCTGGGACAACAAAGCGCAAAATCATCTGTCGGGGATTTATTGGGGCAGGGCGAACGGCTGGGCGGCACTCACGATGGCAAAGGCGCTCCCGCTTATTGAGGTGACACATCCTTCCTTTATGATCATCGACGGATCGCTCAGAGACCAGCTGAGCGCGCTTGTCCGGCTTCAGGATGAATCAGGGCTGTGGCATACGATTTTGGATGATCCGGATTCTTATCTGGAGGTTTCGGCATCAGCGGGTATTGCTTCTGCTCTGATGTCGAGCGGAAAGCTGTATACAAAATATGTGCAGAAATCGCTTGCCGCCATTTTGGATGCAGTGGAAGAGGACGGACGGGTCAGCAAGGTATCGGCCGGGACAGCCGTCATGAAAAATGCCGAAGGATACAAACAGGTGCCTTACAAACGAATACAAGGATGGGGGCAGGGACTTGCGCTGACGTTTCTTGCTGATGTTTTGAAAACGAAAAAACGCGTGTATCAGTAAAGATAGCGGCGGGGGGAGAGGGATGAAAAAACAGCCTCAACAGAAGGAACGGGTTTCTCGCTGGAAGGGAACGTATTTCAAAAGAAACTTTGTCTTCATTTTGCTGATTGCCTGTATTCCCGGATTGCTGACTGGCGGCGCAATCTACTTTCTTTCGATCGACAAGGTGGAGAAAGAGCTGCAAAGGTCGCATGAAACACAGGTGGCGCGTGAGGTCAGCCGAATGGATGAGAAGCTGGGAGTGCTTGAACTGGCACTCACCCAGATGGCCTACGATTCTTCACTGATGAATGGATTGGCCGAGAGGGATTTGGAGAAAGACTTTACGTTCTCCTATCAATTAACGAAAAAGCTGTTTCTTTTGCGGGACCAGCAGCCGCTGATCGAGCAGGCTTCCATCTTTCTGAACAGCCCCCGGCCTCTTGTGCTGAGCCCTGAATACAGCGCTTTGACAGAACAAGAGGGCCTTCGCAAGTATCGCTCGCTGCTTGCCTCAGACCACAGCATTTATTGGAAACGGTCGGGAAATCAAGCGATGCTGATCCAGCTCATTCCGGGCGCGGCGGAGAAACCGTTCGGCGCGATCATGCTGGCGGTTGATCCGAAAGAAATGGAATCAATCCTGCAAAGCTTGTCCCCCTATCCTGATGGCAGTGCGCTGCTTTTAGATCAAAATCAAGAGGTGCTGTTTCATGAAGGGGAAAAAGATTTTGAAAAGACTTTACTTCAAGAGATAAAAAAACAGCCTGCTGAGAAAGGTCATTTTCAGATGGAATGGGAAGGCAAGGTGTATTCTGTCTCCTTTGGAGAAATGAACCGGATGCATCAGCAATGGACCTTTGTGTCAGCGGCGCCTCTTTCAGCTATTACAGCGCCGATGGTGTTTTTATCAAAAGTGATCATCGTGATGCTGGTCATTTGCATCGGTTTGGCGGTGTGCATGACATGGTATGCATCAAAAAAAATCTATCGTCCCATTCAGCATTTGCTTGGCTTGTTTACCGGTGGAGAGAAGAAAGTATGGCAGGCGTCCGGGCAGGATGAATTCAAGTGGATTGAAAAGAGATGGCAGGATCTATCCCTTGAAAGCCGGAAGCTCCAAGAGCAGCTCCTGCGGCAGACGCCCCATATGAAAAAAAGTTTTTTGCAGCATCTCTTGCAGGGCGATTTTTACTATGACAACGAGGAAAGCCTCAGATTGCGGATGGAGGAGGCTGGCTGGAACATCGGCGGAAACGTGTTTCATGTGCTTGATCTACAGGTGACAGGGCTCCGTTGTGAAAAAAGCATCTTCCGTGAAGGTGATGAACAGCTTGCCGTGTTTACCCTGACCAATCTGGCTGAGGAATTGGCGGATAAACACGTTTTTCAGCTCTCCATACTTGATATCGGCCGGCTTTCTGTCACCGTTCTTGTGATGAAAACAAACAGCTCTGATCTGAAGGCGTATATAACGGAGCTGGCACGCCAATTTGGGGATGTAACCGGACTATGCCTGACCTCGACATGGAGCAGCAAAACGGAGCGTGTCACGGAAATCCCTTCTTTATTTCAGAATGTGAAATGCGGCAAATCCCGCAGGAAATTTGCTAACCGGGATCAGGTCATTGATTTGCAGGCCGACTTCCCTCAGGATGAGCAGTTCGCTCCTTATTACCCTTTTGAGCTGGAAAAACAAATTGTTCAGGCCATCCGGCTGGAAAGAAAACAGGAAGCCAAGGAACTGATAGATGGATGTATGAGGGAACTGGCGGAAAAGGCGGCCATAGACAGGCATGTGCATTCCGCCCTGATTCAGCTGTTTTCCCGCATTCAGGAGGATATTTTGCATTCCGGGCTCAATCCCAGCGAACTGTTTCAGCACCGGAATCCGTTTCTTGATATTTCAGAATTGCGCGAACCTAACGAAGCGGCGGCCTGGCTGATGGATGTAGTGGTGACGCCTTACCTTTCCAAGCTTGAGGGCAGAAAAAACAGACAGCAAAAGCAGCTGGCAGAACGTGTGATTGCGATGATTCACGAACAGTATATGGCGGACATTTCATTGGAAAGCTGTGCCGATGCGCTTGGCATGAATTCATATACGTTAAGCAAGGCATTTAAGCAAGTGACCGGCATTAATTTTATCGATTATGTGACCCAGATCAGAATCGAAAAGGCGAAAGAACTGCTGGTCAATACGAATAAAAAAATTCATGACGTGTCAGAAGAAGTCGGCTACCGCCACAATTATTTCAATCGGATTTTTAAAAAACAGGTCGGCATGCCGCCGGGTGTCTTCAGGCAAATGTATCAGGAAACGCCGTGAAAGGAGAGAACATGTGATGAAGAAACCGATTCAAGTATTTTTAGCGGGAGATTCCACTGTGAGTGACTGCCCGCCTCATGAAGCGCCGATGGCGGGGTGGGGGCAGGTATTCGGGCAATTGTTTTCTGAAGATGTGCTGGTCCGCAATCATGCCAAAGGAGGAGCGAGCACCAATTCTTTTGTGGAGGAAGGAAGGCTTCAAGCAATTGCCGAGCACATCACACAAGGCGATTATTTGTTGATTCAATTCGGCCACAATGACCAAAAACCGCGGGGGACGAAGCCGTACTCCACATTTCAGCAGTTTCTTACCTTGTTTGCAGATACGGCACGCGAAAAGGGCGCGCATCCTGTGTTCGTCACATCGGTGCAGCGCCGCCGCTTTGATGAAAACGGACGGATCGAGCATACGCTCGGTGAGTATCCAGATGCGATGAAAGCACTGGCGAAGGAGCTCGATGTACCTGTGATTGATCTGCTTGCGAAAACAAAGGTGCTGTATGAAGCATACGGGCCGGAGGAGTCGAAGCGATTGTTCGTTTGGTTTCAGCCGAATGAACATCCGAATTACCCGGACGGCATTGAGGACAATACGCATTTTTCGGAAAAAGGTGCAATGGAGGTTGCGAAGCTTGTGGCAGAAGGCATTGAAGAGATCGGACTTCCGCTTAAGGACCGCCTTGTGAGCCGGGAGGGGAAAGAACATGTATAAGGAAGGCGCGTGCCTGTACCGTAATCCGCTCCGGTCTAAAAGCGATGTGAAGGACTGGCGGATGGAGGGAGGCGGACAGATCTCATTTGACGATCACAGCTTGCACCTGTCACATGTCCAGGACGAAGCGAACTTTGTCTTTTGGTGTCCGGAAACCTTTCCAGACGGCATCATTGTGACATGGGACTTCTCTCCGATCGAGCAGCCTGGACTGTGTATGCTGTTTTTTGCCGCTGCGGGTATTCGCGGCGAGGATTTGTTTGACACAAGTCTCAGGAAAAGAACAGGAACATACCCTGAGTATCATTCAGGAGATATCAATGCCCTCCACCTGTCGTATTTCCGCAGAAAATACCCGGAGGAAAGAGCATTCCGCACCTGCAATTTAAGAAAAAGCCGCGGTTTCCACCTCGCCGCAATGGGGGCCGATCCGCTGCCTTCTCCAGACGACGCTGATTCTCCGTATCGTATGAAGCTGATCAAAGACAAAGGCTATGTGCACTTTTCAATCAATGGTCTGCCCATTCTTGAGTGGATGGACGACGGCAGCACTTATGGGCCTTTGTTAACAAAAGGAAAAATCGGGTTCCGGCAGATGGCCCCCATGAAAGCCGTTTACAGGGATTTTGCCGTGCATCAAGCGGTGAGAAGATGAAGACGACTGTAACGGATGCGCTTTATGCAGGCTGCGAAGCGGTGGTGAAAATAGCATGGCTCAACGGGCTGTGGCTGTTGTTTACACTTTTGGGCGGCGTTCTTTTCGGATGGGCGCCGAGCACAGCTGCGATGTGTGCCGTTATAAGGAAATGGCTGATGGGGCAAAAGGATGTCCCGATATTTTCGTTATTTCTCGATACCTATAAAAAAGAGTTTCTCAAGGTTAATGCGATCGGATTGGCGTTTTCGGCTCTTTTGCTCATATTGTCTGCCAACTATCATTATTTTTCTGCCAGTACGAATTGGCTGTCCTTTGCCGTAACAAGCTGCACGCTGCTTGCAGGGCTTTTGTATATCATCGCGCTGATGTATGTGTTTCCCCTTTATGTGCATTACCAGCTCCCGCTTCGCAAATATATTCCGCAGGCACTGCTGTTTGGCGCCATGAGGCCGCTGACGACCGGCTGTATGCTGATCGGGTGCGGATTTGTCCTTTATTTGCTGTATACGCTTCCTGGCCTGATTCCGTTTTACGGCCCATGTTTATTTGGGCTTGTGTTGATGTTTTTTGCTCTTAGGGGATTTCAAAAGACGGAGGCCCAGCACCATCAAGCCGGGTAACAAAAAAATGACAAATACGCAAAAAAGTGCAGTGTCCGAAATAGGCAGATGCAAAAAAGTGAAATTGAAGACAGCTCACATAGCGCATAAAATCCAATTTAAGTAAGCGCTTACAGATAAATGAGAAGGAGCTGTCTGATGATTAGACGAAGGAAACGCATGTTTACCGCTATTACGTTGCTGGTCTTGTTGGTGATGGGAACCTCTGTATGTCCTGTGAAAGCTGAAGGGGCAGCGCGGCAGATGGAAGCGCTGAACCGGGGGCTTGTAGCGGTCAAGACGGACGGGGGCATTTTTGTCAGCTGGCGGTTTCTTGGAACCGAAAACGCATCTGTTTTGTTCAATGTGTACAGAGACGGGCAAAAACTGAATGCTGCGCCTGTCAAAACAACGAACTATGTGGATAAAAACGGATCGGCGGGCTCAACGTATACGGTTCGGGCTGTTGTAAACGGTACCGAACAGCCGGCTTCTGAAAAAGCCTCCGTATGGGCGCAGCCGTATCATTCCGTCCCGCTGGATAAACCGGCTGGCGGCACGACACCAAAGGGTGAAGCTTACACGTACAGCGCTAATGACGCAAGTGTTGGCGATGTGGATGGTGACGGGCAATACGAGCTGATCCTGAAATGGGACCCGTCTAACTCAAAAGACAATTCACAGGATGGCTATACGGGTGACGTGCTGATTGACGCGTATAAACTGGATGGCACAAAGTTATGGCGGATCAATCTCGGCAAAAACATCAGAGCGGGCGCGCACTACACCCAGTTTATGGTGTATGACCTTGATGGTGACGGAAAAGCGGAAGTGGCAATGAAAACGGCAGACGGGACAAAAGACGGCACGGGAAAAGTAATTGGAAATGCCAATGCTGATTACAGAAATGAACAGGGGCGTGTGCTTTCAGGCCCTGAATATCTCACTGTGTTTCAAGGTTCAACCGGGAAAGAGCTTGTCACCGCAAATTTTGAACCGGCGCGCGGCAATGTGTCGGATTGGGGAGACAGCTACGGCAACCGTGTTGACCGTTTTCTCGCCGGCATTGCCTACCTTGATGGACAGCGGCCGAGCCTGATCATGACCAGAGGGTATTACGCTAAAACCATGCTAGTTGCCTATAACTTCAGGGATGGAAAGCTGTCAAAGCTTTGGACGCTGGACTCCTCAAAGTCAGGAAATGAAGCGTTTGCCGGACAGGGGAATCACAACCTGAGCATCGCGGACGTTGACGGGGATGGAAAAGATGAGATTATTTTCGGCTCAATGGCTGTTGATCATGACGGGAAAGGCATGTACTCGACCGGCTTAGGCCATGGGGATGCCCTCCATACAGGAGATCTTGATCCGGGCCGGCCGGGGCTTGAGGTGTTTCAAGTTCATGAGGACAAAAATGCAAAATACGGCTTATCTTTCCGGGATGCTGCAACCGGAAAAATCCTTTGGGGCGTTTATGCCGGCAAGGATGTAGGCCGGGGAATGGCTGCTGATATTGACCCGCGTTATCCGGGACAGGAAGTGTGGGCAAACGGTTCTCTCTACTCAGCGAAAGGGGTCAAAATCGGAAGCGGGGTTCCGTCCTCTACCAACTTCGGCATCTGGTGGGACGGCGATCTGCTCCGGGAACAGCTGGACAGCAACCGAATTGATAAGTGGGATTATCAAAACGGCGTATCGAAAAATGTGCTGACTGCATCAGGCGCAGCGGCTAACAACGGCACAAAAGCAACACCAACGCTTCAGGCTGATCTGCTCGGTGACTGGCGCGAGGAAGTCGTGTGGAGAACGGAGGACAGCAGTGCACTGCGCATTTACACGACGACCATTCCGACTGAGCACAGGCTGTATACGCTGATGCACGATCCGGTGTACCGGCTTGGCATCGCCTGGCAAAATATCGCCTATAACCAGCCGCCGCACACAAGCTTCTTTTTAGGAGACGGCATGGCGGAACAGCCAAAACCAAATATGTATACGCCTTAACTGAAAGGGGGAAGGAACGGGCTGCGTGCAGCCCGTTCCCATCAAATGAAACCAAAAAAGAGGCAAATGGAATACCTGACCAGAGGTTTGATTGCGGTAAAGACAGAACAGGGCGTGTTTGTCAGCTGGCGTGTTTGTCAGCTGGCGTTTTCTCGGCACGGATCATGAGACGACGGCTTTTCACCTTTATCGGGATGGAAAGCGGATCACCCGCGATCCAATCGCTGAAAGCACTAATTTTCTCGATCAAAATGGAACGGCTGACTCTGTTTATCAAGTGGCGGCTGTCAATAAAGGACGGGAAGAAAAGCTTTCCAAGGAAGCTCGTGTTTGGCAGGAAAATGTCCTGGAGGTTCCGCTTGCCAAACCGGAAGGCGGTGTGACGCCGGACGGAAAGCCGTACACTTACAGCGCCAATGATGCTAGTGTCGGGGATATAGACGGGGATGGAGAATATGAAATGATCCTGAAGTGGGACCCGTCCAATTCAAAAGACAACGCTCATGACGGTTATACCGGGGAGGTGCTCATAGATGCCTATAAACTGGACGGCACCTTTTTGTGGCGCATCAACCTCGGCAGAAACATCAGGGCGGGCGCTCATTACACGCAATTTATGGTGTATGACCTTGACGGTGACGGAAAAGCAGAAATCGCCATGAAAACAGCTGACGGCACAACAGACGGGAAAGGACATATCATCGGTGATGAGCAGGCCGATTTTAGAAACGAACAGGGCAGAATTTTGTCCGGCCCGGAATATTTGACTGTGTTTAAAGGAGAAACCGGTGAGGCACTCACGACCGTGGAATATGAACCGCCCCGCGGCAAGCTGGAGGATTGGGGAGACGGATATGGAAACCGGATGGACCGTTTTCTCGCTGGAATCGCTTATTTGGATGGGGAGCGGCCGAGCCTTGTAATGGCACGCGGCTACTATACGAGAGCCGTGCTCGTGGCATACGATTTCAGAAACGGAAGGCTCAAAAAACGCTGGGTATTTGACTCCAACCATCCGGGACATGAAGCGTACGCAGGACAGGGGAACCACAGTTTAAGCGTGGCGGATGTCGACGGAGACGGAAAAGATGAAATCATATACGGCGCAATGGCTGTCGATCATGACGGAACCGGCCTGTACTCAACGGGGCTCGGGCACGGAGACGCGATGCATGTAGGGGATCTGGACCCGTCACGAAAAGGGCTTGAAGTGTTCCAGGTGCATGAGGACGCCACGAAGCCGTACGGACTGTCGCTGCGAGATGCCGGAACCGGTGAGATATTATGGGGCGTCCATGCTGGAACTGACGTTGGCCGGGGCATGGCGGCTCATATTGATCCAAGCTACAAAGGATCGCTCGTCTGGGGAATTGATCCGCCGGGCAATGATGGCATGTCGTATGGGCTTTTCACGAGCAAAGGCGAAAAAATCAGCGACAAAGCGCCCGCTTCAGCCAATTTCGCCATCTGGTGGGACGGTGATTTGGTCAGAGAACTGCTTGATCATGACTGGGACGGAACGATCGGCAGGCCAAAGATTGAAAAATGGGATGCTGAAAACGGCTGTCTGAAGACGATATTTCAGCCGGCCGGCGTGCTGTCCAACAACGGCACGAAAGGAAACCCGGTTCTTCAGGCCAACCTGTTCGGAGACTGGCGGGAAGAAGTGATATGGAGAACGGAAGACAGCAGCGCGCTCCGTATCTATACAACGACACATCTCACCCGCCACCGCTTTTACACGCTGATGCATGATCCGGTTTACAGGCTCGGCATCGCCTGGCAGAATACCGCCTACAACCAGCCGCCGCACACGAGCTTTTACCTCGGAACGGGAATGAAAAAACCGCCGAAGCCCGCCCTGTACATAGCGGGAAGTAAAGCGGAGGCACCGCTGTAGGAGGACTAAGGGATAAGACGCAAAGGCTGAACTCTACGACAAGATGATTAACGAACGGGCAGGACGAACCAATGCTCAAGCGCTGTACGCACCGGTCTTTTTCAAGGGAAGAGCTATCCGTGATGGAAGCTGTATAAAAAACGAGGGGGAATGAAAAATGGCAAATCATATTTATCTTGCCGGCGATTCGACTGTTCAAACGTATGGAGACAGCACAAATCAAGGGGGCTGGGGGCAGTTTCTCGGCTCGCATCTGCCGGAGCATATTCAGGTGATCAACAGAGCGATCGGGGGAAGAAGCTCGAAGACATTTGTCGAAGAGGGCAGGCTTCAGGCGATCCTCGATGTGATCGAGCCGGATGATTGGCTGTTCGTGCAGATGGGCCATAATGACGCGTCGAAAAATAAGCCGGAGCGCTACACCGAGCCCTATACTACTTATAAACAATATTTAAAGCAGTATATCGCAGGCGCGCGGGAAAAAGGCGCCCATCCGCTTCTCATTACCCCCGTAGCCCGCTTTCATTACGAAAATGGCGTGTTTTTGAACGATTTTCCAGATTACTGCATTGCCATGAAGCAGACGGCTGAAGAGGAGAATGTCCAGCTCATTGATCTGATGGAGAAAAGTCTCGCTTTCTTTACTGAGAAGGGCGAGGAAAAAGTGTACACCTATTTTATGATTTCAGAAGGGATTAATGATTACACGCATTTTACAAAAAAAGGCGCAAATGAAATGGCGAAACTTGTAGCAAAAGGCATAAAGGAGCTCGGCCTGCCATTGACAGAATCGATCATCAAAGAAAGGTGAAAATGGGATGAGAAAACTGTATCATGGTGCTTGCTATTATCCGGAATTATGGGATGAAGAGACGATTCAGCAGGACATTGACATCATGCGTGAAGTTGGCGTAAATGTTGTGCGGATCGGCGAATTTGCCTGGTCTGTCATGGAACCTGAAGAAGGAAAAATTGACGTCGGTTTTTTCAAAGAAATCATCGCCCGGCTGTATGAAAGCGGGATCGAAACGATTATGTGCACGCCGACGCCTACCCCGCCAATTTGGTTCTCACACGGCCGGCCCGAACGCATGCATGTCAATGAAAAAAGAGAGATCATGGGGCATGGCTCCCGTCAGCATGCCTGTACGAACAACCCGTATTTTCGAAAAAAAGCCGCTATCATCACCACAGCCATCGCCAAGGAGCTTGGCCGGCTCCCGGGGCTGATCGGCTGGCAGCTAGACAATGAGTTTAAATGCCATGTTGCAGAATGCATGTGTGAGACGTGCTTGCGCTTATGGCATGACTGGCTCAAAAATCGCTATGGGGTGATTGAGCGGTTGAATGAAGCTTGGGGAACCGATGTGTGGAGCGAAACCTATCAGGCGTTTGAGCAAGTCCCGCAGCCGGGACCGGCCCCATTTCTGCATCACGCCTCTTTAAGCACTATGTATCAGTTGTTTTCGATGGAGATGATCGCTTCGTTTGCGGATGAACAGGCCAAAATCATCCGCTGCTATTCAGATGCGCCGATCACGCATAACGGATCAGTCATGTTCAGCGTGGACAATGAGAGAATGTTTCAGAATCTCGATTTTGCCTCCTATGACACATACGCTTCGCAGGAAAACGCCTCTGCCTTTTTATTGAACTGTAATTTGTGGAGAAATTTGAAACAGGGACGCCCGTTTTGGATTTTGGAAACGAGTCCGTCGTATGCCGCCTCGCTTGAAAGCTCCGCTTACCCGCACGCAGACGGGTATTTGCAGGCTGAAGCCGTATCGTCCTACGCCTTAGGAAGCCAGGGGTTTTGCTACTGGCTATGGCGACAGCAGCGTTCAGGCAGCGAGATTTCCCACGGTTCGGTTCTCAGTGCCTGGGGCGAACCCACCATCGGCTACCAAAATGTGCTGGCGGTTGAGCGGGCAAGAAAGGAAATCGAGCCTGTTATTCTATCGACTGAACCCGTTCAAGCCGAGGCGGCGATGACTTACTCTGACAGAGCAAAAGCATTTATTAAAACTGAGCCTCACCGGGGACTCCGGCATCGTTCGCTTGTGACGCATTTTTATGAACGTATTCTCAACACGGGGATTCACCGTGACCTTATTCCGGAAGGCGCTCCACTGGACGGATATCGCTTGCTGTTTACGCCATTTGTGCCGTATTTGTCTTCTGAATTTATCAAAAAAGCTTCGGCATTCGCTGAAGCGGGCGGCATCTGGATTGCCGGGCCGTTGACAGGAGGGCGCACATGCGAGCATACCATTCATACCGATTGCGGACTTGGCGAACTTGAGAAAACGTCAGGGATCAAAACACTGTTTACCTTTCCGATGAATGAGAACGTGAATACAGGAAAAGCGTTTGGCATCACGGCGCCGCTTGGGCTGTGGAGCGCGGTGTTTGACACAGAGAGCGGAAACACCCTTGGCACGGTTGAAGCAGGACCGGGGGCGGGCCATGCTTTTCTGACGGAACGGAATTACGGCGAGGGGAAAATTGTCATGCTGGGCTCGCTTCCATCCGGGAAAGAAGGGGATGCGATGCTGGAAGCGCTCGTCAGGCATTATGCGGAGGAAGCTGTTATTTCCAGCCGGTCGGATGTTACGCCCGGCACGATCGTTGCCCCGCGCAAAGGCGATAACGGCCTTGTGTGGATCATCGTGAATATGGATGGAAAAGGAGGAAGTGTGACACTGCCGGAAGCGGGAACAGATCTGTTGACGCACCGCTTGGAAAAGGCGGGGAGGCTGGCGGTCGGACCGCATGAATACCGTGTGATTCAATTTGACAATCCCAGCTGATTCTTTGCATCGAATCAGCTTTTTTCTATGGAGGGAGAGACCGATGAAAAAGATCAAATGGTTATCAGGACAGCCAAAGGTGATAAGCGGTGTGACGTGGGGCGTGCCATGGAAAAAAGGAGAATTAAAAAAGGGTGACCGTCTGGCGCTTATGAATAAAAACGCGGAAACGCGATATGTGCAAAGCGAACCGTCGGCCTATTGGCCGGACGGGAGCATCAAGTGGACAAAGCACGCGGCGGTGTTTGGCGGTAAGGAAAACCAAAACTTTATCGTGCAAAAAAGAGAAGTCCCGCAGCCAACTGAATCGCTCAGTATTCATGAGACAGAGCACGATATCCAAGTGGATACAGGAGCACTCGTTTGTACCATTCATAAAACAGGATCTGATTTCATTCAATCATTGCAGATCAACGGAAAGCCGATCGCCGCAGGCGGGAGGCTCGTTGCGATAAGAGAAACGAGAAAGGAGTCAGCGGCGGAAACGGTTCTTTTTCAAGAAACGTCTGTCAGCTTTATCAAACGGGCGACGATTGAGCAGAGTGGTCCTGTCAAAGCAGTAGTCAAAATCGAGGGAGTGCATGTGCTCCATAAAACGAATGAAGAATGGCTGCCGTTTGTCATCCGATTGACGTTTTATGCCGGGCTGTCTGAGATCGGCCTTGTGCACACGCAGCTGATTGACAGGAGCGGTAAACTAGAATTCGTTAAGGGGCTCGGCATCGAATTCGACCTTTTTTTGGAGGGAGAGCCGTACAACCGCCATTTTCGCTTTGCGGGAGAGAAAGGGATGTACAAAGAACCCGCCCAGCTGTTTGGTACACGTAAATTCAATGAACGATATCCGCTTTATGAAAAACAAATCAATGGCGAAATGCTGTCTCCAGATGAAGAGCATAAGGAATGGTTTGCGCACGGAACACAGAATGCGGTTTGGGACGATGTGAAGCTTGTTCAGGATTCAAGCGATCATTACAGCCTGTCAAAACGGACCGGAAAAGATTATGCGTGGATCGGCATGCTGCATGGCAGCCGGGCGAAGGGGCTTTGCTATGCGGGCGGAAAAAATGGCGGTGTGGCTCTCGGCCTGCGGTATTTCTTTGAGAAATATCCGTCAGCACTGGAAATCACAGGTCTTGCCGGCAGCCGCCCCAAAATGACTATCTGGCTTTGGCCTCCGGACGGCGAAGCGATGGATTTGCGGCATTATACAGGAAACACCCACGTGGCCAGCGCGTATGAAGGCTTTGATGAAATGCGCTCTGATCCGACAGGCATTGCGAACACAAATGAAATCAGCTTGGCGTGCTTTTCGCACATGCCGTCTGACGAAGTCCTCAATGCGCTCGCTGACAAATGGCAGGCGCCGCCGCTCATTGTATGCGAGCCGGACATCTATTACGAATCAAAAGCACTCGGGGTTTGGAGCATCATTGACACATCCCATCCGCTCAAAAAAGAGCTGGAAGAACATCTCGATGCGGCCTTTCTGTTTTATAAAAAGGAAGTAGAGCAACGCAGATGGTACGGTTTTTGGCATTATGGCGATGTCATGCATACGTATGACCCGATCCGGCATATGTGGCGGTACGATCTCGGCGGATACGCATGGCAAAACAATGAGCTCGTTCCGACCTTATGGCTGTGGCAGGCGTTTTTCCGCTCAGGCAGAGAGGATATCTTTCGCATGGCAGAAGCCATGACCCGCCATACGAGCGAAACGGACAGCTTTCACCTCGGTGAATACGCAGGACTTGGTTCACGGCATAACGTTGTGCACTGGGGATGCGGCTGCAAGGAAGCGAGAATCAGCATGGCCGGGCTTTATAAATTCTATTATTATCTGACGGGTGATGAGCGGACGGGAGATCTTTTGACAGAAGTGAAGGATGCCGATTATGCCCTCGTCAAAACCGATCCGATGCGCGCTTTTTACGAGAAAGGCAAGCACCCGACTCACGCCAGAACGGGACCGGACTGGGCGGCGTTTTGCTCGAACTGGCTGGCGGAATGGGAGCGGACCGAAAATCCGGAATATCTCAAAAAAATCGAAACGGGAATCAACTGTCTGAAGCTGCTGCCGCTCCGCTTATTATCCGGCCCGACATTTGAATATGACCCGGCGACCTCGATGCTTCATCATTTGGGAGACGGCATTGCGGGCGGATATCATATGATCATTGCCTTCGGCGCGCCGCAAGTGTGGATGGAGCTGGCTGAGCTGCTTGATGACCGGGAATGGGAAGATATGCTGAGTGAATTCGGCGAATTTTACACACTAAGTGATGAGGAAAAACGGAAAAAAAGCGGAGGCGCTCTTCATGACGAGCATTTTCACTGGCCGATGTTCGCCGCCGGTATGACAGCCTACGCCGCGAGAAAAAAACAAGATCCTCATCTCGCCGCCAAAGCGTGGAATCTTTTGCTAGAAGATAAGCTCAGCCATATGCCGCTTCCGATCAAACCGGAGCGCATCGAGACATGGACGCAGCTAGAGGAGCTTCCATGGGTGACAACGAACACTGTCTCTCAATGGTGTTTAAATGTCATAGCGGCACTGGAACTGATCGGAGATTCCCTTCCGGCAAAAAAAGAAACATCGGGCAAAAAAGGATAACAGCCGGAATTTCATAGGAGAAATGGTGCAAAAAATGAAGATTGCAAGAATTTATGTAAGCGCTTTATATTGAGAGGGGCAAAGGGGAAATGCAAATTGAAAAAAGGGGGACTTACGCATCATGAAAATAAGAATGCGAAAAAAATGGATGGCCTTGCCGCTTGCTGCCATGATGATCGCCGGATGCAGCCATTCGGAAACATCCAATTCAGCAAGCGATTCGAAAGATACGATCAAAATTATGGCGCCGCTCTTATCGCCGGAAAGCCCGAGTGATAAGAGTCCTTCATTAAAAGCGCTCGAAAAATACACAGGCAAAGAGATTAAGGTCACATGGGTGCCTGATTCATCCTACAACGACAAATTCAACATCGTCATGGCTTCAGGAGAGATGCCTCACGCGATTGTCATTAAAGATAAGTCAGCCGGCTTTATCAAATCTGTCAAAGCAGGGGCGTTTTGGGAGCTGTCTCCTTATTTAAAAGACTACAAGAATTTAAGCCAGGCAGATGAAAAGATTTTGAAGAACAGCTCGGTGAACGGCGAGGTGTACGGAATCTACAGAACGAGGGATCTGATTAGGGCGTGTATGATCATCAGAACCGACTGGCTGAAAAATGTCGGTCTGGATATGCCGGAAACGCTTGATGATTTCTATGAAGTGCTGAAAGCCTTTAAGGAAAAAGATCCTGACGGAAACGGCAAGGATGATACGTACGGCATGGTCGTGCCGAAATGGATGGGACTCGGCAACGGAAGCCCATGGGATGTTCTGCAAATCTGGTTCGGCGCTCCGAACCGCTACGGTGTTGAAAACGGAAAGCTGATTCCGGATTTTACAACGAAGGAATACATGGATGCGCTCACGTTTTTTAAAAAGCTCTATGATGAGGGATTGATCAATAAGGACTTTGCTGTCATGGATTCTGCGAAGTGGAATGATCCGGTTGTAAAAGGAAAAGCGGGTGTCATCGTTGATACAGGCTCAAGAGCGTCTCAAATCCAAAGCGCGATGGAGGAGGCGGATGAGTCGAACAAGGATATCATTGATATCGTCGGCTCGCTTGAGGGACCGAATGGCAAGCGCACCTTCCCGACATCTGGTTATTCAGGCATGATCACGATACCAAAATCAAGCGTCAAAACCGAAAAAGAGCTGAAAGAGGTGCTGTCCTTCCTTGATAAGATGAATGATAAGGAAGCGCAGATTCTCACGAACAACGGAGTGAAGGGCCGCAATTACGAGCTCAAGGACGGCGTATTCACCTCACTTGAAAAAAACAATAAATCTCTCCTGTATGAGCATGAAGGCTTGGCACAGTTCAGCATGTCGATTCCGAAAAGCGAGTATTACATCGAAGACCAGAAAACCAAGCTCTTCCAGCATCGCAAGGACATCATAACCGAAGGAGAAAAAATAGCCGTCTTTAACCCGGCTGAGTCGCTTGTATCTGATGTCTATACCCAAAAAGGAGCCCAGCTTGACAACATCATTCTCGACGCGAGAACACAATTTATCATTGGAGAAATTGATGAAAAAGGGTTCGATGATGCGGTGGAGCTTTGGAAAAAAAGCGGCGGCAATGAACTGATGAAGGACTTGAACAAATTGTACCAATCGTCAAAATAAACCGATGCGCCTGCCTTTCGGCGGGCGCCCCGGTATCACGAAAGGAGAACAGATATGGAAACAGTGCCGAAGAAGGGAGATGCACCTGTTCTCACCGCTGGAAAAGGCATCAGCTGGATGGCTGCGCTCAAACGGGACAAATGGCTTTATCTTCTTCTTATTCCCGGTCTGCTTTATTTCTTGATTTTCAAATACTTGCCGATGTGGGGCGTGCTGATCGCTTTTAAAGACTATTCGCCATATCTCGGCTTCTGGAAAAGCGAATGGGTCGGCTTTGATTATTTCAAAGACTTTTTTATGAATCCGGATTTTTTCCGGCTGCTGCGCAACACCCTCATGCTGGCGAGCCTGGATCTTTTGTTTGCCTTTCCCGCGCCTCTCATTTTGGCCCTGCTTTTGAATGAGGTAAGAAAGGCCGTGTATAAAAGATGTATCCAAACCTTTATTTACGTACCCCATTTTGTATCATGGACAATTGTGGTCAGCATCACCTTCGTTTTCTTTACTGTCGATACAGGTGTGATCAACAAATTGATTATGAGCCTGACAGGTGAGCAGATTTCTTTCTTGTCGGATGCAGACTGGTTCCGGCCAATGATTGTGATGCAAAGCATTTGGAAGGAGACAGGCTGGGGAACGATTCTATTTTTGGCAGCGCTTGCTACGGTTGATCAAGAGCAGTATGAAGCGGCCATCATGGACGGAGCGGGGCGGTTCAGGAGAATGTGGCATATTACTCTGCCGGCGATTAGAAGCACCATTATCGTTTTGTTGATTTTAAGAATCGGCAGCTTTTTGAATCTAGGCTTTGAACAGGTGTATTTGATGACGAACTCGCTCAACCGCAGTGTGGCTGACATCTTCGACACGTATGTGTACATGATGGGGATTACCCAAGGGGCGTATAGCTACAGCACGGCGGTCGGTTTGTTTAAGTCAGTTGTCGGGATTATCTTGATTTTTGGCGCCAATTACATTGCGAAAAAGTTTGATCAGGAAGGATTGTTTTAGAGGAGGGAGAGGTATGGCTGAAATTCACACGATGCACAACACCAAAGCCGGACGGGTGTTTGACGTCTGCAACATTCTGTTTCTCGGCGGTGTCGGCGCGATTACCATTTTGCCGTTTTTGTATATTATCGCCGGTTCCTTTGCGACAGAAGCGGAACTCGCCCAGCGGAGCTTCTTTATTTTCCCGAAAACCTTTACACTTGATGCTTACAAGTATGTGTTTTCGACACCGACGTTCCTTCGAAGCATGGGTGTGTCCATCTTCATCACCGTGGTCGGGACGGCTGTACAGCTGTTTTTCACCTTCACAATGGCGTATCCGCTGGCGAAGCGGCATGTGAAGGGACGGAATCTGCTGTTGAATCTGGTGATTTTCTCCATGCTGTTTTCAGGCGGCATGATTCCGACGTACCTTGTCGTAAAATCACTTGGCCTTTTGGATACGTATTGGGCATTGATTCTGCCGATGGCGATTAATCCGTTCAACCTTATTATTATCAAAAACTTCTTTCAGCAGCTGCCGCGCGAGCTGGAGGAATCAGCAAAAATTGACGGCTGTTCCGAAATCGGCGTCTTCTGGCGGATCGCCCTGCCACTGTCAAAGCCAGTCATAGCGACCTTTGCGCTGTTTTATGCGGTCGGGATTTGGAATGATTTCTTCCACGCTCTCTTATATATCAATGACAGTGCAAAATGGCCGCTGCAAATGGTGCTTCGCCAAGTCACGATTTTATCGGATTTAACGGCGACCAATGGCGATACGATGCAAAATGCCGTTCCGCCGGAGCAGGGAATTAAACTCGCTGTCATTGTCATAGCGACGCTGCCGATTTTGGCGGTCTATCCATTTTTACAAAAACACTTTGCAAAGGGAATGCTGATCGGTTCGGTGAAAGGCTGAGAAAGGGAGTGTTTCATATCAGTACATTAGATCAGATTAAGATTGCCTATATCGGCGGGGGGTCCCAAGGCTGGGCCAGAAGCCTGATGAGTGATTTGTCGATTGATGAACGGATGTCAGGCACGGTGGCGCTCTATGATCTTGATTTTGAAGCCGCTCAGAAAAATGAAGTGATCGGCAATCACAGCGGGAACGGCAGATGGAGATATGAGGCTGTTTCTACTTTGAAAAAGGCGTTATCAGCCGCGGATATCGTCATTATTTCCATTTTGCCGGGATCACTGGATGATATGGAAGTCGATGTCCACTTGCCTGAGCGCTGCGGTATTTATCAGTCTGTAGGTGATACTGTCGGGCCTGGAGGGATCATCAGGGGCTTGCGTGCTGTCCCGATATTTGCGGAAATTGCCCGGGCAATAAGAGACTACGCACCTGAATCATGGGTCATTAATTATACAAACCCGATGTCTGTCTGTACAAGAGTGCTGTATAAAGTGTTTCCCGGCATCAAAGCGATTGGCTGCTGCCACGAGGTATTCGGGACGCAAAAGTTATTGGCGGAAATGGTCACGGAAAGGCTGGGGATTGAGGTGCCGCGGCGTGAGGATATCCGCGTTAATGTGCTCGGCATTAACCATTTTACATGGATCACAAAAGCCTCTTACCGCCATATTGACCTGCTGCCTATATTCCGTGAATTCAGCGCGCACTATGGGGAATCAGGATATGAGCTGGAGGGGGAAAGCTGGAGGGACAGCGTCTTTTGTTCGGCACACCGTGTTGCGTTTGATTTATTTGAAACGTATGGCGCCATCCCTGCTGCGGGAGACAGGCATCTGGCAGAGTTTCTTCCCGGCCCATACCTCAAACAGCCTGAAGTATGGAAATTTCATCTCACACCTATATCATTCAGAAAACAAGATAGAGCTGAGAAACGACAAGAAACAGAACGGTTGATCGTGCAACAACGGGGCGTTGCTGAGAAAGCTTCGGGAGAAGAAGGCGTGAACATCATAGCGGCTCTTCTCGGATTGAGTGAACTCGTCACAAATGTAAATATGCCGAATCAAGGCCAGGTCTCAAACCTTCCTATACAAGCCATTGTCGAAACAAACGCATTCATCACAAGGAACCGTGTCCAGCCGATTTTGTCCGGAGCGCTTCCGAAAGGTGTGGAAATGCTGGCGGCTAGGCATATATCCAATCAGGAGGCAGTGGCGGACGCAGGTTTAACAAAGGATGCTGGCCTCGCGTTTCAAGCCTTCCTCAATGACCCGCTTGTCCAGATTGACCGCAGTGATGCAGAGCAGCTTTTCAATGACATGCTCCAATTCACCATGCAACGTTGAGCGGAGCTTTTCCGGTTTAGAAAGGAAAGCATTGACCATACTGATAGTATAATCAAGAAGTAGGTGCTATCAATATGGGAAATTATTTAAGCGTTGCGGTAGAACTGGTCTGCGGTCTAGGCATTTTATTTATCATCTTAAAGCTTCTCGGGAAAACCCAATTTTCTCAAATTACGCCGTTTGACTTTATTTCTGCTTTAATTTTAGGTGAATTAGTCGGAAATGCCGTCTACGATCATGAAATCAAAATCAAAGAAATTATTTTTGCTTCGCTGCTGTGGGGCGTGCTGATTTATATTATTGAATTTATCACGCAAAAAATGAAATCATCGCGAAAGTTCTTGGAGGGTGAGCCGAATATCGTCATCCGCAAAGGAGAGCTTCAATATAAAGTAATGAAGAAAAATAAGATAGACATTAACCAGCTGCAAAGCCTTTTGAGGCAAGCCGGGAGCTTTTCGATCCAAGAAGTAGAATATGCGATTTTGGAAACAAACGGGATGGTCAGCGTGCTTCCAAAATCCGACTTTGACAAACCGACCAATAAGGATTTGCAGATTCCTTCGAAGTCTGTTTCCCTGCCGATCACTTTAATCATAGATGGAGAGATTGTCCGGGATAATCTGAAGGAAGCAGGTGTGGATGAACAGTGGCTGAAGCAAGAATTGAAAAAGAAGAACATTGATAAGACGGAGGACGTGTTATTTGCAGAATGGCATAAAAATAAGCCGCTGTATACCGTAACATACGAACAAAGCAGATCAACATGACTCTTAGAAAAAAGCTTGCAGCAAGGCGCAAGCTTTTTATTGATTGTATGTCCCTTGTTTGACAGCACGTACATGGTACATGCTCACTTCAGTGCTGATCAGATAGTCAGGCTTTGGTTTGCCTTTGTTTGCTTTGTGGCCGGCGATATGCGCATCGCTTTTTTCCCATTGCTTCCAGCGATCCTCTGATTCCCAGCGAATCATGACAACAACTTCCTCATCACCGCGGCGTACGTTTTTCTCAAGCACTGTCACATCAATTAAACCTTCTTGTTTTTCAATGATTCCTTCAGCGCTGAAACGTTCTATGACTTTATCTGCAAAGCCTTCTTTAACCGTCATTTTTCTTAACTGTACAAACATTTGTCTCACTCCAATCATTCTCACATATGAATAATTGTAAATGAAATTCATTCTCAATGTCAAAGAAAGCGCAGGGCGGAATCGAACCGCCGTGCGCAACAGTTTATTCTTTTAATAAAAACACATTTCCGTCTTCGTCCTTAAATTGAACGAAGGTGCCCCACTCCATTTGATTGGGCTCACCGAGAAATTCTACACCGTTTGTCTTCATTTTCTCGTATGTACCAAAGATGTCTTCGCATTCAAACACAATAGAAGCCTTCATTTGCTCTGAGCCTTTCATCATGGCTTTCGGGTAAATGACTAAACGAGTCTCGGCTCCTTTTGGCGCAACCTCCAGCCAGCTTGCTTCAGGTCCCATCGGGTGGTCCGCTGCAATATCAAAGCCTACCTTCTCTGTCCAAAATTGCTTCGCTTTCTGCTGGTCCTCGACATATACAGCAACAGTGCCAATTTGTTTGATCATAGGGAAACCTCCAAGTTGAAAAGATAATAATACTATAACCTGTTTACGGCCGAAGTAACATAAAAAAATCAGCCGGGAAACCGGCTGATTATTAAAATGAGCAGCTTACAACATCGATGTGATTTGTGTCTAAGGCGAAATAAACCCAGCGGCGCCGTGAGGAATCCCAATAAAAGCCGCCGACGGATCTTCTGCCAAGGATGATCGGGTAAAACCAAAATGAGCGGCCATTGGTTAACCAAACATAGGTAAATCGGAAAAGGCAAGGACGAATGGTGATTGGTTCAACTAACAAAACGGCTCCTTGAGAACCCTGCGGTTTTGGGGGTTTCGCTGGTATTTGGGAAGGAGGAGGTCCCTGCGGCGCACCGCCGAAGCCTGGGCTGGCACCGCTGCCAATACCAGGGCCGGAGCCGCCGCCAAAGCCTGGAACAGCGCCACCGCCAATACCAGGGCCGGAGCCGCCGCCAAAGCCTGGAACAGCACCGCCGCCAATGCCAGGGCCGGAGCCGCCGCCAGAGCCCGGAACAGCACCGCTGCCAATGCCAGGCCATGGATATCGGTATTCATATTCAAAAGCAGGCCAAGGCTCATAAAAATGCCCCGCAAACATATAAGGATCAACATAATACATGTGATAACGTCCTTTCTCATTGTAAACTGTACACTGCAGTTTATGCGGGCGGACTCTTATTGGTGCATTCGCCTAAGGATATGAAGCTGAAATGCTCTCAGAGAGCAGAATCATTTGATTTTTCTCTAGTCTTATTCACAATTCCGATTTATCATTTTATAATGAAAGTGCTTCTATTACGAAAAAGGAGACAGACCGTGAATATCGATCAATTATTATATCAATATATCATAGACAACACTGCGGATATTACTGAGAAATGGTTCAGTTTGCGTTGCCAGCTAAAAGGCGAGCTATATTCCGCCAGCCATTTAAGTGAAGAAACGAAAACACTTTTAACCGAGCAGCATACATTTACCAATATAACAATCGCAAGCGCATTTCTGGAGGATCAAACCGATTTTCAAGACAACATGACAAAATGGGCGGAAAACGTTGCGAAAAACAGGGTAGAGCAGGATGTTCAAGTTCATGAGGTCGTAGAAGCCATATCCAACTCTAGAATCTCATTCTGGGACGCAGTCGTCACATTTATAAAAGAGAATCAGGAGATCGTGACAAATGAGGATGCAGACCGATGGAACCGCATTGTGAATCAGTCGTTCGATAAGCTGATTATTGAATTCTCTGAGCAGTACCAAAAATTCATGCTGATGAGGCTCACATCTCAGCAGGAACTGATCTCAGAGCTTGGCTGCCCGGTCATTTCCATTGCCGATGGAATCGGGATATTGCCGCTTATCGGCTCCATTGATACAAAACGGGCACAGGTCATTTTAGAAACAGTGCCGGTCCGCTGTGTCGAGAGAAAAATCACAAGCCTCGTCGTTGATCTTTCGGGTGTTCCGATTGTGGATACCATGGTGGCTCAGCAATTGTACAACCTGTCTAAAACGCTTTTCTTATTAGGCGTCAAAGCCGTATTTTCAGGGATTCGCCCGGATGTGGCCCAAACATCGATTCAATTGGGGCTTGATTTTAGTGAATATGAAACGTACGGCACGCTGAAGCAGGCATTAGAAAATATGGGTGTCCGCTGTATTGTTGAGGAATTGGAAGAAAACAAATAGGAAGTTTCCAGGCATATGATTGTCCGTCACCGGGTGATCATATGCCTTTTTGATTTGAACAGAAATCACCATTGATTTATCAAAAAAAACATAATATTATAATTCTTATAAGAATACTGTGAATTAAAACCTATTCAACAGGGGGGAAGGTCTTTTGGTTTCAAAATCAACGATTGATCCGGAAGTGATTGAAAAAATCATCAGCTCGCTGGAAACACTCGATTTCGGCACCGTTCAAATTACGGTTCATGATTCTCAGATTACCCAAATTGAGAAAATAGAAAAGCACCGTTTTTCGCTGAAAAGGAAAGAATCAAAATGATAATGTAAAGGGCGTTTGTTTTCATTAAATTCTCCTTAAAACATATACATATTTCATCCAATTTTTATATAATAGACCTTTAAGATCATTTTTTAGGAGGATTTTTGACATGCAAGCTACGGTTCACGAGAGTAAGCAATCGATCATGCAACGCATTTTGACAGTCTTTGTCTTTACTTTGCTGATCGCGACTGTCGGCCTTTTTATCGGCCAATTTGTTCCTGTCGCTTTGATGCTGCCGCTTTCTATTCTTGAAGTGGTGATGATTATTCTGGCCTTCTGGATGCGCAGAAGAAAAGCGGTCGGGTATGCGTTTGTATATACATTCGCGTTCGTTTCCGGCATTACCTTATTTCCGATCGTCAGCCATTACGCTTCCATCGCCGGCGCCTATGTCGTGCTTGAAGCCTTTGGTTCTACATTTGTCATTTTTGCCGTCTTAGGCACAATCGGCGCAAAAATGAAGAAGGATTTATCCTTCCTGTGGTCATTTCTGCTGGTTGCGGTGCTCGCCCTCGCAGTGGTAGGGATTTTCAACATTTTCAGCCCGTTAAACTCAGCGGCGATGATGGCGTATTCCGTGATCGGAACCATCGTCTTTTCCCTTTACATTTTGTATGATTTGAATCAAATCAAACACCGCCACATTACGGAAGACTTGATTCCGGTTATGGCGTTATCGCTGTACCTAGACTTTATCAACTTGTTCATCAACCTGCTCCGCTTCTTCGGCATTTTGAGCAGTGATGATTAATGAAAAAGCGCCTGTCTTTGGATAGGCGCTTTTTTTCCATACATAAAAAGGGCAGATGGAGTGTTTATGAGTATCCTATCATTTTAAATACGCTGGAGCAGGTCACAGTGCTGGAGCCATGGTACGAAGACCCGTCATCATCGGAGGAGACGCCGCCCACGCCGGTGCGCCAACCCTGGCACAAGGAGCGGCAATGGCGATCGAGGATGCCATCGTCCTCGCCGAAGAACTCCAAAACCACGCCGACCACGAAACAGCATTACAGGCGTACTACAAAAGAAGAGCCCCACGAGCGCTCAAAGTCCAGAATCTATCTTCAGAAATCGTCCGCCGCGGGCTGAAAGGAGAGCCGGGAGCGGAAGAACTGATTGGGGAGTGCTATGCGGTGTTGAGGGAAGGGTATTAAATAGGAAAAGTCCAGAAAGTGATTTCTGGACTTTTTAGTCTTGCTCTGTTTTATTCCTTATCCGCTCAATCACCTCATGCAGCCCCTCAGGCTTATAAAACTCCACCGGTGAACTGCCTTTCTCAAACGAAATCGTCTCGGCTTCAATCAGCGCGACATAGCGCCCGTTTACTTTTGCGAGATGAATAGAATCGCCAAAATCCGCTAGCAATCCCTTAATCTCTGTTTCTCCGACTTTCATTTTCAGCTGGGCCTCTGGCGTGTGCTCGATGATTTGGGCGGAGGCTTCGATGACTTGATGGGTGTCGAGGCGCTCTTGGATTTCCCGTTTTTCGCTTGCTTCCCAAATCTCAATGTCGTGCTCGAACTGCTTGAGTTCTTCGCTGTTGTCTTCAAATGTCTCGTAGACGTGCTCTTGTACCATGTTCATGACCTGATTTTTCATGATTTCTGGCATCGATTCTCCGTACTCGACGAATTTCAGAAAGTCCTCAAAATAGCGGGCGTGTGAGGCCTGGTGGATTTTCAGTTCACCTTCCTCGACCATTCCTTCCTCTGGCATGTACGGGTATTGGATGCTTTTCATGTTTTTTGTCGTGATCGCCATTTCGACTTTTTTAATGAGAGAAGACGCGTCAGAGATGCGGGCGACCTTCGGCTCAAAATCACATTTCATAATGAAGACAAATGACTCGTCAAAGTATTTTCTCGGTACGGCCGAAGCGACGAGAAACACGCCGCCGCGAACCGCGCTTGTGTCAAGGTACGTGCGGACGAACTGCTCGCTCAGCTCATTGAAGTCTTCTTTTGTTTCCGCCAGACGCGCGCGGTTGAACATGTTGTAGTTTGGGTTGGAATCGAGCTCGTGGCCGGGCTCGACGATAAAATGGCCGATTTTCGTCGGCACCTGCTCGGACTGCGGATGGCGGTCTGCTTTCCGTTTGACGATTTTTTTCAGTTCCCCGTCGAGAAAGTCCTTCAGCTCGCTTTCTTCAAATTCGCCCGTATCAAGGGTCTGGAAGTGCTTGAACTGCTTGTTCGCCTGCTCATCTTTGCCTTCCACCTGTATGACATAAAAGGATAAAAACCGAATTTCAAAATCCATATATAAACTCACCTTATTCGCGTATTGTACAGCTTCTCAAGTATAGAAAAAACAGCGATCATGCGTCAATTGGGAGAACGGAATAATCATGACCATGAAAGGGAAATGTAGTCAAATAGAAGGCATCTCATACGGAAAGGAATGGTTCGATGAAGGAAACAAGCCCGATTCCTCAACCGAAGACGTTTGGGCCGCTCGGCAATTTGCCTTTAATCGATAAAGACAAGCCGACGCTTTCGCTGATCAAACTGGCGGAAGAACAGGGCCCGATTTTTCAAATCCATACACCCGCGGGCACGACCATTGTAGTGTCCGGCCACGAATTGGTGAAAGAGGTTTGTGATGAAGAACGGTTTGATAAAAGCATTGAAGGCGCCTTGGAAAAGGTCCGCGCGTTTTCCGGTGACGGATTGTTTACGAGCTGGACGCATGAGCCTAACTGGAGAAAAGCGCACAACATTCTGATGCCGACGTTCAGCCAGCGGGCCATGAAGGACTATCATGAGAAAATGGTCGATATCGCTGTTCAGCTCATTCAAAAATGGGCAAGGCTCAATCCGAATGAAGCAGTCGATGTCCCGGGAGATATGACCCGGCTGACGCTCGACACCATTGGGCTATGCGGGTTTAACTACCGCTTTAACAGTTACTACAGAGAAACGCCCCACCCGTTTATCAACAGCATGGTGCGGGCGCTTGATGAAGCGATGCATCAAATGCAGCGGCTTGATGTTCAAGATAAGCTTATGGTCAGAACAAAGCGGCAATTCCGCCATGATATTCAAACGATGTTTTCGTTAGTCGACAGCATTATTGCAGAGCGCAGGGCGAATGGAGACCAGGATGAAAAAGATTTGCTCGCCCGCATGCTGAATGTGGAAGATCCGGAAACGGGTGAAAAGCTCGACGACGAAAATATCCGCTTTCAAATCATTACGTTTTTGATTGCCGGCCATGAAACAACGAGCGGCCTGCTTTCCTTTGCGACTTATTTTTTATTGAAGCATCCTGACAAACTGAAAAAGGCGTATGAAGAGGTCGATCGGGTGCTGACGGATGCAGCGCCGACCTATAAACAAGTGCTGGAGCTTACATACATACGGATGATTTTAAATGAATCACTGCGCTTATGGCCGACAGCTCCGGCTTTCAGCCTTTATCCAAAAGCAGACACAGTCATTGGCGGGAAATTCCCGATCACGACGAATGACAGAATTTCTGTGCTGATTCCGCAGCTTCATCGTGATCGAGACGCTTGGGGAAAGGACGCAGAAGAATTCCGGCCGGAACGGTTTGAGCATCAGGACCAAGTGCCTCATCATGCGTACAAACCATTCGGAAATGGACAACGGGCCTGTATCGGCATGCAGTTTGCCCTTCATGAAGCCACACTTGTGTTAGGCATGATTCTAAAATATTTCACACTGATTGATCATGAGAATTATGAGCTTGATATCAAACAAACCTTAACACTTAAGCCGGGCGATTTTCACATCAGGGTTCAAAGCCGTCATCAGGAAGCCATTCATGCGGACGTCCAGGCAGCTGAAAAAGCCGCGCCTGATGAGCAAAAGGAGAAAACGGAAGCAAAGGGTGCATCGGTCATCGGTCTTAACAACCGCCCGCTTCTCGTGCTGTACGGCTCAGATACCGGCACCGCAGAAGGCGTCGCCCGGGAGCTTGCTGATACTGCCAGTCTTCACGGCGTAAGGACAGAGACAGCACCTCTGAACGACCGGATTGGAAAGCTGCCGAAAGAGGGAGCGGTTGTCATTGTGACCTCGTCTTATAATGGAAAACCGCCAAGCAATGCCGGACAGTTCGTGCAGTGGCTTCAAGAAATCAAACCGGGTGAGCTTGAGGGCGTCCATTACGCGGTATTTGGCTGCGGCGACCACAACTGGGCGAGCACGTATCAATACGTGCCGAGATTCATTGATGAGCAGCTTGCGGAGAAAGGCGCGACTCGGTTTTCTGCGCGCGGGGAAGGGGATGTGAGCGGTGATTTTGAAGGGCAGCTTGACGAGTGGAAAAAAAGCATGTGGGCAGACGCCATTAAGGCATTCGGACTGGAGCTGAATGAAAACGCCGATAAGGAACGAAGCACGCTAAGCCTTCAGTTTGTCAGAGGGCTGGGCGAGTCTCCGCTCGCTAGATCGTACGAAGCCTCTCACGCATCCATTGCCGAAAATCGTGAACTCCAGTCCGCAGACAGCGATCGAAGCACTCGCCATATCGAAATTGCATTGCCGCCGGATGTTGAATATCAAGAGGGCGACCATCTTGGCGTATTGCCAAAAAACAGCCAAACCAATGTCAACCGGATTCTCCACAGATTCGGTCTGAAGGGAACCGATCAAGTGACATTGTCTGCAAGCGGCCACAGTGCGGGGCATCTGCCATTGGGCCGTCCTGTCAGCCTGCATGATCTTCTCAGCTACAGCGTCGAGGTGCAGGAAGCAGCCACAAGAGCGCAAATACGTGAACTGGCCGCTTTTACAGTGTGTCCGCCGCATAAGCGCGAATTAGAAGAACTGACAGCAGAGGGTGTTTATCAGGAGCAAATATTGAAAAAACGAATTTCCATGCTGGATCTGCTTGAAAAGTATGAAGCGTGCGACATGCCGTTTGAACGATTTTTAGAGCTTTTACGGCCGTTAAAACCGAGATATTATTCGATTTCAAGCTCTCCAAGAGTGAATCCGCGGCAAGCATCGATCACAGTCGGTGTCGTGCGTGGCCCTGCGTGGAGCGGCCGTGGCGAATACAGGGGCGTGGCATCAAATGATTTAGCTGAGCGTAAAGCCGGTGATGATGTCGTGATGTTTGTCCGCACACCGGAATCCCGGTTTCAGCTTCCAGAAGATCCTGAAACTCCAATCATTATGGTCGGACCAGGCACCGGAGTCGCACCATTCCGCGGTTTCCTTCAAGCCCGCGAAGTTTTAAAGCGGGAAGGGAAAACGCTCGGTGAAGCTCATCTCTATTTTGGATGCAGGAACGATCGTGATTTTATATACCGCGATGAACTTGAGCAGTTTGAAAAAGACGGAATCGTCACTGTCCACACAGCCTTTTCCCGCAAAGAAGGCATGCCGAAAACGTATGTCCAGCATGTAATGGCTGACCATGCAGAAATGTTAATATCGATCCTTGACCGCGGAGGCAGGCTTTATGTATGCGGTGATGGCAGCAAAATGGCCCCGGATGTGGAGGCGGCACTGCAAAAGGCGTATCAGTCTGTTCATGGCACCGGGGAGCAAGAAGCGCAAAACTGGCTGAGACATCTGCAGGATACCGGTATGTACACCAAAGATGTCTGGGCAGGGATATAGATAAAGAAGACTGGGAACATCCAGTCTTTTTTGTCCTTTAGAAAAAATGGTGATCGCGCTAAACATTGATGCATACAATAACTTCAGTCCGCCGGAAGGGCGGGCTGTCTGCAAAACCTATTTTTCGTTTTTGCTAGTTTATGTTATTCTTATACTCGGTATCTATTTCTTTTTTCAAAGGCACACATGACAAAAGAAATCCTTTTTTTATTTCCGAGAAAAAAATGTGAAACGAAATGAAGGTTTCTTTCGTCCAGTGATTGGTTTCCAAATGGTTGTAATAAAAATGATATGGTGCGAAACATAAATATTCCGGCTTGCCGCGGTGTATTTCTTGTTGTGTGATGCCTTGATTTTGTTTGGAAAGAAGGAATTGGAAGGCAGGATATAAAGAGCAGGTAAATATGAATGAAGAACTTAAAGTGTTTAAGAAAGTAGAGGTTGCCATGAAGAAACTTTTTTCTTACAAACTTAGCTTTTTTGTGCTGGCTGTTATACTGTTTTGGGCAAAAACGTATTTATCCTACAAGACTGAGTTTAATCTTGGGGTAAAAGGCACAACTCAGGAGATCCTCCTGATATTTAACCCATTCTCAAGCGCCGTCTTCTTTTTAGGACTGGCTTTGCTGGCGAAAGGGCGTAAATCAGCCATTATTATGCTGATTATCGATTTCTTGATGACATTTGTGTTATATGCAAATATTTTATTCTATCGTTTCTTTGACGATTTCTTGACGTTCCCGAACATTAAACAGTCCGGAAACGTTGGAAACATGGGAGACGGGATTTTCAGTATCATGGCCGGTCATGATATTTTCTATTTCTTAGATATTATCATTTTGATTGCGGTATTGATCTGGAGACCTGAATTAAAAGAATACAAAATGAAAAAACGCTTTGCATCTTTAGTGATCCTTTCTGGGATCGCACTGTTTTTCATCAACCTGCACTATGCGGAAAAAGACCGTCCGCAGCTGCTGACAAGAACGTTTGACCGCAATTATATTGTGAAATATTTAGGTTTATACAACTACACCATTTATGACGGTGTACAGACGGCTCAAACAGAAACGCAACGGGCCTATGCAAGCAGCGATGATTTAACAAGCGTCGAGAATTACACGACGTCTCATTATGCGAAACCGAACGCCGAGTACTTCGGCTCTGCCAAAGGCAAAAATATCATTAAAATTCACCTCGAAAGCTTCCAGTCATTCCTGATTGACTACAAGCTAAACGGTGAAGAGGTGACGCCTTTCTTAAATAAGCTTGCGCACGGCGGGGAAGATGTGACGTATTTTGATAACTTCTTCCATCAGACAGGCCAGGGAAAAACATCTGATGCCGAGCTGACAATGGATAACTCGATCTTCGGTCTTCCTGAAGGCTCCGCGTTTGTGACGAAAGGCGAAAACACTTACCAGTCGCTTCCTGCGATTTTAGACCAGAAGGAAGGCTATACAAGCGCCGTCCTGCATGGTGATTACAAATCGTTCTGGAACCGTGACCAGATTTACAAACATATCGGATATGACAAGTTCTTCGACGCAAGCACGTATGATATGTCAGATGAAAATGTGATTAATATGGGGCTTAAGGATAAGCCGTTCTTTACAGAATCGATTCCAAAGCTTGAATCTCTTAAACAGCCGTTTTATGCGCATTTGATTACATTGACAAACCATTATCCGTTTAACCTTGATGAAAAAGACGCGTCTCTTAAAAAAGCGACAACAGGCGATAACACAGTTGACAGCTACTTCCAGACAGCGCGTTATCTTGACGAAGCGCTTGAGCAATTCTTCAAGGAGTTGAAGGAAGCCGGCCTGTATGACAACTCAGTCATCATGATTTACGGTGACCATAACGGTATTTCTGAAAACCATAACCGAGCGATGAAAGAGATTCTTGGAAAAGAGATCACAGATTATCAAAACGCACAGAACCAGCGTGTGCCGCTGATGATCCGCGTTCCTGGCAAAAAAGGCGGAGTGAACCATACGTATGGCGGCGAAATTGACGTTATGCCGACACTTCTGCACTTAGAAGGAATTGATTCTCAGAAATATATCAACTTTGGTACTGATTTATTCTCTAAAGACCACGACGATACGGTGGCATTCAGAAACGGAGACTTCGTAACGCCGAAGTACACATCAGTCGACAATATCATTTACGATAC
The DNA here is from genome assembly GCF_038004765.1 of Bacillus sp. FSL R5-0576. Lineage (NCBI taxonomy): Bacteria > Bacillati > Bacillota > Bacilli > Caryophanales > Bacillaceae > Bacillus > Bacillus sp. FSL R5-0576. The sequence continues at coordinate 680,947 of NZ_JBBORU010000001.1, forward strand.
GAAGACAGGTGAAAAACTGAAAGCGAATGAAGAAACGAAGAATCTGAAAACAAGAGTGACCCAGCAGCTGAGTCTTTCAGACAGTGTCCTGTACAAAGACTTGCTGAGGTTCCATAAACTAAGTGATTTCACAGCCGTTGATCCGTCTGACTATCATTACGGCAAGGAAAAAGAAATCAAATAAAGATGAGAAAGAGCCTTGAGCGGGCGCATTGCCTTCGCTGAAGGCTCTTTTTTTTGGTTACATAACCAACTTCAAAAAATAGATTCTATTTGGTCACCAAGGCCGTCTTTCTCTCATATCATTACAGTAGATTTTGAAACCGGATTGAAATCGGACAAATTATCGGGGAAATGCCTTGATAGATTGTGAAGATGTACCAGGTTTCGAACTCAATATTCATAGAGATGAGGGGTAGAGATGAAAGCGGTCATTCTCTGCGGCGGAAAAGGAACGAGAATGAGTGAAGTCACGAATGACATTCCTAAACCGCTCGCCATGATAGGCGGCAAACCGATTCTATGGCATATTATGAAAATTTATCAGTACTACGGAGTAAACGAGTTTATTCTGCTTTTGGGCTATAAAGGAGAAAAAATCAAGGAATACTTTCTCGACTATGAATGGAAGCACAACAGCCTGACACTCGACAGCTCTACGGGAGAGGTACAGATGCTGGGGCAGCCTGAAACGTGGAAAATTACGTTTTTGGAGACTGGGGAAGATACGCTGACAGCCGGAAGAATCTTGCAGGCGAAAGACTATATCGGTGATGAAACATTTCTGCTTACCTATGGGGACGGGCTGGCCAATATCAATCTTTTCCATCTCATCAGCTATCATCAGACAAAAGGTGCTGCCGCGACTGTCACCGGCATTGACAAAGTCTCGCAGTTTGGCACCTTGACGGTTGAGGACGGCATGGCGAAAACATTTTCTGAGAAGACATCAAGTGACGGAATCATCAACGGCGGATTCTTCGTTCTCAGTCCAAAGGTTTTCGATTATTTGCCGAAGGACGGAAACACGATGTTCGAAGATGAACCGCTGAAGAACCTTGCCAAAGACGGGGAGCTTGCTGTGTACCGCCATTACGGATTTTGGACGGCCATTGATACGTATAAAAATCTCTTAGAAGTCAACAAAATGTGGAATCAAGGACAACAAGTATGGAAGGTATGGTGAATCGATTTGAGTTTCTGGAAAAATAAAAACGTATTTGTCACGGGATGCACAGGTCTTTTAGGAAGCTATTTGGTGAAAGAGCTGATTGAACAGGGCGCAAACGTTACGGGGCTTGTCAGGGATCATGTGCCTCAATCCAATCTTTATCAGGGAGAACATATCAAGAAAATGAACATCGTGCGGGGCTCTCTTGAGGACTTGGCTGTGATTGAACGCGCGCTTGGCGAGTATGAGATCGACACTGTCTTTCATCTTGCTGCACAAGCGATTGTCGGCGTGGCAAACCGCAACCCGATTTCTACCTTTGAAGCGAATATCCTCGGCACATGGAATATTCTCGAAGCCTGCCGCAAGCATCCGTTAATTAAGCGGGTCATTGTCGCTTCAAGTGATAAAGCTTACGGCGATCAAGAAAACCTTCCATACGATGAAAACATGCCGCTGCAAGGCAAGCACCCGTACGACGTCTCAAAAAGCTGCGCAGATCTGATCAGCCACACCTATTTTCACACGTACGGGCTTCCGGTCTGCATTACGCGCTGCGGAAACTTATACGGCGGCGGAGATTTGAACTTCAACCGCATCATTCCTCAGACGATTCAGCTTGTGCTGAACGGGGAAGCGCCGGAAATCCGAAGCGACGGTACCTTTGTACGGGACTACTTCTATATTGAAGACGCCGTTCAGGCTTATCTGCTTCTTGCAGAAAAAATGGAAGAAAACAATCTTGCCGGAGAGGCCTTTAACTTCAGCAATGAGATCCAGCTGACCGTACTTGAACTGGTAGAGAAAATATTAAAGAAAATGAACAGTAATCTGAAACCTAAGGTGCTGAATCAGGGAAGCAATGAAATCAAACATCAATATTTATCCGCGGAAAAAGCAAGAAAGCTGCTGAATTGGACACCGGCCTACACTATTGATGAGGGACTTGAAAAAACGATTGAGTGGTATACGGAATTCTTCAAAAAGTAATGTGAAACGAGGTGAACAAGACTGTGACCAGCGCGTATTGCACCGTTTTATCAAAAGGAAGATTATATCAGGCAGTCGCTTTGTTTAAGTCGTTAGAGCAAGTTGATCAAGACAGTCCCATTTTTATACTTTGCATGGATGAAGATACGCACCGCGTGTTACAGAAGCTGAAGATGAAGCAGCTGAACCTTGTGCCGGTGGCCGCTCTTGAAAATGAATTGCTGCTGAAGCTGAAGGAAACTAGAGATCAAAGTGAGTATTGCTGGACGATGAAGCCGATCTTTCTGCAAGCTGTGCTGAACAGCAATCCTGAGCTGGAGCGTGTGACGTATATTGACGGGGATCTCTTTTTCTATGCAGATCCATCGCCGATTTTTGAAAACCAGCCGGACTGCTCGGTGCTGCTTTCACGGGGGGATATTGTAATCCCTTCTTTTGAGAAAGAGCAGATTGACATGCTGCAGCGTCTTTTAGGCAGATATAATTCCGGGTTTATCAGCTTCAAGCATGATGATGCAGGCACGGATTGCTTGGAGTGGTGGAAGGAACGCTGTCTTGAGGAATGCAAAAATGCACCGGGTGAAGGGAAATTCGGTGATCAGGGCTATTTGGATTATATGTCTGAGCTGTTTCCGAATGTGTGTGACATTACAACACCCGGCGTGAACATTGGGCATTGGAATTATGGGCATCATACGTTTTCCTGGAAAGATGGCCGGATCGTGCTGGAGGATGGCAGTCCGCTGATCTTTTATCATTTCAGCGGATACCGAATCGTCAGCATCAATGAAATCAAACAGATTCATGAAACAACCCGCACAGATCTGCCGTTTGTGCATGAACTGTATCAAGAGACACTGCCGCATATCATTCAGCACATGAAAACGTTAGACCCTGAATTTAACGGTTTTGCTTCAAAAGATGACAACAAATAAATGAGTAAATACAGGAAGTGAAAATGAAGTGAAAGCAAGCGTTATTATTCCTGCATATAATTCGAAGGAGCGTCTTTACAACAGCCTTCTGTCATTAAACCAGCAGGAGTGCGATGAAGAATTCGAAGTCATTGTAGCGGACAATGGCTCTGAGGACGGGACGCTCTCGATGCTTGAGTCATTTCAAGCTGATTTTCCGCTGATCTTTACACGGATTAAAGAAAACAGGGGCATTGCGTACGGACGAAATCAGGCGCTTCGCAATGCCAGAGGAGACATCCTGATTTTCCATGACAGCGATATGCTTGCGGCAAAGGACCTTGTGGCAAAACATATTAAAGCCCATGAGAACGAAGAGAATCTCGTCGTGTGCGGGTTGTTTTGGAAACGGATCTACAGTTTTTATTATGAACGGTTTGAAGAAGAACATAAGGAACAGCTCGCAAAGCTCACAGGTGAAATGCCGAAGAAAGACAAACAAAAGCTGCTGGAGGAAGCGGACATCAAAAACGGAAGCTTTCTTGATAAAAGCTTTGACCTCGATACCGACTTTATAGACGTGCTCAAGAAGATTTTAGATGAGTACGGCGATGACTTGAAAGGCTATCATATGCCATGGCGCTTTTTTATCACGAATAATTCCTCTGTGAAACGCAAGCATGTGGTTGACCTCGGTTTATTTGACGAAGGCATTGTGCGGTACGGGTTTGAGGATTATGACCTCGGGATCAGGCTTCATCAGGCCGGATTGACCTTCAGGCTTCGCCGCGATATTGTCAGTGTTCATCAGGAACATCCAAGCAATTGTAAGTCTGTAGACGATATTCGGGCAAACATTGCCTATATGTGCGATAAATACAATAACATCCGCTCCTTAGACGTTCATCTCGCATTTAATGGGCCGTTCCCGCCTGACATGACGAACAGAATCATGGCTGATATTCAAAAGCTGCTGGAATCACAGAAATATGATATGCTGCTGAATCTGTTTCTTGAGCTTCTGCATGTTGTTAAAGAGCGCAACATTGATCCGGATTGGAGAAAGAAATCCCCAAGGGTGACGGCGAAAAGCTTTGATTTACAAACTGTCCGCAAGCTTCTGCCGAAAGCGAAGAAAAAGCTAGGCGTGAACGATTTTGCCAACGCACTGTATGCGCTTGTCAACGATTTGCTGCACGTGGATCTTAGATCATTGGATGTGGTATAAGTGAGTACATTTCATTTTTCAACGATAGTGTCAAGGACACATATCTTTAAGCTCATGCCTATGATTCATTCTCTCCATGAGCATTGCGATGATTTTCATTTATATGTGCTGTGTGTCGACCAGAAAGCGTATGAATTGCTTCAGCATGTTCCATGGGAGCATGTCACCTTTGTGCAGCTGCATGAAATGGAAGACCCGGAGCTGCTGAAAGCGAAAAGCAACAGAACGTTTCATGAATATTGCTGGACGTTAAAGCCCGCCTTTTTGTTTCATGTGATGAGCAAGTGGGATGACGCTGAATACTTTGCCCATATGGATACGGATCTATTTTTCTTTTCTGATCCGGCGCGTATTTTTGCAGAAAACCCAACGGCGTCTCTGTATTTGACTGATCATCGTAACTCGCCGCGCTTCATGTCCTACTACGACCGAACCGGACGCTTTAATACAGGCTTTGTCGGTGCCGGTAATACAAAGGAAGCATATGAAGCGGTGTGGCAGTGGAGACAGGACTGTATTGAATTTTGTACGGTCGAAATGGATACGGAACGAAAGACATATGGTGATCAAAGGTATGTGGAGAAATGGCCGGCGCAGTTTAAAGGTGTTCATGTTGTCAAATCAATAGGAGCCAATACAGCGCTTTGGAATATCGAAAACTATAAGGTCGGGCAAAAGGACGGCCGCGTGTATATAGATGAAACGCCGCTGATTTTCTATCATTTCTCAGGGTTTACACTGGTGACAGAAAAAGAGTTTAATCTTTGCTGGTACTACCGGATTGAAGACGAAGCGACAATTGAGATGATTTATATGCCGTATATATTAAATCTGAAAAGATGGATTGATGAAATACAGTCGGCGTTTCCGGACTTTGCGGATGGCTTTATCCCGAAGCACGCAGTGCCTGACACTCATTTTATCCAGCTGGATTAAAAAACCCCTGCCGCCTGGCAGGGGTTTTTTCAGCTATGCCATTCTCTCAGCTTCTGGTCACTCGGCAATAGGAAGGCAAGGATGCCGAGAACAGGGAGAAAAGCAATGGCGATCATCGTGGGGGTCAGTCCCGCGGCGTCAATCAGAGCGCCCAGCGCCACAGCGCCGATTGCGCCCATCCCAAAGGCAAGCCCGACGGTTAAACCGGACATTGTGCCGATTTTTCCAGGAACTAGCTCCTGTGCGTAGACGACCGTTACAGAAAAGCTCGACATCAGAACCAAGCCAATCAATGCGAGCACGCCATAGGCGAGAACCGGGCCGGCAAATGGCAGCACAATCGCCAGCGGCGCCGAGCATAACAGCGAACCGAGGATAACGAAGCGTTTTCCAAAACGGTCTGCAAGCGGGCCGCCGAGAAACGTGCCGATTGCGCCGAACAGCAAGAAGACAAAAATATAGCTTTGTGCCTGCTGAATGCTTACGTGATATGTATCCATCGCGTAAAACGTGTAAAAGTTACCGATCGCACTCGTATACCAAGAACGAGCAAAAATGAGAAATATAATAATAATAAGAGCAGATACAACAGATTTGGTGATGGCCGTGTTTTCAGCCGTTTTCTTTTGCTTGCCTGATTTCTGGGCAAGGCTGCCGAGACGTGAGGCGTACCATTTCGCAATATACATGAGAAACAAAACAGCAAGCGCGGCGACGAGCGTGAACCAAACAGCGCCGAATTGCCCGAGCGGCACAAGGATCAGCGCGGTGATCAGCGGCGCCATCGCCTGGCCTGAGTTTCCGCCCACCTGATAAATCGACTGGGCGAGCCCGCGTTTTGTGCCGGCGGCCATATACGCCACACGGGAGCCCTCCGGATGGAAAATGGCCGAGCCTAATCCAATGAAAAACACACAGCATAAGATCGTTATGAATGACGGGGCAAATGCAAGGCCTAAAATGCCAAGCATGCTGGCGGTCAAACCGACTGGCAGCGCATACGGCCGCGGCCGTTTATCGGTATACCAGCCGACAACAGGCTGCATGACGGATGACACCATGTTTAATGTGAAAGCGATGATGCCGAGCTGTGTAAACGTCAGGCTCATGGAGCGTTCCAAAATAGGGAACATGGCCGGAATCACAGCTTGAAGCGAATCGTTGAGCATATGGCAGATTCCGATAATAATCAAAATCGGATACACCGTGGTGCCTGGTTTTTGAACTGTTTTTTCTTTTAACGGGGCGGCGATAGCCAATTGAGTCTCCTCCTTACATATATAACCAAAGCATACCACCATATTATTCATAAGGTGAAGAATTTATCAAGAGGAAAAAAGACTCTTATGAAAGAAACGCCGTCAGCCTGATTAGCAGCTGACGGTATTTTCGATATTCAAAATGTGATATAGCTCTTCAAGCTTACGAATCTCATAGGTTGGTATGATCTCTGGCACATTCGGCTTCATGTCAGGGTTCATCCAGCAAGTATCAAGCCCGGCGAGCTGTCCGCCTTTGATATCAGCAGTTAGTGAATCCCCGATGATTAATGTGTGCTCTGCTGAAAATTGAGGAATCCGTTCAAACACGTAATCGAAATATTCCTTCATCGGCTTTTGGAAGCCTGTGTCTTCAGAAACGAAAATGTCCTTGAAGAATGGAAATAATCCTGAATCACGGAGGCGCTTATATTGTGTGTTAGACACGCCGTTTGTCACGATGTACAAATCAAACTGTTGCTGCAGATTTGAGATGAGATCAAATGCACCGTCAATAAGCTGATGTCCTTCTTCAAGAAAGCGGCGGTATTTTTGCTCAAGCAAGGCGCCGTCCGCCTCGTAACCGTACTCCTTGAGCAAAGCGGAAAAACGCGTGTTTACGACTTCATCCCTTGTCATCTTACCTTCTTCAAAGGCTCTCCAGAGACCTTGATTGATGGTTTTATACTGCGCCTTCATGTCATTTGTTAAAGGAATGTTCTGATCTTCAAACAGCAAACGCAGGGCTAAAGCTTCTGCCGCTTGAAAATCAAGGATGGTATCATCTACATCAAATAATAAAGTGCGGTATCGTTTCATCTGTGTGTCTCCCTTTCCTCATATGTATTCAAAGTATAGCACATAAAAAAAGGAAAAAGCCGGCGGGTGAGGCACCGCCGGCTAAAAAGAGATTATTTGTTTAATAAGCTGTGTTTTCTCGAATATAGGAAGTAAACCAGCGTTCCGACAGCGATCCAGATGACAAATGAAAGCCATGTGACGCCGGGAAGGCTGTACATGAACCAAATGCAGATGCCTGCGCTGATAATCGGCACAACCGGAACGAACGGCACTCTGAAGGACGCCTTGATTTCAGGATGTTTCTTTCTTAGCACAATGACAGCAATAGATATGACCGTAAACGCGGCAAGTGTTCCCATGTTCACCAGATGGGCCAGCGTTCCGAGGTTAATAAAGCCGGCGATTCCCGCTGCAACGATTCCTGTCAGCCATGTGTTGCGGAACGGGGTTTTAAATGACGGATGAACCTTTGCGAACAATCCAGGCAGAAGGCCGTCTCTGCTCATGGCAAATGTCAAACGAACCTGAGCGTACAGCAAAGCGAGCATCACCGTCGTAATCCCGATAATCGCACCGACAGAAATAATTCCGGCAACAGCGTCCTGTCCGACGAATTTCAGCGCAAAGGATACAGGATCTCCGACATTCAATTTGGCATAAGGCATCATGCCTGTCAGCACAAGCGATACCGCGATGTACAGAACCGTACAGACGGCTAGAGCTGAAATAATGCCGACGGGCATGTTTTTTTGCGGATTTTTCACTTCCTCTGAAGCGTTAGAAACCGCGTCAAACCCAAGGTACGCGAAGAATACAGTGGCAGCGCTAAGAATGACGCCTTTCATCCCGAATGGCATAAAAGGAGACCAGTTGTCCGGTTTCACATAGCCGATACCGACAATAATGAACAATAAAATGATCGCGATTTTCATCAGTACGATGACGTTGTTAAAGCGTGTGCTTTCCTTGACGCCTCTGCTGACAATCGCAGTGATGAGGAGAATGATCACCGCAGCCGGAAGATTAAATACGGCGCCCGCCGTGCTTCCCGGCGCTCCTGTCAGTGCAGCCGGAATATGAAGATTGAAGCCGGCAAGCAGTGATTGAAAGTATGAAGACCAGCCGGTGGCAACCGCCGACAGTGCAATGACATATTCAAGCATGAGATCCCATCCGATCAAAAAGGCGAGCAGCTCTCCAAGTGTCACGTATGAGTATGAGTATACGCTTCCCGAAATCGGAATTGAAGACGAAAACTCAGCATAACAGAAAGCAGCCAGCGCACAGGCGAGCCCCGCTAAAATAAACGATATGATGAGGGCGGGACCTGCACCGGTCGCTGCCACTGTTCCTGTAATGACAAAAATCCCTGTACCGATGACACAACCGATACCGAGCAAGGTTAAATCAAATGCGCTTAACGTACGGGCAAGGCTTTTTGACTTGCTCTGCGCACTCAATGTTTCAAGCGGTTTTTTTCTAAATAATGAACTCATCAAAAGTTCCTCCTGGAAATATTCAAAATATTCTAATCATTATATACAGTTCTTGTTGTATTATATTGTCGAAATTTGACGCAGTCAATAAAATATTTTTCTGCTTTAAATGATAGAAGCGAAACAGCGTTGTCGTATCATAGGATAGTAATTTTTACTAATCGTATATTCAATTTTATGCAAGATGAACCGATAGAAAAAATAGATTCGCCCATATTTTGATTTGCGGTTATAAAGGAGATGCTGACCATGTTTCAATATGAAGAGTTGAATAAACAGTTTATCGGCGGGAAATGGCAGGAGGGCAGCAGCCCAAATGTATTGGAAAACAAAAATCCTTATACTCAAAAAACATTCACAACATTCCGTAAAGCGACTGCTGACGATGTAGATGAAGCGTATCGGGCAGCGGCGCTGGCAAAGAAAAAATGGGATGCGGTCAACCCGTTTGAGAAAAGAACCATTTTAGAAAAAGCCGTCACGTATATTGAAGAAAATGAAGAAGCCATTATTTATTTGATTATGGAGGAGCTAGGCGGTACAAGGCTCAAAGCGGCTTTTGAAATCGGACTTGTCAAAAACATCATGAAAGAAGCGGCAACGTTCCCAATTCGCATGGAGGGGAAAATTCTTCCGTCCACAATAGATGGCAAGGAAAACAGATTATATCGCGTGCCGGCAGGCGTTGTCGGTGTCATCAGTCCGTTTAACTTCCCATTCTTTTTATCTATGAAATCAGTGGCGCCTGCACTCGGAGCCGGCAATGGCGTTGTGCTAAAGCCGCATGAGGAAACGCCGATTTGCGGCGGAACGCTGATTGCGAAAATTTTTGAGAACGCGGGAATTCCAGCGGGGCTGCTGAATGTTGTTGTCACAGACATTGCTGAAATCGGCGACAGCTTCGTTGAGCATCCAGTGCCGCGGATCATCTCATTTACCGGTTCTACGAAAGTCGGCAGCTACATCGGACAGCTTGCGATGAAGCATTTTAAAAAGCCGCTTCTTGAGCTTGGCGGGAACAGCGCCTTCATCGTACTTGAGGATGCAGATATAGAATATGCGGTCAATGCGGCGGTGTTCAGCCGATTTACACATCAAGGACAGATTTGCATGTCAGCCAACCGCGTGCTTGTTCATTCTTCTATTTATGACAAGTTCCTTGAGCTGTACCAGGCAAAAGTGGAATCGCTGAAAGTCGGCGACCCAATGGACCCTGATACGATTATCGGGCCATTAATCAACAGCAGACAGACGGACGGGCTGATGAAGACTGTAGAGCAAGCAATTGAAGAAGGCGCTGTACCAGTGAAGCTTGGCGGATTTAACGGGACGATCGTGGAACCGACGATCTTAAAAGACGTCAAACCGTTCATGAGCATTGCCAAGGAAGAGCTGTTCGGACCGGTCGTCTCCTTTATGAAGTTTGATTCAGAAGACGAAGCGGTGGATATCGCAAACGAAACCCCGTTTGGCTTGAGCGGTGCCGTACATACGTCAAATCTTGAGCGCGGCGTGGCTTTTGCGAAACGCATTGAAACAGGCATGATTCACGTCAATGACACGACCATCAATGATGAACCGAATGTAGCCTTCGGCGGTGAAAAGCAATCAGGCCTCGGCCGTTTAAACGGTGAGTGGAGCCTCGAAGAATTTACAACGCTGAAATGGATCTCGGTCCAGCACGAAAAACGCAGATTCCCTTATTAATGAAAAGGAGTGAATGGAATTGACCATAAATACGGAAAAAGAAACCGCAGATATTCTGGACGCATTTATCAAAGTAGCCCCTTATTTAAACAGCCTGGTTCAGGATGATATTACAATCGGCATTTATGATACGGAAAAACTGCTCGTGAATATACCGGCTAAAACCTTTTCGCTGAACGTAAAAGCCGGCGATCCGCTGCAGGAAGGGGATATCATCACAGATGCCATCCGCAGCAATCAGAAGAAGACGAGCATGGTTCCGAAAGAATTGTTCGGCTTCCCATTGATCGCGCGTGCCATCCCGCTGCACGACGAGAATGGAAGAGTCATTGGAGGCGTCGGCCTCGGAACGAGCCTTGAGGAGTCGTCAAAGCTGCATGATGTGGCGGAAAGCTTATCAGCTGTCGTTGAACAAACAGCCGCGGCTATTTCCGACATTTCTGAATCAATTAACGGGTTTTCAACTCAAATGTCGGGCATTTCCTCTCAGGCGAAAAAAGTAAGCGAAAGCGCCGGTGAAATCGCCGATATTTCAGTAACTGTTAAAGGCATCTCGGACCAAAGCAATCTGCTCGGCTTGAATGCCGCGATCGAAGCGGCAAGAGCAGGGGAGTCCGGAAAAGGCTTCTCTGTCGTCGCAGATGAGATCAGAAAGCTAGCAACGCATTCAAAAGAAAATGTCGGCCAAATTGACCAGATTACGAAAAAAATCCACAGCCTGCTGAAAGGGCTCGAGGAATCCATTGAGTCGATTAACCAGCATACAGACGGACAAGCCGCTGCTGTTGAACAAATTTCCGCCACGATGCAGGAGATTTCAGGAAGCGCGCAGCATCTTGCAAAAATGGCCGAAAAAGCGCTTGAGGAAGAGTAAGAGACCGGGGACAAATGTCCCCGGTCTTTTTCTATCCTGCATTTCCATGAAATTCGTCTGACGTTTTACTAGTTTTATTCCAGCGGCTGATTTAAAATGTACACATGAACTTACGTGAGGATTGATAGGAACCATGAGCATATTAAAAGCGGAAAATCTTTATAAAACATACGGAGATAAAACATTATTTGACCATATCTCCTTTCATATTGAAGAGAATGAGAGAATCGGATTAATCGGGCCGAACGGAACAGGAAAATCAACGCTGCTGAAAGTGATTTCCGGCTTGGAATCTATCGAAGAAGGAGAAATCACGAAATCTGGAAGCGTGCAGGTCGAATTTCTTCATCAAGACCCGGAGCTGCCTGCGGGGCAAACAGTGCTGGAGCATATCTATTCCGGTGAATCGGCTGTGATGAAAACCTTGCGTGAATATGAAAAAGCGCTGTATGAACTGGGGAAAGATCCCGAAAATGAACAGCGCCAGAAACACCTGCTGGCAGCACAAGCGAAAATGGACGCAAACAATGCATGGGATGCAAACACCTTGGCAAAAACCGTATTGTCTAAGCTGGGCGTCAAAGACGTAACAAAACCGGTCAATGAGCTCTCAGGCGGCCAGAAAAAACGGGTAGCCATTGCCAAAAACTTAATTCAGCCCGCTGATCTGCTCATTTTGGACGAGCCGACAAACCATTTGGATAATGAAACGATTGAGTGGCTTGAAGGGTATTTAAGCCAATATCCCGGCGCCGTCATGCTGGTGACGCACGATAGATATTTCTTAAACCGTGTCACCAACCGCATTTATGAGCTTGAAAGAGGAAGCCTCTACACGTACAAAGGCAACTATGAAGTGTTTTTAGAAAAACGCGCGGAACGGGAAGCGCAGGCTGAGCAAAAGGAAACGAAGCGGCAAAACCTGCTGCGCCGCGAGCTGGCCTGGCTCAGACGAGGAGCGAAAGCCCGCTCCACAAAACAAAAGGCGAGAATTGACCGGGTAGAGACGCTTAAAGAGCAGAAAGGCCCTCAGTCATCAGGTTCACTCGATTTTGCCATTGGCTCGCACCGTCTCGGAAAACAGGTTATTGAAGCGGAGAACGTCATGATCGCTTATGACGGCCGCATGCTCGTCGACCGTTTTAATGAACTTGTCATACCAGGTGAACGGATCGGGATCATCGGGCCGAACGGCATCGGGAAAACAACGCTGTTAAATGCCCTTGCCGGCCGTCATACGCCGGACGGAGGCGATATTACGATCGGACAGACGGTCAGAATCGGCTACTATACTCAGGATCATAGTGAAATGAACGGTGAGTTAAAGGTCATTGACTATATAAAAGAAACAGCGGAGGTCGTAAAAACGGCAGATGGCGATATGATTACAGCTGAACAAATGCTCGAGCGTTTCCTCTTCCCGCGTTCGATGCAGCAGACGTATATCCGCAAGCTGTCCGGCGGGGAAAAACGCCGTTTATACTTGCTTCAGGTTCTCATGCAGGAGCCGAATGTCCTGTTTCTCGATGAGCCGACGAACGATTTGGATACTGAAACATTAAGCGTTCTTGAGGATTATATTGACCAGTTCCCAGGCGTCGTCATCACCGTATCCCATGACCGCTATTTCCTTGACCGCGTCGTCGACCGTTTGATTGTATTTGAAGGAAATGGTGTCATTTCCCGCTTTCAAGGCTCCTACAGCGACTATATGGAGGAGTCAAAAGCGAAAAAAGCGGCCCCAAAACCGGCAGCTGAGGAAAAATCGGCTGAAGCCGAGCCGAAGAAAAAACGGAAAAAGCTTTCTTACAAAGACCAGCTGGAATGGGACGGCATCGAAGATAAAATTGCCCAGCTGGAAGAAAAGCATGAACAGCTCGAAGCTGACATCGCCGCAGCAGGCAGTGATTTTGGCAAAATCCAAGAGCTGATGGCCGAGCAGGCGAAAACTGCGGAAGAGCTTGAGGCTGCGATGGACCGCTGGACAGAATTGTCCCTCATGATTGAAGAACTGGAAAGCTAAAAAGCGTGGCCGCAGCAGGCCGCGCTTTTTTTCACATAATGGACAAAAACGAATCGGCCTGCTTATGTTAGGATAAAATTGTGTGTCAGCGGCACATGGAAAACTAACGGAGATGATGAAGTATGACATGGGCGATCGTGATGTTAATTCTCATGAGTCTGGTGAAAATCGTATTAACCTGTCTTCCTACAGGCGTCATAGAATGGCTGCTCGGCAAATTTGAAGTGCACGCCAAGCTGAGTGACGAAAATGCGAGTCTCTCTCTAGATGGAAAACGCCTCGAGGGTGCAGAGAAGCAGAAAGTGATTGATCAATTTAACGAAGCTATCTTCCTGGAAAAATATTATATCTATCCAGGTGATGAAGAGCGTTATTTACATCCGGAAAACGGCGGCACGCCGCTGGTGATAGATACAAAAAAAGGAAAAAAAGACGTGAAGCTGTTCGTGTACCGCTACGACGACCATATCGACGTCGTGAAACAGTACAAGAAGAAAGTGATCGCGTATCGAGTGCTTTCTGAAAGCCTTCAAAAAGAGTCTCTGTCAGTGGCGGGAAGTTTAGCTTAAACAGGAAAGTGAAAGACGGGTGCTTTATGCTGCTCGTCTTTTTTATTGTTTTTTAAAACTTAACGTTTACGTTAAGGTTCAAAAGGTGTATAATGGTAACAGAAACGGCGAAGGGGGATTTACCTTGGAATGGATGAAGATTGATCAAGTGGCCAAAAGAAGCGGGCTGACAAAGCGGACCATCCGGTTTTATGAAGAAATCGGCTTGATTCCGGCGCCGAAACGGACAGACGGCGGTGTAAGGCTTTATTCAGAGGATGATATGGAGGAGCTTGAGAAAGTCATCAGCACAAAAGAGGTGCTCGGTTTTTCCCTTCAGGAGCTTCAGCATTTCATGGAAACCAGCCGCCAGCTAGAGTTAAACAAAGAGGGGTATTTGTTGTCACTGGATCCTAAGGAACGGAAAGAAAAACTGGAGGAAATTCAGGAAACCCTGAATCACCAGCTGGATTTGATTGATGAGAAAATCCGCACATTCCAAAGCTTTAAAGAACGCCTGCAGGGCATGAAAAATAAAGCGGAACGCGCCATTCAATCAATCGAATGAAAAGTTTGCCAAACGCTATTTTTGTAGCGTTTCTTTTAATGGAATAAAGATGGAGGTCAGGTCAAATGGATAAGACAAAACAAGTGAATCAGAAAACAGGCTTGCTCAGCCAGCCGAAAGCGGTTTGGGCTGTCGCGTTTGCCTGTGTGATTTCCTTTATGGGAATCGGGCTGGTTGATCCAATTCTTCCGGCCATTGCCGCACAATTACATGCTTCACCTAGTGAAGTATCACTCTTGTTTACAAGTTATTTGCTTGTAACCGGATTTATGATGTTTTTCTCAGGAGCCATTTCCAGCCGCATCGGCGCGAAATGGACATTAATTCTCGGACTTATTTTTATTATTGTGTTTGCGGGGCTTGGCGGCAGCTCAAGCTCAATCGCTCAGTTAGTCGGCTATCGCGGCGGCTGGGGATTAGGGAATGCTTTGTTTATTTCAACAGCGCTTGCGGTCATCGTCGGCGTGTCAGTCGGCGGCAGCGCCCAAGCGATTATTTTGTATGAGGCCGCGCTCGGTCTAGGGATTTCTGTCGGGCCGCTTGCAGGCGGAGAGCTTGGAAGCATTTCATGGCGCGCACCGTTTTTCGGAGTATCTGTCCTGATGTTTATTGCGTTAATCGCGATTTCTTTCATGCTTCCGAAGCTGCCGAAACCGGCGAAGCGCGTCGGTGTGTTTGATGCGATGAAGGCGCTCAAATATAAAGGCCTTTTAACAATGGCGGTATCGGCATTCTTATACAACTTTGGATTTTTTATTTTGCTTGCTTATTCTCCGTTCGTTCTGGATTTAGATGAACACGGTCTTGGATATGTCTTCTTCGGCTGGGGCCTTCTGCTGGCGATTACGTCAGTCTTTACGGCGCCGCTCGTGCACAAAGCGCTGGGCACAGTGCGTTCGCTCGTCGTTCTCTTTATCGCCTTTGCGGCCATTCTCGTTATTATGGGGATCTGGACAGACCATCAGACTTTGATTATTACATGTATCGTTGTCGCTGGTGCTGTCCTCGGTATGGTGAATACGATCATGACAACCGCTGTGATGGGTTCTGCGCCGGTTGAACGTTCAATCGCGTCTTCAGCCTACAGCTCAGTCCGCTTCATCGGCGGCGCGCTCGCCCCGTGGATTGCAGGAATGCTGTCAGAACACTTTACTGCAAGCACACCATATACAGTAGGCGGAATCGTCGTTTTTGTCGGCATGCTTGTCCTTCTCATGGGACGTAAACATCTTGCTGGAATTAAGGCGGGACATTAATAACGAAAGACACTGCGAAGATGCAGTGTCTTTTTATTCGTTATAATGCATCATAATCGAATTGGTGAAGGAAAGGACAACCTTTATGACACAATTTTACTATTTTTCGACTGAAAACTCCCTTTAGAAACCGGTTTTTTCGGTCAGCAAGAACGGCGTTCGCGGAAAGGGCATCCGCTTCGGTCAGACATTGATGCGGCTGGGATTTATCTTGCAGAAGCTGAGAATGTGTCCGTTCATTTACGATTGCCATTTCAAGTGATGGTTTATGCTGTAGAGGGGACGTTTGCCATGGATAAGGCAAAACCTGACGAATATGATCATAAATGTTTAGAAACGCTCTATCAATACATACACAGCGTCATGAAAAACAGCTTTTCTCGGTCGAGTGGTTTACCGCTTGGGCAGATGAGGAGGATTTTGAGCTGTCTGCCAAAAGAGAGCTGACACTTGATGAATTCACCTCGCCATAGCAGCTCATTTTAAAAGACAGAGAGCTTTTGAGAATCGTTCAGAAAAAATGGCAGTAAAAAACCCGCCCTTTAGCAGGCGGGTTATTTATAAATTAAAGCACTTTCGTCGTCCAAGACTCGCAGTTCCACGTTTCTGTCGCAATATCCATATAAAAGTCTGGCTCGTGGGAAATGAGCAGAATGGAGCCTTTATATTCTTTCAGGGCGCGCTTGAGCTCTTCCTTGGCATCGACATCCAAGTGGTTTGTCGGCTCATCGAGCACCAGCAGGTTTGTTTCTGAGTTGATTAGCTTGCACAATCTGACTTTCGCTTTTTCGCCTCCGCTTAATACGGAGACGCGGCTTTCGATATGCTTTGTCGTCAGTCCGCATTTTGCCAGAGCGGCACGGATTTCATACTGCGTATAAGAAGGGAATTCGCTCCATACTTCTTCGATGCACGTATTGTTGTTTGTTTCCTTGACCTCTTGCTCGAAATAGCCGGTATAGATGTGCTCACCGCGTTCAACAGAGCCCTCAAGCGGCTGGATTTCGCCAAGCAAACTTTTCAGCAACGTCGTTTTTCCGATCCCGTTTGCGCCGTAAAGGGCGATTTTTTGGCCGCGTTCCATGCGGAGGTTGAGCGGACGGGACAGCGGGGAATCGTAACCGATCACGAGATCTTTCGTTTCAAAAATCAGCTTGCCTGACGTTCTCGCCGGCTTAAAGTGGAATTCCGGCTTTGGCTTTTCTGCCGCAAGCTCGATCATATCCATCTTATCGAGTTTCTTTTGGCGGGACATCGCCATGTTTCTCGTGCTGACACGCGCTTTGTTGCGGGCAACGAAATCCTTCAGCTCCGCGACTTCCTGCTGCTGCTTTTTGTAGGCCGCTTCAAGCTGCTGTTTTTTCACTTCGTAGACTTCCATAAACTGATGGTAGTCGCCGACATAGCGTGTCAGCTCTTGATTTTCAACGTGATAAATCAGGTTGATGACGCTGTTTAAGAACGGAATATCGTGGGAAATCAGGATGAACGCGTTCTCGTATTCCTGCAGGTAGCGCTTCAGCCATTCAATATGCTGTTCATCAAGATAGTTGGTCGGCTCATCGAGAAGCAGAATTTCCGGCTTTTCAAGGAGAAGCTTAGCGAGAAGGACCTTTGTGCGCTGTCCGCCGCTCAAATCGGTGACATCGCGCTCTAATCCGATATCGCTCAAACCGAGACCGCGGGCGATTTCTTCCACCTTGGAATCAATGACATAAAAATCATTGTTTGTCAGCGCGTCTTGAATGACGCCGACTTCTTCAAGCAGCTTTTCGAGCTCGTCGGGATCAGCCTCGCCCATTTTGTTGTAAATCTCGTTCATTTCCTCTTCCATCGCAAATAAATAATGGAATGCATCTTTCAGGACGTCGCGAATAGATTTTCCTTTTTCCAGCACGGTATGCTGATCAAGGTATCCGACACGGACATTTTTTGACCATTCGACTTTTCCCTCATCAGGTTCAAGCTTTCCGGTAATAATATTCATGAAGGTTGATTTTCCTTCACCGTTTGCGCCGATCAAGCCGACGTGCTCGCCTTTTAACAGGCGGAAGGAAACGTTATTAAAAATGGCCCGGTCCCCGAAGCCGTGGCTTAAATCCTTTACAGATAAAATACTCATGTTTACACCTCTATCGTTATCAAACACGCACAATCGGCGTGTAATATTCACCCTTTTGATTATAAAGGAGGATTCGGAATGTTGAAAGGTATAGGAAAGAAAAAGAAAAATTGCGTTCCGGGCGAGGTTTTGAGATACTATGGAATAGATTTCAGGAATTGAGGAGAACAAAATGACGCAAACTTGGCCATTTTTACATAATGCACAATCATTTATACAAGAGAATTGGAATGCTTCCGGCTTTCAAACGCCAACCCCTGTTCAAGAGCAGGCAGCCCAGCTGATCATGGACGGAAAGGATGTCATCGCGGAATCGCCGACAGGCACAGGCAAGACGCTGGCGTATGCGCTGCCGGTCTTGGAGCGGATCAAACCAGAGCAAAAGCATCCGCAGGCGGTGATTTTAGCGCCTTCCCGTGAGCTGGTCATGCAGATTTTTCAGGTGATTCAGGATTGGAAAGCGGGCTCAGAGCTGCGCGCGGCTTCCTTAATCGGCGGGGCGAATGTGAAGAAGCAGGTCGAAAAGCTGAAGAAACATCCGCATATCATCGTCGGCACGCCAGGCAGGGTATTTGAACTGATTAAAGCGAAGAAACTCAAAATGCATGAAGTGAAAACGATTGTACTTGATGAAGCGGATCAGCTTATCCTGCCGGAGCATCGCGAGACGATCAAACAAATTATTAAAACGACATTAAGAGACCGCCAGCTTCTATGTTTTTCCGCGACACTCAAAAAGGAAACAGAGGATGTGCTCCGCGAATTGGCGCAAGAGCCTGAGGTGTTGAAGGTACAGCGAAGCAGGGCGGAGGCAGGGAAAGTGAAACATCAATACCTGATTTGCGACCAGCGCGACAAAGTGAAGCTGCTGCAAAAGCTGTCAAGGCTTGAAGGCATGCAGGCACTCGTATTTGTGAGAGACATCGGCAACCTGAGTGTATATGCGGAAAAGCTGGCATATCACCACGTTGAACTCGGCGTTTTGCACAGTGAAGCGAAAAAAATGGAGCGGGCAAAAATCATTTCCGCATTCGAAGACGGAGAGTTTCCTCTTTTATTGGCGACTGACATTGCCGCACGCGGTTTAGACATTGAAAACCTGCCATACGTGATTCATGCTGATATTCCAGATGAAGATGGCTATGTCCACAGATCAGGACGAACAGGCCGGGCCGGAAAAGAAGGCAACGTGCTGAGCCTTGTGACAAAATTGGAGGAATCTAAGCTGAAAAAAATGGCGAAGAAGCTTGGTGTTGAACTGAGTGAAGCTGTGTATGCAGGCGGAAAACTGAAGACGAAATAAAAAGGAGGGCGGAAAGCCCTTCTTTTTTGTTGTAAAATAATAGAAAAAGTTTCGCGCAGGGGGTGCGAAGGTGGTTTCAATAGACAGGTTTCAAGCAGTGAAGGAGTCAGAGCTGAAAATTCTTGAACACTGGTTTGAGAATGAGGATACCAGACGGAGAATGGATGGGATGCTGCCATTAGATGAATGGTATGCACGAGTAAATAAAGATAAACACAATACTGTCATCATGGCGTATGATGGACAGCTGCCGGCAGGGATGGTCGTTATTGAGTTCGGAGAGGAGCGGACGTATATTGGATTGATCGTCAATCCTTTGTACCGGCTTCAAGGGTACGGAAAAGGGATATTGCAAAAGCTGATGACTGAACCTGATTTTACTAGAGTGCGGGAATGGGTGGCATGCATTGAAGAAGACAATCGAATCAGTTTGGCTTGCTTTCAAGCAGCAGGATTCACTTTGGAAGATACGGAACCTGATGAAGATGGTTTTCTTACGCTGATTCTTCGCAGCTGACCTCATCTAAACACATAAGGAGGGCAAAAAGCCCTCCCGATTTCATCTTCAGCTCGGATCGCTGACCTTGATCAGCTGTTTCCCTTTATTTTCTCCCTTAAATAAACCGAGAAACGCGTCAGGAATGTTTTCGAAGCCTTCTGTGATGGTTTCCTCGTAATGGAGTTTACCAGCCTTCAGCCATTGGGCCAGCTGTTTTGCTCCCTCAGAAAAACGATCGGAGTAGTCGCTAACGATAAACCCTTGCATCAGCGACTTTGTTTTAATGAGTTTTGATTGAACACGAGGGCCCATGTCATCTGCTTCGCTTTCTGCGTTATAGGAAGAAATGGCGCCGCACACCGGAATGCGGGCAAATTCATTGAGCAGGTTCATCACCGCGTCTGAAATCGGTCCGCCGACATTGTCAAAATACACATCGACACCGTCAGGACAAGCGTCTTGAAGCGCTTTTTGGATATCACCCGCTGTTTTGTAATTGATGGCTTCGTCAAACTGCAGCTCCTGTTTTAAGTAGTCGATTTTTTCATCAGAGCCCGCGATACCGACAACTCGAGCGCCTTTGATTTTGGCAATTTGCCCGACTGTTGAACCAACGGCTCCCGCAGCTCCGGAGACAACCACGGTTTCGCCTTCCTTCGGGCGTCCGATGTCCAGCAATCCGAAGTATGCTGTTAAGCCGGTCATTCCCAAAATGCCGAGATAGGCCGAAGCGGGAGCAAGGCTTGTATCAATTTTTCGCAAGGCAGACTCGCTCACAGCGGAAAATTCCTGCCAGCTGAGATTTCCGATGACGATATCGCCTTTTTTCAGATTGTTCCCGTCTGACACAACTTCAGCGATAACCCCGCCAGAAAGCGCTTCATCTAAAGCGAACGGCTCAACATATGACTTCGTATCCTGCATACGGCCGCGCATATAAGGGTCAACCGATACATAAAGCGTTTTGACAAGCACTTCCCCTTGCTTGGGTTCAGGAACCGGAATGGTTTCAAAGCGAAAGTCTTCATGAACAGGAATACCTTGTGGACGTCTTGCTAATTGAATTTGCTGCTGAGATGCTGTCATTTTCATCCTCCTATCACTTGGTTGACACCACTGTAACATGGACAGGAGAGGAAATACAAAAGGTAAGCTGGCATACAAAAAAGGAGAGGGGGCTCCTCTCCTTTTCATTTCGCCCGTAATTTCGGGCACAGTCCCGTCGGCAGGCACATTGGCTTCTGGTCGATCGGGCTTCTCATGATGCAGCATTCCAAGCCGAAGACTTCACGGAAAAATGGCTGGGTGAACACATCTTCCGGTGTTCCGGCATTGTAGATTTTTCCGTCCAGCACACTGATCAGATAGTCAGCATATTGAGCGGCTTGGTTTAAATCATGGAGCACCATGACAACGGTGCGGCCATGGTCGCGGTTCAGCTTTTTCAGCAGTTCAAGCACTTCAATCTGGTGTGAGATGTCTAAATACGTGGTCGGCTCATCAAGCAAAAGCAAATCAGTGCCTTGCGCAAGTGCCATGGAAATCCAGGCTCTTTGTCTTTGGCCGCCTGAGAGGGCATCAAGTGTCCGATCCTTCAGTTCAATCATGCCCGTTGCTTCCAGTGCCCACTCTACCATGTCATGATCCTCTTGGGTATGCTTGGATAACAGCTTTTTGTGAGGATGTCTGCCAAAATAGCATAATTCCTCTACCGTCAATCCTTCAGGAGCCTGAGGAGATTGTGGAAGAATGGCCAGTTTTTTTGCGACTTCTTTTGATGGCTGGCGGTGGATGTCTTTTCCTTCTAGTAGCACTGTACCGCTTTTCGGGGCCATCAGCCTGGCGAGCGATTTGAGGATTGTTGATTTACCGCAGCCATTAGCGCCGATGAGCGCAGTGATTTTTCCTTCTTCTATCTTTAAATCGACTCCGTCAATAATCACTGTACTGTCATATGAAAGAGTGAGCTGGTCTGCAGCCAGTTTTCCCATGGTATCCTCTCCCTACTGTTTCCTCGCTTCGAATTTCAATAAATATAAGAAATAAGGCGCGCCGATCACGGCTGTCAGTATTCCGGCAGGTATTTCAACCGGAGGCATGATGCCGCGCCCTAACGTATCTGCAATTAATAATATAATAGCACCAATCAATGCCGATGCAGGCAGTAAATATTTAGCTTTTTCTCCGGTAAGCCGTCTGGCGATATGCGGAGCAAGCAAGCCGATAAAACCGATTGAGCCGACGACGGCTACACAGCTTCCCGCCAGCGCCACCGCGGTGAAAATCAGGATGAATCTCAGCCGGTTTGCGTTTTCTCCGAGACCCTGTGCAAGCTCATCCCCGAGTGACATAAGATCCAGCTTCGGTATGAGTATGCAGACGATCGGAAAAAGAATCAAAAGCCATGGCGCAAGCAGCTTGACTTCCTCCCAGTTTCTTCCCCAGAGGCTTCCTGTCAGCCAAATGAGTGCAGCATTCACGTCGCCTGGAAACTTGACCATCATATATTGCATTCCGGCGTGGCAGACCGCGCCTAAAGCAATGCCTGATAAAGCCAGTGAAGAGGGCTGAATGCTCTTTTTTCGGGCTATCATTAATAATAGTACAGCAATAATGGCGGCTCCGGCAAATGCGGAGAACGGAAGCACGTATACCGGCGACTCAGGAAAGATGAGAATCACAGCCATCGCTGCAAGTCCGGAGCCTTTTGAAATGCCGACAACGTCCGGGGAAGCGAGCGGATTTCGGATCACACCCTGTAAAATCGCTCCGGCAGCGGCAAGCCCAGCCCCGGCCAAAATCGCTAATATGATGCGGGGCAGACGATATTGCTGGGTGATAAATTCAAAGGAATGATCCAATCCCAGCAGATTCGTCACTACCGCATCAGGTGAAATGTATAATGCACCGATTCCAATGCTGATGACGGACAGAACGATCAAAATCACGGCCAATATGAGTATCGCCAGCAAGGGGCGTTTTTGTTTTCTGGTTGTTTTCTTCATTTCAGATGCCGCCCTTTCCTTGCCAAATATAAGAAAAACGGCGTTCCGATAATCGCGGTGACAATGCCGACCGGTGATTCATAAGGAAATGCAATCCATCTGGCCAGAACATCTGCGTACACCAGCAAAATGGCACCGAACAGTGCCGAAAACGGAAGCACGTATTGATAATGTTCTCCGATCAGCTTGCGGACAATATGCGGGACGAGCAGCCCGACAAAGCCAATCGGCCCGGCGACGGCTACGGAAGCGCCGGAAAGGATTAAAATAATCAAACTGATCAGAATCCGGATGCCGTTCATATTTTGTCCAAGCCCTTTTGCTGTTTCGTCTCCGAGACCGAGAACAGAAACAGAACCGGAAAATATGAGGGCAAGCCCGATGCCAATGACAGAAAACGGAGCGATGGTTATGACGTCCTGCCAGTTGCTGCCGTCGATTGCGCCTGTCATCCAGTACAGAACATCCTCACCTGACTCATTTAAAATAATGATGGCCTGTGTCATAGAGGAGAGGAACAAGTGCACGGCCATTCCTGACAGCGCCAGCTTGACAGGTGTCATTCCGCCGGATGAGGCAATCATATACACAATCGCGCCGCCTGCTGCCGCACCCGCAAAAGCGAATATAACAGATGAATAGGGCGATGCCGGCAGAATGACGAGAGAAGCAACGACAAAAAGCGATGCACCCGCATTCACACCGAAAATTTGGGGTGAAGCCAGAGGGTTTCTGGTCATAGCCTGCATCAGCGCCCCTGCTACAGCTAGGCTGGCGCCGACAAAAACGCCGATTAATGTGCGGGGAAGGCGAAGAGTAGAGATGATGAGCTGTTCCTTTGAACCGTCCCATACAAAAAGATATTTCAATGAATCTATGATGCCGATGTCTGAGGCTCCTACTGAAAGATTCAGCCCAAGCCCAAATATAAAAATAATCAGTGCAATGATGAACATCATCAGTCTTGATGATGAGCGCCGTTTGGCTGAATGATACAACAGTCTCACTTCCTTACTGCGTCTGGTTGCAAAAACGAAGAAGCAAGGATTTCCCCTCGCTTCTCATTTGTCCTATTTATTATACACTTTTTTAAGCACATCTTTGGCGCTTGTTTCACTAGACTTGATGCCTCTGAATCTTGTCCAAGTGTCACGGTCCGCATCATAGACTTGTCCATTTTTCACCGCTTTGAGATTTTTCCAGAGCGGGTTCGTTTTCCACTCGTCTACAATGGTTTTACCTTCGTTGGCTGAGATGAACAAAATATCAGGATCGATTTTGCTCAATTGCTCGAGGCTGACCTCTTGATAGGCGTTATCTGACTTCACAGCGTGTGTAAAGCCTAGCATTTTAAAGATTTCTCCGTCATAGGATGATGATGTATGAAGCTGGAAGGAATCCGCTCTTGCAACGCCGAGAACGATGTTGCGGTTTTCATCTTTCGGAAGTTCGGCTTTTAGATCGTTGATGACTTTTTTGTGCTCGGCAAGCTTTTCTTTTCCTTCATCTTCTTTATTTAATGCTTTAGCAATGGTCGTAAAGCTGTCGATCGTTTCGTCATATGTCGCTTCACGGCTTTTTAATTCAATCGTCGGGGCGATTTTTTTCAGCTGTTTATAAATGTTTTTATGGCGCTCAGCGTCAGCGATGATTAAATCAGGCTTCAAGGAACTGATGACCTCAAGATTGGGTTCGCTGCGTGTGCCTACAGATGTGTAATCAATGGAGCTGCCGACAAGCTTTTTAATCATATCTTTTTTGTTGTCATCGGCGATGCCCACCGGCGTAATGCCGAGATTGTGAACGGCATCCAAGAATGAAAGCTCAAGCACAACCACCCGCTTAGGTGTGCCGCTTACTGTCGTTTTTCCTTCTTCGTCATGGATCACTCTGGAATCCTTAGACTTGCTTTCGCCGCTTCCGTTGTTATTCTGGCTTGATGAACAGCCGGATACAATGAGGCAGGCGAGCAATAAAACACTCATGATGGCAATCAACTTGTTAGAATAGGTGCGCATGTCATTCTTCCTTTTTTCAGATTTAGTAATGAGAATCATTATCACATGTAACACTATAATAGCATGGCTTATCATGTCAATATTTTTTTAGTAAAGAAAGCTGCGTTTTTTACTGCTTTCTCATGAAAGCATCATCAGACACAAATAAGTGGTATGCAGCGTTACCGTGTCTTCGAGACAAAAACGCATGGGCGTTGGCTTTAGAGGTTTCGAACATATCAGCAGTGACATAAGGAAGGAGAGTGCTGAGATAACCGGACAATTTCTTTTCTATTTCATCTGTTAGTGCAAATTCAATGTCGCCGATATTCATGATAATCGAGAAAACAAAGTCGATATCGATATGAAAATGTTCCTCGGCAAAAACCGCAAGCTCGTGAATTCCTGGTGAACATCCGGCACGCTTATGGAAAATCTGTTTGACTAAATCACTCACAATCCAAGCATTGTATTGCTGTTCTGGTGAAAAATATTGCATTAGACATACCTCCTGCTCGTACGGATAAAGGCAGCATTTCATGGTCGTGTGCTCCGTGCAGCGGCTTCTCTTTAATTTTGACTTTTCTGAAAATGGTCCCGTTCCTATCACTTTACCATGGACGGAAAATAAATAGCTACTACCATTCTTCCTGTTTTTCTATTCAATGTTCTGGAATCTGTTTCAGGTACAGACGATCGGGTATGGAAGAAATATAGAAAACATGAAGGAGGAATATCGACATGAAACCAGTTGTAAAAGAGTATACAAATGACGAACAGCTCATGAAGGATGTAGAGGAATTACAGAAAATGGGTGTTGCGAAAGAGGATGTATACGTCTTAGCTCACGACGATGACAGAACGGAACGCCTGGCAGACAACACGAATGCCAATACGATCGGAGCCAAAGAAACAGGTTTCAAGCACGCGGTGGGAAATATCTTCAATAAAAAAGGAGACGAGCTCCGCAATAAAATTCACGAAATCGGTTTTTCTGAAGATGAAGCCGCTCAATTTGAAAAACGCTTAGATGAAGGAAAAGTGCTTCTCTTTGTGACAGATAACGAAAAAGTGAAAGCTTGGGCATAAAGCAAAGAAAAAACCAAAAGGCCAATGTCGGCCTTTTGGTTTTTTTGCGGTCTTTGCGGTGGTATTTTGCAGAATGCCGCAATAGGATAGCGGAACATTTTCGGTTCTGAATGTCCCTCAATTTGCTATTATATTTTTGTGATAAATTGGAATAAAATCTCGCAAAATAGAAAATGGGGGTACATAGTGGATGAAAAAAGTGATGTTAGCTACGGCTCTGTTTTTAGGATTGACGCCAGCTGGCGCGAACGCAGCTGATTTAGGCCACCAGACGTTGGGATCCAATGATGGATGGGGCGCGTACTCGACTGGCACGACAGGCGGATCAAAAGCATCGTCCTCAAATGTGTATACCGTCAGCAACAGAAACCAGCTTGTCTCGGCATTAGGGAAGGAAACGAATACAACGCCAAAAATCATTTATATCAAGGGAACGATTGACATGAACGTGGATGACAATCTGAAGCCGCTTGGTCTAAATGACTATAAAGATCCGGAGTATGATTTGGACAAATATTTGAAAGCCTATGATCCTAGCACATGGGGCAAAAAAGAGCCGTCGGGAACACAAGAAGAAGCGAGAGCACGCTCTCAGAAAAACCAAAAAGCACGGGTCATGGTGGATATTCCTGCAAACACGACGATCGTCGGTTCAGGGACTAACGCTAAAGTCGTGGGCGGAAACTTCCAAATCAAGAGTGATAACGTCATTATTCGCAACATTGAATTCCAGGATGCCTATGACTATTTTCCGCAATGGGATCCGACTGACGGAAGCTCAGGGAACTGGAACTCACAATACGACAACATCACGATAAACGGCGGCACACACATCTGGATTGATCACTGTACATTTAATGACGGTTCGCGTCCGGACAGCACATCACCGAAATATTATGGAAGAAAATATCAGCACCATGACGGCCAAACGGATGCTTCCAACGGTGCTAACTATATCACGATGTCCTACAACTATTATCACGATCATGATAAAAGCTCCATTTTCGGATCAAGTGACAGCAAAACCTCCGATGACGGCAAATTAAAAATTACGCTGCATCATAACCGCTACAAAAATATTGTCCAGCGCGCGCCGAGAGTCCGCTTCGGGCAAGTGCACGTATACAACAACTATTATGAAGGAAGCACAAGCTCTTCAAGTTATCCTTTCAGCTATGCATGGGGAATCGGAAAGTCATCTAAAATCTATGCCCAAAACAATGTCATTGACGTACCGGGACTGTCAGCTGCTAAAACGATCAGCGTATTCAGCGGGGGAACGGCTTTATATGACTCCGGCACGTTGCTGAACGGCACACAGATCAACGCATCGGCTGCAAACGGGCTGAGCTCTTCTGTTGGCTGGACGCCGTCTCTGCATGGATCGATTGATGCTTCTGCTAATGTGAAATCAAATGTTATAAATCAAGCGGGTGCGGGTAAATTAAATTAAGAAAGTGAAAAACACAAAGGGTGCTAACCTTTGTGTTTTTTAATTAATTAAAATGTTTATTAACTTAGTTAAGGAGTAGAATGGAAAAGGGGATCGGAAAACAAGTATATAGGAGGAGACCTATTTATGGCTTCAGAAAAAGACGCAGGAAAACAGTCAGCAGTAAAGCTTGTTCCATTGCTTATTACTGTCGCTGTGGGACTAATCATCTGGTTTATTCCCGCTCCGTCCGGACTTGAACCTAAAGCTTGGCATTTGTTTGCGATTTTTGTAGCGACAATTATCGGCTTTATCTCCAAGCCCTTGCCAATGGGTGCAATTGCAATTTTTGCATTGGCGGTTACTGCACTAACTGGAACACTATCCATTGAGGATACATTAAGCGGATTCGGGAATAAGACCATTTGGCTTATCGTTATCGCATTCTTTATTTCCCGGGGATTTATCAAAACCGGGCTCGGTGCGAGAATTTCGTATGTATTCGTTCAGAAATTCGGGAAAAAAACCCTTGGACTTTCTTATTCACTGCTATTCAGTGATTTAATACTTTCACCTGCTATTCCAAGTAATACGGCGCGTGCAGGAGGCATTATATTTCCTATTATCAGATCATTATCCGAAACATTCGGATCAAGCCCGGCAAATGGAACAGAGAGAAAAATCGGTGCATTCTTATTAAAAACCGGTTTTCAGGGGAATCTGATCACATCTGCTATGTTCCTGACAGCGATGGCGGCGAACCCGCTGATTGCCAAGCTGGCCCATGATGTCGCAGGGGTGGACTTAACATGGACAAGCTGGGCAATTGCCGCGATTGTACCGGGACTTGTAAGCTTAATCATCACGCCGCTTGTGATTTACAAGCTGTATCCGCCGGAAATCAAAGAAACACCGGATGCGGCGAAAATCGCAACAGAAAAACTGAAAGAAATGGGACCGTTCAAAAAATCAGAGCTTTCCATGGTTATCGTGTTTCTTTTGGTGCTCGTGCTGTGGATTTTTGGCGGCAGCTTCAACATCGACGCAACCACAACCGCATTGATCGGTTTGTCCGTTCTCTTATTATCACAAGTTCTGACTTGGGATGATATTAAGAAAGAACAGGGCGCTTGGGATACGCTCACTTGGTTTGCGGCGCTTGTCATGCTCGCCAACTTCTTGAATGAATTAGGCATGGTGTCTTGGTTCAGTAATGCCATGAAATCATCCGTATCAGGGTTCTCTTGGATTGTGGCATTCATCATTTTAATTGTTGTGTATTATTACTCTCACTATTTCTTTGCAAGTGCGACAGCCCACATTAGTGCGATGTATTCAGCATTTTTGGCTGTCGTCGTGGCAGCGGGCGCACCGCCGCTTTTAGCAGCGCTGAGCCTCGCGTTCATCAGTAACCTGTTCGGGTCAACGACTCACTACGGTTCTGGAGCGGCTCCGGTCTTCTTCGGAGCAGGCTACATCCCGCAAGGCAAATGGTGGTCCATCGGATTTATCCTGTCGATTGTTCATATCATCGTATGGCTTGTGATCGGCGGATTATGGTGGAAAGTACTAGGAATATGGTAGAAAGAAAAAGGCAGACGCGGTCTGCCTTTTTTTATTTTCACTCCTTCGTAAGAAAATGGATTTTGAAAAATGAGAAAATTGCCTGTGAAAAATGGTATGATCTAGGTAGAAAGGACGGCTGGTGCTGTGGTGAAAAAGCGGTTCCATTTTTCCCTGCAAACAAAAATAATGGGGCTGATTGCGGCTCTGCTGGTCTTTGTCATTGGTGTGCTGACCATTACGTTAGCCGTTCAGCATACACAGGGAGAACGGAGACAGGCAGAGCAGCTGGCGGTTCAAACAGCGAGAACCATTTCCTATATGCCGCCGGTTAAAGAGCTCATTGAGAGAAAAGGCGGACATGCGGCTCAGACGCAAGAGGTCATTGAACAAATGAAAGAACAGACTGGCGCGTTTGCCATTTATGTTTTGGACGAAAAAGGAGACATTCGCAGCGCCTCTGGAAAAAGCGGATTAAAGAAACTGGAGCGCAGCAGAGAAATTTTGTTTGGCGGTTCGCATGTTTCTGAAACAAAAGCGGATGGACGAAGAGTGATCAGAGGGAGCGCGCCGATTATAAAAGAACAAAAGGGATACAGCCAAGTGATCGGCAGCGTGTCTGTTGATTTTCTGCAAACGGAGACAGAGCAAAGCATCAAAAAGCATTTGAGAAATTTGAGTGTGATTGCTGTGCTTGTACTGCTGCTCGGATTTATTGGCGCCGCCGTGCTGGCGAAAAGCATCAGAAAGGATACGCTCGGGCTTGAGCCGCATGAGATCGCGGCTCTATATCGTGAGAGAAACGCAATGCTTTTCGCGATTCGAGAAGGGATTATTGCCACCAATCGTGAAGGCGTCGTCACCATGATGAACGTATCGGCGGCCGAGATGCTGAAGCTGCCCGAGCCTGTGATCCATCTTCCTATAGATGATGTCATGCCGGGAGCAGGGCTGATGTCTGTGCTTGAACAAGGAGAAATGCTGCCGAACCAGGAGGTAAGCGTCAACGATCAAGTGTTTATTATCAATACGAAAGTGATGAATCAAGGAGGGCAGGCGTATGGGATTGTCGTCAGCTTCAGGGAGAAAACAGAGCTGAAGAAACTGATCGACACATTGACAGAGGTTCGCAAATATTCTGAGGATCTCAGGGCGCAGACTCATGAATTTTCAAATAAGCTTTATGCGATTTTAGGGCTGCTTGAACTTGGGGAGTATGATGAAGCCATTGATCTGATTAAAGAGGAATATGCGATGCAAAATGAACAGCATGATCTTTTATTCCATAACATTCATTCGCAGCAGGTGCAGGCCATTTTGTTAGGGAAAATAAGCAAGGCATCGGAAAAGAAGGTCAAGCTGGTGATTGATGAGAACAGCTCACTCGCGCCTCTTCCTGCGCATATCGGCTTGTCCCATCTTATTACGATTATTGGCAATTTAATTGATAACGCTTTCGAAGCTGTAGCGGAGCAAAGCGTGAAGGAAGTTTTGTTTTTTATCACGGATATGGGCCATGACATTGTCATTGAAGTATCAGACACAGGGCCCGGTGTGCCGCCAGATAAGATGGAAGAAGTGTTTGAGAGAGGCTATTCTTCAAAGGGGATGAGGAGAGGCTACGGTCTGGCCAATGTGAAAGACTCAGTGCGTGAACTGGGCGGCTGGATCGAACTGGCGAATCAAAAAACTGGCGGGGCGGTATTCACTGTGTTTATACCAAAGGAGAAACAAAGGGGGAATCCATTTGATTCACATCGCGATTGCGGAGGATGATTTTCGAGTTGCGCAAATCCATGAGAGATTGATCAAACAGCTTGATGGATTCAAGATTATCGGCAAGGCGGCTAACGCAAAAGAGACATTGGCGCTTTTGAAGGGACACAAGGCTGATTTGCTTCTGCTGGATATTTATATGCCGGACGAGCTTGGGACCGCGTTGATTCCTGAAATACGAAGCCGATTTCCTGAAGTGGACATTATGATTATCACAGCGGCAACAGAAACCCGGCATTTGCAGGAAGCGCTAAGGGCAGGAATTGCCCACTATTTGATCAAACCCGTAACGGCTGACAAGTTCAGGCAGGTGCTGCTTCAGTATAAAGAAAAAAGGAAGCTGCTCATGTCTCAGCCGGAGGTCAGCCAAGCCATGATCGACCATATTTTTGGGAACAGTGTGAAGACAGCTTTGCCGGCAGAGGATTTGCCGACTGGCATTAATTCGATTACACTGCGAAAAATTAAGGAAGCGCTTCAGACTGCGTCAGAAGGATTGACAGCGGAGGAACTTGGGGAAAAAATGGGGGCGTCACGAACAACTGCCCGCCGTTATGCCGAGTACCTTGTGTCAAAGGAAGAAGCAAGAGCCGAGCTTGAATACGGGATTATCGGCAGGCCGGAGAGAAAATATTATTTGGCGGCGGATTAGATATGAAAAAATCTATAATCCTATTGATTATTCTATTGATCTTTATGCAGGGTGATATCAGGCAGGCGGCTGCGCCGCGCCTGCCGGACGGGCCGATAGAAATTGTCGTCCCTGCCGAACCTTCTGGCGGCTGGGATGTCACAGCGCAGGCGATCCAATCTGTTTTGAGGCAGAAGCAGATCGTGAAGGGTGATGTTCATATCGTCTATAAATCCGGCGGCGGGGGAGAGAAAGGCTGGAAATATGTCAACAAAAGCAGCAAACAAACCATCAGCATGACGTCCAGCCTAATATTGAGCAATGATCTTCTCGGGCAAAGCAAATTAAAAATGGCCGATTTTACTCCGCTCGCCATTCTCTCCAAGGAATGGCAGACGGTTGCATTGCCAAAAGGATCAGCGTTAACAAATGGCAAGGATGTGCTGAATGAGATCAACATGCATCCCGGCAAGGTGAGAATCGGCTTTGCCCCGGGGTTTGGCAATGATGATCAGCTCTCGTTCGTCAGAGCGGCAGATATGTACGGCATTGACCCGTTTGACATTCAATTCTCACAGTATGACAGCAGTGAACAGCTCATTCAGGCGCTGATCAGACATGAGATAGAAGCAGCTTCCATGACCCTTTCTGAAGCGAAACCATATGAACGAAACGGCGATATCACGTTAGCCGCTGTAACGTCTGATAAAAGACTTCCCGGTTTTCCAAATGTACCGACGTGGAAGGAGCAGGGAATCCCGTTTGTTTTTTCTCATTGGAGAGGGATTTTGGGCCCGAAAAATATGTCTGAGGAAGAGATTTCTTACTGGGATCAAGCGCTAAAGAAGGTCACCTCTTCACCTGAATGGAAGCGGAAAATAAACGAACAGGACTGGGAAAGCTTTTATTTAAACAGCAGGGAAACGAAACGGTTTTTAGAAGAGCAATCTGCTTTTTATCAAAGCATCATGACAGGAAATTAAGATCCCGGCATCCCGGGATTTTTTCATGCCGAAAATTGATCAAAAAGAACAAAACGGTTTTAAAAAATTAAAAATACAAAAAAACCAAATTATTTACTTGCGGTTGGTTTTCCCATACGATGGCAAAAAGGCAAGACAAAAAGGGGAGTAAGGGAGAAAAAAATGTAAGCGGATTCATTTAAGGGGGAATGGATGTGTTAGCAATCTTAGGCTTTCTCATGATGCTTGTGTTTATGGCATTGATCATGACAAAACGGCTTTCTGTTTTAACAGCATTGGTTTTGACGCCGATTGTGTTTGCGCTTATCGCCGGATTTGGATTTACTGAAGTTGGGGACATGATGATTTCCGGGATTCAGCAAGTCGCGCCGACTGCGGTCATGATTATGTTTGCGATCTTATATTTTGGAATTATGATTGATACAGGCCTGTTTGATCCAATGGTTGGCAAAATTTTAAGCATGGTCAAAGGAGACCCTTTAAAAATTGTTGTCGGGACAGCGGTTCTTACAATGCTCGTCGCCTTGGACGGAGATGGCTCGACAACGTACATGATTACGACAAGCGCCATGCTTCCGCTCTATTTGCTGCTAGGCATCCGGCCAATTATCCTGGCGGGAATCGCGGGAGTCGGCATGGGAATCATGAACACGATTCCATGGGGCGGTGCGACGCCGAGGGCGGCGAGTGCGCTGGGGGTTGATCCAGCTGAGCTTACAGGTCCGATGATTCCTGTTATTGCAAGCGGGATGCTTTGTATGGTGGCGGTTGCGTATGTGCTTGGAAAAGCGGAACGAAAGCGCCTTGGTGTGATTGAACTGAAACAGCCAGCCAATGCCAATGAACCGGCGGCTGCGGTTGAAGATGAGTGGAAGCGGCCGAAACTTTGGTGGTTCAATTTATTGTTAACGCTTTCTTTAATAGGATGTTTAGTATCGGGTAAAGTCAGTTTAACCGTACTGTTTGTCATTGCGTTTTGTATTGCGCTGATTGTGAATTATCCCAATCTCGAGCATCAGAGACAGCGCATCGCGGCGCATTCCAGCAACGTGCTGGCTATCGGTTCAATGATTTTTGCCGCGGGGGTGTTCACGGGGATTTTGACAGGCACGAAAATGGTTGATGAAATGGCGATCTCGCTCGTGTCCATGATACCGGAACAAATGGGCGGATTGATCCCGGCGATCGTTGCTTTAACAAGCGGCATTTTCACATTCTTGATGCCGAATGACGCGTATTTCTACGGGGTGCTGCCGATTTTATCAGAAACAGCTGTCGCATACGGTGTGGATAAAGTGGAAATTGCCAGAGCCTCTATTATCGGCCAGCCGATTCATATGCTGAGTCCGCTTGTGCCATCCACTCATTTGCTTGTCGGACTCGTCGGAGTTTCTATTGATGACCATCAAAAATTCGCATTGAAATGGGCGGTTCTCGCAGTGATCGTCATGACGGCTATCGCTCTATTGATCGGTGCGATCTCTATTTCCGTATGATAATTCAGGCGTAATGACACACACTAACGGCATACAACATTCCGGAGGTGTCATTATGAGTGATCCTTATATGCCGCTGACTTCAGTCAGAAGCGGAACGGGGTTCGAAGCGGCAAAAGGGGTGCACGGCCTGACTGTGCAAATTGCGAATGTCTATTTTATTCAGCTGCCTTCTGAACCTCACTCATTTGTTTTAATTGATGCCGGCATGCCTCAATCAGCCGGCATGATTGTCAATGAAGCCAAACAAAGATTCGGTGAAGGGTTTCAGCTGAAGGCGATTATCCTCACACACGGGCACTTTGACCATATTGGGGCAATCGAAGAGATCCTTGAGCATTGGGATGTGCCTGTTTATGTCCATTCTCGGGAAATGCCTTATGTAACAGGTAAAGAGGATTATCCTCCGGCTCGTCCTGACAGCAAGAGCGGGCTGGTCGCCAAGCTGTCGCCGCTGTTTCCGCGGCACTCCATCGATATTTCCTCACATGTCCAGGCACTGCCGGAAGACGGTTCAGTTCCTTTTCTTGACGAGTGGATGTGGATCGCGACACCAGGACACACGCCGGGCCATATTTCGTTATTCCGCGATGACGGCCGCGTGCTTGTAGCAGGTGATGCTGTTATTACAGTGGAACAGGAGAAAATGGCTGACGTCTTGATACAAAAACAGGAGCTTCACGGTCCGCCGGCTTATTTCACGCCTGACACAGAGACGGCCGCGGAGTCCATTCTGAAGCTGGCCGGTCTTGAACCGGAAGCGTTATTGACAGGGCACGGCATACCGATGACCGGCAAAAACTTTCGAAGTGACTTAACTGAATTGGCAAATCGGTTATCGTCTATTTGACACCCGCACCACGCGGGTGTTTTTTATTGTTTTCCAGGAAGTTGCAGAAAAATCATTTGTCTTGCCGCTTAAAAACGATACAATGAAAAGCATGAAGTGATGTGAAGGGGAGAGTTTGTTGGAAGAAAAAGAAATACTCTGGAACGAAGCGAAAGCGTTTATTGCCGCATGCTATCAGGAATTGGGAAAGGAGGAGGAAGTGAAAGACCGTCTCGAGGACATTAAAAGTGAAATTGACCTGACCGGAAGCTATGTACATACGAAGGAAGAGCTGGAGCACGGAGCGAAAATGGCTTGGAGAAACAGCAATCGCTGCATCGGCAGATTGTTCTGGAATTCGCTGAATGTTATCGACAGACGAGACGTCCGGACGAAGGAGGAAGTGCGTGACGCCCTCTTTCACCATATTGAAACCGCCACCAATAACGGAAAAATCAGACCGACCATTACGATTTTCCCTCCGGAAGAGAAGGGTGAAAAGCAAGTCGAGATCTGGAATCATCAGCTGATCCGGTATGCTGGATATGAGTCAGACGGAGAAAGAATCGGCGACCCGGCTTCCTGTTCCCTGACAGCAGCTTGCGAAGAGTTCGGCTGGCGCGGAGAGCGAACGGATTTTGACCTGCTGCCGCTCATTTTTCGCATGAAAGGCGACGAGCAGCCTGTCTGGTATGAGCTGCCGCGTTCACTTGTGATCGAGGTTCCAATCACACATCCGGACATCGAGACGTTTTCTGATTTGGAGCTGAAGTGGTACGGCGTGCCTATTATTTCTGATATGAAGCTTGAGGTCGGGGGCATTCATTATAATGCCGCGCCATTTAACGGCTGGTATATGGGCACGGAGATCGGAGCGAGAAACCTCGCAGATGAAAAGCGGTACGACAAGCTCAAAAAAGTAGCGTCCGTGATCGGCATCGCCGCTGATTACAATACGGATTTATGGAAGGATCAAGCGCTAGTTGAATTGAATAAAGCTGTGCTGCACTCGTATAAAAAGCAGGGTGTCAGCATCGTTGACCATCATACAGCGGCAAGCCAGTTTAAACGGTTTGAAGAACAGGAGGAAGAAGCGGGCAGAAAGCTGACGGGGGACTGGACGTGGCTGATTCCGCCAATTTCACCCGCTGCCACTCATATCTTCCACCGCTCCTATGATAACTCAATCGTTAAGCCGAACTATTTTTATCAAGATAAGCCTTATGAGTAAACAATAGAAAATCGATGATGGCCTTCAAGGCTGCGGGATTCAGTCACAGAGATGTCGGTAACCTTTGAGAAAGGGCTTCCGTTCTTTACAGCCTCAACAAACGATTGCAGGGCGTTTTCCGGACCCTCTGCCAAAATCTCGACACGCCCGTCATCACGGTTTTTGACCCAGCCGGCCAGTTTTCGCTTATCAGCTTCCATTTGAACAAAATAGCGAAAGCCCACACCTTGAACCCGGCCGTCTACAATGATTCGGTATTGAAGCATGTAAAAACCACCTTTTCTTTTTATGATAATCAATCATTTTACAACCTGTAAAGGGGATGTGTTTGTATGAAACCAGAGCGCTATTCAGTTCTTTCTCTTAATCTGGGAAAACCGCAGACGCTTGAATATGACGGAAAGAAAATCGAAACCGGCATCATGAAGCGGCCGGCTGAATCAGCCGTCATGCTGTATCGGGAGAATTTTGAAGGAGACGGACAGGCGGACCTTGTCAACCATGGCGGACCTGATAAGGCTGTCTGTGTCTACCCGGCGGAGCATTATCCGTTTTGGGAAGAGTTCCTTTCAAGACCGCTGTCAAATGCCGCATTTGGAGAAAATCTGACGGTCGCGGGCCTGACTGAGGAGAATGTTTGCATCGGGGATGTGTTCAGGCTTGATGAAGCTGTTGTTCAGGTCAGCCAGCCGCGCCAGCCGTG
Source organism: Bacillus sp. FSL R5-0576 (assembly GCF_038004765.1). Taxonomy (NCBI): domain Bacteria; kingdom Bacillati; phylum Bacillota; class Bacilli; order Caryophanales; family Bacillaceae; genus Bacillus; species Bacillus sp. FSL R5-0576. Next base: position 717,377 of record NZ_JBBORU010000001.1, read on the forward strand.
TGTAAAGCTGGCGAAAAAGTTTGGTGTAAAAGAAATCGTGCTGAAGGTCCAGCAAACCGGCTATACAGGGTTTTATTTTCGCGTGCTGGAGGAGGGCAGGGTGTCTCCCGGCGCGAACCTTGAATTGCTGTCCAGAGGAGAGAAAGGCATATCCGTCCAGTTCGCCAACCGCATCAACTACCATGATGCAAAAAATCTCACCGCCATTGAACGGATTTTAAGTGAGGCTGCACTATCGGAAAGCTGGAGAGCGTCCTTTATGAAAAAAAAGGACAGGCTGCAGCCGGTTGAATAGAAAAAAGCCGCGCATATCAACGTGCGCGGCTTTGCCATATTTAAGATTGTTTTTTCTTTGATTCAAGCAGGTTGGCAAGAAAATAGGTTTTATAGCTTTGAAGCTTTCTTCCTTCATGGTGCGTGATCCCCTGCTTTTTTAGTTCTGCCACATACCAGCCTTTACTGCCGTAATGCATGTCAGAAAACTCCTTTCCCTATCTGATTTCGAAACGATTGGCATTGTAACATCTATAAAAAGATGCTGAAAAGAGATGCGGGGAAAACTGAGCCTTTCGCACTAGATGTACGAATGTTCTTCTGTATGTATATGCGGAGCAAAAGCCGAATATGATTTAATGGCCGGTTAGTTTGATCATGACAACGCCAAATGTCATAATGGCGAAAACAATGCCGATATATGTGAGCATCCCGTTTTTTTTCTTAACGCCGTAAACGGTCATAATGATGCCTTCAATGAAAAAAATGATGCCGAAAATAATAAACCACATGCAGATAAAGGCTCCTTTCACAGACATAATAGTAGTGTAGCATATCTGAAAGAGCCGGGCTGTGACAATATCAAGAAAGCCGGGCGCATATCGCCCGGCTCATGTTTTATTGTTTATCAACCAATTTGACCAGAAGCTGTGCCAAATGTTCTTTCTCACCTTCGTCTGCAACGCTCCAAAGCTCTTGCAGCAGCATTTCTTCACCGTTTTGCGGCTCTTCATGCTTTGCGAGGTAGTCTCCCAAGATCGCAGCGCTTTTTACAAGCTTGCCGTCATCCAATCCCAGCTTTTTGCCTCGGTTGACTTGTTTTTTCAGGTAGCCTTTAAATTCATCAAAGTCTTTTAAAATGTCTTCTTTTATTGTGCCATGCATCGCGTTCATTTCGTTTTCAATTTGGATTTTTTCTTGATCTCTGTTCATTGCAAGACCTCCTCGTGCAGAATAATGATGTTTTACCTGCTATTGGAGGAGGTTAAACCTGCCGGAAGCCCGGAATGTGTTTTACAGTTTCGTCAGGATAATCGGTTCATCTTTTGTGATGACGATCGTGTGTTCAACTTGGGCAACCATGCTTTTATCCGGCGTCTTGAACGTCCAGCCGTCTCCAGCTTCAACAATCGTTTCTGCTTTCGTTGAAATAAACGGTTCAAGCGCGATGACTGTGCCATTTTTGAACAGTGCGTTATCAAACGGATCATAATAGTTCATGATGTGATTCGGCGCTTCATGCAGGCTTCGTCCGATTCCGTGGCCGGTCAGGGTTTTGATGACGGTAAAGCCTTGAGAGCGTGCTTCATGATAAACGGCTCTTCCGATCTGGTTTTGGCGCTTGCCCGCTTTTGCCTGCTGAAGCCCCTTTTGAAAAGCGTTTTCCGCGCATTGGCAAAGCTTATGAAGGCGTTCTTCTCCTTCACCGAGCACAAATGAGATGCCTGTGTCGGAATAGAACCCGCCAAATTCAGCGGAGATGTCGATGTTGACAAGATCCCCTGCTTTTAAAATTTTGGATGTGCTTGGTATGCCGTGAGCCACTTCATCATTTACGCTGATGCATGTCACACCTGGAAAATCATATTCCTTCTCAGGAGCTGAAACGGCGCCGTGCTCATCAAGCACAGCTTTTCCGATAAGGTCAAGGTCTTTTGTGCTCATGCCGGGCTCTGCCTTCCGCTTCATTTCTTCACGCGCAAGCGCGACGATTCTTCCGATTTTTTTCAGGCCTTCTAATTCTTGATCGTTTGTTACAATCATCTGTCATTCCCGCTTTCTTTTTAAATAATCTAGATTAAGCTTACCACAACTGTCTTAAAAATAGGAAACACACGGACCTGGGAAAAAAGAAATACCCCCGGGAAAATTGGTATAGATCACTAGATATCTTATATGGTATATTTGAAAAAAAAGGGTATGAGGGGGATGGGTATGCTTTCATTTTTACAAAAACTCGGGAAGTCATTTATGCTCCCGATTGCAGTTCTGCCTGCGGTTGGAATTATCCTTGCGCTTGGCAGAGAGGATGTATTTAATATCCCGTTTGTCTATCAGGCGGGGACGGCGGTTTTTGATCATCTGCCGCTTATTTTTGCGATCGGAATTGCCATCGGCATTTCAAAAGACAGCAATGGGGCCGCGGGTTTATCAGGGGCGATATCGTATCTGATGCTTGACGCGGCAACAAAGACAATTGATAAAACAAATAACATGGCGGTGTTTGGGGGAATTATTGCCGGTTTAATTGCCGGTTACACCTATAACCGCTTCAAGGATACCAAGCTGCCTGAATATCTCGGGTTCTTCAGCGGCAGACGGCTTGTGCCGATTATAACAGCCATTATTACGATCATTTTAGCGGGCATATTCGGAGTCGTCTGGCCGCCGATTCAATCGTGTATAAACTCGTTTGGAGAGTGGATGCTCGGGCTCGGCGGCATCGGGGCAGGCATATTCGGCCTTTTCAACAGGCTGTTAATTCCGCTTGGCCTTCACCATGTGCTGAACAATATTTTCTGGTTCCAATTTGGAGAATATAACGGAGTGACAGGGGATTTGGCGCGCTTTTTCGCGAAAGATCCGACAGCGGGCACATATATGACGGGATTCTTCCCAATCATGATGTTCGGTCTTCCGGCGGCGTGTCTGGCTATGGTTGTGACTGCGAAGCCGTCTAAACGGAAAGCGACGGCTGGAATGATGATTGGGTTTGCTTTAACGGCGTTTATCACAGGAATTACGGAACCGATTGAGTTTGCATTTATGTTTTTATCTCCGCTTTTATACGCTGTTCACGCGGTCTTAACCGGGTTATCTTTATTTATCGTCAACTGGCTCGGCATCCGTTCAGGCTTCTCTTTTTCAGCCGGAGCTATCGATTATGTGCTCAGCTATGGAATCGCGGAAAAACCGCTGCTTCTGCTTTTGGTAGGTATATGCTATGCAGCGGTATACTTTATCGTGTTTTATGTACTGATTAAGGCTTTGAATTTAAAAACGCCTGGACGGGAAGACGATGATGTGGATGAAGTGCTGGATGAAAATACTGTTCAGGATGTAAATGAAAACATCATGCTGAAAGGGCTCGGCGGAAAAGAAAACCTTCAAACCATTGATCATTGCGCCACAAGGCTGCGACTGACTGTGAAGGATACCGCTTTGGTGGATGAAGCGCTGCTAAAGAAAGCAGGCGCAAAAGGGGTTGTCAAATCAGGGGGGCAATCGGTTCAAGTCATTATTGGCCCGAATGTGGAATTTGCGGCGGAAGAATTGAGAGCTGCTGTCAAATAAAAAAGCGGAGAGGGCAACCTCTCCGCTTTTTCTTATTTATCTTCGTTATCCTTTGACGTTTCGGAAGAATCTTCGTCATGTTTTGTGTAATCATAATCAGAAGGATTCACCTTCTTAAAACCTTTCGGCTCGTAGAACCGCAGCAGGTCTCCGTTTATGATTTTATCGGACATTTCAAGTTCCTTCTTGACGAGCGAGTCTTCTGACTTGTCGACTTCGGATTCATCGAGTTCTTTTCCGGTTTTCGTGTCGTAATACTTACCGGATATTTTCGTGTACTTCGGTGAAATAAAGTCTCCGTTTCGGAACGGAATCACTTCACGGTGTTCTTTCGATAAAATATCAGAACCGGACATCAGATAGTCCTTCGTATCCACTCCGAGCAGATGCAGAATGGTAGGAGCCACATCAACGTCTCCGGCATATTTATGAACTTTCTCGCCCTTCACGCCGGCAGCGTGGATAAAGAGCGGCACCCGTTGAAGCTGGGCGTTGTCGTAATCAGTGATTTCATCCTTGCCAAGCACTTTCGCCATCGCTTTATTGTGGTTTTCAGAGATGCCGTAGTGGTCTCCGTACATCACAATAATCGATTTATCATATAACCCGTCTTTTTTCAGATCATTGAAGAATTGTTCAATGGACTGATCAAGGTAATGGGCTGACTGGAAGTAGTTATCGACGACAGAGTCACCAAAGTCTCCAGCCGGGAAGTCTGTATCCCCCTCATCCATTCCGAATGGGAAGTGGTTGGAAAGGGTAATGAACTTCGTATAGAACGGCTGCGGCAGGCTTTCCAGCAGCGGCATTGATTCTTTGAAGAACGGTTTGTCTTTCATGCCGTAGTTTTTCGTGTTTTCTTCGTTCATGTCATAGTAGGCAGAATCAAAGAATTTATCAATGCCTTCCGCTTTGTACATTTCGTTACGGTTCCAGAACGTCTGCGTGTTCCCGTGGAAAGTAGCAGATGTGTAATTCTTAGACTTCAGAATCGCCGGAACGGATTGCAGCGTGTTTTGCGCTTTGTTTACGAAAACTGAACCTTGAGCCAGCGGGTACAGAGAGTTTTCCATCATAAATTCAGCATCAGATGTTTTGCCTTGTCCCGTTTGGTGGAAAAAGTTATCAAAGTAGAACGTTTCGTTATCATGTGCCAGTTTATTTAAGAACGGTGTCACTTCTTTGCCGTCAATTTTATAGTCGATGATAAATGACTGCAAAGATTCAAGTGAAACGTAAATGACGTTTTTTCCTTCCGCTTTGCCGAAATACACGTTATTCGGCACATCGTAATTGGCTTTCATGTAGTTTTCTACTTCCGTTACGTCGCTGGAATCGGCAAGCGCGCGCTGGCTGTTGGACTTGATATTCTGTACAGCGTCATAAATCGTGAAATTGTATGTTCCCAAGTATTTCACAAGATAGTTCCGGTCGAATGATCTTGTCAGCAATTCAGGACGGTCTGATTCCGCAACTGCCAGGTTGATCAAGAACACAAGAATTGAAGACGCAAAAATAATTCGGAACGATTTTTTGCTTGACGTTTCGGCAGGCTTGTTTACTTTGATCGCCAAGATGATCAGGATGATCGTATCGATAAAGTAAAAGGCGTCAGTCGGTCTCATCAGCGAAAATGCGCTGTCACCGAGTTGGCCGCCGTTTGTTTTAGCCTGCATAATGACCGGAATTGTAATAAAATCATTGAAAAATCTGTAGTACACAATGTTGGCGTACAGTAAAAAAGACATTAAAAAATGAATCACTATAATGGCTGTCTGCTGTAATTTTTTCTTGAACAAGAGTCCAAAGCCAAGAAAGAACAAGCTTGAGCTAAGAGGATTCACAAAAAGCAATATTTTTTGTATCGTGTTGTCTATTCCTAAGTTGAAGTTCAGGACATAACCGACATACGTTTTGATCCATAACAGGACGACCGCAATTAAGAAGAAGGCCAGTCCTCTTTCTTTTATAAATGTTTTCATTGTTACACTCCTTTTTTCCGATCCAGTTCGAGCGAAACGATAGAAAAAACGAACGTATCCAATATAACACGAATCAGCAGATTAGAAAAGTGAAAATCGTATGATGGAGAAAGTGGCGAAAAACGCCGTCGAATCAACGTTTCGCTTTGATATTACCAAATGTAAAACAAGGTATCTTTCTAGAAATAAAGGAATAAAATGGTACATCGGGAATTGTATGATAAAATATAAGGTATAGATAAAAAGAGGTGAAATGATGGATTTTTCCCATATTGTGTCTGAAGATAAAATTAAGCGCGCCATCAAAGACGGGGACTTTCAAAACCTCCCGGGAATGGGGAAGCCGCTGCCGAAGGATGACGCGGCACACTTGCCGGAATCGCTGCGCATGGGCTATCGTATTTTGAAAAACGCGGGAATGGCAGAGGACGAGGGCGCTCTCAAAAAAGAGCTTATGACCATCGACCATTTAATCGAAAAGTGCTATGACGAAAAAGAACGCGAGCAATTAATCAGGAAAAAATCTGAAAAGCAATTGCTGCTTGATAAGCTTGTCGACAAAAAAGGCATGTTTTCAAAGCCAGCATCCGCTTTTTATAAGAATAAAGTATATGACCGGCTTGAACGGAACAGACCTTCTTCCAGCTGATTTGTCTTGTCTGCAGGATGGCGATTGATAAAAGCCATCCTTTTTATGTTCCAAGTTCTATATCAAAAGGTTTATGTTTTTCCATCTATGGGAAATGACCCATAAACGAAAAAAGGGTGATGGGATGGAACGTCTATTAGTATGGATAGAGCATATATCTGATTGGCTGTGGGGGCCGCCGCTAATCATCCTGCTGACGGGGACGGGGTTGTATTTCACTATTTTGCTGAAAGGTTTTCAATTTCGCTATCCTTTATACATTTTCAAACAGACTATCGGCAGCGTAGGAAAAAAGCCGAAGGGAGAGGGCACAGTCACACCGCTTCAGGCATTGACCTCAGCCCTCAGTTCAACGATCGGTGCAGCGAACATTGTCGGTGTGCCCGCCGCTATTATGTTTGGAGGACCAGGAGCGGTTTTTTGGATGTGGCTTATTGCCTTATTTGCCATGGCGATTAAGTTTTCTGAAAGTGTTCTTGCTGTTCATTACAGAGAAAAAAATGAGCAGGGTGAATACGTCGGGGGACCGATGTATTACATAACAAAAGGGCTGCGCATGAAATGGCTCGGCGTATTCTTCTCTGTTGCGCTGATTGTGGAGCTGATTCCCAGCATTATGGTTCAGGGAAATTCGGTTTCAGTCTCGCTTGCCGAGACGTTTTCTTTCAATAAAATATACGCAGGAATCGGAATTGCATTTTTGATTGGGTTAGTGGTGATAGGAGGGGTAAAGCGGATCGGAAAAGTAACAGAGTTTGTCGTGCCTCTTATGGCAGGGGCATACGCAGGTGCCGGTCTCCTGATTGTTCTCATGAATCTATCATCAGTGCCGGCGTTTTTCTCTCTCGTCTTTTCAAATGCGTTTACCTCTTCTTCAGCAGTTGGAGGGTTCGCAGGTGCTGCGTTGGCGGAAACCGTTCGCTGGGGATTTGCCCGCGGGCTTTATTCTAATGAAGCCGGAATGGGAACAGCCCCGATTGCACATGCGGCAGCAATGACTGATCATCCTGTGCGGCAAGGGTTTTGGTCTGTGATCGGCATTGTCATTGACACCTTGATCATCTGCACGACCACCGCTTTTGTCGTTCTTGCATCTGGTGTCTGGACAGGGAAGAACGCCTCAATTGACCCGGCAGCACTGACGACGGCTGCATTTCAGCATTATTTCGGTTCTGGCGGAGGGTACTTCGTTTCGGTTTCCCTAGTCTTCTTTGTCGTATCAACCATTATGGTTGTCATTTTTTACGGTGTAAAGCAAGCTGAATTTCTGTTCGGGCGGCTGGCAGGACACGTGATTAAATTCGTTTATTTAGCGGCTATTATCATAGGTGCCGCAGGCGGAGCAAAAGCCATTTGGGGCTTTTTGGACTTAGCATTGGCTTTTATTCTCGTTCCAAATGTGATTGCGCTGTTGTTATTGAGCAGAAAGGTAAAAGCGCTGTACACCGAATTCTTTACATCTGAACAGTACTACCTGAAAGATATAAGAAAAACAAAACAGAATCCTGTTTATCAAACAAAAGAAGCTAAAAATTCCTAGTGCTTTGCTTTGGCGCTGAACAACGCTTTGCTTTTTATGATCAAATAAATGAGTAAAGGCAGCAAAATAGAAATCACTTCATTAATGATTGGTTTGATTCTGTTAAAGTCGAAGCTGATTTGTATGTAAGAAGAACCAAAAGCTGCCGGTTGGTGTATACATGGCTTTCGGGTCGTTTTTAGAGCGATAGGCTGTACCACGATACTTCACTATAATGACGGAAATCCAAAAGGCCGTGATGATCAGGCCTGAACGATCCAAGATACAATCATTACCATGGAGCAGACACAATTTCCGCATCAGTACTGTCCCAATAACAAGAGCGCCGAGGATGCTGACCGTCTGACCAACGGTTTTCGGCAGGCGCACTCCCTCTTCACGGAGAGCCTCAGCTGTATGGCGGGGAAAGAAATCGGCTAGCGGGCAGACGCCGCGCTGAACATTATACCCTGAGGCTTTCAGTGAAGCCCTCTCTCGATCCTTTGATGGTCGATTCTGTTATTAACTTTTCAAAGTTTCTTCATAAACAATAAATCCGCACAGCCCATTTCCAAAGTCAAATTGTCTAAATACGATGTTTGAGCAACCTTCTGTAAGCTGGGTCAGATTATCGAGGTTTTCCTTCAAATTGGGAGAGATCGGTCTGTCCTGATTGTCTTCAAGCTCTTTGATGAGCTGAAGCGCTTTGTCGCGTTTATTCATAGAGGCTCACCCTGCTTTTTAATGTCATATTCAATAAGTGCTTGTGACTTTTAGGGTAACCTTGTCTGTTTCATATAATCCAGACTAGGATGAAAGCGCTATAAAAAAGTGTTGACTGCCTGTATATACAGGAATACAATATGATTATAAGTTGTATATACAAGTTATAAAAACGGATACGGAGGGGTTGGCATGGGGGAACTGAACAAATCGGCACGTCAGATTGTCGAAGCAGTCGGCGGTGCAGAAAATATTGCAGCGGCAACTCATTGTGTTACACGTTTGCGTTTTGCTTTAATAGATGAAAGCAAGGTTGACCAAGAGATGCTTGATCAAATTGATGTGGTAAAGGGATCATTCTCGACAAACGGACAGTTTCAGGTCGTAATCGGCCAGGGAACTGTCAATAAAGTATATGCTGAACTGGTTAAGGAAACGGGGATTGGCGAGTCAACAAAGGATGAAGTGAAGAAGGCCTCAGAAAAAAATATGAATCCTTTGCAGCGTGCTGTGAAAACGCTTGCAGATATTTTTATTCCAATATTGCCTGCGATTGTCACGGCGGGTCTTTTAATGGGGATCAATAACATTTTAACGGCGGAAGGCATTTTCTTCAGTACAAAATCGATTGTGCAGGTTTATCCGCAGTGGGCGGATCTTGCTAATATGATTAACCTGATTGCAGGCACGGCCTTTACGTTTTTGCCTGCGTTAATCGGATGGTCTGCCGTCAAGCGGTTCGGCGGCAATCCGCTTCTCGGCATTGTGCTCGGAGTTATGCTCGTGCATCCTGATTTGCTGAATGCGTGGGGATATGGAGCGGCAGAACAAAGCGGAGAGATCCCGGTATGGAATCTATTCGGCCTAGAGGTGCAGAAAGTCGGCTATCAGGGCCAGGTGCTCCCAATTTTGCTTGCTTCTTATATGCTGGCGAAGATTGAGGTATTTTTAACAAAACGCACACCTGAGGGCATACAGCTGCTCGTTGTCGCACCAATTACGCTTCTCTTAACAGGATTTGCCTCTTTTATCATTATCGGCCCGATTACATTTGCGATCGGTAATGTACTGACTTCAGGGCTTATCTCGGTGTTCGGTTCTTTTGCCGCACTGGGCGGTCTGTTATATGGCGGTTTCTACTCAGCGCTCGTGATTACCGGTATGCATCACACGTTTCTTGCAGTCGACCTGCAGCTCATCGGATCAAAGCTCGGCGGCACCTTTTTATGGCCGATGCTGGCGCTTTCTAATATCGCACAAGGTTCGGCGGCTCTGGCCATGATGTTTATCGTGAAGGATGAGAAACAAAAAGGCCTCTCCCTCACATCAGGGATTTCTGCTTATCTTGGCATTACAGAGCCTGCCATCTTTGGGGTGAATCTGCGATACAGATTCCCGTTTATCATTGCAATGGTCAGCTCTGGCCTGGCCGGAATGTATATTTCTTCTCAAGGTGTGCTGGCAAGCTCCGTCGGTGTCGGCGGCGTGCCGGGGATTTTCTCAATCATGAGCCAGTACTGGGGCGCGTTTGCAATCGGGATGGCTATTGTATTGATCGTGCCGTTTGCCGGAACATACGCGTATGCGAGATTCAAACATAAATAACAAATGGGGAGCGGGACGTGTTGAACGTTCCCTTTTCCCGTTTTCAATTTAAATATGGTGGTGGAAACAGATGAAAACAGAACAAACGCCATGGTGGAAAAAAGCTGTGGTTTATCAAATTTATCCGAAGAGCTTTAACGATACGACGGGAAACGGTGTCGGCGATTTGAACGGCATTATTGAAAAGCTGGATTACTTAAAAACACTTCAAGTGGATGTGCTATGGCTGACGCCGATTTATGATTCTCCTCAGCATGATAATGGGTACGATATTCGTGATTGTTACTCGATTTATCCTGAATACGGAACGATGGAGGATTTTGAGCGGCTAGTGTCCGAAGCACATAAAAGAGACTTGAAAGTCGTCATGGATCTTGTTGTCAATCATACGTCAACAGAGCACAAATGGTTTCGCGAGGCGATCTCTTCCATAGACAACCCGTATCGTGATTTTTATATATGGAAAGACCCGCAGGAAAACGGTTCTCTTCCGACGAACTGGGAATCGAAATTCGGCGGCTCGGCATGGGAGCTTGATGAAGCGTCGGGCCAATACTATTTGCATCTGTTTGACGTGACACAGGCTGATTTGAATTGGGAAAATGAAGAGGTCAGAAAGCATGTCTATGACATGATGCATTTTTGGTTTGAAAAGGGAATAGACGGCTTCAGGCTTGATGTCATCAACCTGATTTCTAAAGATCAGCGCTTTCCGAATGCGGAGGATGGCGGCGACGGCCGCTCTTTTTACACTGATGGGCCGCGGGTGCACGAATTTCTGCATGAAATGAACGAAAAGGTGTTTTCGCATTACGACAGCATGACGGTCGGTGAGATGTCTTCAACAACCGTAGACCACTGCATCCGGTATACGAATCCTGACAATAAAGAACTTGATATGACATTCAGCTTCCATCATCTCAAGGTTGACTATCCCAACGGCGAAAAATGGGCCTTGGCGCCGTTTGACTTTTTGAAGCTGAAGGAGATCCTATCCGACTGGCAAACGGGGATGCACGCAGGAGGGGGATGGAACGCTCTGTTCTGGTGCAATCATGATCAGCCGCGCGTTGTATCAAGATATGGAGATGATGGCGCATATAGGGTGAAATCGGCGAAAATGCTTGCTACGGCCATTCATATGATGCAGGGCACGCCTTATATTTATCAGGGCGAGGAGCTGGGAATGACGAATCCGAAGTTTTCGGACATCAGCTCCTATCGGGATGTCGAATCGCTGAACATGTATCACGCCTTTAAGGAAAAAGGAATGGCAGATCAAGAGATCACAGCCATTTTACAGGCGAAATCCCGCGACAATTCCAGAACGCCTGTCCAATGGGATGATACGCCGAATGGCGGTTTTACAACGGGCACCCCATGGATACCGGTCGCCGGCAACTATCGGGAAATCAATGCCGAAGCGGCGCTGAGGGATCAAAATTCGGTGTTTTACCATTATCAAAAATTGATTCAGATTCGCAAAATGTATGACATTGTGACAGAGGGAACGTATGAGATAATCGCAAAGAATGACCCGAACATTTTTGCGTATCTCAGACACGGCAGCAATGAAAAGCTGCTCGTGATCAATAATTTTTACGGGACAGAGGCGGCCTTTACACTGCCGGACTCTTTAGCGCCTGACGAATGGAAGGCAGAGGTGCTGTTGACGAACGATGAAGCAAGGGAAGGGCTTCAGAACATGACGCTTCGCCCGTATGAGTCCATTGTTTATCGTTTAACGAAACCGTGTTAAACTAAGCTGGGTGGTCCATAATGAAGGTGAATAAATTCATCACAATTTATAAAGACATCGCACAGCAAATTGAAGGCGGCCGATGGAAAGCGGAGGAGATTCTTCCGTCTGAACATGAGTTGACCGCACAGTACGGTACATCAAGAGAAACGGTCCGAAAGGCGCTTCATATGCTCGCGCAAAACGGTTATATCCAGAAAATCAGGGGAAAAGGCTCCGTCGTGCTCAACCGTGAAAAAATGCAGTTTCCCGTTTCGGGCCTTGTCAGCTTCAAGGAGCTCGCGCAAACGCTTGGCAAAGAAACGAAAACAACTGTACACAAATTCGGGCTGGCGCCTCCGTCAGAGCTGATCCAAAAACAGCTCCGGGCCAATCTGGATGACGACATCTGGGAAGTCATCAGGTCTAGAAAGATTGACGGGGAACATGTGATTTTGGACAAGGATTACTTTTTCAGAAAGCATGTCCCTCACCTGACGAAAGAAATTTGTGAAAACTCCATATATGAGTATATAGAAGGAGAGCTCGGTCTTTCGATCAGTTACGCCCAAAAAGAAATTGTCGCCGAGCCGTGTACGGACGAGGACAGAGAGCTGCTCGATTTACGCGGCTATGACCATATGGTCGTGGTGAGAAACTACGTCTTTTTGGAGGATACCAGTTTGTTTCAATATACGGAAAGCAGACACCGTCTCGACAAATTCCGATTTGTTGATTTTGCGCGGCGGGGGAAATGAGAGAGGCGCCTGCCTGCGGCAGTGCGCTTTTTTGTTTGGTATCAAAATTGATACTATCCAACAAAAATGTGCGTACTTTTACTTTTTATCATAATGGCTACAATAGAGATGAGAGTAACCTAAAGGAGAGGTGTTTTACATGGCAGATCTAAAGAAACAAATTCTGGATGCATACAATTTCAGGCATGCGACTAAGGAATTTGACCCGAATAAAAAAGTGTCAGACAGCGATTTTGAATTTATTTTAGAAACAGGAAGACTGTCTCCGAGCTCACTCGGCCTTGAGCCTTGGAAATTTGTCGTCGTCCAAAATCCGGAATTCCGCGAGAAGCTTCGTGAATACACATGGGGCGCGCAAAAGCAGCTGCCGACCGCAAGCCATTTCGTCCTGATTCTTGCGCGTACAGCGAAGGATATCAAATATAATGCGGACTACATCAAACGTCATTTAAAAGAAGTAAAACAAATGCCTCAAGACGTGTACGAAGGCTATTTAAGCAAAACAGAAGAATTCCAGAAAAACGATTTGCATTTGCTTGAAAGTGACAGAACATTGTTTGACTGGGCATCAAAACAAACCTATATCGCGCTTGGCAACATGATGACTGCCGCTGCGCAAATCGGTGTTGATTCCTGCCCGATCGAAGGCTTCCAGTACGATCACATCCACCGTATTCTTGAAGAAGAAGGCCTTCTGGAAAACGGAAGCTTTGATATTTCTGTGATGGTGGCATTCGGCTATCGAGTGAGAGACCCTCGCCCGAAAACAAGATCTGCTGTTGAAGATGTTGTGAAGTGGGTTTAAATAAAGAAAGCTGCTCGCTAAGCGAGCAGCTCTTTTTTTATGCCTGATTCGCTCTATTCTGTTTTCTCCTCTGATGTAAGTACATTGCCGTTCCGAGTGCACTAATCAGAAATCCGGCCAACAGGATCGAGTACATGGATGTGGCTGTGTCCGGAAGCAGGCCGCCAGCCGGACCGTCTGTTCCTGATCCGCCCGAACCGTTTCCACCAGAGCCGTTAGTCAGTTGAGTGCCGGGAGGCGTATCATTTCCTCCGTTTCCGTCAGTTGGCTGTTTTCCGCCTGGTTTGTCGGAGCCTCCGCCATGATTGCCGTCATCACCGCCTGTCGGTTGGTCGGACGGGAATGCCGGCGGTTTGTTGTTTGAACCGGAATTTAAGATCGTGTATTCGCTGAAGTGGTTTGTATATCCTGTCACCATATCATCATCGACTGATCCGTGACCTGTCTTTGTGAAAGCTTTCTTTTTTCTATCGACGTGATAAATGGCAGGGTTATGGGCTTCTTCAATATCAAACATGCGAAGCGAAAGCTGTACGGGCTCCTTGAATGATTTTATTTCTTTTCCTTTTTGCTTCACTGTAAAGTCATATACATCTGACAGTGACACATCCAATTCTCCCGTAGACTTGATTCCGATTGCAGTGTCTGCGGTTTTAAGGTTCGCCATTGGCATCTTCATGCTGTACCAGTAGTTGAACATCGTCAATGAAGGATCTGACTCTCTTTCTTTCAAAAGTTTGACCTGATCTTTTTTCACTTTAAGATTGATAGGCTTCTCTTGAGATCCTTCATGTATTCCATAATAGACAAATGGCGTGTTGGCATTTTTAGCATAAATCGCAAATTTGTCTTCATCAAGTGTCCAGCTGCCGTCCTTCTGCTTTGTCGGCAGGAATACTTCTTTGATCCGTCCTTCAACTTTAGGAGAGACCTTGTTTCCTAGTTTTTTCAGCTGTTCGGTGAAAATCTCATAATCAACGTAGCCAAGGTCTTCACCATGGGAGGCTTCTGTAAAGACAGAATATCCGTCTCCTCCGGCACCGACAAAATTATTTGTTGCCACGCGGTAGGTATCATCCGTATTTATAGCAACTTTGTCTCCGTTAGGCGATTCAATTTTCACTTCTAATACACGGTGTCCAGGTTCGTTGTTTAATGTAAAGGTATATTCGATTCCGGCCACCTGAGGGAAAGCGCCGCCGCCATTTTCCACATTGCTTAGGCCTTGTTCAAGGGCTTCTTTAATTTGTTTTCCGGTTAAATCGGCCACGTAAAGCGTATTGCCGAACGGCATCACGTTGAGCACCTCGCCGAGTGTGATATCACCTTTGTCAATGCCTGCTCTGATGCCGCCGCCATTTGTTATCGCTATTCTGGCGCCGGCTGCTTCTTTCGCTTTTGCCAGCATACCGTCCGCGATGAAGTTTCCGAGATTCGTTTCTTTCGTGCGCACATGCTCACGCTGGCCGTCAAGCGCCACATCCGTATAGCCGACTTTTTCATTTTTCACGTCTTCTAATTCACTTTTGAACTGATCAAGCTCTTGTTTTGCTTCTGCGTTTTCTTCTGTATGCTCATCAATTGGCAGCACGCTCAGATTTGATTTGTCTGTTTGCACAACGCCATTTTCATCAAACGCGACATCAACGCGCCCCAAGAATTGGCCGTATTCTTTTGCCTGCGCCACGATCGTCGGTTCTTCGTTGTTTACGACCTCCATTTTGTCAACGAGGGTGTGAGTGTGTCCGCCGATGATCAAGTCAATGCCTTTTACTTTTTTGGCTAGCTCAAGATCACGGTTATGACCGATATGTGTTAAAGCAATAATTTTATTTACCTTTTCTTCTTCCTGAATCGCTTTGACGGTGTTTTGTGCTGTTTCAAAGGCATCATTGAATACGATGCTTTTGCCCGGGCTTGATGTGGTGGCTGTATCTTCTGTTGTCAGGCCGAATACGGCGACTTTCTCCCCGTCAACGTCTAACAGAATGTAAGGGTGAATGCCGGCCTCTTTCTTTTCACCTGCCGTAAAGGTTTGCGGCTTTTTGACAAATGATTTCAGCTTGGGCTCATTTGACACATCTACGTTTGCACTGACAATCGGAAATTCCGGCGCTTCAAAGTGATAGCGGTTCGCCGGATCAACGGTTGCGCTGTTTCCGCTTAGAAAATCAGAAAGCACTGTCGGGCCTTTGTCAAATTCATGATTTCCGAAGGTCATGGCGTCATAGCCCATCATGTTCATCATTTTCAGATCGGCCAAACCGTTCCATTTTGTAAAATACAGATCGCCGGAAAACACATCTCCCGCATCAAGGAGAATGTTGTGATTTGTTTCGCTGCGTACTTCGTTGATTTTCGTCATTCGTCTTGCTGCATCATCGAGATGTGCGTGCGTATCATTGGTGTGCATGACGGTCAGGTCCCACAGTCCGTCTTTAGGAGGATCTGGATTTGAATCATCATCGAATTGCAGCTTATACACACCATAGCCTTCATTCGCAGACTTGCCTACATAAGCGACGTCGTCTGCTTTATCGGCAAATGGCTTGGCCAAAAGCGAGGATTCAAACGTCAGATTCGTGCCGGAAACAGGCGCGATTGACCAGTTGTTGTCTGCTTTTGGATTGACTGTTTTTTGTTCAATAATGTAATCCATCAGCACCTGCCTATTTTCAACTGCAGAGCCGTGGACAATTTTATCGCTCGTCAGATGAGGGAACCCGCCGCCTCCGGACGCACGATAGTTATTGGTGACTACGAGAAATTCCTGGCTTGGGCTGATCGGCTTGCCTTCATAGGAAAGATTGATGATACGGGATGAATCCGCATTGATCACTTTTCCGTTCTCATTGTATTTAGCCGGTTTTGTCACATCGACCTGATATGTGACACCGTCAATCACATCAAAATTATAGGAGCGGAAATTCTCGTTCAGTAAGGCCTGATCGCCGCCTTTGGCTGGATCAATTTGATTGAATTGGCCTGCTGACATCTCCAGCCAGTCCTTCACTTCGCTGCCTGTCAGCTTGACGATTTGAACAGTATTATCGTAAAGGTACAAGTCACCGACATTTTTAATCGCAAGATCTCCGGCTGGAATGTTTGTATAGTAATTGGCTCCGTTTCTGCCGCCTGCTTTAAACGGCGCTCCAGCGGATAAAATCGGCAGGTTCTTGTACTCGGTATCCTTCATTTCTTTTTCAGCGTACCACTTTTGCGCGTCAGTCACGATCTGAATGGAAGGATCATCTTTGACCTGTGCAAAGAAGCTGTTAATATCTGCTTCGGTTTTGCCGACTGGCTTTCGGACATACTCCAGTGTGTTTTGGTGTGTTTGCTGAATGGTGTTTGTAACGGTTTCGTTTCTTGATGTGACGTTGCCAGCAATAGATTCAATACTTCCTTTGGAATCTGCTACCTTCCATGAGCCGTCCGCCTTTTCAAGCTTGAGGTCAATCACGCCTAAATATTTGCCCCAGCTGCTTGGCATGACGACAGGAATGCCGTTAATTGTTCCCTTTTCCACATTGAACTGAGCAACACCCGCATACTCGGCGGAAGGAAAGAGTCCGTGCTGATGGCCCGAGATAATCGCGTCAATGCCTTTCGTTTTGGTGGCAAGGTCAAATACGGCGTTTTCTGCACCTGATGATTGTGACTGCTTTTCAATGCCGGTGTGGGCGAGGGCAATAATGACATCTGCGCCTTCCGCCTTCATTTTCGGGATTGTTTCATTGGCGGATTCTACGATATCCTGCACCTGAACCTGCCCCTCGAGATTCTTTTTGTCCCATGTCATGATTTGCGGCGGGACAAAGCCTATGTAACCGACTTTTACTTTCTGCTCATTACCGTTTTCATCAATGAGGGTTTTTTCATTAATCACATACGGCGTATAACGGTTTTCGCCGCTAGTTGTTTTGACGTTGGCATTTACAATCGGGAAATCGGCTCCTTTGATTGTGCCGTCGAGAAAGTCGAGCCCGTAGTTGAATTCATGATTGCCAAGCGTTCCGGCGTCGTATTTCAGCGCATTCATGACGCTGATAATCGGATGGGTTTTCGTGCCGGAGATAATGTCGTCTTTTTGATATTTCACCGCGTATTCACCCAGCGGATTCCCTTGAATCAAGTCGCCGTTATCCACAAGCAGGGTGTTAGGGTTTTGCTCGCGGTGCTTTTGGATCAATTGCGCTGTTCTCGCCAGACCGAAATCCGCCGTTTCTTTGTCACTGTAGTAATCGTAATCCATCATGTTGGCATGAATATCAGTCGTAGCCAAAATACTCAGATGCACCTGAGGAGCCGCGCTTTCTTCTGCATGAATGGGTGGTGTTGGGAGGATTAGGCTAAGTATCATAATTGGGGGCAAAAGAATACGGAGAATGTTTTCGACGTGTGTTCGTCTTTTCTGTATTCTCACCAGTTCTCCACCTTTCAACGAAATTTGTGTTACAGCTCCTATTGTAAGAATATTTTGTAACTATTTGTAGGTGTTTCTTTATGATTATTGTAAAAGGGAGAAAAATGAGTATTATGTAGCAGTATCAAGCGACAAATACTGGGTATTTATGCTTATCGTTTGTCACAATCGCGGAATGTTTATTTTAGTGTGGCTGGGGTAGAGTGTTTTATGTAGACATATAAAGCGGGAGGTTATGAATCATGGGGAAAAAAATTGCAGTGGTTTTAACAGATTATTTTGAGGACAGCGAGTACACTGAGCCTGCGAAAGCCTTTAAAGAAGCGGGACATGAACTGACTGTCATCGAAAAAGAAAAAGGAAAAACAGTAAAAGGCAAGCAGGGAAAAGCGGAAGTGACGGTTGACGCGTCCATTGACGACGTAAACCCTTCAGACTTTGATGCGCTTTTGATTCCCGGAGGATTTTCACCAGACCAGCTTCGCGCTGACGATCGTTTCGTCCAATTTACAAAAGCGTTTATGACTGACAAAAAACCGGTATTCGCCATTTGCCACGGCCCGCAGCTTTTAATCAATGCGAAAGCGCTCGACGGCCGAAAAGCGACGGGCTATACGTCCATTCGTGTTGACATGGAAAACGCCGGTGCCGACGTTGTGGACAAGGAAGTGGTTGTTTGCCAGGATCAATTGGTCACTAGCCGCACACCGGACGATATACCGGCATTTAACCGCGAGTCATTGGCATTGCTTGAGAAATAAGAAAAAACGGACGCTCTTGGGCGTCCGTTTTTTTGTTGCTTAGGCTTGAGCACCTGTCAGTTTCTTGTACCTGTAATACAAGAAAGCAGCTGCAGCCGTTCCGATGACCGCAATGCCGAAGTCGAATATGAAAATATGGGCGATGCCCCCCGCTTTTGCGATAAGCCCTGTTGCAATCGGCAGCAGAATCGATGCAAGGCTTGAAGCGGTCGCTACAATTCCGGTAACGGTTCCTTTTCGCTTCCAGAAAAGCTCTGTCATTAACGTAATGGTAATTTGAAACACACCCGCAGTTGAAAAGCCTAAGAAAAAGGCAGTGATGTCCAGCACAACTGGGATATGAACGGTCAGCATGACTGCGAGCGTACATAAAGTAATAATAGGATATAAGAGCGTTATGAAGACAGGTTTGACCCATCTATTCAGCAAAACGGCTAATAATAAAACAGATGCCAGAGATCCTATACTATAATAGCTCAGCAATTGTACAGATGCTGATTCAGCTAAACCGGCTGCCTTTTGCGCGTAGCTCGGGAGCCAGATTTGAGAAACCGTAAATAAAGCCGTGGATGTAAAACCGATGATAATCAGTGCGGTGCCTTCCTTCTGAAAAACGGGTTCAGACAAGAAAACGGGAGATTCCTGTTGGCCGCTATTAGTTGGTTTCTTATGTTTTTTAGGAAACGAAAGCGTTGATAAATAAATAATATTCAGGAGATAGACCGCTGCCGGCAGATAAAAAGCAAATCCGTAAAACATGCTGTGGTCTGCTAAAAATGTGATCAAAAGCGGCAAAAGTGCGGCCCCGACAGACATAAAGGCTTTGACCAAGACATTCGCCGAACCGGAAGCAGACGGAAAGAGCTCGGTTAGGGCCGGATATGTTCCGGCATCCATGGCTGAATTAGCGACTCCGGCTAATAAAGCGAACACAAACGCCAGTTCATAGCTCGGTGATAAAGGAATACCGACTAAAAAGACGGCCATAATTCCCGCAGAAGCGACAACAAGCGGCTTTCTGCCGATTTTATCTGATAGAACTCCGGAAATGCCGTATGTCAGCAGTTTGCCAAACCCGATAGCGGCAATGACATAACTGATGCCGGTCGGATCGGTATTCCACTGTTTTGTTAATGAGGACATATTGGATGCGAGAATAATGTTGACCATCCCCAGAAAGAAGTAGTTGATATACATTCCGGATGCTGTTTTGATAGATGTCGTTTGCATGCTTGTACTCCTTCAGATCTTATTCGAACACTTTACTGTTTTGGTTTGAGGAAATGATAAAAAAGACTCGCCGAGTTTCCGGCCAGTCTCCATTATTTACGAAGCGAGGCTAATTCTTGAGCAATTGCCTGCATTTCACTTGGGCTGAATGATTCTTTTTTCATCACCATGCTGTGAAGGTACGTGAGGTCTTCAATCTTCTCATCACTGAAATCCTCCGCTTTGATTACGCCGACGTTCAGCATGTTCAGCTTTTGGGAAATCTCTTCAATCATTTGAGTTAATGTTTCTGTATTTGGGCTGGACAAATGGTTCCATCCTTTCTATGCGCAATATAGGTATGTTTTATTCTAACAGAATTCCATCAGAAAAAAACCCTATTCTAAAAGCAGGCTTTTAATTCCAAAAAAGTGAAGACATCAGTTGAAAAGGAAATGAACATCCTACTAAGATATTCATGAAGGTTTCTTTTTAGAGAAATAGGGGCAAAGAATAGGGAGGTTGCACATCATGATAAGCGTGTTATTTGTTTGTTTAGGTAACATTTGCCGGTCTCCGATGGCGGAAGCGATTTTTCGGGACCTGGCAGCCAAAAAAGGATTAGAGGGGAAAATCAAGGCGGACTCAGCCGGTATTGGCGGCTGGCACATCGGCAACCCCCCGCATGAGGGAACGCAGGAGATATTGCGCAGAGAAGGAATCAGCTTTGATGGCATGCTGGCGCGTCAAGTCAGCGAACAGGATCTGGACGATTTTGATTACATCATTGCGATGGACGCAGAAAATATCGGGAGCCTCAGAAGCATGGCGGGTTTTAAAAACACCTCGCATATCAAAAGGCTCTTGGACTATGTTGAAGATTCAGATCTGGCTGACGTACCCGATCCTTACTACACAGGGAACTTTGAAGAGGTCTGCCAATTAATCAAAACGGGCTGTGAGCAGTTGCTTGCATCCATTCAAAAAGAAAAACAATTGTGAGTGAAAGGAGAATTTGCATGAACAACGAACGTTTAATGCTGAAAGGGATATTTCTCGGAGCTGCGGCAGGCGCGGCGTTATCACTGCTCCATAAGCCGACAAGACAGGCGTGCGGGATGAGATGGCTGACATGCAAGCATAAACTTTCACTGTACAAAAGCAACCCAGAGCTGTTAAAAAACACTGTCATCACAAAAGTGGATGAGGCCAAAAAGCTCGCCCGAACGCTTTCAAAGGAAGTCGACTTTGTGAACCAGCAGGTGAAAGAGCTGAAGAAAACAACGCCGCAAGTGATGGAACTCGTGCAAGAAACGAAAGAGCATTTTTCAAAAAAATGATCAAACATGCGAGGTGAGACGACATGAGTTTTTTGAAAGAGCTTTTCAGCAGATACACCCTTCATGAAGGACAAAGTAAATCAGCGGAGCTGGCGTATTTTTTTCTATTGTCACTGTTTCCGTTTTTGATTTTTATGCTGACGCTCACCGCGTATCTTCCGCTTTCTACCGATGATGTTTTAGGAGTCATAGAACAATATGCTCCCGCCAGTGCGATGTCACTCGTTGAATCCATTACCCATCAAACCTTAAATAATCGAAATGGCGGTTTGCTGTCATTCGGGATTATCGCCGCATTATGGTCTGCGTCTAATGGAATGAACGCGATCGTCCGGTCGCTGAACCACGCGTATGATGTGGAAGAAAACCGCTCTTTTATCATTGTTCGTCTAACCTCTATTTTTTTGACGATTGCCATGGTATTTACGATTTTAGTGGCTTTGCTTCTGCCGGTATTTGGCAGGGAGATTGGAAGGCTCGCTTCTGACTTTGTCGGCGCATCGGATCTGTTTTTATCCGTCTGGGCCGCCATTCGCTGGGGTGTCAGCCCGCTTGTGCTTTTGATTGTTTTTTCCGCGCTGTATGTGATTGCGCCGAACAAAAAGCTGTCTCTCCGGTTTGTCATGCCGGGTGCGGTCTTTGCGACCATCGGCTGGATTATTGTCAGCACACTGTTTTCGTTTTACGTCAGCACGTTTGCGAACTATAGCGCCACTTACGGGAGCATCGGGGGAATCATCGTTCTGATGATTTGGTTTTACTTGAGCGGCATTTTAATTATCCTAGGCGGAGAAATCAACGCTCTTTTACATAAACGTAAAAAGCTTCCTGATGAAAATCCCTACCATTAGCGCACCCTATAAACGAACTTCGGTTCAAAAAGAAGTCGGGGGGATATCGTGATGACCAAGCATACGAAAAAAGGCGGAAGCCATAACAAACAAAATTCGAAAAGCAAATCGAGCAATAAAACAAGCGGAAGCGCCAACGGACAAAACGGCTACCATTAGCATAAAAGCCTCCTGACATGATGTCGGGAGGCTTTTTGATTAAGAAGATGAAGAATAGGTTTCAGCCGGTGACCAGCTTTTCGGTTTGCCCAGCACAAGGGCCAGCCACACAGCGCTAAGCGTGAGAGTAATGAAGTAGAACAAGTTTGCGCTTTCAAATGTCTGCATATACCAGCCGCCGGCAACCGGGCCGAGGATGCTGCCGAGACTGAATGTAATGCCGCAAAGCAGGTTTCCCGCCGGCAGGAGGTGAGGCGGGAGAAGATCTGTCATATAGCTGATGCCAAGTGTAAAGGTTGATCCGACTGCCATTCCTGCAATAAAAAAGCAGCCGCCGATCACGTAAGGCGAAGGAAATACACCGGCGATGAAAAAGCAAAGAGCCCCAGTCAGCAAAATCACCAGCAGCACATTCCGCCTGCCGTATCTATCGCTGAGGATGCCGAGCGGAAACTGAAAAATAATGCTTCCAATCGCAAATGCGGGAAGGATGATCGCTACTGCGTCTACTGATATCCCCAAACGGAGCGCGTACACCGGAAAGCTTCCGTTCAGCGCCGTTTCCAAAAAGCCATAGCCAAATGTAGGCATAAAGGCAACCCACCCAAACAGCATGGCCTGATAAAATCGCCTGAAACTATTGTCTGATTTGGTTTCATGAGGACTGGTTTCCGGGTATGCATTTTGTAGAAAGAAAACAAAAAGCCACGCAAACAGACTGATGCAGCCGGACACGATAAAAGGAAGCGACGGACTCAGCTTGACAAGCGGCACCATGAACGGGCCTGCGGCAAAGCCAAGGCCAAAGGAAAGCCCGTAAATAGACAGGTTTCTTCCGCGATTTTGTTTTGATGACATGGAGGTCACCCACGTTTGCGTAGAAAAGTGAAGCATGTGGTCGCCGATTCCAATGAACAGGCGAAGCAGGAACCAGACCCAAACTGACTGAAGCCAAATAAATCCGAATAAGCTTAAAATGACAATGCTTCCGCCCATGACGATCAGCGGCTTGAACCCGAGCTTTCTGAGCGGTGCTTCCATAAACGGCGAAGCCAAAAGCACACCGATATACAGCCCGGTCGCGTGCAGGCCGTTGATAGCAGCGGATTCTCCATTTGTTTCAAAAATGATTGAAATGACAGGCAGCAGCATGCCTTGTGAAAACCCGGAAATGGAAACGAGCAAGACAAGGATAAAGAAATGAAATCGTGACATCGTGTCAGTTCTCCTTATGTGGAATCTATGTTGATCGTACAATGTTTTCCAAAAGCAGGCAACCTGAAAAAAGCCTATATCACGCTATACATTTGCCCTCGTGTAATCATGAAGGTTTTTGTGAAGAATAAAAATAAAACAAGTCATAAAAAAGGAGCTATTTCACCATGAATCGTATCTTTTTTATTTTAGTGGCGGCCGGTGTTCCGCTTTCTGTGATTGGCAGTTTGATGCATTGGCCTTCCGCGGTTCTATTTGCCGTTTATTGCGTGACGATTATCGCGCTTGCAAGCTATATGGGGAGGGCGACAGAATCACTGTCCATTATTGCAGGACCGCGTATCGGCGGTTTGTTGAATGCCACCTTCGGGAATGCGGTGGAGCTGATTATTTCCCTTTTTGCATTAAAAGAAGGCCTGACAGGAATCGTGCTTGCCTCTTTAACCGGTTCAGTGCTGGGGAACCTGCTGCTGGTAGCGGGCCTATCGTTTTTTGTCGGCGGTTTAAAATATAAGCGGCAGGAATTTAATATCCATGATGCCCGCCATAATTCCGGGCTTCTGATTTTTGCCATCATTGTCGCCTTTGTGATTCCGGAGGTATTCTCTGTTGGTATGGGAAACGCCAGCAAGCTCAATTTAAGCATCGGCATCAGCATCATTATGATTCTGTTATATGTCGCGGCGCTGTACTTTAAACTTGTCACGCATCGGGGCGTTTATCAGCCGAATAATGCGGCTCAGACTGAAGAAGAGGAAGAGCCGGAATGGTCAGGGAAGGTTGCGACGATTGTCTTGTTTGCGGCAACGATTGTGGTTGCATACATATCCGAAAACCTGGTCCATACCTTTCACTCGGTGGCTGAACAGTTCGGCTGGAGCGAGCTGTTTATCGGGGTCATCATCGTGGCGATTGTAGGAAATGCGGCGGAGCACGCGTCAGCGATTATTATGGCCTTCAAAAATAAAATGGACATTGCGGTTGAAATTGCAGTCGGCTCTACGCTGCAGATCGCTATGTTTGTTGCACCGGTTCTCGTCATCTGTTCTATCTTTTTTCCGACAAGCATGCCGCTTGTATTTACATTGCCGGAGCTCGTCGCGATGGTATCAGCGGTTCTCTTGATGATCGCGATTTCGAATGACGGGGATTCCAACTGGTTTGAAGGGGCGACACTGCTTGCTGCATATGTCATTATGGCGATCGGCTTTTTCCTTCTTTAACCTGAAAAAATGATGGATAACAACAAAGCGGGATGAAAAGACTAAGGGAAAATGCCATAGAAAGAGTGATATGATGAAAAAGCTATTTCATTCCACACTTATTGTGTTGTTATTCTTTAGTTTTTTCGGCGTTCAGCCCATCCACGCGAAAAAGCAGTTTAAGGTTCCTAATTCTGTCGCAAGCATTTCAAAGGAAAACACGTATCCGAATGCTTCACAGGATCAGCCAATGCTTCAGCCGAGCAAGCTGGCAAAGGAATTGCTCGATCATTCTGAGGTAAAGATTGAAAATCCGCATCTCATCAAAATGCTGAATGAATCCAACATATCCGGCACACCGCTTGCAGTAGGGTACCGGGCGACAATATTTCTCGGGAAATGGGCGCTCGGCTATGAATCAAATGAAACAGTCGCAAACTGGGAATATAAAAAAATCAATACAAACCGTGCGGATAACCGCGGCGGGAAAGAAACTGCTGAAATGCATTATGCCCAGGAACAGCAGTACAGAGTGAAGGGCGGCTTGACAGCTAAAGTTCCAAATGCTGAAGATGTCAAAAGCATGATGATGCAAAAAGCAATGAAGAAAACGAACCTTCCGCTTGCATTTGAGACGGTCATCGGGGCTGGCACAAAACGGGATCAGATTTATAAAGTCGCTCCTAAAAAAATCGGTTATCTACATGCATATGCACCGGCTGTGAATGAAAAAGGAAAAGTGACTTACGGAGAAGTGTACTTAGTGCTGAAAGGAAATAAACGAAAACTCGTCGTGAAAAATGTCACGTCACAGGGAATCGGCGCCTGGATTCCGGTTCAAGATCATGTCACATTTGGCTTTCAGCTTTCCTCACTGCCAAGATAAATAAAAAACTGATTCCAACTCGGAATCAGTTTTTTTGTTTATTGGGTTCTCTCAATTCGGACCGCTTCCTCAAGCATTTGCACATTGTTTTGGTAGAGCTGGCGAACGAGAACCCGTCTTACTGCAAGGCTGGCACTGAAATAATCATCATCTTTCACCATGCCTTTAACCGTAAATTCGACGCCGCGATTGATTTTATTCAATGCGGTGATGCCGTGGATTTGAAACGGTTCTGTCGGATTGCCGAATTCATCCCGCTTCAATGAATCACGAAGCTCTTCATTCAGCATGTCACATGCCTCTTCCAACACGCTGTACACGCGGTCCGGATCTTCTTTAAAGCTGATAAGAAAGGATTCGGTAATCCGCATAAAATCAATATTATAGTTCTCTATTTGTCTGACCTCGCCGTTGCTGATGGTGAGCAGCTTCCCGCTCCATTCCCGGATTTGCAGCGAGCGGAGGCCGATTTCCTCCACTGTCCCGTTGAACAAGTTGTTGACGGTGACATAATCGCCTTTGTGCAGCTGGCGTTCATATATTAAGAACACACCAGCCAGCACATCTTTGATCAGCGATTGGGCGCCAAAACCGATCACGATACCTGCTACGCCCGCCCCGGCCAATATCTTGCCGAAATCATGCACAAATAAAGAAATAACGTAAAAGATAAAACCAATTGTCGCCGTATACTGGGTGACAGAACGGACAAGGCTTTCAATCGTTTTTTCCTTTTTTTCTTCAATAAAATCCGTCCGTTTAAAAAATAGCTGTACCAGCCGGTTGATGATAAAGACACCGATCCAAAGGATAACGGCAACGAGGAGAATATCGACGATTTTATTTTGAAAAATCTCCGTAAGTGTTTCTTTCATCCGCATCTAACTCCTGGCTTGACGTTTTGTGAAGTCTGTATCCTGATAATAACTGTTTTTGACAAGAACATTCGGTCCGAGGCACCGGACATTCGGGCAGTGGCAACTTAGTTCCTTCGCAAGCTTGGTCTCTCTCCACTTTTCATAGGCGGAAGGGAGGCTGTCCGTCTGAATGTTGCCAAGCGGCGGGGTATCACCGAAATCGGTCACGATAATGTTTCCGTCGAAAATGTTCACATTCAGGCGGGATCGGCCGTCAGGGTCATTTCGCACTGTGACGTTTTTCGCCGCGCGAAGCCGGCGAAGCAGCTTTTGGTCGTCTTCGTCCGGACTGCAGGCATAAAACGGCAGCGTTCCGAACAGCATCCACGTATTTTCATCACGAATATCCAGCAAGCGGTGAATGGCCTGTCTCATCTCTTTCAGGCTGAGGGATTCAAGAGCGCTTGCGAAATCGCTTGGATACATTGGGTGGACCTCGTGACGCTGACATTTCATATCTTCTGTGATTTGGCGGTGAATATGCTCAATATGCGGAAGTGTTCGTTTGTTCAGCATCGTTTCCGCAGATACCATTACTCCGGCATCCACGAGCGTGCGGCTGTTTTCGATCATTTTTTCAAAATAGCGCGCGCGCTGTTCGAAGGTCGGTTTTCTGTCCATCATGGCAAAGCCGATTTCAGCAAAATCTTCAACTGTACCCCAGTTATGAGAAATATGTAGCACATCGAGATACGGAATGATCCATTCGTACCGCTCGATGTCGAGGGTCAGATTTGAATTAATTTGTGTCCGCACACCCCGTTCATGGGCATATTTCAATAAAGGAACAACATATTCTTTTACTGATTTCAACGAAAGCATCGGCTCTCCGCCTGTGATGCTGATGGATCTGAGGCGCGGGATTTCCTCCAGCCGTTTTAACAGAAGATCTATTGGCAGAGCATTCGGGTCTTTAGGCTGCAATGTATAGCCTACAGCACAATGCTCGCATCTCATATTGCACAGTGTCGTCGTTGTGAATTCAACGTTTGTCAGCTGCATGTCTCCGTATTGGTCAACATCCATATAGGCTTCCCAAGGGTCAAACTCGGGCGTAATCGGACGCAGCTTCGTGTTTTGTGTCATGACTATCTAACTCCTTTATAAATGGGCATACTAACGCTGCCAACAGTTAATTTTAGACCTGATTTGCCAAGATCGCAAGTAGCGCGGCGATTGAAAAACGGCAAAAAATGAGCTACCATAATAAAAAATGAATGGAGGAACAGAATGGGGAACGCCGTAAACAATAAAGATCAGCAGATTGATTATTTAAAGAACAGACTTGACATGTTTATGAACGTCATCGATTCATTAGACCCTGAAGCAACCGACGTTGAAGATATAGACAGGCTCATCAGCATGCTTGATGACCTGGAAGCCAAATACGAACGTTTTAAAAAAGATTGGGAATAAAACCGCGCGCCCGCTGCGGTTTTTTTATTGGCATAAAGCAACAGTATAAAACAAAGCCCCTATCTGTAAAATAAGAAAAAATGCAGAAGGAGCGCTGGCCATGAAGTGGATGTGTTCAATATGCTGCGCCGCCGTATTGCTTGCCGGAGGTGCAGCACAGGCGGAAGCGGTGCCGAATGAGCCGATTAATTGGGGCTTTAAACGAAGTGTCAATCATCAGCCGCCAGATGCCGGGAAGCAGCTGAACAGTTTAATTGAAAAATATGACGCGTTTTATTTAGGGAATACAAAGGAAAAAACGATTTACTTAACGTTTGATAACGGATATGAAAATGGCTATACGCCAAAAGTGCTTGATGTCTTAAAAAAACATCGCGTAACAGGAACGTTTTTTGTCACCGGGCATTTCGTAAAGGACCAGCCTCAGCTGATCAAACGAATGTCAGATGAGGGCCATATTATCGGCAACCATTCCTTTCACCATCCGGATTTAACGACAAAAACAGCTGATCAGATTCAGGATGAACTTGATTCAGTCAACGAAGAGGTTTATAAAATTACGGGAAAGCAGGACAACCTGTACTTGCGTCCGCCGCGCGGCGTGTTCAGTGAGTACGTACTGAAAGAAACGAAACGCCTCGGCTATCAAACCGTTTTCTGGTCGGTCGCTTTTGTTGATTGGAAAATCAACAACCAAAAGGGGAAGAAATATGCCTACGATCATATGATCAAGCAGGCGCACCCGGGAGCCATTTACCTGCTGCACACCGTATCAAGGGACAATGCAGAAGCGCTGGATGACGCGATTACAGATCTGAAAAAACAGGGCTACACATTTAAAAGCATTGATGATCTGATGTTTGAGAAAGAAATGAAGATGCCGTCCTTGTAATGAGAAGAGCCTCTCCTGAAATGGAGAGGCTTTTCTTTATTTTATACATTTAATCAGTGTGGCCCAATCCAGATCTCCGAAGCCCTGTTCAATCCCGCTTTCAAAATGGCTCTTGGCCAGCTCGGCAAGAGGAAGATTTGCAGAAACCCGTTTTGCGGCGGCGAGTGCCAGGTTGGTATCCTTCAGCCCTAAAGACATTTTGAAGCCGGCCGGCTCAAATTTCTGCTCGGCCATAATGGTTCCGTAATTTTGATAGACTGGAGAACCAAAGAGCGCGCTGGCGATCTCTAAAAATTGTTTTTGTTCTAAGCCGTATTTCTCCATCATTAAAAAGGATTCAGATAACGCCTCCAGCATGGACACAAGCAAGAAATTGATGCTGATTTTGGCTGCATTTGCCGTCTTGCTTTCTTCGCCGACGTCAAATACCTGCTGGCTCAGGCTGTCGAACAGAGGCTTGGCAGCTTGCTTTGCTTCCGCCGGTCCGGCTGTTATGATACGGAGCGCGGCTTTGGCTGCGGCATCCGGTCTGCCAAGGACAGGAGCGGCGAGAAAAAATTGTCCTTTCTCTGCATGAGCCGCTGCGAGCTTTTCTGAGAACTCAACACTGATTGTGCTCATCGAGATGTGAATGCCGTTCTCTGCTAATCCTTCAAGCAGCCCGTCTTCTCCGAATGTCACGGTGCTGACTGAATCATCATCTGCAAGCATTGTGATGACAATATCAGCGGATTTTGCCGCCAGCCGTGGCGTATCAGCTGCCTGTGCGCCTTCTGTGACAAGGTCTTCTGTCTTTTGTTTCGTCCGGTTATAGACAGTCAATTCGTAGCCTGCTTGAAGAACATTTCGGGCAATGGGCTGTCCCATATTGCCGAGTCCGATGACAGCAATTTTCAATCTAATCACTCCCTGAATATTTTTTCCATTATAAACAATATGAACAGAATATGCATAGCGATCGGCTTACAACAAAAAAGAACAGCTGCTCGCTGTCCTCATTTAAAAATATTGAACCATCCTTTATGTACAAACCAAATCAGCATTCCAATCACAAGCGCGGCCATCAGGCCAAGTACAGCGAAATATCCGTATTTCCAATGCAGCTCCGGCATAAAGTCGAAGTTCATACCGTATACACCGGCAATAAAGGTGAGCGGGATGAAAATGGTTGATACGATCGTCAGTGTCATCATAATCGCATTCATCCGGTTTGAGTTTAGCGTCACGTAGCTGTCACGCAAGTCGGACGTCATGTCACGGTTGGATTCCACAATTTCAGACAACTTTAACAAATGATCATATATGTCGCTGAAATAGGCTTTCGTTTCCCGCTGCTCTTTCACATGGTCAAGGCTTAAAATCCGATAGAGCAAATCACGCATCGGGATAATCGTCCGTCTCAAATGCAATAGGTCTGTTCTGAGATCAAACACCTCATTCATCAGCGTTCCATACGTTTTGTGGGGACGGCTTTCTTCAATTTCATTCAGCCGGTCTTCGATTTTATACACGAGAGGAAAATATTCATCAACAAGCTGATCCATGATCATATAAGAAATATGCCCGGGCCCTTTTTTCAATATGTCCGGTGAAGCATACAAACGCTCCCGGACTTTAGCGATACCGGGCGTTTCGTGTAAATGAAAGGTGACGACAAATTTTTCGCCTTGAAAGATATCGACTTCCTCCGTCTCAAGTGTTTCCTTATTCAGCGCATGAATCACGTAAAAACGATAGCCGTCATAATGGTCAAGCTTCGGCCGCTGCATATGCTGGAAGCAATCCTCAATGGCAAGCGGGTGAAAATGAAAAAAATCTCTCAATAACGCCGTTTCCGTATCCTCCGGGCCGTAAAAATCAACCCAGTACCATGCAATATCAGGCTGTTCCACTCGTTCGATCGGTATATTTTTCAGCAGCTGATGCTCTGTTGTGATTGCGGTAATGTTGATCATAAACAACCCTCCACCTGCCATTATATCATGCGGTCTTTATGAGAAAAGTATACGGTACTCTCTGCCTAATTCAAGCGGCATGTTATACTGAACAAAAACGGAAAAAGGGTGGATCTCATGTGGAAGGAAAAAGTATCTGTCACGCCTCCGTATCATTTTGACCGCGTGCTGGACAGGCTGTCTTTAGACCCCCTCAATTCTGTTGATCGAGAGGCGAGGGAAGTCCGTGTGCCAATCAGAAATCAAGCGGGGGACGTATGTATTGTAAAGGTACAGGCGTTAGGCCATGCGGGTGAGCCTGAGTTCCTCGTCAGCGGGGAAACGGATCAGGGAGAAATGATGAAGGAAATCAAGCGGATTTTTCAATGGGAAAATCATTTGCAGCACGTTCTGGATCATTTTTCAAAAACGAGCCTGTCCGCCATTTTTGAAGAGCATGCAGGGACCCCGCTTGTTCTGGACTACAGCGTGTACAACTGCATGATGAAATGCATTATCCACCAGCAGCTCAATCTTTCCTTCGCTTACACGCTAACAGAACGGTTTGTTCATGCGTTTGGCGAGCAGAAGGATGGCGTGTGGTGCTACCCAAAGCCGGAAACGATTGCAGAACTCGATTATCAGGATCTGCGTGATCTGCAATTCAGCATGAGAAAAGCGGAATACACCATTGATACATCAAGGATGATCGCAGAAGGCACACTCAGCTTGTCAGAGCTGCCGCATATGGCGGATGAAGACATTATGAAGAAACTGATCAAAATCAGGGGTATCGGCCCGTGGACCGTGCAAAACGTCCTCATGTTCGGACTTGGCCGTCCCAATTTATTCCCGCTTGCCGATATCGGCCTCCAGAATGCCATCAAACGCCATTTTCAGCTGGACGATAAGCCGGCAAAGGATGTCATGCTGGCGATGAGCAAGGAGTGGGAGCCTTATTTAAGCTATGCGTCTTTGTATTTGTGGAGAAGTATAGAATAATTCGTCTGACAATGAAGGAAATCCTGCAAACGTGTTATACTAGAAAGATGTGAAAAAACCATTTCACTTTCTGCCATCTGCAGAAAGCTTTATATAGAAACGGAGAGAACAACGTGAACCAACAAAAGAAACAGGCGCCTGTCGAACTGAAGGTCGGACAAACCTTTCCGCTGACGATTAAGCGTCTCGGCATTAACGGAGAAGGTGTCGGCTATTTTAAGAAAAAAGTCGTCTTCGTGCCCGGCGCGCTTCCTGGCGAAGAAGTTGTTGTGCAGGCCACAAAGGTCCAGCCGAAGTTTTCGGAGGGCCGCATTAAGAAAATCCGCAAGGCGTCTGAGCACCGGGTAGCACCGCCTTGCCCTGTTTATGAGCAATGCGGCGGCTGTCAGCTTCAGCACCTTGCATACAGCCAGCAGCTTCGGGAAAAACGCGATATCGTCATTCAGTCTCTTGAACGCCATACGAAGTTTAAAGTTGAAAACATGGAAATCAAAGAAACGATCGGCATGGACAACCCGTGGAATTACCGCAATAAAAGCCAATTCCAGATCGGGCGCTCGCAAAGCGGCAGCATCATCGCCGGCTTATACGGCCTTGATTCTCATGATATCGTGCCGATTAAAGACTGTATCGTTCAGCATCCGGCAACGAACAAAACAACAGGCATCGTCCGCCGCATTTTAGAGGACTTCAATGTGTCTGTTTATAATGAAAGAAAACGAAAAGGCGACGTTCGCACGATCGTGACGAGAGTCGGCTTTGAAACAGGCGAAGTGCAGGTCGTGCTTGTAACCGCAAAAGAAACGCTTCCGCACAAGGAAGAAATCGTCAAAGCGATTCAAAAGCGATTGCCAGAGGTCAAATCCATTATTCAGAATGTAAACGGGGCGAAAACCTCAGTGATTTTTGGTGAGAAAACAAAACAGCTCGCCGGAAAAACAGTGATTCAAGAAGTGCTCGGCGACGTATCTTTTGAATTGAGCGCCCGCGCTTTCTTCCAGCTCAATCCGGAACAGACCGTCAAGCTGTATGATGAAGTGAAAAAAGCGGCGCAGCTGACCGGAAAAGAAAAAGTCGTTGATGCGTATTGCGGCGTCGGCACTATCGGCATGTGGGTTGCGGACGGAGCGAAGGAAGTCCGCGGCATGGACGTCATCAAGGAATCAATTGACGATGCTAAGAAAAACGCCAAAAAATACGGCATGGCAAATGCCACATACGTAACAGGAACAGCCGAGCACTGGCTCCCGAAATGGACGAAAGAAGGCTTCCGCCCGGACGTCGTCATTGTAGACCCGCCAAGAACCGGCTGTGACAGCACGTTCTTGGACACGATCAAAAAAGTCAAACCGAAACGCTTTGTCTACGTTTCCTGCAATCCATCCACGCTCGCGAAGGATTTGCAGACGCTGTCGAAGGACTATCGCGTGGACTATATTCAGCCTGTCGATATGTTTCCGCAGACGGCGCATGTTGAAGCAGTGGCGAGACTTGTATTGAAATCGTCTAACTAAAATAAACAATACTAATCAGACCTGGATTTCGGTAAAATAAACAATTCCGATTTCCGGGTCTTTTTCGTGCGCAGCCCTTGTCCTGACTGTCTTTCCCAAATTTTATCTTCCTTCTTTTCTCGGAGATCTTTATTTTAACTGGCGAAAAGAATTGAACAAACGTGTTGAAAAGCGGGTGAAAAAAGCGTTATTTAACCGGAAAAATTTCCTTCCAGTATGATTAAAATACATGAGTAAAATGATGTAAAATCATAGATATATTTTTCATAATTTGTAAAATTATATATTAACTTGCAGTTATTACGTGTGAAATATTGATGATAGGAATATAAGGAAAGGTATGGCGTATATCATTTCAAGAGTCATTCGATGTAAAAAGTTGAAACATTGTAATAAATGAAAGAGGTGAAAATGATGGCCAACCCCATTTTAAAATGCATAACGTATGAGCACTACAACAATTAAATAATAGTGCCGAGACGATAACAACTATTACAGTAATACCTACAATGGTTATATCCTTGAGACAATTATGCTTCATAATATAAATTTTAGATTGACACTTGGCTAAAAAGTATTGCAGAGAAGGAAATGGATAACTAAATGGATAAAGTATATAAAAAACGACCGTTATATAAAAGAAGTTGGTTTCAAACATTTTTGGCATTTTTAGTATCTCAGCTTTATTTTAATTTTGTAGAATTAACGGGATGGGGTCCTAAGTATAGAGAAATGAATGGATTCCCAGCAAACATAGGTGAACTAGATTTCTTTCAAACATATCTTTCATTCTATGATAATCCATGGTTTAATATTATTACTGTTTTCTTGGGAGTTTTCACTATTATACAAATAATTACAGGGATAACAAAGGATATTCGAAATTAAAGCAATAACTTCTGATGCCTTATTTAATGATGAAAGAAAATGAACACTTTCTTAATTATCTTATGAGTGAAGACTGCGACACTTAGTCAGCAGTCTATTTTATTGGTTCTGGATCAGGATTACCGAATTATAACTCTATAGTAGGTTGCCACTTGCTGCGTTGGTTATTTTCTAAATCATGAGCAAATCCCAAACGATCCAGATTGAAGTTCTTGAATTCTTTAAAATAAGGGTTTATTTTCTCTTCTCATCCTCTTTACTCCATGTGATTCATAAGTGGTAGCAGTAGCTTAAGTAGGTTTTTTCATTCTCTTGAGTACTAGTTATACCACCCCCAACTCAATTTGCTTAATCAAAGTTTATCTCTTGAAATTAGTTTTTCCGCAAATATGATATAGAGATACGGATATGGTGTAGTGTTAAATATCTTATCTTCAATAACAGGGCAATTATTTTGCGTTGGTAATATGGAGAACTCATATGATATTCTATTTAGGTTGGAATCCTTTTTATCCAAAAAGTTCAAAAGCAAGGCCACTAAGAAAGACGAAGGTCAGCGCCAGTGTTAACCACAATATAAAAAATAGGTATAGATGGTCATCCCACGTGAAATGTTCAAAAATTACTATAGATTGATAAGAAATGCTTTCGCATGCGATAAGTGTAAAAAGAAAGCATGGTCAGTTTTTTAATATTGAGATACAGGTATAGCCGTATCCCCTAATGAAAGGATTTGATTTTGTTATGACAGAAAATTTCTGGCGTGAATTACCACGGCCATTTTTTGTACTGGCACCAATGGAAGATGTGACAGATGTTGTTTTCCGGCATGTAGTAAGTGAAGCAGGCAGACCGGATGTATTTTTTACAGAGTTCACAAACTCAGAGAGCTATTGCCATCCGGATGGGAAGGATAGCGTACGCGGCCGTTTAACTTTTACAGAGGATGAACAGCCAATGGTAGCCCATATATGGGGAGATAAGCCTGAAAACTTCCGTAAAATGAGTATTGGCATGGCAGAGTTAGGATTTAAAGGACTAGATATCAATATGGGCTGCCCAGTGCCTAATGTTGCGGGGAATGGAAAGGGAAGCGGCCTTATTTGCCGTCCTGCAGTTGCGGCAGAATTAATACAAGCTGCAAAAGCAGGGGGATTGCCTGTAAGCGTGAAGACAAGACTTGGATACACGGATGTGGATGAATGGCGCGAGTGGCTGACACACATTTTGAAACAGGATATTGCCAATCTTTCTATTCATCTGCGTACTAGGGCAGAAATGAGCAAAGTAGATGCGCATTGGGAGCTCATCCCGGAGATTAAGAAACTTCGTGATGAGGTGGCACCAGATACACTTTTGACGATCAATGGTGATATCCCTGACCGCCAAACTGGCTTAAAACTTGCTGAACAATACGGTGTTGATGGGATTATGATTGGGCGTGGTATTTTTACAAATCCATTTGCCTTTGAAAAGGAGCCGAAAGAGCATAGCAGCAAGGAATTGCTTGATCTCTTAAGGCTGCATCTGGATCTTCATGATAAATATTCAGCATTAGAAGCCCGTCCGTACAAGCCTCTTCCTCGTTTTTTCAAAATTTATCTCCGCGGGTTCCGAGGGGCAAGTGAATTAAGAAATCAATGCATGAACACAAAGTCAACAGATGAAGTGCGTGCATTGCTCGACGACTTTGAGAGAAAGTATCTTGATGGGGTAGAATAACAGCAGTGCTTGATTCAAAAAAGGCTAACAAAATAAAGGGATTTTTACACCATTCTTGACTAAAATAAACCTGGATTTTCGGTAAATCCGGGTCTTTTTTGTACGCAGCTTTTACTCAGCCTGTCTTTTCTCTAATGTATTGTAAGAAAATAATGGTATATTTAGTGGAGATATCTTATAAAGGGGGAGAGGAAAATGAAACGACTATGCATCATCCCCTGCGGCAAGAAAAAAATCTGGGACGTCCAGCCTGATGCCGGGCCGGTAAGAGCAGAGGACGCTTATCTCAGCCCGTTTCATCAGGCGTGCGAACGGTATGCGAAAGCATTTTTCGATGAGTGGGTGATTTTGTCTGCGAAGCACGGGTTCCTCCGCCCTGATGATCTCGTTTCGGGAAATTACGATGTCACTTTTGGCACCGGTCATCCGGAAATCATGACAGCGGACGAGCTGAGCCGCCAATTTCACGAAAAAGGCTTTTCTGATATCGAAGAGCTAGTCATGCTTGGCGGAAAAAAATATCGAAGCGTTCTAAACGCCGTCATCGGAGAACACCAGCATATCAGCTGGCCGCTATCATCTTACAAAGGCATAGGCTATATGCTCCAAGCGCTGAACCGGGCTGTTGAAGAAAAGCATGAACTGTAGCACGTACATATGAGGAAAAGAGTGGGAACATGAAAAAACTTGTGTTTGGCTTGCTTGCCATTGCATTATTCGGATGCGGACTATATATCTATCATGTATGGTTCGGTGATCCATTTTCGAAAAATGCTGCAGAACAGAAGCTAGTCTCTTATGTGAAACAAACCTATCCTAAGAAAGAAATCAAGATCACGAATGGGGTATATAACGCTAAAACCTCTGAATATGTATTCGAAGCAACCTCCCAATCTCATCGCTACCCAATGTGTACGAAGGGATTTCTGCATCATAAAGTAACGTGCGATGGAATTGAAGAAGCGTATACCGAATCAGTAGCAAAACATGTAAATGAAGAAGCATCGAAGGCAATCGAAGCAGATCTGAAAAAAACGGTTCCTCGACTTATAAAAGCTGATGCTGCTTTGAGTATCGAAAACGGACAGTTCACGTTAGATACAAAATGGAACAAACAGCTGGCTGAAAAAGCGCCTATGAGTATGACGATTCAGTTAGACACCAGCGGGTTATCAAAAACAGATGCCGCAAAGATGGCGGAAACGGTCAGAAAAACGCTTAATGAAAAGGGATACACATACTCAAACGGCACGATAGACTGTATGCAGAAGGACGGGGACGGCGGTATCGGATATGTCAAATATTCAATTGATTTTCTTTCAAAAGCAGCTATTCAGTCAAACGATGCAGAGGAACTAGGAAGTTAAAAAGATTTCCAAGGAAATAAATACGTCGATCATTGTCAAAGGCCGGGTGATATCCGGTCTTTTTTGCATGCTGTAAAACGAGACAAATGAATCAGTTTGAGACAAAACGAGACACACGTCTCAAACTGTCTCCAAGGTGAAGACGAGAAGACTGATTTTACGGGCTCAAAAGACTGGCACACTTCTTGCATTTTTAATGGTGAACCCTAAATAGAAGGAGGCGCACAAAATGGAATTGTTAAAACGAGAGGGCTTGTCATTAACTGAGGAAAAAGCGCTGTGGATGTACCAAAAGATGCTGGAGATCAGGGGCTTTGAAGACAAAGTGCATGAACTGTTCGCCCAGGGAGTGCTTCCCGGATTCGTTCATTTATATGCCGGTGAGGAAGCCGTGGCTGTAGGGGTGTGCGCTCATTTACATGATGGCGACAGCATTACAAGCACACACAGGGGACATGGACATTGTATCGCCAAAGGCTGCGATCTGGATGGTATGATGGCGGAAATTTTCGGGAAAGCGACCGGATTGTGCAAAGGCAAGGGCGGTTCTATGCACATTGCGGATCTTGATAAAGGCATGTTAGGCGCAAATGGAATCGTCGGGGGCGGCTTTACGCTCGCATGCGGATCAGCGCTCACGGCTAAATATAAACAGACTAAAAATGTAAGCGTTTGCTTTTTCGGGGACGGGGCAAATAACCAAGGCACCTTCCACGAAGGGCTGAATTTAGCGGCTGTATGGAACCTTCCTGTCGTATTTGTTGCTGAAAACAACGGCTATGGCGAAGCTACCCCATTTGAGTATGCATCAGCCTGTGATTCAATCGCCGATCGGGCGGCTGCTTATAACATGCCGGGGGTGACAGTTGACGGCAAAGATATTTTAGCAGTTTACCAGGCAGCGAAGGAAGCGATAGAAAGAGCAAGAAACGGCGGCGGCCCGTCTTTGATTGAATGTATGACCTACAGAAACTACGGCCATTTCGAAGGAGATGCCCAAACCTATAAAACGAAGGATGAAAGAGTTGAGCACCTTGAAGAAAAAGATGCCATTCAAGGTTTTAAAAACTACCTTTTAAAAGAAACAGATGCTAATAAGCTGTCAGACATTGAACAGCGTGTCAGCGAATCGATTGAAAAAGCCGTCTCGTTCAGCGAAGACAGCCCATATCCAAAAAATTCGGAGCTGCTGGCAGATGTGTACGTGTCATATGAAAAAGGAGGAATGTAAGAGATGGCGAGAGTCATAAGCATGTCAGACGCGATCAATGAAGCAATGAAGCTTGCGATGAGAAGAGACGAAAATGTGCTTTTGATCGGTGAAGATGTCGCCGGGGGAGCGGCGGTCGATCATTTGCAGGATGATGAAGCATGGGGCGGTGTATTAGGGGTCACAAAGGGACTCGTACAGGAATTCGGGCGTACACGAGTGCTGGACACTCCGATTTCTGAGGCAGGCTATATGGGAGCGGCTATGGCTGCGGCATCAACCGGTTTGAGACCGATTGCCGAGCTGATGTTTAACGATTTTATCGGCACGTGCTTTGATCAGGTGATCAACCAAGGGGCGAAATTCCGTTATATGTTCGGCGGAAAAGCGCAGGTGCCGATTACCGTCCGCACCACATACGGAGCAGGGTTCCGGGCCGCTGCCCAGCATTCACAAGCGCTGTATGGCCTTTTCACGAGCATCCCTGGACTGAAGACGGTTGTTCCATCCAATCCGTATGATGCCAAAGGTCTTCTGCTTGCAGCAATAGAAGATAATGATCCGGTGTTCTTCTTTGAAGACAAAACGTCCTACAACATGAAGGGCGAGGTGCCGGAAGATTATTATACAATTCCCCTCGGAAAGGCGGATATCAAACGCGAAGGTAAGGATGTCACGCTCTTTGCAGTCGGCAAGCAGGTCAATACTGCACTTGAAGCGGCTGCACAGCTTTCAGAGAGGGGCATCGAAGCCGAGGTCCTTGATCCGCGCAGTCTGTCCCCTCTGGATGAGGATGCGATTTTCACATCGTTAGAAAAAACAAACCGGCTGATCATCATTGATGAAGCCAATCCGCGATGCAGCATTGCCACGGATATTGCTGCGCTTGTCGCTGACAAGGGCTTTGATTTGCTTGATGCGCCGATTAAACGGATTACAGCGCCGCATACACCGGTTCCGTTTTCACCAGTGCTTGAAGATCAATATTTGCCGACACCAGATAAAATTGTCAGCGTCACGCTTGAATTGCTTGGCGAGCCGGCAATGAATTAAAGGGGGAACACAAATGGCGGTAAAAGTAGTGATGCCAAAATTGGGAATGGCCATGAAACAAGGGGAAGTATCGATATGGAATAAAAAAGTAGGCGACCCGGTTGAAAAGGGAGAAAGCATTGCCAGCATTCAATCGGAGAAAATTGAAATGGAGATAGAAGCGCCTGAAAAAGGAACGCTGATCGATATCAAAGTGAAAGAGGGAGAAGAGGTTCCGCCCGGCACAGCAATCTGCTATATCGGGGACGCCAATGAGTCGGTGCAGGAAGAGGCGAGCGCGCCTGTTGCTGAAGACAGTGTGCCGCAAGCCATTCAGCCCGTCAAACAAGAAAACAAACCCGCAGCCTCCAAAAAAGATCGAATGAAAATATCTCCAGTCGCCAGGAAAATAGCAGAAAAAGCAGGATTAGACCTAAAACAACTGAAAGGAACTGGACCAGGCGGACGAATCGTGAAGGATGACGTAACAAAGGCTCTTGCTGAACAGAAAAAAGATCAGGCAAAGCCTGTTTCGGAGCAGAAAGCGCAGGAAATCCCGGTGACAGGCATGAGAAAGGTCATCGCTGCCCGAATGCAGGAAAGCTTGGCAAACAGCGCGCAGCTGACGATCACGATGAAAGCTGATATCACCAAGCTTGCCACTCTTCAAAAACAGCTTTCACCAACTGCGGAAGAGAGATACGGCACAAAACTGACGATCACTCATTTTGTCTCAAGAGCCGCCGTTCTCGCTCTGCAAGCTCACCCTGTGCTGAACAGCTTTTATCAAAATGAGCGCATTATCACACATCCCCATGTACACCTTGGTATGGCTGTAGCCTTGGAAAATGGCTTAGTGGTGCCTGTCATCCGCCATGCTGAAAAGCTATCGCTGATTGAACTGGCTCAATCCATCTCAGAAAATGCCAAAAAAGCACGCGAGGGACGTGCGGGAAGCGAAGAACTGCAAGGCTCTACCTTCTCCATTACAAACCTTGGCGCGTTTGGCGTTGAGCATTTCACACCGATATTAAATCCGCCGGAAACAGGCATTCTCGGCATCGGAGCAAGCTATGACACACCGGTGTATCAAGGGGAGGAGATCGTCAGAAGCACGATCCTGCCGCTCAGCCTGACATTTGATCACAGAGCGTGTGACGGCGCCCCTGCCGCTGCATTCCTGAAGGCGATGAAAACATATTTGGAAGAACCCGCAGCATTAATTTTATAGGAAAAGCAGGTGAAAACGACATGACATTAGCCATTATCGGCGGCGGACCTGCAGGCTATGCGGCTGCGGTTTCCGCGGCACAGCAGGGCAGAAACGTGCTGCTCATTGACAAAGGCAAGCTTGGAGGGACCTGCCTGAATGAAGGCTGCATCCCGACAAAGTCTTTGTTAGAAAGCGCAAACGTTCTTGATAAAATCAAGCATGCCGACAGCTTTGGAATCGAACTTCCGGCAGGTGCGATATCAGTCGATTGGAGTAAAATGCAAAGCCGGAAACAACAGGTTGTCAGTCAGCTTGTCCAAGGCGTTCAGTACCTAATGAAGAAAAATCAAATACAGGTTGTAAAGGGAACAGCCTCCTTTCTTTCTGAAAGAAAGCTCTTGATCGAAGGAGAAAAAGGAAAAGAAATCAGAGAGGCGGACCAAGTATTGATTGCCTCCGGATCAGAGCCAATCGAGCTGCCTTTCGCCCCGTTTGACGGCGAATGGATCATCGACAGCAAAGACGCGCTTTCTCTTTCCGAGATTCCGTCTTCACTAGTCATTGTCGGCGGCGGTGTCATCGGGTGTGAGTATGCAGGGCTGTTCGCCAGATTGGGATCGAAGGTGACCATCATTGAAACAGCGGACCAGCTGATCCCGGCTGAAGATGAAGAAATTGCCCGTCTTTTTCAGGAGAAACTTGAGGAAGACGGTGTCGAAGTGCATACCTCATCCAGATTAGAGCGGGTGGATCAAACGGCCAAAACAGCAATATGGAAAAGCGGTCAGCGAGAGTTTAAAACGAAGGCCGATTATGTGCTGGTGGCGATCGGCAGAAAACCCCGTCTTGACGGATTACAGCTGGAACAGGCCGGAGTTGATTTTTCTCCAAAGGGCATTCCGGTGAATGGGCACATGCAGACGAACGTGCCTAATATTTACGCGTGCGGAGATGCTATAGGCGGTATTCAGCTGGCGCATGCCGCTTTCCATGAGGGCATCATCGCTGCTTCTCATGCTTCCGGAAGGGATGTCAAAATCAATGAGAAACATGTGCCGCGCTGCATCTATACGTCCCCGGAAATCGCGTGTATCGGAATGACAGAACGACAGGCAAGAAGCATATACGGGGATGTGAAGATCGGCGAATTTTCTTTTTCCGCAAACGGCAAGGCGCTCATTAAACAGCAAGCGGAAGGAAAGGTCAAAATCATGGCTGAACCGGAATTCGGCGAAATCGTGGGTGTCTCGATGATTGGCCCGGATGTAACCGAGCTCATCGGCCAAGCGGCAGCGATCATGAATGGTGAGATGACGGCAGATATGGCGGAGCATTTTATCGCCGCCCATCCGACTTTATCGGAAACATTGCATGAGGCGCTGTTAAGCACGATCGGCCTTGCGGTACATGCATAATAAAGGAAAAAGCAGGCACATGGATATAAGGCGCCTGCTTTTTTATGTTGAAAGCGCTTTATTTTTCCCCTACAATAGATGAAAACGGCGTGTAAGGGAGGAGCGATCAAGGAAATGAATTCGGTCCCAAACGATTTGCAAACCTGGAAACGTTTTGTGAAAGACGGTGTGCTTGACGAAGCCCGATTAAGAAAACGGATTGCAGAGTCATGGCATCGCTGCAAAAAAGCTGAGGTCAATCCTTATCTAGAAAAAGGCCCGAAGGTTTTACAGCAAACGGAGCTGGATCAGCAGTCAAAAAAACATTCATTCTTCTTGACGACCGCAAAGCCTTACCTCGAAAAACTGCTGCCTGCCATAAAAGAAATGGAAATGATGGCGCTGTTAATTGATTCAGACGGTGTTGTTCTGGCATTGGACGGCCATCCCCGCGCGCTCTATGAAGCCAAACGCATCAACTTTGTTGAAGGGGCATGCTGGACGGAAACGGCTGTCGGAACAAATGCGATTGGCACGGCGCTCCACATCAGCGAGCCGGTTGCGATACAAGGATCAGAGCATTACTCCATTGCTTCCCATCTTTGGAACTGTTCAGCCGCTCCGATTCACCATGAGGATGGCAGCCTTGCGGGTGTGATTGACATATCGTGTCCGGCGGCAGGCGCTCATCCTCATATGCTCGGTATTGCCACTGCGATCGCCTATGCAGCTGAACGGGAACTCGCAGCAAAAAGCCGTGAGAAAGAGCTCGAGCTGATCAGCCGTTTTGGAGAGAGGGCTTTATCCAGTGTGCCGATGGTGCTATGCAATAACAAGCAGCACATCATCAGTGCGAGCATACCGATTCGAACCTCAATGCCGGATTGGCAGGGCCGGCACCTGTATGAGTTGAAGGAACGGGGCTACTCAATCGAAAAAGCTATCACCATAGGAGATGGCGGCACTTGTTTTTATCTTTCGGAACAAAAGAAAAAGAAGGTGTTTCGATTCAATGGAGTGATCGGGAAAAGCGGCCGATCGCATGCGATGCTGATGAACCTTGAACGTGCAGCTGCGGCAGATGCAACGGTCTGTTTGTCGGGCGAAACTGGTACGGGAAAGGAAGTCGCAGCTCGCGCGCTTCATGAGAACAGTGAGAGACGGCACGGTCCGTTTGTTGCTGTCAATTGCGGAGCGATTCCGTCTGATTTGATTGAAAGCGAACTGTTCGGCTATGCAGAGGGCGCTTTTACGGGAGCGAAACGAAATGGCTATAAAGGCGCCTTTCAAAAAGCGAATCAAGGCACATTATTTTTAGATGAAATCGGAGAAATTTCCCACTCGATGCAGGTTGCACTTTTACGGGTGCTTCAGGAACGCAAGATAACGCCAATCGGCGGGACGAAAGAAATTCCAGTTGATATCAGAGTTATTGCCGCCACGCATTGTGATTTACGCGAGCTTGCCGAAAACGGAAAAATCAGAGAGGACTTGTTTTACCGTCTTCACGTCTATCCAATTGAACTCCCTCCATTACGCGATCGCACCGAGGATATCCCGGATCTCTTTGAGTACTACAAACAGAAGAATCATTGGCCAGGCGAACTTCCTTCTGATTTTTGTAATGTGCTGAAGCAATGGAAGTGGCCGGGGAATATCCGTGAGCTGTTTAATGTGTTTGAACGTCTTTCTATCAGATTTCCGGACGGCCGGCTGAGGGATGAATCGCTTCCCGCTTTACTGGAAGCCGCTGGATTGCCGGCCAGCTCTGCAGAAAAAAAGCCGGCTGCTGCCGGCGTGCTTACTTTTCGTGAGCAAATCCAAAAGGATATGATGATCAAAGCGCTTGAATCTGCAAAAGGAAACGTCTCTCAAGCCGCAAAAATCAGCGGGATCCCTCGAAGCACTTTCTACAAACGCCTGAAAAAATTCAACTTGTCCGCTGAATCATAAAGCATACTTCCTTCGGGAAATGGAAACATTATGTATGAAGGAGGGTGTTACGATGAATATTCAAAGGGCGAAAGAAATTGTAGAATCTCCCGACATGAAGAAAGTAACATATAACGGCGTTCCTATTTACATTCAGCACGTAAATGAAGAAACTGGAACAGCAAGAATTTATCCGCTTGACGAACCGCAAGAGGAGCATGAAGTGCAGCTGACTAACTTAAAAGAGGATTAAACAAAAATGGCCCGCTTCATAAGCAGGCCATTTTGTTATCCGCGCGGCGCAAATAAAATAACACAGACACCGATGAGACAAATGAATGCGCCGATCCAGTCATACAGATCAGGTGTTTTCCGGTCAACAAGCCATCCCCACAGGACCGCAAGCACGATGAATACTCCGCCATAAGCGGCGTATACACGGCCGAAAGATGGGAAGGACTGAAACGTCGGAAGAATGCCGTATACAATGAGAATCAGCGCCCCGGCGATTCCATAGCCGGCTGGCTTTGCCTCTCTCAGCCATAGCCAAACCAGATATCCGCCGCCAATTTCAGCAAGCCCTGCCGCGAGAAATAAAAGAATGGTAATCAGCATCATGAGCACTCCTCAATTTGCATTTATCTTTCATTATAGAGGAGGAGAGCTTTTAAAGCTTCGGATGATTCTCAAATTCCTTCAAATACGCTTTTCGCTGAACCTCTGTAAATTGGCTGATCCAATTGTTTTGAGCCTCTTCACTCAAATGGGGAAGGATATAGCGTTCAACCGCTTCGAAAAACAGCGGATTCGCGATGATGTTCCAGGTCGGGATTCGAACGATTTTGCCGTCTGTTTTCTCGATGATAATATCCTCAAAAAAGATCCCTTTCAAACTGTATTGATGGCGTCCCATATAAAGCCGCTTCACCTCGGAAAACAGCACGCTGCGCTTTCTCGAGAAGATTTCGCCACTAGGTCCGGTCTTTATGGTGAAAATGACATTTCCACGGCTTGTGAACGCAGGAAAAGCCATAAAGAATGTGATCAATCCATAAATCATCGCCAGTAATCCGCCGCCCAAATAAAGCAGGGCATATTTAGATTCAAACGTGAGGGCTTCAGACACCAGCCA
Source organism: Bacillus sp. FSL R5-0576 (assembly GCF_038004765.1). Taxonomy (NCBI): domain Bacteria; kingdom Bacillati; phylum Bacillota; class Bacilli; order Caryophanales; family Bacillaceae; genus Bacillus; species Bacillus sp. FSL R5-0576. The sequence goes on from NZ_JBBORU010000001.1 coordinate 762,337, forward strand.
GACTCCCACAATAAAGGCGCCCCCTGTAGCGAGGAACAGCCAAGCCCTTAGAAACATCATGCTTTTTACTTCAATCATGTGCTGCCCCTAAAGCTTCGGATGATTCTCAAATTCCTTCAAATACGCACTGCGTTGGATGTCTGTAAACTGTCCGATCCAATTGCTTTTCGCCTCTTCATTCAGATGGGGAAGGATATAGCGTTCAACCGCTTCGAAAAACAACGGATTCGGAATGATGTTCCAAGTGGGAATACGAATGGTCTTCTGATCAACGGTTTGGATCAATATATCTTCCTGGAAAATTCCTTTTAGACTAAATTTATGGCGGCTCATCTCAATTTTCTTGATATCAGTAAACGTAACAGACACTTTGTCAGTGAACACTTCTCCATTTTTTCCTGTTTTGATGCGGAAAATGGTATTTCCCCGCGGGGTGAAAGCCGGAAAGAAGATGATAAATAAATATAAACAAAACAAGGTGAACAGAAAGCCAGCAGGAATGGCTAATAGGTAATATTTCGTTTGAAACGTAATACCCATATAAAAGAGCCACAAACATGCTAATCCCATACCGGCAGATCCGACAAAAGCCCATATTCTCAGGAACATTTTGCTTTTGACTTCAATGATTTCTTGGTTTTTCAATGCTTTTCTCCTTTTGTTAATTCAATTCTTATCATTGTGAAATGATTTGATTTACAACATCCTTATGAGCAGGGAGGATAGAAAATTCATTCTGGGTGATGCCTGTGACAAGCCAAGTATGGTGGGCCCCCGGCAGGACAAATGCCATGTCAGCCACTTCAGGAGTGTTATCTTTGCCATATGCCAGACGCATAAGTGTATCCATTTTCCCTTTCCGCAAAGCCAGATCATTTGCAAATCGGGTAACGTCCTCTTGGTGGTCATGTTTTTCAAGGAACTCTTTTAGATATGAAGGGTTGTCTGAAGCGCCCTCCAAGAGTTTTTCAAATTCATTTGATGTCAATGTCACAATCGATTCTCTTTTATCCTCTGTATCTATTATATGTAAAAACTCATCTGTCTTAGCAAGTAACCCTTCACTTGATTCCATTTTTGTAATGCGATGGACTTGTTCATCAAAAAGGAGTTCGTGAGAGTAGGTGCCGAATTTTGATACATGGCAGGACACATTCTGTTCGGCGCCTTGCCCGTTAAATTTAGAAAGCTTCACTGTATAGTCAGCGTCGTTTAATACATGGATAAACGGACAGTACTCGTCCTTTAACCGATATTGATGGTTCCGATATTCCGCTGCATCCTTGGCTAAGAGTGAGCGGCACGCGGCTTCAAATAAGGCGCCGAGCTGTTCATCTTCTATTTCCGGAAAATAGGCCTGCTTCAAGGCCATTCCCTGTTCAAAAAACCCTTCGCTGTAAAAGCAAAACAAGAGTTCTTCTATGCTAATTGTAAACTGCTTCATTGTTTATTCTCCTATCCAAATGAAAATTTCCCTTTAAGGAAATGGGTTGCGCCGTGTATGAGCGAATCCGCTGTTTTCTTTGCTTTTTCCATTCCTTTTTTCGCGCTGTCTATCCCTTTATGTATCGATTTATTCGCCGCATCTATGCCGTCATTCACTGATTTGACGAATTTGCCGGCTGATTCCAGCCCTTTTTTGGCTGTATCAACGACAGCATGGATCGGTTCTTTCAGCTTTAAGGCTGCTTTTTCGGCAAAACCGGCTGTATATTTGGCGATTTGTTCTCCGACGACTCCGCCAATGTATGAACCTGCTGCCCCAAGAAGGACAGTACCCACAGGTCCTGCAAAGCTTCCAATTGCACCGCCGATGACAGCACCAGCTGTGGCACCGCCCGCAACAAAAATCGTGTTATTCACAGCATTTCCGACGGCCTTGGCGTTTTCACGCTTGAGAACTTCCGGTTTGTCCTGGTATTTTGCATAATTTTCAGCAATTTTCACGCCTGCTCCGAATGTTTCGGTCGCACCGGTAATCAGTGTGGCGGTAATGGCATTTCCTTTCGCGAATCTCAAGCCCGTTTTTCCCACATCCTTCAAAGTGGAGCGTACGCCGGCTTCATTAAGAAATCCTTTTGTGTAGCTTCTGACGCTGTTTGAAAAATCCACCGTGTCCTGAGGAAAGTATTTTGTAAACTTTTTATGTACCAAATCTGAAAATGGACGGTTGGTCTTTTTTAACAAATATTTAGGATTCAAAAGCACTCTTGCCGCTTTTTGATAACGTGAGCTGTCAACGGCCCTGGAAATATCCAAGAGCAGTTTTGAGTGCTGGGCTGTATGCAAGCCGCTTGGCTGTTTCACAAATTTCGTAAGCCCTAATCCGTAATATTTTCCCTGCGTCAGCATAAGAGCGGTTAAGCTTGTCATCGTACCGTATTTGTCGTAGGCATTGTAGAGCTTTCGCAAAATATCATCTTGTTCCACAAATTTATCGCCCGTTTTTCTGATGAAAATCTCATTGTCACTCAGCTTGGTGACGAGCGCCTTTCCTGAGCTCCACGCATCGCCCACTCCAGAGAAACAGCTGCTGTAGCGGGGATCGCATTGCAAAATCATCTGCCCCAGCTCCACATGCAGATCCTTATATTTGTTTTCCATATCAGTTAATTCAGTGACAACATCATTTGCAAGCTGTTCGAGCTTATCCGGATCAACTGCAATGTTTCCTGACACACCGTTCACCTCCCGAGTTTATGTCTTTCCTCTCTTGCTTTACGCTCCAGTTCTTCCATTCTGGCAATTTCAGCTTTTCGTTCTTCTATTTTGACAGCGGCAGCCTTCAGCTCTTGGCTTGTTTCAAGCAGCTCCTGTTCGAATTGATCGTAGGCGGCTTTCGTTTCCTCGAAATCCTGGTCAAACGAATCTCTTGCTTTTCCTTGCCAAGCATCTCCCATTGCAGATAACCGGGATTCAAGCAGCATTTTGGAGCTTCTGACCTCTTCTGCGGCCGCACTGTACTTGTTTGCCAGCTCAATGACTTTATATGAGTCCAACTTTTGTCCCCTGCCTTTTCTAAATTCACGCACAATTGGATGTTTTATATAAATGATTATAAATAATTCGGCATGTATCCGAATCGTACAAAAGAACCTTTTCATAAGAATTGGAAGGGCGTATATTCACTTAAAATTCACAGTTGGTGAGACTTTAAGATTACAAAAAAGGTAAAAAAAACAAATCCCTCAGACATAAGGCAAATGAGAAATTTCCCGCTCTATGGGAAAAAACACTAAAGTTGATCAAATGACCTAAGTGCGCCAAACGTGTTACGGGACGGGCTATCTCATGGTATAAATGGAATTGTAAACGTTATTAAGGAGGTCGTCATATGAAGAAAAAATCATTCTCAATCGTAATAGCGGGCGGAGGGAGCACTTTCACTCCAGGGATCGTACTCATGCTCTTGGACCATTTGGAGGAGTTTCCGATCAGAAAGCTGAAGCTGTATGATAATGATAAGGAGAGACAGGATCGAATTGCAGGCGCCTGTGACGTTTTTATCAGAGAAAAAGCGCCGGATATTGAATTTGCAGCGACGACTGACCCGGAAGAAGCTTTTACAGATGTCGATTTTGTTATGGCGCACATCAGAGTAGGGAAATACGCGATGCGTGCGCTTGATGAGCAAATTCCGTTAAAGTACGGAGTTGTCGGCCAGGAGACGTGCGGGCCGGGCGGGATCGCATACGGTATGCGTTCGATCGGCGGTGTGCTTGAAATATTAGATTACATGGAAAAATACTCGCCTGATGCGTGGATGCTCAATTATTCCAATCCCGCGGCAATTGTGGCTGAAGCTACGAGACGCCTTAGACCGAATTCTAAAATTCTCAATATCTGTGATATGCCGGTTGGGATCGAAGACCGGATGGCGCAAATTCTTGGCTTATCCTCAAGAAAAGAAATGAAGGTCCGCTATTACGGATTAAATCACTTCGGCTGGTGGACATCAATTCAGGATCAAGAGGGCAACGATTTAATGCCGAAGCTGAAGGAGCATGTATCTCAATACGGCTATATTCCGAAAACAGAGGCTGAAGCGGTGGAGGCGAGCTGGAATGACACATTCGCCAAAGCGCGTGACGTGCAGGCCGCAGATCCTGACACACTGCCGAATACGTATTTGCAATATTATTTGTTCCCGGATGATATGGTGAAAAAATCAAATCCGAATCATACGCGGGCAAATGAAGTGATGGAAGGTCGCGAAGCTTTTATTTTCAGCCAATGTGACATGATTACACGTGAGCAGTCCACGGAAAACAGCGAAATCAAAATCGATGACCACGCATCATATATCGTTGATCTTGCCCGGGCGATTGCCTACAACACAGGTGAAAGAATGATGTTGATCGTTGAAAATAACGGCGCAATTGCGAACTTTGACCCGACTGCGATGGTCGAGGTGCCATGCATTGTCGGCTCAAATGGGCCTGAACCGATTACCGTCGGCACCATTCCGCAATTCCAAAAAGGGCTTATGGAGCAGCAGGTATCCGTTGAGAAGCTGACTGTTGAAGCATGGGCGGAGAAATCGTTCCAAAAGCTGTGGCAGGCGCTAATTTTGTCAAAAACAGTGCCGAACGCGCGTGTGGCAAGACTCATTCTCGAGGATTTAATGGAGGCCAACAAAGACTTCTGGCCTGAGCTTGATCAAAGCCCGACCCGTATATCATAACTGAAATTCCCCCATTTTCGAATCTGTAATTGTATATAATAGAAAGAAAATGGGGGGATCTGATATGCAGCTCGAAGAACTGATCAATCAGCACTACAGCAAATTGAATGACAACGATTTTCATATTTTAAAATATATATTGAATCATAAGCACACATGCTATCACCTTGGAATCGACGCGCTGGCCAAAGCTTGCAGTGTATCGCGTTCCTCAATTTTACGGCTTGCCCAAAAGCTCGGTTTCAGCGGCTACAGTGAATTTCGCGTCTTTTTAAAGTGGGAAGATCAGCCGGAAGAAGGCGAGAATATGAGTTTTCAAAAGCTGCTTGATGATATTGAAGCAAATTTGAAGTTCTTACGGACAAAGGACATGACGGACATGTGCCAGCTGATTGATGCAGCGGACCGCATTTTCGTCTACGGTTCAGGAAATGCGCAAAAGATATGCGCCCGCGACCTGCAAAGAATGTTTATTCCGCGCCATCGCTATCTTATTTTAATAGAAGACACAAATGAATTTAATCTGATGCGTGATGATTTTAAAGTAAACGATCTGTTTATCATCATTTCTCTTTCCGGAGAAACACCGGAGCTGATTCCTCAGGCAAGAATGCTTTCTGCAAAGGGTATTCCCTTTATTTCCATTACGAATTTAAAAAACAATGTCCTCGCCCAGCTGACTCCGCATAATCTTTATGCGACAAGCAAACCTGTGACATTAAGCGATAAAACGGAAATTGTCGCTTTTGCACCGTTTTTTCTCGTTGGCGAAGCATTGTTCCGCGCATATGTTGATTACAAAGAGGCAGAAAAAAATGACAATGAGTAGCAGGGGGTTCTGGTATGATGCAAAAAATTCAGCGCTTTGGAAGCGCGATGTTTGTGCCTGTTTTATTATTCGCGTTCGCCGGCATTATCGTCGGTATCAGCACGCTCTTTAAAAATAAAACCCTCATGGGCCCGCTCGCCGATCCCGACGGTTTTTGGTATCAGTGCTGGTATATTATTGAGCAGGGCGGCTGGACTGTTTTTAACCAAATGCCGCTCTTATTCGCCATCGGCATCCCGGTTGCTTTGGCGAAGAAAGCTCAGGCACGCGCTTGTTTGGAAGCGCTTACTGTTTACCTGACATTCAACTATTTTGTCAGCGCGATATTGACGGTATGGGGAGGAGCATTTGGCGTCGACATGAACCAAGAGGTCGGCGGAACGAGCGGGTTAACGATGATTGCAGGCATTAAGACGCTAGATACCAACATTATCGGGGCCATCTTTATTTCTTCGATTGTCGTCTTTTTGCATAACCGCTATTTTGATAAAAAACTGCCCGATTTTCTCGGCATCTTTCAAGGCTCAACATATATCGTGATGATTTCCTTCTTTATTATGATTCCGATTGCCTTGGCTGTGTCTTATATTTGGCCGATGGTTCAATCGGGAATCGGCTCGCTTCAAAGCTTCCTGGTTGCTTCTGGGGCGGTGGGCGTTTGGATATACACGTTTTTAGAACGGATTTTAATTCCGACCGGCCTTCATCACTTTATTTACACGCCGTTTATTTATGGCCCGGCTGTAGCGGAAGGCGGGATCGTCACGTATTGGGCACAGCATCTCGGCGAATATTCGCAAAGCGCCAAACCGCTGAAGGAGCTCTTTCCGCAAGGCGGATTCGCGCTTCACGGCAACTCGAAAATCTTCGGTATTCCGGGTATCGCCCTGGCTTTTTATGTGACAGCCAAAAAGGAAAAGAAAAAACTCGTCGCAGGGCTGCTGATTCCTGTCACACTGACAGCGATTGTCGCCGGTATTACAGAGCCGATTGAGTTTACGTTCTTATTCATTTCACCTTTCTTATTTGCGGTTCACGCCGTGCTTGCCGCCACAATGTCGACAGTTATGTATATGGCCGGCGTCGTCGGAAATATGGGAGGCGGACTGATTGAGGCGGTGACCTTGAACTGGATTCCGCTCTTTGGCAGCCACGGTATGACATATGTGTATCAAATTTTGATCGGGCTCTCGTTTACAGCAATTTATTTTTTCGTCTTCAGATTTTTAATCCTCAAATTCAATATCGCTACACCAGGACGGGAAAAGGATGAACAGCAGGAAACAAAGCTATATTCGAAAAAGGAATACAGAGAACGAAAAAACAAGGATGAAACGGCCTCCGCTGCTGAAACGGCTGATGACACCGCTTTTCTGTATATTGAAGCGCTGGGCGGAAAAGACAACATCACTGAAGTCACAAACTGCGCAACCCGCCTCAGAGTCAGTGTCAAGGATGAAACAAAAGTTGAGTCCGACAGCGTATTCCGCGCGCTTGGCGCACACGGCGTTGTCAGGAACGGGAAGGCGTTTCAGGTGATTATCGGATTAAGCGTACCGCAGATGCGGGAGCGTGTGGAAAAATTACTGAATGAATAGTCAAAATTATTTTATCTTGCGCTGTTTAAAGACAGCGCTTTTTTGTTTGTCATACGTTTGCCACTTATAAGTGCAAGGGATGTTATGTTTCTTAAAAACTGAAACCAATAGGGGGAGTAAAAATGGAAAATTATACAACGTTTTTAGGTCTTTACAAACCTGAAAGCACTGAAAGTATTGAAATTGATTCCAAGCTTGCCGAGAATTTCGAAACGATTGATAGTAAAATTGGGATTGCATTAAGTAATGGAATAACAACTTTTGAAAACTTAAATGAAAGACTCAAAATGTATGAGAACAGATTTGAGTACCTTGATGAACGAAACGTAATGGATTATGGAGCTAAAGGAGACGGGGTCACAGATGATACGCAAGCATTTCATGATGCGATGGCCGAAGGCGGTTATCTCATAAAAGTCCCTGCAGGCGTATTTAGGGTATCTGGCTTGCTCGTTCCTTCGAATACAATGCTGGTTGGAGCGGGTAAAAAAAGAACCATCATCAAGTTATTAGACGATACGCCAGTTGGTCACTCTGTACTCACCAATAGTGATCATACAAATGGTAATGAAAATATCTACATTGGACATTTGACACTGGACTGGAATAAAGATACGCGTCCTGCTGGATGGAAGATCCCTAAGGGGCCCACTTCAAGCTGCTTGCTTTTTGCAAATGTGGATTACTCTTTTGTAGAGCATGTTTTTGCAAAAAATGCCGGCCTTCACGGGTTTGATGCTACAAGCCCTAATTATAACAGACACGGAGAAAATGATGATCCTACCTTTTATCAGCCTGGTGGCTGCAACTTTGTAACCTTCTCATATTGCGAAGCAACAGGCTCTGGCGATGATAATTTCACATGTCACTTTGGAAAGCATACGACTTTCAGTCATTGTCTTTCTTACCATCCGATGGGGTTAAATGATGGGTCTTCAAATACAAACTGTTTTGAAATCGATGATGGCTCTCAGGATGTAATGATTGATAGCTGCATCGCAATTGGAGGAGTTCGAGGATTTGAAATTAAAGCTCATGATTATGCTCCGGCTGCAAAAAGAGTTCAACTTGTGAACTGCCGTGCCTATGAAAATGCAATTAGTTTTTGCATTCGGCATATAGGACACCACACAGCAAGTGATCCTCAATCAGCATCAGCTCATGACGTTCAGCTGGCTAACTGTATCGCATATAACCCTAAGCCGAGTGATCTGTACAAAGGGGCAGGGCCGAATGCATTGCAAATTTCAGGTTACGATGGCGTCAATGTGGTTAATTTTCATGCTATATGCGATGATTCCTCCATTAACTATAAGGGAAATTCAGTCGTAAGCGTGTATTATAAAGGGCGTCTAATCAATTTAAAGAATATAACGATTCGAGGATTTAAAACTGCTGATAATGATCTTTATATTGTAGGTGGCGACAATTCTGTCGGCAAGGTAATGATTGATGGTGTGACATTGATCGATTCAGCCGAAAAGGGTGTTGTTTTTGGGAGCGGTATGTACGAGTCTGTAGTTAGTAATGTATGGGGGCAAAGATCGCCTAAAAATAACAGCGGTACAGTTGGGATTTTTTCTGTTGACCCTGATCTTAATGTTTCTAATTGTGACTTTTCAGGCTACGAAACAGATTTTAAGATTGGCGGCGTTGTGACGCCGTACTTTTTGTTTAAACATAAAGGAAGCGGGATTATTGGCTCTCGTGATTCCCACGCTACTGGAAATAATAATTTTGTAGCAGGATCTGTTCGAAGCAGAGCAACTGGGGCTGCTCAATCTTCTGTGATAGCCTCATATAATACGATCAATCCGAACTCAGACTCAGTTGCTCTAGGATGGGCAAGTGGGAGCACACCATCCTCATCAAACAGAAAGATAGAATTTCATGCAAAAGATGGAACGATTAAGGCTTCAGGAAGCATAAAAAGTTCCCAAACGTTCTCGGATTACGCTGAATATTTTGAGAGCCTAAGCGGTGAGAAAATTCCGGCAGGAACCCTAGTTACTTTGGAGGGTGATAAAATTAGACCTGCAAAAAAAGGTGACTTTATGCTTGGAGTTATTTCTGAAACAGCTGGTGTGATACTTGGTGAGTCAAGCTTCCATTGGTCTGGAAGATACCTGAAGAATGATTTTGGCGGGTATATTTATGAAAAACAGAAAGATGCCAATGGCCAAATCGTCATGGCGCCTATGGAAAACCCTGATTATAAGCCAGATAAGAACTATGCCTCTAGGGAAGAGAGGGATGAATGGAATGTTGTGGGCCTTGTAGGACAGGTTTATGTAAGATGCGACAGCACAGTAGAAGCCGGAGACTTTATTCAAGCGCATAACAACGGAATTGCTACAAAAACGGTATCTCCTAAACAAAGGTGGCAGGTCATGAGAGTCATCAAAGAGTTTGACAAAAGTAAGGGATATGGAGTGGTTTTAGTTTTTATTCGGTAACATTAAAATGTACAGATTCTAAATAGAGTGCTTAACAATGCACTCTATTTAGAGTTTTAATTAGATTTTAGAAATTTTTCACCGCATTTTTATCAGATTATATTCCTCGCAAAAAGGTCTTCGTTTTAAAATTTATCTTTTTCATTATTCCTACGGTTCCAGCAATCTTCCTAATTTATCTAAGTCTATCCAGCGCCTCAACTTTAGTAGAGTAAAATCTTTGATATTTTTTAATGAACGCAGATCAGCAGTGAATAGCTCTCGAATAAAAGATAAAGTGATTTTGGTTATCGATAAATTCAGTGCTTTTCTATGCTTTCATAACACTTCATGACAGTAAAATTCTTTCATCAAGCCTTATAAACAATTAAAATAAAAAGTACATATTGCTAAAAGGGGTTTGGAGGCTTTTACATGCAAAAGGCTTTGTCGTTTTTAAAACCATATTCATTGCTGGCGGGAATTGCTCTGATTCTTATGCTGACGGAGCTTGCAGTTGAACTTATACAGCCTTTATTGATTGCAAAAATCATCGACGATGGGATATTGAAGCAAGATCTGCGGCATGTATGGATATGGGGCGCGGTCATGATCGGGCTGACCGTGTTATCCTTTGCGGCGGGGATGCTGAATTCCTTTTATGCCGCCCATGTCAGCCAAAGCTTTTCCTATGATACGAGAAAAGGGCTTTTTCAAAGAATCCAGTCCTTCTCCTATTCCACATTTGGACAGTTTTCGTCCTCTTCTTATATTACAAGGCTGACAAACGACGTCACACAGGTTCAAAATATGATTTTTATGAGTTTGCGGTTTATGCTGCGGGCTCCCTTAATGATTGCAGGCGGCATTGTGCTGTCGCTTGCCGTTAATGTGAAACTCGGCTTTTTTCTGCTTGTGACCATTCCGATCCTGATCTTGTTTTTGCTGTGGGTATTAAGGAAAGGCGGGGCGCTGTTCCGCTCAGTGCAGAAAAGGCTGGATCAAGTGAACACCATCATGCAGGAAAATTTAATCGCAATCAAGCTGATCAAAGCGCTGCTTCGCGGCAGCCACGAAGTCAAACGATTTATCAAAGCCAACACAAGGCTGATGGAAAAAACGGTTTCGGCCTTTCAGCTTGTGGAATTCACGATGCCTGTACTGATGCTGCTGATGAATCTCTGCATTCTTTTGATTTTGTGGGCGGGGTCCTACAGTATCACGAGCGGAAGCACTCAGGTCGGCGATGTTGTTGCGATAATTAACTACGCAACACGAATTACAGGCGCGCTTTCGATGTTTCCGTTTTTGATTATGATTTTCACCAGGGCGAAGGCTTCAGGGGATAGAATCGGCGAGGTGCTTGAAACAGAAGGAGATGAGCGGGAGGAAGGCATCATATCTGATCGTTTGTCAGGACGGATTGAGTTTCAGCATGTATCCTTTCGCTATCCTGAAATGGACAGAGAAGCGCTCAGGAATGTCTCATTTTCCGCAAAGCCAAGAGAAACGATCGCGATTCTCGGTGCGACGGGCTCGGGCAAGTCCACGCTTTTTCAGCTCATTCCGCGGCTTTATCAGCCGGATTCAGGCTGCATTTACATAGATGAAAAGCCGGTTCAAGATTTTCCGGCTGAAGGGCTGCGCAGGCAAATTGGATATGTACCGCAGGAAGTCCTCTTGTTTTCCGGCACAATCAAAGAAAACATCGCTTGGGGCAAAGAAAATGCTTCACTAGATGAAATAATGGATGCGGCCAAACATGCGCAAATTCATGAAACGATTTTGAAGCTCCCAAATGGATATGATACAGTTTTGGGGCAAAGAGGCGTCAACCTGTCCGGCGGCCAAAAGCAGCGAATTTCCATTGCGCGGGCGCTGATTCGAAAACCGGCTATCCTTCTTTTAGATGACAGCACAAGCGCGCTTGACCTGCAAACGGAGGCGAAGCTGCTTGAAGCAATCAGCACATACCATTGCACAACTTTGATCATTACACAAAAAATAACCACGGCGATGAAAGCTGATCAGATTTTGCTGCTTGAGGACGGCGAACTGATTGAAAAAGGCACTCACAGTGAGCTGCTTTCTGAATCTCAGTTATACAAGCGCATTTACGAGTCACAATTCGGAAGGGAGGGGAGCGAGTCATGCTAAAAGACATCCGCAAGCCTTTCCAATATCCCAAACTGCCAATTGACAAAAAAGAAGGCGCGAAAAAGCGGGCGAAAGCAAAGGATACAAAGGGCACACTGAGACGAATCTGGTCTTACTTGGCTGAAAGAAAAGGACTGCTCATACTTGTCATGCTAATGGTTGTCATCAGCGCCATATTCGGGCTCCTTGGCCCCTTTGTGATCGGAAAGGCCATCGACCATTTTATCGTCGGGAAAACGGTCAGCGGCTTGATTCCCGTTTTGCTTCTTCTGCTCGCTATCTATATCATTCAGTCTCTGTCGCTTTGGTTTCAAAACTATTGGATGATTACGATCTCGCAGGGCACGGTTTTCAGAATGAGAAGCGAATTGTTCACCCATCTGCATGAGCTGCCGATTCCATTTTTTGATAAACAGCGGCACGGCGAGCTGATGAGCCGGGTGACGAATGACATTGAAAATGTCAGTTCTACCTTAAACACGTCAGTCATTCAAATTTTGTCAAGCGTGATCACCTTTGTTGGGACCATTGCAGTGATGCTGTACATGAGCCCGCTCCTTACATTGATTACGCTGACCATTATTCCGGTGATGGCAGCGAGCCTGAAATGGATCACCAACCGAACGGGAAAGCTGTTTAAAGAACAGCAGAAAAACCTTGGTGATCTGAATGGGTATATTGAGGAATCTGTTTCAGGCGCAAAGGTCATCAAAGCATATTCACGTGAGAAGCAGATTACTGCTGAATTTCTCGAAAAAAACGCTGCACTCAAGACGTCGGGCTTTTGGGCGCAGACGATTTCCGGGTTTATCCCGAAGGTCATGAACTCTTTGAATAACTTAAGCTTTACAATGATAGCGGCAATCGGCGGTTTGTTTGCGCTGAAAGGCTGGATCTCGATCGGCTCCATCGTCGTCTTTGCCGAGTATTCAAGACAATTTACACGCCCTTTAAACGATCTGGCCAACCAGTTTAATACGATGCTGTCCGCAATCGCCGGCGCTGAACGGGTGTTTGACGTGCTTGATGAAAAAGAAGAGCGCGAGGATGAAAAGAACGCCGTGCATCAGCCCATCCAAACAGGCAGCATTGAATTCCGGGATGTGTCCTTCGGTTACGATAAAGGGCAGCAGACACTGAAGCATTTACAGTTTACCGTGCCTGCGGGGCAGTCCATCGCTTTTGTCGGACCGACGGGGGCCGGGAAGACAACCGTCACTAACCTTCTCGCCCGTTTTTACGAGCCTAACGAAGGAAAAATTTTAATCGACGGTACAGATATTAAAACCCTTACTAGAGCAAGCCTCAGAAAAAACATGGGGTTTGTTCTTCAGGATTCTTTCTTATTTCAGGGAACGATCAGAGAAAACATTCGCTATGGCAGGCTCGATGCTTCTGATCAGGAAGTCGAAGCCGCTGCAAAAACAGCGAATGCCCATAGCTTTATTGAAAGGCTGCCAAAAGGGTATGACACCGTGCTGACGCAAAACGGTTCGGGCATCAGTCAAGGACAGAAGCAGTTGATTTCTATAGCGCGGGCGGTGCTTGCCGATCCGGTTCTTCTCATTTTGGATGAAGCGACAAGCAACATTGATACCGTAACAGAAGTCAACATTCAAGAAGCGCTCGCCCGTTTAATGGAAGGAAGAACAAGCGTCATCATTGCCCACAGGCTGAACACCATTCAAAGAGCGGACCAGATTGTGGTGCTAAAAGACGGTGAAATGATTGAAAAAGGCAGCCATGACGAGCTGATTCGGCAAAAAGGATTTTACAGTGACTTATATGAAAGCCAATTTGAGAAATAGACCTTTGTCCTGCACAGAGGTCTTTTTTGTTACAGTTTTATAGTACTTTTATTTCATTTTCGTGAAATGTAACAAAATTACTTGACGTAAACAAGTTATGTATATATACTAGCTTACATTAAGTAAGTGATAACATTTATCAAGGAGGATAAAATGAATAAATCATTTGAAATTGGCACATTACTTTTAAGAGTTATTACAGGTATTATCTTTTTTGTTCACGGTTTATCAAAGTTTCAGGGAATGGAGGGCACCATCCAATTTTTCGGCAGCATAGGCCTTCCTAGCTTTATGGCGTATGTCATCGCAGCGATTGAACTCATTGGCGGAGTGCTTGTCTTCTTCGGATTGGCTACACGTATTGTCGGTGTACTGTTCGCTCTTACACTGATCGGTGCCATCATCACTGTTAAGCTGAAAGCGCCATTCATGGGCAATGCAGAATTTGATTACCTTCTGCTTTTGACATCCATTCACCTGGCGCTTACTGGAAGTCGATTCCTGGCGCTGGACCCATTTGTGTTTAAAGGAAAAAAGAACGGAAACGTTTCAGCATAAGAAAAGAGGCATGCAGCATGACCAGCATTCATGAGGATACACACATTGGCTATGCCAAACTCACAATTCGCAGTCTGGAGCGTTCGCTTCAGTTCTACTGTAACGTCATCGGTTTTCAAGTCTTAAAAAAGACGGATCGCCAAGCGGAATTAACGGCTGACGGAAAACGCGTACTGCTTATTCTTGAAGAAAATCCGAGCGCTGTCGTCTTGCCTGAACGGTCTGTGACAGGCCTTTATCACTTTGCGATTCTTCTTCCGGACAGGAAAGAACTTGGGATCGCGCTCGCCCGCCTGATTGAACACGGCATTGCTATCGGACATGGAGACCATGCTGTCAGCGAAGCGCTCTACCTGTCTGATCCTGACGGAAACGGCATTGAAATGTACGCTGACCGCCCCCGCAGCACGTGGCAGCGTGATCGGGAAGGAAACTACGTCATGACGACAACCGCTGTTGACATTGAGGGCCTTCTGGAAGAGGCAGGAGATGAGCGGAAAACATCGCTTCCGAACGATACAATCATCGGACACATTCATCTGCATGTCAGTGATTTGAAAGAAGCAAAGGCGTTTTATACAGATGTACTGGGCTTTGACATTGTCGGAAACTATGCGGGCATGTCCGCCCTCTTCGTTTCAGCCGGGGGGTACCACCATCATATCGGCTTAAACATTTGGGCGGGAAGAAATGCGCCGCCTAAACCGACAAATGCCAGCGGACTAGACTATTACACTGTTGTCCTGCCTCACCAAGAGGAGCTGGATTTAGTGGCAAACCGAGTCAAACATGCCGGGTATTCGATTGAAGAGACGGAAAACAGCTTTCGTGTGAAAGACCCTGTTTCCGGCGCCTATATTACATTTGTGATTTAACTGCAATCCCCTTGCCGAAAAAACGGCAGGGGGATTTTTTATTTTCCAGAAACTCCTGTCAAAAATGCCCTGAGGCAGGTATGATAAGAAGGGAATTGGGTATCGGGAGTGATGAGCGTGAAGGCTCTTTTTTTTACGAGAATGTTCACCTTGATGGTGAGCTGTTTAATGTATCTGTCCATTGTGAAAGAGGATGACTGGTTTGGATATGTATTTATAGCAGCAGGTGCTGCCATGTATGCAGCCAATCATGTTTTGCTGACAAAAGAGACAAATGCCATCTGGTTTTGTCTGATTGATATTGCAATCGGCTTTTCGTTCGGATTTATATTTCCCGGCACAGGTTTGTTCATTATTATGCTTTGTCCGGTTGCGGTCGCTTTTTTTCTGCGGGGGTTTCCTAAAAGAACAGCATGGTCTGTCTTATGTCTTTCCTCTATTTTATTTTTGACCGTCCTCATCCGTACATATGCGATGTTCGGCAATGAATTTGTCATTGATCATTTGACTAGCATGACATTCGTTGTCTTCTGCGGTGTCGTGGGCAAATTAATCCGCAAGCTGTTGGATGCGCAGGATACGGCAAAACAGCAGTTTCAGGAACTGACGGAGTCCCATCTGGCGCTGTCTGCTGCACATCAGGAGCTGCATTTATATGCGAAGCAGGTTGAAGAGCTGACCGCCATTTACGAGCGGAACAGAATGGCGCGGGAAATCCATGATACAGTGGGGCATAAAATGACGGCCCTTCTCGTCCAGCTGCAGCTTTTGCGTGAATGGCAAAAAAGAGACAGCCAAAAAGCGGATGAGACAGTAGGTGTCTGTGAAACACTTGCCCGTGAAGCGCTTGATGATGTCCGCTTATCAGTACGCACTCTGCAAACTGAAAACGATCCTTCGCTAATCGAATCGCTGAAACAGCTGACAGAGGACTTTTGCAAAAATGCAGGAGTCACAACAGAATTTGCGGTCAGCGGTGATCCTGCAATCATTCCGCTGTCTCTTCATCCGACCCTGATCAGAACGGTGCAGGAAGCACTGACCAATGCCAAACGGCACGGCGGCGCCACAGCTTGTTCGATACAGCTTGCCTGCACAACGGACAGCATCAGCCTTGTCATTAAGGATGACGGAAAAGGCAATCCCGAAGCGGCACTTGGCTTTGGCCTCTTGAATATGAAAAAGCGGGCAGCGGAGCATGGCGGAACGATCCGCTTTGAGAGCGAACGGGATCAAGGGTTTACTGTAATCGCCGAATTTTCACTGGCTAATAAAAAATGGAGCTTCGGGCCCGCACAGCAAAAGGAGAATTTATCATGATTAAGATCATCATTACCGACGATCAGGATATCGTCAGAGAAGGGCTGGCATCCCTGCTCCAGCTCCGAGAAGAGCTCGATGTGATCGCAACGGCGCGAAACGGACAGGAAGCCTTCGAAAAGGCGAAAGAGCTGGAGCCGGATATCGTGTTAATGGACATCCGCATGCCGGTTTCCAACGGGGTGGAGGGAACAAAATTAATCACAAGCTCGCTGCCCGGCGTAAAGGTTTTGATGCTGACAACCTTTAAGGATTCAGCGCTGATTGCTGAAGCGCTTGAAGAAGGAGCAAGCGGGTATCTGCTGAAGGATATGTCGGCAGATACGATTGTAAAAGCGGTGATGACTGTTCATTCTGGCGGAATGGTGCTTCCGCCGGAATTGACTGCCCAAATGCTGAATGAATGGAAGCGTGAAAAACAGCTGAAAGGAATAAATGAGATAGAAAAACCTAAGGAGCTGCTCGACCTGACCGAGCGCGAAATCGAAGTTCTGGCTGAGCTGGGGTACGGGCTGAATAACAAAGAAATTGCCGAAAAGCTTTTCATTACAGAAGGCACAGTCAAAAACCACGTTTCAAATATTATCAGCAAGCTGGCTGTCAGGGACAGAACCCAAGCCGCCATTTACTCGGTCAGATATGGTGTATCTGTCTTTTGACATATGACGTTTTGCATATACGCTTCTCTGAAAAGGCCTTTTACAGGCCTTTTTTTCATGCCCTATGTTCTATCTGCCGCTACATGCCGCACGCCTTTCTTTCTTCTACAATGGCAATGGATCAAAAAAAGGAGTGAGACGACGTGCTGCAAGCAGAAAACATCAAAAAGGCATATGAAAAAAAAACAATCGTGAAAGGTATTTCTTTTTCCCTTCAAAAGGGGGAGTCGTTCGGTCTGCTCGGGCCAAACGGTGCGGGGAAATCCACAACCATTTCGATGATTTCCGGCCTTGTACCGCATGACAGCGGGAACATCACGGTGGGCGGCTATGTCATCGGAAAAGAAACGGCCAAAGCGAAACAAAAAATCGGCATTGTTCCGCAGGAAATTGCATTATATCCGACGCTGACGGCTCATGAGAATCTTATGTTTTGGGGGAAAATGTACGGACTTACGCACGGTGCGGCCAAAAAAAGAGCGGCAGAGGTCCTTGAATATGTCGGTCTGACTGAGCGGGCTAAAGATAAGATTGAAACATTTTCCGGGGGGATGAAACGAAGAATCAACATCGGTGCGGCTTTAATGCATAAGCCCGAGCTGCTGATTATGGATGAACCGACTGTCGGTATTGACCCTCAATCGAGAAATCACATTTTAGAAACGGTCAAACAGCTCAACGAAACGGGCATGACGGTGATCTATACGAGTCATTACATGGAAGAAGTTGAGTTTTTATGCGACCGGATCGGGATAATTGATCAGGGGGAAATGATTGCGATTGGCACAAAAACTGATTTGTGCAGCCGCCTTGGAGGCGATACCATCATTCAGCTCACGGTCAGCGGGATCGATGAAGCGTTTCTTTTGGCGATCCGTTCCCTGGCTCATGTGAATGATGTAACAGTCCAAGAGTCAGAGCTCAAAATTGACATTTTTGCTGCTCATCATGAGAAAGTCGTCACCAGCCTGCTTGCTGAAGCTGCTACTCATCATATAAACCTGCTGTCCCTTCAGGTGCAGGAACCGAATCTGGAGCGCCTGTTTCTGAATCTGACCGGCCGCACGTTGCGGGATTGAGGAGGGACGGCAATGAAAAAAAGCATATGGATCGCATGGAAAGATGTCAAAATCAGAATCACGGACAGAAAAGGGTTTATGATGCTTATCCTAATGCCGCTGATCCTAACGTGTATTTTAGGGGCGGCGCTCGGATCAGTTGTTGACGGAGGCAGCCGGATTGATGACATCAAAGTCGGCTACATTCAATCAGACCAGTCAGATGCAGCGAACATGTTTGCAAAAGATGTTCTCAAAAAAATGAAGTCGATAAAGGCCACAAAAGCCGGCAGCGAAGACAAGATGAAGAAGCTGATTGATGAAAAGAAAATCGAAGTAGGCATCGTCATCCCGAACCATTGGGAAGCCGGCAAAACCTCAGCTGTTGTTTATGCCGCACCTGATCAAACATTGAAAAGTTCCATCATCGAAACAGCTGCCAGCTCTTTTATAGAGCAATATAAAGCGGTAAAGGAAGCCGCGTCAGCCTCAATGGACTACATCAGCAAAACGGAAGCTGTAAAGCAAGGAAAACTTGACCCTGCACAGTTTGCAGAAAAGCTGGCAAAGACGCTAGAAAAAGAAACAGGTGACAAGCTGACTATTGCGGAAAAATCTGTCGGCAGCAAAGCCGTTACCAGTTTTCAATACTATTCGGCGGCAATGCTTTGCATGTTTATGCTGTTTCATATCACAGTCGGGGCAAAATCGTTTTTACAGGAAAAGGATACGGAGACGCTTGCCAGAATGCTGATGACGCCTGCGCAAAAATCCGTCATTCTCTTCGGAAAATGGCTTGGGACGTATCTGTTTGCCATCATACAATTTTTCATATTTCTGATCGTCACAATCAATGCATTTGGTGTGGACTGGGGAGGTAATTTGCTGTTTGTGAGTGTACTCGGGCTTTCTTACGCTGCCGCTGTATCTGGCATTTCAATGCTGCTTGCGTCGTGCATCAGCGATATGAAATCTGCAGATGCGATAGGCGGCTTCGGTATTCAATTGCTTGCGGTTCTCGGCGGATCCATGCTGCCGCTGTATCAATTTCCGGACGTCTTGCAGTCCGTATCCAAAGCGGTGCCAAATCGCTGGGCGCTTGACGGCTTTCTTTCTTTAATGGAAGGAGGAGGCTGGTCTGACCTTCAAAAGCCTGTGCTTCTTTTTGCGGCGATCGGCCTTTGTTCACTTGTAATTGGTATCAGACGGCTTCATACAAGATAAGGAGGGTACAAAAGGTGAAAAAAATCATAGCCATTTGCGGCATTGAGCTTTCTCTCATTTTTAAGAAGCCGCAGAACTATTTGATCATGTTTGCTGCCCCGCTTTTGCTTACCTTTGTATTTGGGAGTATGCTCGGCGGCAATGATGATAAGGTGCGGCTTGCAATCGTTGATCAGGACGATACGATTCTCTCACAGCATTATATTCGGCAGCTGAAGGCACACGATGATATGTATACATTCGAAAACGTGCCTGAAAACAAAGCGTCAGAAAAGCTGAAACAAAAGAAAATTGCCGGGATCATCGTCATTTCTCGCTCGTTCCAGACACAGCTGGAAAAAGGCAAAAATCCTGAGCTGATTTTCCGTCACGGCCCCGAGCTGTCGGAAGCGCCGATGGTCAAACAATATGCAGAAAGCACATTGGCAACGCTCAATATTCAGGTGACCGCGGCAAAAACGGCATCTCAGACAGCGGGAGAGAACTGGAAGGCGGCGTATAAAACGGTTTTCGCCAAAAAACATGAAGATACAGTTCCGGCTGTAACACGACAGACGCTCAGTGATAAAAAAGAGGGTGTGGAAGCAAGTGACACAGCCTCCAGAGCAGCAGGGTTTTCCATCCTGTTTGTCATGCTGACCATGATGGGAGCGGCTGGAAGCATTTTAGAAGCAAGAAAAAACGGCGTCTGGTCCAGATTGCTTACAGCCTCTGTCAGCCGAGCCGAAATCGGTGCTGGGTATGTGCTTTCCTTCTTTGTTATTGGCTGGGTTCAATTTGGCATATTGCTTCTTTCCACCCATTGGCTGTTTGGCATCAACTGGGGGAATCCGGCTGCGGTTATTGTATTAGTGTCACTTTTTCTATTGACCGTTGTCGGCATTGGATTGATGATTGCGGCCAATGTCAGAACGCCAGAACAGCAGCTTGCGTTCGGCAACTTGTTCGTCATTGCAACATGTATGGTTAGCGGGATGTATTGGCCGATCGACATTGAACCGAAATTTATGCAATCCATCGCTGAATTTCTTCCGCAAAAGTGGGCGATGAGCGGGCTGACGGAGATTATCGCTAACGGTGCCCGCGTCACAGATATTCTCGGGATCTGCGGCATCTTGCTTGCTTTTGCGGCAATCACTTTCGCAGCGGGGCTTAAGGCGCTCCGAGCCTAAAAAACATCTGCCTAATGGCAGATGTTTTTTTGCATGTGGGTAAACCCACGCATTACGTATGAATGCAGCCTGAAGGCCGCTCCCGGTTAATCCTTATCGATCATAGCTAATATCGATTCCAGCCAAGAAACGTAATTTTTCTCCCGCTCCAGCGCTTTCGTCAGCACGAGGTAGTGGCCGAAGTCCGGTGAAGAAAACGACATCGGCTCTGCTGAAGCCATAAGCTTTTCATAGCTTTCCTGCAGGTCAGACAGCTTGGCCTTGCGTTTTAGAAGCTGGTCTGTAAACAATTCTGAAGCCTCCTGCCGTGATAGAGAAGAAATAAAGTATGCCTTCAGCATAAATTCATCCTTCACCGTCTCCGGTATCGGATGATGGCGGATCAGCCAGTCATGCAGTTCCTGCTTTCCGCTGTCTGTCAGGGTGTACATCTTTTTCTCCAGCTTTGTGCCCTGAATCGTTGTCCGAAACGTGATAAATCCTTCATCCGTCAGCTTTTTGAGCTCAGGGTAAATCTGGCTGTGCTTGGCGCTCCAAAACTGGCCGAGCTCCTCTTTAAAATAACTCGTAATATCGTATCCACTCAATTCGCCTTTTCGCAAAAGCCCTAATATGGCGTATTTTAATACTCTCATGCTATCCTCCGTGTCTGGCTGTTTCGCAAAACAGATGAGCCGGTGCTCAACTGTGATTCTAACTGCCTATTCCCCTTATTATAGAAAAGGGAGGAAGGGAACACAACCGGGCTCTTTGGAAATGAAAATAAAAGGTTTGTCAGAAGGTATCCGATTTATCTCCGTCAATGATATAAAAGAGATTTAAATTTAATTTTCAGAAAAAATATTAACTATATTGATTTTTTATGTATAATAGGAAATTGGTGGTATCAGCATTTTAAGGGGGAATAAACGTGAAAAAAGTACTTATGGCATTCATTATTTGTTTATCGCTGATTCTATCTGTTTTAGCCGCTCCGCCGTCTGGCGCAAAAGCTGAATCAGTACATAATCCTGTCGTTCTTGTTCATGGAATAAGTGGTGCATCATACAACTTTTTCGCTATTAAAAACTACTTAATTTCTCAAGGCTGGCAAAGCAACAAACTGTACGCAATTGATTTTTATGATAAAACAGGAAACAACCTAAATAACGGCCCGCAGCTTGCTTCATATGTTGACCGTGTTTTAAAAGAGACGGGGGCAAAAAAAGTAGATATTGTGGCTCATAGTATGGGAGGCGCCAATACGCTGTACTATATTAAATATTTAGGCGGGGGCAATAAGATTCAAAATGTCGTAACGCTTGGAGGGGCTAATGGTTTAGTGTCATCAACGGCGCTGCCGGGTACAGATCCTAATCAAAAGATCCTCTATACATCTATTTACAGTCTCAATGATCAAATTGTCATCAATAGCTTGTCTCGGTTACAAGGAGCGCGAAACATCCAGCTTTATGGCATCGGTCATATTGGCTTGCTCTCTAATAGCCAAGTGAACGGCTATATCAAAGAAGGGCTGAATGGCGGAGGCCTCAATACAAATTAATATCTTCATAAAAAACCTGCAGTCTCCGTTACGGCAGGTTTTTTGCATTTTTCTAGCAATCTCGTCTGAGAAAGATACACCAATAAGGCAGAGGGGTTTATGACCTTAGTCTATCATGCATACGTCAATTTATGACATCAGGCACTTTTTCAAATAGAGCGGACATGTTAAGGTACAACCATCGATTTCTATCAATTTGAAATAAAAGGAGCGGTGTTATGCAAATTAAAGAAATTTTTATGATCCGCTGCATTTCGTGCTTAAGTGTCGTCTTGCTCCATATCATTTCAATGGTACTGATGCTTCAGGCAGAAGCTCTTGCAGATATTTCTCACACTGTTGATTCTTTCCGAACACTCCTGATGTTCAGCACGCCCGCTTTTATTTTCATCTCTGAATTTTTACTGGCCCGTTCTTATCCTGATGGGGTGCCTGACGGTTTTTTAAAGAAGCGGGGAAAAGTGATTTTTGTTCCTTTTTTATTTATCGCGGCCATCGATGCGCTGCTGATGACCAGTGCGATGGGGGGAGAGGTAACCTTTCTCGCGTTTGTGCAAAAATATCTGGCGAACGTATTCTTAGGAAACTTTATCGGATACTTCATTCTCGTCATCTTTCAATTTTACATGCTGCATATGATGTTTCATGAGTATTTGAAAAAAGCATCGCCGAAATGGGTGCTGTTTATCTCATTTGTGGTGACAGCCGCTTATTTAGGCTATTTCTCCGCAGCCAGCCCGGCTCCTGCTTCTGAAGAGGGCGGGGCATTTCCGTTCTTCTGGGTTCCGTTCGCAGGCTGGCTTTTCTACTTTTGTCTAGCCTACTATTGCGGAAAAGAATACAAGCGTTTTTTAGCGCTGCTGAACCAATACCGCTGGGTCGTATACGGTTGCGCAATTGCTTCTGGGGCGCTGGTTGTCACTGTTTCTTATGTGGGTGAAATCGGCATGATCAGCTCGAAGCGGCCTGATATCATGCTGTATTCAACAAGCATGATTTTCCTGTGTTTTCACTTGTTTTCCAAAATGAAGCATGTGCCGAAAATCATGATGTTTATCAGCAACTATTCCTTTTCGATTTATCTGCTTCATGCCTATTTTATGATTATAGGCTACGTGTTGCTTTTGAATATGCCCGAAATTCCCGCCGTACCGGCTGTTCTCCTGCTGTTTGCCGTGTGCACAGCCGGCCCGATTCTGACCTCGTGGGCACTGAATAAATTCAAATACGGGTATTTATTTGTGGGGAAAATTTATCAGCCAAAACAGAAGAAGGTAACAGTCGAAGTGCGTGATCACGCAGGGTGAAAAACAAGCGGCAGGAGGGCTCCTGCCGCTTGTTGTGTATTAAATCATACAGTATACACAATCTTTTTCTTGTAAAATAAAGGAGAAGAGTGAATAGAAGGGAGAACATTCATGACATCAGTCAATCTAAGCTACCCAATAGGAGAATACAAGGCGAGGGAATCCATATCGAAGGAGCAAAAAGATAAATGGATTCAAGTACTTGAAGAAGTGCCGGCAAAATTGAAGCAAGCTGTAGAGGGCATGACGGACAGCCAGCTTGACACACCGTACCGGGACGGTGGATGGACCGTTCGGCAAGTTATTCATCATCTGGCTGACAGTCATATGAACAGCTATATTCGTTTTAAATTGAGCTTGACGGAAGAGACACCGGCTATCCGTCCGTATGATGAAAAAGCATGGTCGGAGCTAAAAGACTCGAAAACGGCAGATCCGAGCGGCTCACTCGCGCTTTTGCAGGAGCTTCACGGAAGATGGACGGCTCTGCTCCGCACTCTGACGGATCAGCAATTTAAGCGCGGATTTTATCACCCTGATACAAAGGAGATCATTACCCTGGAGAACGCGCTCGGCCTGTATGTCTGGCACTCACATCACCATATCGCTCATATTACGGAGCTTTCCAGACGGATGGGGTGGTCTTAACGCTTTTGCCGGTGGAAAGCCGGAATACTGATAGCAGCAATCACCAGAAGTGAGATCACAGCAGCCGCTGCATATAACTGATCATAGCCGCTGGCGACACTCGCATGAATGGCGTCGCTTATCGCGGTTTTGACTTCAGGAACGGGAATGCGTTCGATTTGTTCTTGTAAAGAAGAAACATCAGAACTGTCGATCTCCGGAATCATCTGCATCGCCTTTTCTGAATATCCGCTGTCCGATAAGCGGCTGTTGATCTCATCACCTATTTGGTCAAACCCGGCTGTGATAAAACCTGCATAAAGAGTAGGCGCCAAGGTCAGTCCAATTTGCCTTACTAATGAAAGCGTGCCAAGAGCTGTACCCTTATTTGTTTTTGCCGCTTCTGATACAAGGACGTTCAGCGGAGCGCCTAACAGAAAGCCAAAACCGATCCCAGCTGCCACACTTGCGATCATAAACTCCCATTTTTCCGTCACCCAGAACGGAAATAAAGCAAACCCCGCACATGAGATGATTCCCGAAAGAATAACGGTTTTTACAGGACCTTTTTTGTCGGTAAGCGCTCCGCCAAGCCAAGCGCCGATTCCGGAAGCCAACGCAAGCGGTGTCATCCAATAGCCTGCTTTTGCGGCAGGGACACCCAAATACTGCTCGACATATGACGGGATAAAAATGACTGCCGCCAAGAGCCCCCCGGATAATAAACCAATGATAAGCGTGCGCTGAAACATATGGTTTCGCAGCAGAGAATACGCCAAAATGGGATCGCCTCCTCGCATTTCAACTCTCTTTTCATACGAGATAAGCGCTGCAAAACAGAGTAGGCCAAAAATAATACATCCATAAACCTCCGGATTCCCCAAGCTGTGTAAGAGATTTGCCCCGTCAAGGTTCGTCATGCCGTACATCACGGCTAAAATCGACAGGGATAGAAGGAAGATTCCGGCCGCGTCGAGGCGCTTAGCTTCAGGTGCTTTTGTTTCCGCGATAAAGTATGAGCCGAAAACAACCAATAGCACGGCAATCGGCAAATTAATCAAAAACAGCCAATGCCAAGACCCGGTCCAATCAAGCAGAAAGCTTCCGATATTTGGCCCGAGCACAGCGGCCATCCCGTTCATTGCGCCAAGCAGCCCAAGCGCCTTCCCCTGTTTTTCCTTTGGAAGGGTCGCGAGAATGTGAGAGCTGCCGATGATGAAAATCCCGCCGCCTCCAAGCGCCTGAATCAGCCGCGATATCAGAAAGAGCGGGAAGCTTTGGCTCAAAGCAACAAGCAAAGAACCAAGTCCGAACAGGCAAACCTCAATGAGAAAGAGTTTTTTTCTGCCGTAGCGGTCGGAAAGCTTTCCGACGATTGGCACACTGACGCTAAGACCGAGCGTATAAAGGGTAATGCCCCATGATCCCCAGGAAGGGGAAACGGCAAACGACTCGTTTATCGTTGTTAAGGCAGCTGAAATAATTCCGTTATCTAGCGCAGCCATAAATACACCAACCGTAAACAGGCTGATCGCCCACTTTTGGCCTTTCTGCTCTGTTAATGCTTCAGACATATTCATCAACCCCTTTTTTTATTCACTCAAAGTATATTATTCATTTTAAATGAACTAAATGTCAAATAAAAAAAGCCTGCTCCCGCAGTTTGCGGATGACAGACTTACAGATTTATTCTTTTTTCGCTTTCTCTAATGCTCTTGAAAGGATAGACAGCCCTTCGGAAACCGCCTGCTTTTCTTCAGGGGACAGCAGCTCTAATGAACGCTTCAATTTCAGGTGGCCTTTTTCATATAAACCCCGGAAAATCTTTTTCGCATTTTCTGTCAACTGAACAACTACAGAGCGGCGGTCCTCTTCAGAATGTGAGCGTTTGACAAACCCTGATTTCTCAAGGCGGTCAAGCAGCCCAGTTGTATTGGACAGGGAAGCCCCCATTTTTTCAGCAATGTCGCTCACTTTCAATGTTCCATGGTTGTTTAATAGCATCAACACCTTCATTTGCGGCATGCTCATATCCAGCTTCATCCACTCGGACACATCACCGAGGCCGGCGGAAGTTAAGACTTTCATATAGAGCACCCATATTTCCCGTTCCTCCGATGAAAGAATGTTTTCGTTTAATACTGTTGTATCGTGTAAATTATATTCCATTTCATCACTTCCTCATCATTCACTCCTCTTACCATATTACTCGATTTTCACTCCTGAAAGAAAGTGAGCAGAAACCGCATGCGGGACTTTGTCCGAAAAATAACGGTAGTGTATAATGAGTTGGAGATTATTGGGGGAGAGGATCGAACTAGAATATGATTGGAGAGACCATTGCTGATTAAAAAGAATGCTTTATCAATATTAAAAATCGTTTTTCCTATTGCTGTTTTGCTATTTGTTATTTATCAATCGAAAAAAGAACTGACAAATCTGTCATTCAAACGTACGCTCATGGTCATCAACGGACTGGAACGAACGGACTTATTCATGCTTGTGTTGATCGGCTTGCTGGCTGTTGCGGCTATGTCGCTGTATGATTACGTCCTGAAATACTCACTGCGCCTATCGATCACAAACGGAAAAGTATTCAGGGTTTCCTGGATCGCCAACTCATTTAATAATGTGCTGGGATTCGGCGGTTTAGCCGGAGTCGGGTTAAGAATGATGTTCTATAAGGAGCATACGAAAGACCATAAGGCACTCGTGAAAGGAATCGCCTGGCTCACATCATCTATGCTGCTCGGATTATCTGTTTTCAGCATTTTCGTCGCTGCGAGAGTGCTGCCAGTGGATGAAGTGATTCATGAGAAGCCTTGGCTGTGGGCGGTCGTTATCGGTTTTGCGCTGATATTGCCGTTATCTTTAGCGGTGTCCAAAATAAAAGGGCGCAAAGCTGGGGACGAAGAGAATGCGGACAAAGTGAAAAATCCGATTTTCGCGTATATTGGAGCTTCAGTTGTTGAATGGCTCATGGCCGGGATCGTCATTTATTTTGCTTTGTTCGCTATGGGCATTCATGCAGATATCAGGTATGTGTTCGGGGTGTTCGTCATTGCGGCGATCGGAGGAATGATCAGCCTCGTGCCGGGCGGCTTCGGCTCGTTTGACCTTTTATTTTTGCTGGGGATGGAGCAGCTTGGCTATCATCAGGAGGCCATCGTTACTTCTATTGTGTTGTACAGGCTCGCCTATTCATTTATCCCATTCATCTTAGGCCTGTTCTTTGCCGCAGGCGACCTGACGGAAAATACAATGAAGAGGCTCGAAACGAACCCGCGCATCGCACCGGCAATTGAGACGACAAACGTTCTGCTTGTTGTTCAGCGTGCGGTATTAGTGAGAATTTTGCAAGGCTCGCTTTCCCTTATTGTGTTCGTAGCAGGTCTGATTGTCCTGGCCTCAGTTTCCTTGCCGATTGACAGGCTGACGGTTATACCGCACATTCCGCGCCCGGCGCTTTTGCTGTTCAACGGCCTGTCCTTAAGCTCAGCGCTCATTCTGCTGATTTTGCCGATCGAGCTTTATAAACGGACAAAACGTTCCTATACGATGGCCATTACAGCGCTTGTCGGCGGCTTTGTGTTCAGCTTTTTAAAAGGGCTTAACATCAGCGCGATATTTGTACTGCCGATGATTATCGTATTGCTTGTGCTATTGAAAAAACAATTTGTTCGCGAACAGGCATCCTATACACTGGGACAATTGATATTCGCTGTGGCGCTGTTTACTGTGGCGCTCTTTAACTACAATCTGATCGCGGGCTTTATTTGGGACCGGATGAAGAAGGTGCTGCGTCACGAGTATTTCGTCCACAGCACCTCGCATATTACACATGCAACCATCATGGCGATCATCATTGTGCCGCTGTTCTTCTTGATATTTACAGTGGTCTATCATAAGAGAACGAAACCGATCGGAGAGAAAGCTGACCCTGAGCGTCTTACTGCGTTTCTCAATGAAAAAGGCGGCAACGCGCTGAGCCATCTTGGTTTTCTTGGAGATAAGCGGTTTTATTTTTCTAGTGATGGGAATGCACTGCTTCTGTTTGGAAAAATCGCCAGAAGGCTGGTCGTGCTCGGCGATCCGTCTGGCCAAAGAGAATCATTCCCGCTCGTGCTGGAAGAATTTCTGAACGAAGCGCATCAGAAGGGATTCAGTGTTTTGTTCTATCAAATTGAACGAGAGGACATGGCGCTGTATCACGATTTTGGCTACAACTTCTTTAAATTGGGCGAGGAAGCATATGTAGATTTAAATACATTTACCTTGAGTGGGAAGAAAAAAGCCGGCCTTCGGGCAATCAATAACCGCTTTGAGCGGGAGGAGTATACTTTCCATGTGGATCATCCCCCATTTTCTGATGCGTTTTTGGAGGAGCTGAAGCAAATCTCAGACGAATGGCTCGGCTCGAAAAAAGAGAAGGGATTCTCGCTCGGATTTTTTGATCCTTCCTATTTACAGAAAGCGCCGATCGCCTATATGAAAAATGCAGAAGGAGAGATCGTTGCATTCGCAAATGTCATGCCGATGTACCAGGAAGGAGAGATATCGGTCGATCTGATGCGCTATCGCGGCGACGCTCCAAATGGCATTATGGACGCATTGTTTATCCGTATGTTTTTATGGGCAAAGGAAGAGGGCTGCACGTCATTTAATATGGGGATGGCACCCTTGGCCAATGTCGGCACTGCCTTTACATCCTTCTGGTCCGAAAGGTTTGCCGCTGTCATTTTTAATAATGTCAGATACATGTACAGCTTCAGCGGCCTAAGAGCCTTTAAAGAAAAATACAAACCGGAGTGGCGAGGGAAATACTTGGCGTATCGGAAAAACAGATCTCTTTCTGTCACCATGTTCCTCGTTACACGTCTAATTGGCAAAAGCAAAAAAGACTCCGTCTAATAAGACGGAGTCTTTTTTTATTTCGTTTTTAAGAAGTAGGTTTCAATATCATCAAGCAGATAGTTTGCGGCTTTAATTCCGCCTGCGGTTGTCCACACGACGTCATCGACTTCATGTGCATTACCTGACTTCACGGCCTTCAGGTTTTTCCATAGTGAACTGCTTGTCCACTGATTGGCCCATTTTTCATTTTCCTTTGCATTATCGGCTTTATAAGTGAAATAAAACAGCACATCAGCATCCATATCAGGAATGGATTCTTTACTGTCGGTTGAGAACGTAAATTGGTCCTTTTGTTTCTTGAACAGTTCTACTTGTTTTTCAGGGCGTTTGAAGCCAAGCTGGTCTAAAATAATCCCAGGAAATGAATCGGTATAATAGATTCTTGATTCACCGGATAAAAAGCGTACGACAGAAACGGTTTTGTTTGTCTGGTCGCCCAGCTTGTTTTTTAAATCAGAAACGCGTTTATCAAAATCGGCAATGACTTCCTTGCCTTTGTCAGCCTTATTCACCGCGTTGGCGTATAGAGTCAGGTTATCCTTCCAGTTCCCAGCCAAAGATTCAGCGAAAACAGTCGGCGCAATCGCATTTAACTGATCATAAATTTTTTCTTGGCGCACTTTGTTTCCAATAATCAAATCAGGCTTTAATTCTGCGATGGCTTCCACATTCGGTTCCGTTTCAAGACCGACGTTTTTAACGCCTTTCATGTCATCTTTCAGATAGTCATACCACGGGTCGCCCTTCCATGACTTTACGGCTCCGACCGGCTTAATGCCAAGCGCTAAGAGCGCCTCTGTTCCTTCATTAGTTAAAACAACAATCCGTTTTGGATTGGCGGGAATGTTGTCTGATGTCCCCATTGCATGTTTGACCGTTCTAGTTTTGCTGCTTGACCCCTCACTGTTACTTGAACTTTCTGAACTATTACAGGCAGAAAGTACTATAACGGCCATTAAAAATACGAATAGCATGCTGATATGCTTTTTCATCTTTTTCCTCCCAATATTGAAATTCATTATCATTTAGATCATAATAAGCAGTGTTAAGAGTGTCAATCCCTAATTGAGGATTATTCTCAAAAACAAACATTACATAGTAAATAACTAGGAGAATTAGATCATGATCTGCAAAAAGGCATCTTCAAAATGGATTGTGTTAGTATGTCTGATTTTCATTTTACTGGCGGCTGTCTGCGCAAGCGTCGTGTACGGCTATACAGGTACGTCATGGAGACAGGTCTATCAGGCGTTTACTTCCTTCAACGGAACAAATGAGCATGTCATCATCAAGGATGTCAGGCTTCCGCGCGCTTTGGTTGCCACAGTTGTCGGCGCCTCGCTTGCAGCCGCGGGCGCTCTCATGCAGGCGCTCACAAAAAATCCGCTTGCGTCACCGGGCATTTTCGGGATTAACGCCGGTGCAGGTTTTTTTATTGTTGCCGGATCGTTTTTTCTGCATATTCAGTCACCTCAGGCATTAGTATGGAGCTCGTTTCTGGGGGCAGCATTTACCGCCGCGATCGTCTATGCAGCAGGCTCGCTTGGGAGGGAAGGGCTGACGCCAATCAAACTGACGCTGGCGGGAGCTGCCATGGCGGCTATGTTTTCTTCTCTGACACAGGGCTTGCTTTCTGTTAATGAACTCGAGCTTGCCCAGGTGCTTTTTTGGCTGACCGGCTCTGTGCAGGGCCGGAGTCTGGATCTGCTGATGACGATGTTTCCATATGCAGCGGCAGCGCTGGTAATCTGCTTCTTTCTCGGCCAAAAAATTAACCTCCTCGTTATGGGAGAAGATGTGGCAAAAGGACTTGGCCAAAAAACAGGCCTGTTGAAATTTGTGATGGCGCTTTGTGTTGTCATGCTTGCAGGGTCCGCTGTCGCCATTGCCGGGCCGATTTCTTTTATCGGCATCATTATTCCGCATTTTGCCCGCTTTGTCGTTGGTAATGATTATCGCTGGGTTCTGCCATTTTCCGCTGTTTTAGGTGCCATTTTGCTTGTTTGTGCGGATATCGGTGCGCGATATATCATTATGCCTCAGGAAGTTCCTGTCGGGGTCATGACCGCCATCATCGGAATGCCTGTGTTTGTGTACATCGCAAGAAGGGGGGCGAAGCTATGAAACTTCGTTTTGGCGTTACTGCGGCTGAAAAGAAAGCATGGATCGTATTTTTGGTTTTACTGGGGTTAACAGCTGCTGTACTCATCATAAGCGCTGGTCTCGGACAAAGGTTTATTCCTCCCTGGGATGTAGCAAAAACATTCTTTGGTGCAGATTCCAAGCTGGATGAACTGATGATCATGTCGTTCCGCATGCCAAGAATTTTGACGGCTTTATGCGCCGGTGTCTGCTTGGCAGCGGCAGGCGCGATATTGCAGGGGCTCGTCAGAAACCCTCTCGCATCTCCGGATATTATCGGAATAACAGGAGGAGCGGCGGTAGCGGTCGTGCTTTTAATGATGTTCTTCTCAGACCGCAGCAGTTCACTTACGATCAGTCTGTCATGGCTTCCGGCAGCCGCATTTATCGGCGCATCGGCTGTCGGACTCATCGTCTATTTACTGGCATACAAAAATGGTGCCTCCACATTTCGGCTGGTGCTTATCGGAATCGGATTTTCAATGTCGGCGCAGGCGATGACTACCCTGCTAATGATCAAAGGTCCGATTTACCGGGCATCACAAGCCAATGTGTATATCACTGGGTCAGTTTATGGGTCAAACTGGCAGCATGTAAAAATAGCTATTATCTTATCTGTCATTCTCTTATTCATTTGTTTTGTCGCGCTAAAAAATATGAATATACAGGTGCTGGGTGAAGATATTGCGGCGGGTTCAGGAAGCGCTGTGCAGCGAAATCGTTTTTTCTTGCTCCTTTTGAGTACGGCTCTTACGGGTTGTGCAGTTTCAGTTGCCGGCACAATCGGTTTTGTCGGGCTGATGGCGCCCCATATTGCAAGACGGCTTGTCGGCTCATCTTATGGCGCGCTGCTCCCAACGTCGGCACTTATTGGAGCTCTGCTCGTTTTAACAGCTGATATCGTCGGCAGAACCTTATTTGCTCCGGTGGAAGTGCCGGCCGGCGTCTTTACAGCGGCTATCGGCGCACCTTATTTTATTTATTTGCTCTATAAAACAAGAAATTCTTGATCGTTACACCCATTTTCTTAAAAAAGAAAATGGGTTTTTTTGATAATGACTGAAGGTTCGTAATTATTTTTGCTATACTGACAGAGACATTGATAAAGAAAGGGCGGCAGATGAATGAAAGAAGCAGAGGTATTAAAATATGAAGCATTTACAAGCAGTCCCGGCAAAGGAAACCCCGCAGGCGTCGTTTTGCAGGGAGACGATTATACGGAAGACGAGATGCAGATCATAGCTGAACGTGCCGGGTATTCAGAAACCTCCTTTATCCGAAAAAGCGAGTCGGCCGATCTTGAACTCCGTTACTTTACCCCTGGACACGAAATGAATTTGTGCGGTCATGCGACAGTTGCTTCTCTTTACGCATTATGTGAGAAAGGAATGCTGGAGAGCGGTAAAACGTACAGCATCCAAACGAAAGCGGGTATCCTGCCTGTGAAGATTTCTGAAAAAGATGGCCGTATTCATATCACGCTTGAACAGGCCTCTCCGCAATTCAAACCATTTACAGGCGATCGGAAAAAACTTGCGGACGCACTGGGTATCACCGATGAAGATTTTCATGAAGACCTTCCGATTGTGTTTGGCAGCACTGGGATATGGACAGCCATCGTTCCGCTTAAATCATTGGAGGCTTCCAAAAAAATGGTACCAGATAACAAACAATTTCCGGAAGTGTTAGTTGATCTGCCAAAAGCTTCAGTCCATCCGTTTACCTTTGAAACCGTCCATCCCGACAGCGACCTGCACGGGCGCCACTTTTCATCCCCATATTCGGGAACGATTGAAGACCCCGTGACCGGCACAGCATCCGGCGTGATGGGGGCTTATATGAAACATTATGGCAATACCGAGCAGCATAAATTTATCATTGAACAAGGGCAGGAAATTGGAAAAGACGGAAAAGTGGAGATCGAAATGAACGAAGCCGGCGGCCATGTGAAAGTGAACATGACAGGAACAGCCGTTTACTCAGAAACCCGTATTCTTAAAATCTAATACGGATGATGGTTTACAAAAAGATGCACTTTCCGTTATCATTATGAAATGATAATCATTTTCAATTGCATAGGAAGGTGAGACGGTATGCCTCAAACCGAACAAATACATCAGCATTCAGTACTGCGGGACATCATACGCAGCAGAAGATCGATTCGAAAGTTTAAACAAGAGCCAGTACCTTCAGCAGTCATTCTTGACATGCTTGAAACGGCAAAATATGCGCCAAATCACAGAGTGACAGAGCCATGGAGATTTATTTACGTTTCCAGTGAGACAGGTAAAGCGAACCTCATTAATACATTTGCAGCGTTCTCTAAGAAATCCAAGCCGGATATGACAGAGGAAAAGCTTCAAAATTTCAAAAACACACTTGGGCGCGTTCCGGGATTTCTCCTCGTCGTGTTTCAGGAAGATGAAAACGACAGAGCGCGGGACGACGATTTTGCGGCAACAAGCTCGTTGATTCAAAACCTTCAGCTTCTCGCTTGGGAAAAAGGAATCGGCATGGTTTGGAAAAGCGGAAAAATCCTTTATGACAAAGAAGTCCATCAGGCCTTTGGTTTGCAGGATAATGAGCGTTTCGCCGCTATCATACAAACGGGTTATCCTGACGAGGCGCCGGAAGTGAAAAAACGCACACCGATCCGCGACCGATTCACTGAAATGTAAAAAACCCCTTGTCTCAAACGGAGACAAGGGGTTTTTCATTAACGAGATTTCTTTTTCGCTCTGTTGTCGGCTGCTTTCGCACGCTCTTGCGCTTCGCGGTCATCTGCATCAGCAAGCTCGGTTGAATATTCTTCGTAAACGCCGTCAGTTTCCCTTTTTAATGCATCGGGAACTTGTGGAAGCTTTTGTTTGTTTTTATCACGGTTTTTGTGGATATGATTTCTGCCCATATCAAATTCCCCCTAAAAAGTGATATCAAACAAATATAGTATTTGGTTTTAAGGGGCTATGTATTCCTACTTCCGCTTAGCAGCTTTTTCCGCTTTTTTAAATTCGCCTGAATAAAGAACTTCCTGCATTTTCTTCAGGTTGGCGCCTTGCTGGTGCTTCTCCCTCTTTTTTTCCATAAAAAGGACCTCCTTCAACCATGTTATTCTTAAGGTTGACGCTTCCTGCTGTTTTTATACAGTCTTTCGGTCCGCTATCAGCTGTGAGAGTGCAAATTCAAGATCCGAATATGTAAAACGAAATCCAGAGGTTATCGCTTTTTTAGGAAGAGCGCGCTGTCCTTTCACAATCAAAAGACTCATTTCACCCAATGCTTTTGATAAAAAGAAATCCGGGACGGGGAGCCAGTGCGGGCGGTGCTTCACCCGTGCAATCGCTTTTCCGAATTGCTTCATGTCCACAGGATTGGGCGCGGTGACATTCATTGGGCCTGAGATGCCGGCATTTTCCACCGCATATCGGATCATCTGGGCCGCATCCTCGACATGAATCCATGACAGCCACTGCCTTCCCGTTCCGATCGTTCCGCCGGCCAGAAACTTATAGGGGAGAACCATAAGCGGTAGAGCACCTCTTTCTCCAAGCATCACGCCAAATCTTGCATAAACCGTCCGGATGCCCATCGCTTCAATATTCTGTCCTTCCTTTTCCCACAGGTGTGCAGTATGGCTGAGAAAATCCTCATCTGACGTTGCAGAATCTTCTGTGAAAGTTTTCTCAAGGCTTGTCCCGTAAATACCCACGGCACTGGCTTGGATCAATGTCTTCGGCTTCTCCTTCTGTTTCTGAATAAGCCGCTGCACTTCACGCGTCGCATTGATACGGCTGGAGAGAATGTGCTGCTTCGTTTTTTCTGTCCAGCGGCCAAAAATCGATTTTCCCGCAAGGTTTATCCAGACATCAATATGAGGAAGTTCCTGCTCCGGGGCGGCTCCTTCCGTCAGCCATTGCACATATGTCATATTTTTTTGTTCAGTTTCTCTTGCGTTTCTTGATAAAATATAAACATGGTGTCCCTGGCGGATAAGAACGCCTGTCAGATGCTGGCCGAGAAAACCGGTTCCGCCCGTCATTGCGATATTCATGAACATCTCTCCTCATCGTTCTAATAAATATACTTTACCTCATTGTAATAAAAGAAAACGCGTTTCAGGCCTGAGAAGGGAGATTAAGATGCCGTTTATTACAAAAATATCAACGCAAAAAAAGAATACGGAACGCTTCAATATTTTTCTGGATGATAAATACGCCTTCAGCGTGGACGCGGATGTGCTCGTGAAATTTGAGCTCAAGAAGGGAAAAGAACTCGATGATCTTGACATCATTGAGATTCAATACGGCGATGAAGTGAAGAAAGGCTTCAACCGTGCGCTTGACTTTTTATCCTATCGAATGCGGTCGACGAAAGAGGTCGAGGACCACTTAAAGAAAAAAGAAACCTCGCCCCCCGTCATTGCGGAAGTCATCCATAGGCTTAACGATTACAAGTACTTAAACGACCAGGAATTTGCCTCAGCCTATGTCAGCACTCACAAAAAAACAAACGGAAAAGGCCCTGATGTTTTGTTCAGAGAGCTAAGAGCGAAGGGAATTGATGACGATACAATTAAGGAGGTGCTAAGTTCCTTTTCCTTTGAAGATCAGACAAGAGAAGCGGTCAAGCATGTTGAAAAGCTTCTCAAAAAAGATAAAAAGCTTTCGACGAAAGAACTCAAACAGCGCGCCCAGCTGCAGCTTCAGCGCAAGGGCTTCTCATTTGATGTTATCAGCGCGGCGATGGATCAGATTGAATATGAAAATGATGAAGACACAGAGAAAGAAGCGCTGCGCCTTCACGCGGAAAAAGCGTTTAGAAAATACCGCTATGACGGCTCATATGAAAGCGCCATGAAGGTCAAACAATTTTTATTCCGCAAAGGATTCTCACTCGATTTAATCGAGCAATTACTGCAGGAAGAGGAGTACTGAAATGGAGAAACGATACAGTCAAATGACACCTCACGAACTCAATACCGAAATCGCATTACTTTCTGAAAAAGCAAGAAAAGCCGAACAGCATGGAATCATAAACGAACTGGCAGTGCTCGAACGGAAAATTACGATGGCAAAAGCATATTTGCTGAACCCGGAAGATTACTCACCGGGAGAAACATATCGTGTGGAAAACACTGAGGACGAGTTTACCATCAGTTATTTAAATGGCGTTTTCGCATGGGGATACAGGACCTCTTCCCCTCAGCAAGAGGAAGCGCTGCCAATCTCAGTATTGCAAGAAAAAGAATAAAGCGTAACAGGAGGCTGATGATCAGCCTCTTTTTGTTTGCAGCACATTTACACGAATTCTTAAAGAAAAAATCATTGAATTCACTTGAAAAATCTTTTAAGATGAAACTCGTTGTTTTTTAAAATCAAAGGAGGCGATGACGTTGAGTATCAAAAACCCATCTGTAAAATTTATTATATTTGTTCTTATGATTTGTACATTTTCAATCGGCTATACAGAATACGCGGTGATGGGTATTTTGACGTCGATTGCCAATGACTTTCATATACAGGTTTCATCCGCAGGGCTTCTTGTCACGGCTTATGCGGCAAGCGTTTGTTTGACAGGGCCGCTCGTCACCATCATTTCCGTCAAGCTTCCGAGAAAGCCTGTGCTTCTTGGGCTGATGGCGATATTTATCCTTTCCAACCTGATGAGCGCACTGGCGCCGAATTTTGCGGTATTGGCCATTTCAAGAATTTTATCTGCGTCCATTCACGGCGCTTTCTTCGCGATTGCCATGGTATTCGCAAGTGAAATGGTTCCGCCGGAAAAGCGTGCTGCAGCTGCTGCTTCAATGAACGGCGGACTGACAGTGGCTCTAATGCTTGGTGTTCCATTCGGCTCTTATCTCGGAGATGTCCTGAATTGGAGAGCGGTGTTTTCCATCATTACGGCACTTGGTGTCATCGGATTTTTAGGCCTTATGGCTGCCGTGCCGAACAGAAAACCAAAAGTGATCCCAATGCTTATGAATGAGTGGGGGGTTTTTAAACACAAACAAGTGCTGTTTTCCTTCGCGATTACCATTTTAGGCTATTCCGGTGTCTTTATCGCCTACACCTTTATCGAACCCATTTTGAGGCATTCAGCCGGATTCAGCACGGTTGGCATTACAGGTGCTCTCTTTGCGTATGGATTGGGAGGCGTTGCCGGGAATTTCTTTGCTGGAAAGGTACCGCTGCCTTTGCTGACTCGGACGATGATCGGCGTAATGATCGGTTTAATCGGTGTTCTGGCTGTATTTCCTTACATTGCCATTTACCCGGCTGCAGCCATTGTGGCAACGTTCCTATTCGGGGCATGCGCATTCGGCACGCCGCCTCTTCTGCAAACAAAGGTCATTTCCTCATCTGAGGGCGGCACAACCATTGCCGCAGCTGTCAGCGTATCAGCATTTAACCTTGCCAATGCCCTTGGTGCATGGATCGGCGGAATGATTTTAAACGGAACAGGCTCTTATTCCTGGCTGTTTGCAGGAGGTGCGCTTATGACCGCATGCGGACTTGTGCTTTCTACCTTCGCACACTTATCAGAAAAGAAGAGCGTCTACGAATATCAAGTCAATAAAGGGTAAAAACAGCTGCAGTGTATGCAGCTGTTCTTCTTTACCGTTTGCCTGAGGCTCTCATTCTTTCTTGAGGATGCTGATTGATAGATCCGTCAGCACGCTTTGAAGCATAATCGTCCTTTGCTCTCGGTTCACCCTGAAATTTGTTTTCGTTTTCGTAAGGAAATCCTTTTTCTTTATTTCGGACCATGTCATATCCCCCTAGATTCGAGATCAAAAAGTTGCGTCTTTCCAGATGAAGACGTAAGGTTAGTATATGGAGAACACTACGTAATAAAGCGTTATTTTTTTCCTGAAGAAAGGAGACTGCACACATGAATATGTACATTGAGAAACTGACTAATCTGCTTCTGGAAAAGAACGAGATGATCAGCTATATACAGGCAAAAACGTGGGTGGAATTGTTATGGAGCGATTTCGAAGCAACCTATGCAAAAGCCGGACACGCCTATCAAGGTGAAAAAATGACTGAAAAAATCGTCACACAATGGATTGAAAACTATGGCGGCCAGCTCCACCTTTTTCAAAGCTCCCGTAACGACGTGAATGATTACTTAAATCAAAGCAGAGGCCTTTTGCATTAAAAACCTGCCGTTAACGACCGGCAGGTTTTTTCATTTTCTTAAAATTACCTTAACAGGAAGAAATCATAAACAAAACATGTTTCACCAGCCTGTCAATCAGGGAATACCACTTATATCTTGTCAAAATGCGAGGAGGAGCTTTATATGAAAAAGAAACAAGTAATGCTCGCTTTAACAGCTGCCGCAGGACTGGGTTTGACAGCACTTCATTCCGCTCCCGCAGCAAAAGCTGCGCCCCTTCACGACATATCTGTCAGCATGCCATCATCCGATACTTACATCATAAAAGCAGGAAAACTGAATGTCCGGACTGAGCCAAATCATGAAGGTGATATTCTCGGCACTGTATCATCAGAACAAAAGGTAAAAGTCGATAGGTTCGTAAATGCCGATTGGGCTCAAATTTATTTCAAAGGAAAGAAAGCATATATTTCAACTCACTTTTTAATGAAAACCGCAAGCCAAGCGAAAACAATGAAACAGACAGCCTTCTATGCACCGACGCCCGAAAATGGAAAAGCTAAACAGCTCTCATCTGGAACAGAGGTGACAATACTTGGGTGGGGATTCAGTGAAAACGGCGGATTTGACTTCACTTGGGCGTTCGTGGATTATGGCGGAGTTAAAGGCTATATTCACACAAAGGATTTACAAATGCGATAAAAAGGCAGGCCGAGGCTTGTCTTTTTGCCTATGCATGAAACATTTCTTCTTTCTGCACGTAACAATGAGAAAGGAGATGATGATATGACGGGTTTAGTCGGCGGAGGGCTTATGATCATTGCGGGCATACTGATCAAACTGTTTCCTCCCAAATCGATCAACAGTGTGTACGGGTACAGAACGAGACGCTCAATGTCAGATCAAAGATTATGGAATGAAGCGAACCGTTACAGTGCATCATTAATGATCCTGTCAGGCTTGGTGATTGCGGGAATGGGTTTGCTGCTGGGATCAAACTTGTTTATTCTTCAGCTTATCCTGCTGATTGCCGCCTGTGTCATAACATTTATGCTGACGGAGAAAAGGCTGAAAATCATGACGCACAGTCAAGGAGGAGATAGAAGTGGACGGAGTTAAATGCCAGTTTGTCAATACGAACGGAATCACGCTTCACGTTGCAGCCGCAGGACGGGAAGATGGCCCGTTAATTGTCCTGCTCCATGGATTTCCTGAGTTTTGGTACGGCTGGAAAAATCAAATCAAACCGCTTGTTGATGCGGGTTACCGGGTCATTGCTCCTGATCAGCGGGGCTACAATCTCAGTGACAAACCGGAAGGAATTGATTCGTATCGGATTGATACATTAAGAGATGATATCATCGGGCTTATTACGCAATTCACTGATGAAAAAGCAATTGTCATCGGGCATGACTGGGGAGGGGCTGTTGCATGGCATTTGGCTTCCACACGCCCGGAATATCTTGAAAAACTGATCGCGATCAATATTCCGCACCCGCACGTCATGAAAACCGTAACGCCGCTTTATCCGCCGCAATGGCTGAAAAGCTCGTATATCGCATACTTCCAGCTCCCCGATATACCGGAGGCATCACTAAGGGAAAATGATTATGAAACATTAGACAAAGCGATTGGATTATCCGACCGTCCCGCGCTTTTTACATCCGAGGATGTCAGCAGGTACAAAGAAGCGTGGAAACAGCCGGGCGCGCTGACAGCTATGCTGAACTGGTACAGAGCCCTCAGAAAAGGAAGCTTGGCAGAGAAACCCTCTTACGAAACAGTACCTTACCGAATGATCTGGGGAATGGAAGACCGCTTTTTGAGCAGAAAGCTTGCGAAAGAGACGGAAAGGCATTGCTCGAATGGACATCTCATCTTTGTTGATGAAGCTTCCCATTGGATTAACCACGAAAAGCCAGCCATCGTCAATCAGCTGATTTTGGAATATCTTAAGAACCAATAAGCTAAAATTTCTCTCCATCCGTCTGTCATAATGGCAGACTTTTTCTGTGCGTTTTTTTTCATAGTCTGTTTTAAACATGACAAAATAACATTAAAAATCATGAATGTCACCATAAAATTGTAACAAAAAACAGGTTTAAACGACTTTAAAAAAAGGAATAGCCTTACTGAAGATTTGTGTAAAACTCCCCTAAGGCAATACTTAAAAAGAATAATAAAAAGAAGGTGCCTTAATGAAGCAAGGATTAATCTCGATTATTATCCCGTCTTACAATGAAGGGTATAATGTTAAACTCATTCATGAATCTTTAAAAAAGGAATTTAAAAACATTCATTATGACTATGAAATATTCTTCATAAACGACGGAAGTGTTGATGACACGCTTCAGCAGATCAAAGACTTGGCAGCGACGTGCAGCCGGGTAAAATATATATCTTTTTCTCGAAACTTTGGAAAAGAAGCCGCAATTTTGGCGGGCTTTGAGCATGTTCAGGGCGAGGCGGTTATTGTCATGGATGCCGATCTGCAGCATCCGACATATTTGCTAAAGGAATTTATCAAAGGCTACGAAGAAGGGTATGACCAAGTCATTGCCCAAAGGAACAGAAAAGGGGACAGCTTTGTCCGCTCACTCTTATCATCTATGTATTACAAGTTCATTAATAAAGCGGTGGAAGTCGATTTGCGTGACGGTGTCGGTGACTTCAGATTGTTAAGCCGCCAAGCTGTGAATGCACTTTTGAAGCTGAGCGAAGGAAACCGCTTCTCAAAAGGCCTTTTTTGCTGGATTGGCTTTGATCAGAAAATTGTATTTTATGAAAATGTCGAACGAAAAAACGGCACCTCCAAATGGTCGTTCAGCAGTCTGTTTAACTACGGAATGGACGGCGTCGTTTCATTTAACCATAAGCCGCTGAGATTATGTTTTTATACAGGCATTTTCATCCTGCTGCTTTCCATCATTTATATCATTGCCACATTCGTTAAAATTCTGACTAACGGTATTTCTGTGCCTGGGTATTTCACCATTATCTCAGCAGTGTTATTTCTCGGCGGAGTACAGCTGTTAAGCCTTGGAATTATAGGGGAATATATCGGCCGAATCTATTATGAAACAAAAAAACGCCCGCATTATTTGATCAAAGAAGCGAATATCCCGAACAAAGACCTGCCTGAAACGAACGAATTAAAAAGCATGCGGCGTCTGACAAAAATGCACTGAAAATACCAAGCGCCATTGGCAGTGCTTTTTTTGCGTGTCTATTATCTTAAAAGCAAGACTGGAGAATTTATATGAAAAGAAAACATATCATGATCTATGCGGCCAGTTTGCTGGTGTCCGTTCTGGCACACGCTTTTTTTGTGAAAGAATGGGCGGAAGGCAGGTATATGACAGGTCCGGGTGACGGGCTTGCGCAAATGATCGTATTTAAAAAATTATTATTTGACCAATATACACACGGGAATTTTTTCTACAATTATTCATTCGGACTTGGCGGCGGCACATTCAGTCAGCTCGGCTATTATTTTTCTGCGTCTTTTCTTTTTCTTGCTGTGTCCGCCGCTGTTTGGCTGCTTCAAGCCGTCCAGCTGATCGGAGAAGCGGATACGCTTTTTTGGGCAGAGTCAGCTGTTTTTATCAGTATTTTCAAATTGAGCTTGATTATCTTTACGTCCGCTTCTGTTTTTCATTATCTTCTCAAGCACAGGGCGGCATCGTTCACGGGAGCTGTGTTATACGGCGTCTCAATTATTTATTTCCGTCACGAAGCGTATTGGGAATTTTTCACCGATACAATGGTTTGGCTTCCGCTGCTTGTGCTTGGCGCAGAAAAAATTATTAGAGAGCGGCGTCCGGCGTGGTTTATCGTTGCGTGTTCGCTGACGTTAATCAATAATTTTTACTTTGCATACATAAACCTTATATTCATCGGAATCTATGTGCTGTTCAGATGGCTGATCCGATTGGAACCACATGAAGAGAAAAGATGGATTCAAATCAGATTATTTCTGGTTTCAGGCTTCATTTCTTTTGGCATCAGTGCGGCGGCGTTTGTGCCGGTGGTATACGGTTTTTTAAACAACCTGCGCCCTCCATACAGCCAGAAAATAGAGTGGCTCAATTTCGATGATAATATCTTATTTTCGAGCCGGATCATCATTGTGCCGGCCGCTTTTCTGCTGTTTTTGTTTATTATTTCTTTTTACAAAAACCGTGTGTTTCGTCTCTTTGCCGGATTGAGCCTGCTGTTTATTCTTTTTCATTTCAGTCCGTATGCGGCAAGCGTCTTTAACGGTTTTTCCGCCCCGCAAAACCGGTTTGAATATGTTCTGGCCTTTACCATTGCGGGAGCAGCTGCGGCTGGTTTGTCACAGCTGTCTGATTTGAAACGGAAAGAACTGCTCCCGGCCGCAGCTGTCGTCCTGCTTCTTTACTTGTATCATATCCAAAGGTATAAGCTCGATATATGGAAGCCTG
This sequence comes from Bacillus sp. FSL R5-0576, assembly GCF_038004765.1. NCBI lineage: Bacteria > Bacillati > Bacillota > Bacilli > Caryophanales > Bacillaceae > Bacillus > Bacillus sp. FSL R5-0576. The sequence continues at coordinate 804,817 of NZ_JBBORU010000001.1, forward strand.
CGAATGAAAGTATTCTATTGCTCTTACTCATGACAATCGCAGCCTTGTTTGCTGCAGCTTTTGCGAAAAAACGGGCAAACATGGCTGTGTACGGCATAATCATTCTTTCTTCGCTGTTTGTCGCCAACTCCTATCAAAAATACGCGCTCTCAGAAGGCGGCGATTTGGACAGTGTGACAAAAGAATATCTTACAAGTGAGGAATACAGAGGGCGGGAATCATCTGAGCTCATTAGACGTTTACAGAAGGAAGACGATGATCCGCTCATGAGAATCGACTGGATGAACGGGGTCCGCAATAATACGCCAATCATTTACGGGTTTAATGGCTTCAGCGCGTATTCCAGCATTTTAAACAAAGATCTGCTGGCCTTCTATTGGAATGATTTAAGCATCGATATGGGCAGGGAAAGCGTCAGCCGTTACGCGTCATTGGGAGACAGGGCGAATTTATACAGCCTGCTTTACGGCAAATATTATATGACCGAAAAAACAAACGAAGCCAGCGTCCCGTACGGCTTCAAAAAGCATTTAGAAACAGAGCATTATGCAGTTTATGAGAATCAGTACATGCTTCCATTCGTCAAAACAGCGGATGCCATATACAGCGAAAGTGAGCTGGACCGATTGCCCGCTCTTGCGAAAGAACAGGCGATGCTGAAAGGAATTATATTAAAAGATCCATCAGGAAAAACGGAGCAGACACCAAAACCGTCCAATTTGATCACCAAGTCGGACATCACCGCAAAACAAGCCCAGTATCAAAAGGGGCTGCTAACCGTAACTGGAGAAAACGGAGGAGAGCTGATCATCACCCCGAAACAGCCATCATCCGCTCCGGGAGACTACTATGTCAGCTTTTATTTGAAAAGCAAAGCAAAAGACAAAGGATTTACGTTAAAGGTAAATGATTATGTCACAACAAGGAAATCGAACAAATCGATATATAAAACCGGAGTAAATAATATAACGGTAAGAGTGCCTAAATCACGCCATATCTCAATCAATCTTCCGAAAGGAACCTATGAGCTGAGAAACATAGCGCTCTATGAAGAAAATTACCAAACGCTGAAAAACGCTGTAATGCAAAATAAAACAGAGAAAGCAGACAAACTGAATTGGAACAAAAATCGACTGACCTTTGCCTATCATCTGTCAAAAGACCAGTACATCATGCTTCCGATCCCATATGAAAAAGGCTGGGAGCTGAAGATCAATGGAAAAACACAGAAGATCGAAAAAGCGGATTATGCTTTTATAGGCTTCAAGGCGCAAAAGGGAGACAATCACATTGAGCTGACTTACTATCCGCCATACTTCAAAATATCGGCGATCATATCTCTCGTCAGTCTGCTGCTTGCTGTTTTTTATATAAGACGTAAAAAGCCCGGCTCTATATAGAGCCGAGCTTTAATTTTTTCTGTAGTTTTTCTTCGCTGAATATCCATCCCGTATAGGATGAACGAATTGTGAGATCATGGCCGATATGAACAATTGCGACAAACGGATAATGGCCTTTGCTCCGATAACGCAGGTCGATAAATCTCACCTCATAATGATCTTTAAACGTATCCACTTCCCACCGGTAAACCGGAGAAAAGGACAGAAACGCCGCGATGTTATCATCCTGCTTTGCCGCATGCATTACATCGGTTTCAGGAACAGGCACCCGATTAAATGTATCCAGAATCACGACATGTCCTTCCATGCTTCTTCCTACATAGAAAGCATGTGCTGTCGTCACTGCGATTCGCCATTGCCTGAATTTCATCGTTGGAGAAATAATAATGCTTTCGATCTCATCATGAATCATCTCATGAAGCTTCCGTTTAATTCTCAGCTGCATGATCAGGCGCACCAAGTAATAGCCTGCCAATATGATATATAAGCTGAGAAACGTGATGCCGGGACTCCCGCCTGCATACCAAATCGCGATAGCTGCTAGATGGCTGATAAAAATAAACGGATCAAACGTATTAATCAGCCCGAGCGCAACCCATTTTTTCGAAAACGGACGAATGGCTTGTGTTCCATAGGCGTTGAATATATCAACAAAGACATGTAGAACGACTGCCAGCAGTGTCCACAGCCACAGGTGCAGAAAATCGGCCTGAGGATAAAATAAATACAGAATCGCCGGGATGATGACAGACCAAAACAAAACGGCGGGAATTGAATGGGTAAATCCTCTGTGATTCCTTATATAAACAGCATTGTTTTTAAGCTTTAACACAGTATCAATATCCGGAGCCTGAGAGCCCGCAAGCGTTGCGATCATAACAGCGTGAGCCATTGCCGGATCTGATCCGACAACAGGATCAAGCGTCGCAATACCGCCCAGTGCGATGCCCATAACGACATGTGTGCCCGTATCCATAGGTGACCTCCTTGCAGGATGATCCTGCACATTCACTTTGTAAGAAATTCCCCATTTTCATATACCCAATTTTTAAACTGATTCAATCGTTCTCATATGTTTCCGCTTTTTCTTTATTACTATTTAATGTAACATATTATCGTACTGTGCCCTTAGTGTACAACAAAAAACAGTCTAAAGAAAAGCGGGGCGCGAAAGACTGGGGAGAAACACATATGAACGTACTTGAAGACAAATTAAAACAAAAAGACATACAGCAATTTCGCGATGATTTAATCTCATGGTTTGAACGAGAGCAGCGCGTTCTGCCGTGGAGAGAGGACCAAGATCCTTATAAGGTATGGGTATCTGAAGTGATGCTGCAGCAAACGAGAGTAGAGACAGTGATTCCTTACTTTCTGCGGTTTGTGGAACAATTCCCGACAGTGGAAGCGCTCGCTGATGCTGATGAAGAAAAGGTGCTGAAAGCATGGGAAGGGCTCGGCTATTATTCGCGAGTCAGAAACCTGCAAAGCGCGGTAAAAGAAGTGAAACAGGAATACGGCGGCATTGTCCCTCCAGACGAGAAAGATTTTGGCGGGTTAAAAGGCGTCGGCCCTTATACAAAGGGAGCGGTGCTCAGCATTGCCTACAATAAACCCATTCCCGCGGTTGACGGAAATGTGATGCGTGTCATGTCCAGAATTCTTTCTATTTGGGATGATATTGCCAAACCAAAAACAAGAACGATCTTTGAAGACGCCATACGAGCTTTTATTTCCAAAGAAAAACCATCTGAATTTAATCAGGGCTTGATGGAGCTTGGAGCCTTGATTTGCACGCCAAAATCACCCTCATGCCTGCTATGCCCGGTTCAGCAGCATTGCTCAGCATTTGAAGAAGGCACTGAACGGGAGCTTCCGGTAAAAAGCAAAAAGAAAAAGCCCGGGATCAAAACCATGGCCGCGATCGTACTGACTGATGAAGACGGACAAGTGTATATCCACAAACGGCCGTCTAAAGGTTTGCTCGCCAACCTGTGGGAATTCCCTAATCTTGAAACACAAAAAGGGATCAAAACTGAGCGTGAACAGCTCATTGCTTTCTTAGAAAACGAATATGGCATACAAGCTGATATCAGTGATCTGCAAGGTGTAGTCGAGCATGTTTTCACCCACCTGGTATGGAATATTTCAGTGTTTTTCGGTAAAGTAAAACAAGTGTCGGATACCAGCGAGCTGAAAAAAGTAACGAAAGAAGAGCTCGAACAATTTGCGTTCCCGGTGTCACATCAAAAAATCTGGAAGATGGCAGTAGAAGCAGCCGCCATCTCGGCTGCTCCGTAAACCATTCTTAATCGTAAGAGACGCGCGTGCCGTGGCTGTAGTCCGCTTCATTGCGCTTCATTCCGCCGCGCGCTTCAATTTCTTGCGTTAATTCCCGGTATTTTGATTGGCCTTCTTCGTTCAAATAAGGCATAATTTGCTGAAAGGCATGATGAAAATAAGCGAGTTCACTGTTCTTCCAATCTTTTTTGGAAACCATGTTCAATTCGCTCATATCACGTCCGACATACATAACAGAAGACCCCCCTTTAAAGTTCTTGCCATTATTGTTTGTGGAAATAAAAGAACTATACGCTACAAGGAGATGAGGAAAAATGGAACAAAATAAATGTGCACTCGTAACAGGAAGCAGCCGCGGTGTCGGAAAAGCGGCCGCGATCAGACTTGCTGAGAACGGCTATAACATCGTCATTAACTATGCACGCAGCAAAAAAGCAGCATTAGAAACAGCGGAAGAAATCGAAAAGCTTGGCGTTAAAGTGCTTGTCGTAAAAGCAAACGTAGGACAGCCTGCAAAAATCAAAGAAATGTTTCAGCAAATTGATGAAACGTTCGGCAGACTTGATGTTTTTGTCAATAATGCCGCTTCAGGAGTACTAAGACCTGTCATGGAATTAGAAGAAACACACTGGGACTGGACGATGAATATTAATGCGAAAGCATTGCTTTTCTGCGCTCAGGAAGCTGCCAAGCTAATGGAGAAGAACGGAGGCGGGCATATTGTCAGCATCAGTTCATTAGGCTCTATCCGCTATCTTGAAAACTACACCACGGTCGGTGTATCAAAAGCAGCGTTAGAGGCTTTAACCCGTTATCTTGCCGTTGAGCTTTCACCAAAACAAATTATCGTCAATGCTGTTTCAGGCGGAGCGATCGACACAGATGCGCTGAAACACTTCCCGAATAGAGAAGATCTGCTTGAGGATGCGCGCCAAAACACGCCGGCGGGACGCATGGTCGAAATTAAAGACATGGTTGATACTGTTGAGTTTCTAGTGTCTTCCAAGGCTGACATGATCCGCGGACAGACAATTATCGTTGACGGCGGACGCTCACTGCTCGTTTAAAAATTTTTAAAAAAGAGGAATAGCTATACGATCACCTGCACATTCTAATGACCGTGGAGGTGATAACAATGGCTAACTCAAATAACTTCAGCAAAACAAACGCTCAACAAGTTAGAAAACAAAACCAACAATCAGCTGCTGGTCAAGGTCAATTTGGCACTGAATTTGCTAGCGAAACAAACGCTCAGCAAGTCAGAAAACAAAACCAGCAATCAGCTGGACAACAAGGTCAATTCGGCACTGAATTCGCTAGTGAAACTGACGCACAGCAGGTAAGACAGCAAAACCAATCTGCTGAACAAAACAAACAACAAAACAGCTAATCACTGAAACAGAAAAAAGCACTTCATCTTCGGGTGGAAGTGCTTTTTTCTGTTTGAAAAACGACAAAACTTGTGGAAGGTCTACAGAATGAGTCAAAGGGTTTGCTTTACGGAGATCGAAATGATTAAAGGAGGAAATGTTTATACTTTCATCAGGCTGAAGGAGGAACCGATGACCGAATTTGAAAAGCTGGTAAGTGAACAGATGAAAACGATGGATAAGCTTCTCGATCTCCAATCAGAGCTCGACCGCTGCAAACAAATTGAGGCGGAACTCCGGCATTTGGAAAGGGATGCAAGGCTGCGTGGGATTCAGGCTGAAATTGCGGTAAAACGGAAACACCTTGCCGATATACAGGATATGTTTCAAAAGCAGACAGAGCAGGTCATTCGTTCTTATCGCAGCTCAGAAAAGCCGTCTTCCTTTGTGTAGTGCAGGAATGTGCCATTCCCCGGCCGGAATGGCTCTTTTATTTTCATTTTTCAATTTGTAACGTTATAATAGGTAAAAGACGTTGTCGGTAAGCAAATTTGGACATACTAACTGTAGGGCTTTATAGAAAGTAGGGGAGAAATATGGGCTATCCCAAGGAAGGAGAAACCATTCAAATTCACAGCTATAAGCACAACGGGCTGATTCATAGAATTTGGAATGAGACAACAATCTTAAAAAGTACAGAAATGTGTGTCATCGGAGCCAATGACCGGACGATGGTAACCGAATCAGACGGCCGGACATGGATAACCAGAGAGCCCGCAATCTGTTATTTTCACGCAAGACAATGGTTTAATGTCATCGGGATGCTGAGGGAAGACGGGGTTCATTATTATTGCAACATCAGTTCTCCGTTTGCCTATGATGGCGAAGCAATTAAATATATTGATTATGACTTAGATGTTAAGGTTTTTCCTGACATGACCTACAATATTCTCGATGAAGACGAATATGATGATCATCGGAAAGCCATGAATTATCCAAAAGAAATCGACAGTATTTTAAGAGACTACTTAAATACGCTGCTCCATTGGATTCACCAGCGTCAGGGACCGTTTGCGCCCGAGTTTGTCGATATGTGGTATGAACGGTATCTGCGCTATACAAAATAATGGTTACGTAAAAACCTGTTGCGGGGTACAACAGGTTTTTCACATGGGCTCACACACATCATGAGAAAGAGAGAGGGGGAATCAACGTGGGGGTTATGAAACGCTATATGCAATTCGTCAAACCTTATAAGAAGCAAATTTTCGTTACAGTGTTAATCGGGATCGTCAAATTTTCCATTCCGCTTGCTCTCCCATTGCTTCTGAAGTACGTAGTTGACGACATTATTCAAGGAGGCGGCACGGCCAGTGACAAAACCACGTCATTGTTCACGATTATGGCGATCATGTTCGCCTTATTTTTAATTTTGCGCCCGCCTGTTGAATATTACCGGCAATATTTTGCCCAGTGGACTGCCAGCAAGGTGCTTTATGATATAAGAGCTAAGCTGTTTGACCATATACAAAAACTGAGCCTTCGTTTTTACGCGAACACAAGAACAGGAGAAGTCATTTCCCGAGTGATTAATGATGTAGAACAAACAAAGGATTTCGTCATCACAGGGCTGATGAATATATGGCTCGATATGCTGACGATTTTGATTGTAATCTCTATCATGCTCACACTGGACGTTAAATTAACGCTGATTTCTATCGTATTATTCCCATTATACGGAATATCAGTGAAGTATTTTTACGGCCGTTTACGAAAGCTGACAAGGGAGCGCTCACAGGCTCTTGCTCAAGTGCAGGGGCATTTGCACGAACGCATTCAAGGCATGCCTGTCATCAGAAGCTTTGCGATAGAAGATCATGAACAGGCTCAATTTAATGAGAAAAACGGTCATTTCTTAGATAAAGCCATCCGACACACGAATTGGAACGCCAAAACCTTTGCGGTCGTTAATACCATTACAGATTTGGCGCCGCTCATCGTCATAGCGTGCGCCGGGTATTTTGTCATTAATGGACCGCTGACAGTCGGAACAATGGTCGCGTTTGTCGGATATATTGACAGAATGTACAACCCTGTTAGAAGGCTGATCAATTCCTCTACAACTTTGACACAGTCAATCGCATCAATGGACAGGGTGTTTGAATTTATTGACGAGCCCTATGAACTCACTGACAAACCAAATGCGATAAAGGCCGATCAGATTCGCGGAGGAGTGGAGTTTCAAAACGTTTCGTTTCAATATGAGAAGGACAAAGAAAATATTCTTCATGATGTATCCTTAAAAGTAAATAGAGGAGAAACTGTAGCTCTCGTCGGCATGAGCGGAGGAGGAAAATCAACGCTCGTCAGCCTGATCCCAAGATTTTATGATGTAACAAGCGGCAGACTGCTGATTGATGGGACGGATATTCGCGATTATGAAGCAAGAAGCCTTCGCAACCAGGTTGGTATGGTGCTTCAGGATACCTTTTTATTTAGTGAAACGATTCGGGAAAATATCGCGATCGGCAAGCCTGATGCCACACTTGAAGAGATAATCGAAGCCGCCAAGGCTGCAAATGCCCATGAATTTATCATGAGTTTTCCAGAAGGATATGAGACCCGAGTGGGAGAACGAGGCGTTAAGCTTTCAGGCGGACAAAAGCAGCGGATCTCAATTGCGCGGGTATTCCTGAAAAATCCGCCGCTCCTCATTTTAGATGAAGCTACATCAGCTCTGGATTTGGAAAGTGAGCATTACATTCAAGAAGCGATGGACAAACTGGCGAAGGATAGAACAACTTTTGTTGTCGCCCACCGTTTATCGACAATCACCCATGCGGATAAGATTGTTGTCATGGAAAACGGCACAATCATTGAAATCGGAACCCATGATGAACTCATGGACTATGAGAGCCAGTACAAGCATTTATTTACCATTCAAAATTTGAACTAAAACATCAATCTTATATCCTTTTAACGAAGGATATAAGATTTTTTTGTGTATAAAAAAACCCGGCTGTTTAACCGGGTTACTCTTCTGTTTCTATTTCGCAGTCTTTCGGATGATACGTTTGAAAACTTGTGATAAGTGTTTCCAAATGTTCAAGCTGCTCGCGATATTCCACGGCGCTTGCCATAATATTGAGCATGTTGTAATCAATAAGCTCCTCATCCGTATTCTGCTGATTTTTTAAAAATGACTTTGTTAAAAGCTGCTTATACTGGATGCCTTCTTCAACCGCGTCATCATGCGGCTTGATTTTTCCGACAAACCTCATCAAAATCCGTTCGTGCCAGTAAAGCAGGTAATCAAGTTCTTCAGTCAGTGTTTCCTGAAACTCTTCCGGCATATGATAGATCTCGTTTTCCAGACGATGCAGCTTCTTCAATGTATCAAGCGCCCGATTTGCCGTAATAATGGCCTGTCTGAACAGGACAAGCTTTCTTGATTTCACATAAGTCGTTTTCTTAAAGTAACTTCTTTCTTCTTTATATAGAAGATATGTCTGATCAAGCTTGATCATTTTTTCTTTCAGTTTTTCAATATCCTCTTTCAAAATCGAATGCTCTGTCGACTGCCGCATGGACAATCTGATCCACTTCATAATTTCTTCGGTGTTTTCGACGGTATTATGAATCAGCTTTGTTTCGTACTTAGGAGGCAAAAACACAAGGTTGACGATAAAGGAAGAAAGCACCCCTAAGATGACTGTGCTTGTTCTGATCAGCGCGAACATTAAAAAGTCGTCACCGGCAGATTCTAATATCGCAATGACTGTTACAAGAGCAATTGAAATTGTATGTTCAATTTTAAGTTTCAGCATGATTGTAATGACAATAACTGCTGTTAACCCGATCATAATCGGGCTGGGTCCGAAAATAAGGCCGAACACTGTGGCAATCACAGCTCCGATGATATTTGCTTGAACCTGATCAATAATAATGAGAAAAGAGCGGTAAATCGACGGCTGGATCGCAAATATCGCTGCAATTCCAGCGAAAATCGGCGCGGGAAGCCCGATCCACGAAGCCAAATAAAGGGCAAGTGTAATCGCAATCCCGGTTTTGAAAATGCGGGCACCAAGTTTCATTGGTTTGTGCGTGCATTCCTTTCTATAGTAAATTGTGTGACGTAGCAAATGGGCTAATCCTTAAAATTCCCGGTTAGTTTATTTGCTAAACAATTAAGTAATATACAGGGATCGATACAAATATTCAAGCTATTTTTCTAGAAAAAGACCAAAATCTTACACGTTGTTTGATTCCATAAAAAAAACAGGAGCTCAAAGCTCCTGTTCAAGGTATTTGATTCTAGTTTTTTAGATGTTTAAATGCATCCTCGACCGCTGCAAGCGTGTCTTTAATATCCTGCTCTGTATGTGCTGTGGTAATAAACCAAGCTTCATACTTAGAAGGTGCTAAATTAATTCCGCGTTCCAGCATCAGCTTAAAAAACGTAGCGAATGTTTCTCCGTCACTCCGTTCAGCCTGCTCGTAATTTTCCACTTTCTCATCAGAGAAATATACCGTGAGCGCACCTTTTAACCGGTTGACCGTAATGGTGATGCCGTGTGTTTCTGCGTGCTTCAAAATGCCTTCCTCAAGCATAGCGCCAAGGTGATCAAGCTTTTCATACACGCCTTCCTCTTTAAGCACTTCCAGACAAGCGATGCCTGATAGGATGGAAGCGGGGTTCCCTGCCATTGTTCCTGCTTGATAAGCAGGCCCTAGCGGAGCTACCTGCTCCATGATTTCTTGTTTGCCGCCATAGGCGCCAATCGGAAGTCCGCCGCCGATAATTTTCCCGAGTGCTGTTAAATCTGGTTTCACCTGTAAGAGATCCTGCGCGCCGCCATACATAAAGCGGAAAGCCGTAATGACTTCATCGTAAATAACGAGAGCGCCTGCATTATGTGTCAATTCATTTACTTTTTCTAAGAAGCCCTCTTTCGGCTCGACGATACCGAAGTTGCCGACAATCGGTTCAACGAGAACTGCCGCGATTTCACTGCCCCATTTATCAAGAGCCGCTTTATAGCTATCGATATCATTAAATGGTACTGTGATCACTTCGTTTGCAATGCTTTTCGGTACACCGGCTGAGTCTGGTGTGCCGAGAGTAGACGGGCCGGAGCCTGCGGCGACAAGCACAAGGTCCGAATGCCCGTGATAGCAGCCCGCAAATTTAATGATTTTTGTCCGGCCTGTATATGCGCGAGCCACGCGGATGGTCGTCATAACGGCTTCTGTACCCGAATTGACGAATCTTACTTTGTCCATAGCGGGAATGGCTTCTTTGAGCATCTTTGCAAATGTAACCTCGTGTTTTGTTGGTGTTCCATACAGTACACCTTTCTCTGCCGCTTTTTTAATCGCTTCTGTAATATGCGGGTGGGCATGTCCTGTAATAATCGGACCGTACGCCGCTAAATAATCGATGTATTTGTTGCCGTCCACATCCCAAAAATAAGCGCCGCTTGCTCTCTCCATTGCAACAGGAGAACCGCCGCCGACTGCTTTATATGATCTAGACGGGCTGTTTACACCGCCGACAATGTGCTGTAATGCCTCATTGTGAAGTTCAATTGATTTTGTATGCAAGAATAAAAACCTCCTATATCTCCATGCGTCCTTTCTATTGTAGCATGCTTCCGAACAAGAACAATGGCTTCGGGCTTCAGATTCAGCTGAGATGGTTGTAATCTGGACAAGAATTGGATACGCTTAATAAAAAACATCCGGAGGTAACGTAATGACTATAGAAATCGGACATAAAGCGCCTGATCTTGAGTTAAAAGGTGATCATGGGGAAACAGTAAAATTATCGGATTATAAAGGAAAGTACATCGTGCTTTATTTTTATCCAAAGGACATGACACCGGGGTGTACAACTGAAGCATGCGATTTTCGGGACAGTCACGAAAGCTTCGCTGAACTGGATGCCGTCATTATCGGCGTCAGCCCGGACAGCCAGGAAAAACACGGAAAATTTAAAGAGAAGCATAACCTGCCATTTCTGCTTCTTGTTGATGACGAGCATGAGCTGGCGGAAGCATTTGATGTGTGGAAGCTGAAGAAAAACTTCGGAAAAGAGTATATGGGAATCGAGCGTTCCACTTTTTTAATTGATAAAGAAGGCCGGCTCATTAAAGAATGGAGAAAAGTAAAAGTAAAGGACCATGTAGCCGAAGCGCTTCAAACCCTCAAAGATATGTCGGAAAAGTAAATCTCTATGAGCCTATGCTTACTTTTACCCTGATATCAATTGACAAATTATCGTAGGAAGAGTTACACTAATTATAAACATTACAATGTAAGAATTTTTTTTAGAAGAGAGGTGCATGACGGATGGCTGCACATGAACTAAAAGAAGCCTTAGAAACGTTGAAGGAAACCGGAGTTCGCATTACTCCTCAACGTCATGCGATTCTGGAATATCTCGTTAACTCTATGGCTCATCCAACAGCGGACGATATATATAAAGCTCTGGAAGGGAAATTTCCTAACATGAGCGTAGCGACAGTATATAACAATTTGCGTGTGTTCCGGGAATCAGGTTTGGTAAAAGAGCTCACATACGGTGATGCTTCCAGCAGATTCGATTTTGTGACATCTGATCACTATCACGCGATTTGCGAAAACTGCGGTAAAATTGTGGACTTCCACTACCCGGGCCTTGATGAAGTGGAACAGCTCGCTGCCCACGTCACGGGCTTCAAGGTAAGCCACCACCGTTTAGAAATTTACGGCGTCTGCCAAGAGTGTTCGAAAAAAGAAAATCATTAAAAATAAGCTGACCGCACGAAACGGTCAGCTTATTTTATTTCGACATTTTCTTTTTATTATAAGACTCATCAAATTCTTTTCCTTCTAATCCCTTATCTAAAGTCAGCGGCTCTCGGCAATGCATGCACATATCGACTCTTCCTAAAACCTTTGTCTCTTTATCACAGCCTGGACAAATGACGCGAACCGCTTTAGTCGAAAGCATTCCGATCCAAAAGTAAACTACCGTGCTGAGACCGATGGATAAAAGCCCAAGTATCATAAACAAACTAGAAAGCAAAACTGACTCTTTGAAAAAGATCCCGATGTACATAATGATAAACCCAACGAAAACCAAACTTAACGCAAATGTTCTGATTTTATTAATTTTGCTGGAGTATTTCGCCATGTCCATCCCCCTCCGATTTAACTATAGCACAAACCCGATGGGATTTTCTTCATGTTTTCGGTTGAATTGGAATTTACTTATGGAGACTTACTGTGAAATTGTTTATAATAGTTCAATGTGTTTAGAAAAAAGGAATTTCGTTTTAACCATAGAATTGAATCAAATAGAGAATAAAAAAATTTGAACAATTGCATTGGAGGAATAGTGATGGAAAATCTTCTCCGTCCAATTTACCAAGAAAGAGCAAGTCACCCCAATACATTGGCTGTCATTATGATTGAGAGAAGAAACAAAACATCTTCCTTAACAGATAACTTTGATGCAGCTTTGCTGGTGATTGTAAAGGATGCTGATGAGCCAGTTTTTATAAAGCATTATGAATTTGATCATCAAACAGCTTCTTTGCATGTGGTAACAGATTCTCAGATTCAAGAATGGATTTTGCTTGGAACAAATAGAAGAATCATAGATTGGATTGTAAATGGCAGAGTCTTGTTTGACCGTAATGAATACGTAGTTGAACTGATTGACAGGCTGAATACATTTCCGTTTGCCGAACGTAAACTGAAGATCGGACTCGAATACGGCAAATTAATCAGAAGGTATGTTGAAGGGAAAGCTTTTTTTGAAGCCGATCAATTTTTAGATGCCTACAACGCTGTTGTTCATGCGCTGCATCATTTAGCACGTATTGAAGTAATCGACAGAGGATTCCATCCCGAAACCACGGTGTGGAGCCAAGTGCGCCAGATGGAGCCGCAAGTGTACAAATTATATTCCGAGCTGATTGAAAGTCATGAGAGCCTGGAAAAAAGACTTGAATTATTATTCTTAGCAAATGATTTTCTCATCCATTCCAAAGCCGAGATCGGTTCGGCGCATCTTTTCGAAGTAATGAAAGAAAAAGACATTTGGCAATTCGGTGAGCTTCTTCAACATCATGACCTAAAGCACTTTACCCAAGATCTTGGCGTTATGCTTGATTACTTGACAGAAAAGGGACTTATCAACGTCTGCCAGATAGAAACGAAAGGACAGGCTGTCTATCACCGAGGATATTCTTTTAAAAAAGGTGTTGACTCTGATTCTTGACCGTGTTATATTATTAAACGTCGCTGATGCGCTTCTGAGAAAACAAGCTCACAGCGGCGGGGAAATAAATCAAAAAAACATTTGACAAAAGAAAGTCAAAATGTTATATTAATAAAGTCGCTTCAACAAGAAGTGAAAATGATCTTTGAAAACTAAACAAGACAAAACGTACCTGTTAATTCAGTTTTAAAAAAATCGCACAGCGATGTGCGTAGTCAGTCAAACTAGGGCCTGCACGACGCAGGTCACACAGGTGTCGCCGCAGGATGCGGTGAACTTAACCTGTGATCCATTTATCGGAGAGTTTGATCCTGGCTCAGGACGAACGCTGGCGGCGTGCCTAATACATGCAAGTCGAGCGGACAGATGGGAGCTTGCTCCCTGATGTTAGCGGCGGACGGGTGAGTAACACGTGGGTAACCTGCCTGTAAGACTGGGATAACTCCGGGAAACCGGGGCTAATACCGGATGGTTGTTTGAACCGCATGGTTCAAACATAAAAGGTGGCTTCGGCTACCACTTACAGATGGACCCGCGGCGCATTAGCTAGTTGGTGAGGTAACGGCTCACCAAGGCAACGATGCGTAGCCGACCTGAGAGGGTGATCGGCCACACTGGGACTGAGACACGGCCCAGACTCCTACGGGAGGCAGCAGTAGGGAATCTTCCGCAATGGACGAAAGTCTGACGGAGCAACGCCGCGTGAGTGATGAAGGTTTTCGGATCGTAAAGCTCTGTTGTTAGGGAAGAACAAGTACCGTTCGAATAGGGCGGTACCTTGACGGTACCTAACCAGAAAGCCACGGCTAACTACGTGCCAGCAGCCGCGGTAATACGTAGGTGGCAAGCGTTGTCCGGAATTATTGGGCGTAAAGGGCTCGCAGGCGGTTTCTTAAGTCTGATGTGAAAGCCCCCGGCTCAACCGGGGAGGGTCATTGGAAACTGGGGAACTTGAGTGCAGAAGAGGAGAGTGGAATTCCACGTGTAGCGGTGAAATGCGTAGAGATGTGGAGGAACACCAGTGGCGAAGGCGACTCTCTGGTCTGTAACTGACGCTGAGGAGCGAAAGCGTGGGGAGCGAACAGGATTAGATACCCTGGTAGTCCACGCCGTAAACGATGAGTGCTAAGTGTTAGGGGGTTTCCGCCCCTTAGTGCTGCAGCTAACGCATTAAGCACTCCGCCTGGGGAGTACGGTCGCAAGACTGAAACTCAAAGGAATTGACGGGGGCCCGCACAAGCGGTGGAGCATGTGGTTTAATTCGAAGCAACGCGAAGAACCTTACCAGGTCTTGACATCCTCTGACAATCCTAGAGATAGGACGTCCCCTTCGGGGGCAGAGTGACAGGTGGTGCATGGTTGTCGTCAGCTCGTGTCGTGAGATGTTGGGTTAAGTCCCGCAACGAGCGCAACCCTTGATCTTAGTTGCCAGCATTCAGTTGGGCACTCTAAGGTGACTGCCGGTGACAAACCGGAGGAAGGTGGGGATGACGTCAAATCATCATGCCCCTTATGACCTGGGCTACACACGTGCTACAATGGACAGAACAAAGGGCAGCGAAACCGCGAGGTTAAGCCAATCCCACAAATCTGTTCTCAGTTCGGATCGCAGTCTGCAACTCGACTGCGTGAAGCTGGAATCGCTAGTAATCGCGGATCAGCATGCCGCGGTGAATACGTTCCCGGGCCTTGTACACACCGCCCGTCACACCACGAGAGTTTGTAACACCCGAAGTCGGTGAGGTAACCTTTTAGGAGCCAGCCGCCGAAGGTGGGACAGATGATTGGGGTGAAGTCGTAACAAGGTAGCCGTATCGGAAGGTGCGGCTGGATCACCTCCTTTC